>NZ_CAJMZA010000002.1:0-793216 GCF_905220195.1 Paraburkholderia sp. J8-2
AAACCTGCAGGATCACGGCCATCCGAAGTGGAAGCAGGTGAAGCTTGAACTACCCAGCCTCGGCAAAGGCTGGCAATACTATCAGCCCGTCGAGCGGCGCCTGAAGGCGTGTTTCGCGCATCGCGCCGCGGTGCAGGCGGCCGCGCCACCGCGCGCCGCCGCCACGCAACAAGTCAATGCGCGGCCATGCTCGGACCAGGAGCGCCTGCTGCTGCTTTGCAAGTAATGACACGAAGTCGACATCCACCAACAGGCGGCGGAACGTGTGCGCGGAACCGCGCGACAAAGATGAATCTTCGTGCAACTGGCTCGTGATCGGCGATATCGCGCAATAATTCGAGCGCAACCTCAAAATTCGCAATTCTGAACCGACAAATGACAGGCTTGTTCCGCCACGCGGCGCAGCCGTGCCCCCGGATGCGCTAAAAATACAGCGCGCCGACCGCGAGACGACCACGCGGTGCACTCGCCCCGCGTTCGGCGACACCACGTATCGTTTATTCTTAGGTACGTATCGCGATCAGATGGGAGCGCGTGTGATCCCGAACCCTGTCAGCCAGGGAGCATGCGCGTGTTCGAAGGCGGGCTTTGTGCTCCGGCGAACGGTAATCCCGGGGCGGTCTGCCTAACATGCGTCAATTGTCAATTGTCCGGCGACTGCACATGAGCGTCTCGAAGCTCAGTTCCTGGGGCCACTACCCGTACGCACCACAAACCGGCCGTGAACCGGGTTGGCGCGAGAACGCGCAATCCGCACTACGCGACGCGGGTACCCGCTTCGGCACGACGTTGCCGTTCGGCAACGGTCGCAGCTACGGAGATAGTTGTCTCGCCGCCACCGATCACGTTCTTGCGCTGCGTGGTCTCGATCGCTTCATTTCCGCAGACTGGAAAACCGGCATCGTGCGCGCAGAGGCGGGCGTCACACTCGGCGAAGTGCTCGAACTTGCGGTACCGCGCGGCTGGATGTTGCCCGTTACGCCCGGCACGCAATTCGTCACGCTCGGAGGCGCACTCGCCAACGACGTACACGGCAAAAACCACCATGTGCGCGGCACCTTCGGCCGACACGTGCGACGCTTTTCGCTGCTGCGCTCCGACTGTGAGCCACTTGAGTGCGCGCCAGAAGAAAACGCCGAGTTCTATCGCGCAACAATCGGCGGTCTTGGCCTCACTGGGATCGTCGAATGGGTGGAACTGCAACTGATGCCCGTCGAGTCGAGCCGCCTCGCCACCCAAACGATTCCGTTCGGCAATCTCGACGAGTTCCTCGCGCTGTCGCACGAATACGACGCACAGCATGAATACGGCGTGGCATGGATCGACTGCCTGGGGCGCGGCACGTCGCTAGGACGCGGCATTTACGTCTGCGCCGACCATGCCACCGACCAGTGTTTCGATATGCCGCGCCGCCCCATGCGGCGGGTACCGTTCGCCCCGCCCTGGTCGCCCGTGAACCGTTACACGCTGAAGCTCTTCAACGAGTTCTACTACCGCCGGGCAGCGAACAAGGCAGGCCCCGCCGTGGTCAACTGCGCGAGCTACTTCTACCCGCTCGATAGCATCAGGGACTGGAATCGCCTCTACGGACGGCGCGGCTTCCAGCAGTACCAACTGGTCGTGCCCGACGCAACGGCCCGCGACGCGTTGCACGCGTTCCTTGACACGATCGCGTCGACCCACGCCGGTTCGTTCCTCGCGGTGCTCAAGCGCTGCGGCCCGCTCGTCTCTCCAGGACTGCTCTCATTCCCAATGCAGGGAATCTCGCTTGCACTCGATTTCCCCCAGCACGACACACGCAACGCCACGCTTTTCGCGCGCCTCGACGCGATCGTTCGCGAAGCTGGCGGCCGCCAGTATCCGGCCAAGGATGCTCACATGAGCGGTGCGGATTTTCGCGCCGCCTATCCAGCGTGGCAGGCGCTCGAACAACTGCGCGACCCGGCCTTGATGTCGCGCTTCTGGCAACGGACAACCCGGTAATGGACAAGAACATTCTGATCATCGGTGGTTCCTCCGCCATCGCAGTGGCGTGTGCTCGAGAATGGATCAAGCGCGGCGCGAACTTCATGCTGGCCGGCCGCCATGCGACGCGTCTTGAGGTCGTCGCGCAGGATCTGCGAGTACGTGGCGCAGGGCGTGTCGGCACCTTCGTTCTCGACGTCAACGATTTCGAACAGCACCGCCCCATGCTCGACGCCGCAATGACCGAGCTTGGCCGCATCGACATCGTTCTGCTCGCGCACGGCACGCTCTCAGACCAGTCGGAGTGCGAGCGCGACCCGCAGGCCGCGGTGCGAGAAATCACCGTCAACGCACTCTCGACTATCGCACTACTCACACTCCTCGCCGGTGCGTTCGAAGCACAAAAGAGCGGTTCGATCGCCGTTATCTCATCGGTAGCGGGCGACCGCGGACGCCCTTCGAACTACGTCTACGGCACCGCGAAGGCCGCCGTGACGACCTTCTGCGAAGGGCTGCGCGCGCGGCTCTTCAAGTCGAACGTGAAAGTACTGACTATCAAGCCAGGTTTCGTGAACACGCCGATGACAGCCGGACTTGCGCTGCCCGGCCCGCTTGTCGCGTCGCCTGAGCGCGTGGCGACAGACATCGTGCGCGCCGTCGAGCGCGGAAAGGATTCGATCTATACGCCGTGGTTCTGGGCCGAAATCATGCTCGTAATCCGCTCGCTGCCCGGCTTCGTATTCAAGCGGATTTCTCTATGAGCAGCCCGGCCACCGGCGTCGTGCTGAGCCGTTCCCGCCTCGTCTTCTGGTACGCGGTGTTCGCCGCCATTTCAATCGGCGCGAATCTAGGCAGCCAGAGCCTGGCGTTCCATTTGTACCAGGGTGCATTTGCGGTACCCATTTCGGTATGCGTGGGTACAGGCGTCGGGCTCATCGTCAAATACCTGCTCGATAAGGCCTGGATATTCCGCTACGAGCACCGCAGCGTCGCGCACGGCGTACGCACGTTCACGCTGTATGTCGCCATGGGGCTCGGCACGACGGTCGTTTTCTGGGTCGTGGAATTCGCCGCGGACGCGCTCTTTCACAATGAAATCGCGCGCCTCGCCGGCGGCGCACTCGGTCTGGTGATCGGCTATGTCACAAAATATCACCTCGACAAGCGCTTTGTATTTGCGTGAACCCGTGTGCGTTGCAGCACAGACCCCGCACGGCACCGCGATTACGATGCTTTCCCGGATCGCGGACCGCGCACGTGCCGCCGGTGCCGCACTCCGACCAACGCCTCACGAAGTGATCCCCTTGTTCCTGCCCCGGCACGGAGAATGAACATGGCCACGCCCGCAACCCACCCAGTCCCGCTGTGTGTGGATCTGGACGGAACGCTCACTCGTACCGATCTGTTGTTTGAAGCGTTCTTCGTGCTCGTCAAGCAGAGCCCACTATCGATCTTCCTGTGTTTCGCTTGGGCGCTGCGCGGGCGCGCCTACCTGAAGGAGCAGATCGCACAGCGTGTGAACATCGACGTTGGCGTGCTGCCCTACAACACTGAGTTGCTCGCGTGGCTGCGCAACGAACGGGCAAGCGGGCGCGAGTTGTATCTTTGCACGGCCACAAACCAGCGTCTCGCCTCCCAGATCGCCGCACACGTTGGGCTCTTTACCGGCGTGCTCGCGAGCACGGTCAGCAACAACCTGCTCGGCAAAAACAAGGCGCGGGCGCTCGTTGAGCAGTTCGGCGACCACGGCTTCGACTATTGCGGCGATGCGCGCGCGGACCTACCGGTATGGCGCCAGGCACGCCAGGCGATCGTGGTTGGAGACAAACACATTGCCGCCGCGGCACGCAAGACTAACGCCGCCATCATCTTCTTCGAGCAAAAGCGCCAGCTGATTCCGCTCGTGCTCAAGGAGATGCGCGTGCATCAATGGGTGAAGAACGTGCTGATCTTCGTGCCGCTTCTCACCGCCCACCGTTTCACAGACCGTTCCGCGCTCGCTGCCACCTGCATCGCGTTTCTGTCGTTCAGCCTGGCCGCGTCGTCGGTGTACCTCCTCAACGACATGCTCGACCTGGACGCCGATCGCCGCCACGCGCGCAAGCGCAGCCGGCCATTCGCTTCGGGCAAGCTGTCGCTGAAATTCGGCATCGTGCTGACTGTCGCGCTGTTCGCTGCAGGCGGTGCCCTCGCGGCACTCCTGCCGCGGGAGTTCGGGGTCATACTCGCCGCCTATTTCGTCGCGACGGTCGCCTACTCGTTCGTTCTCAAGCGCATGACACTCGTCGACGTGTTCACGCTTGCGTGCCTGTACACCGTGCGTGTAATCGCCGGCGGCTCGGCGACCGGCATTCCGCTCTCGTACTGGCTGATCTTGTTCTGCGTGCCGATCTTCCTCTCGCTCGCAATGGTCAAACGCTATGTCGAACTCGACACGATCCTGCGCGAAGGCAAGACGGAAGCCGCGGGGCGCGGTTACATCACGCAGGACATTTCGATCCTGCGCTCTTTCGGCACGGCTTCCGCTTATCTCGCCGTGCTCGTGCTCGCGCTTTATCTGAACACGCCGGAAATGAAGACGCTATATCTCCACCCGCAGGCATTGTGGGCCACGTTCGCGCTCACGCTGTTCTGGGTGAGCCGGATCTGGATGTGCGCGTTTCGTGGCACGATGCACGACGACCCCATCGTGTTTGCGTTCAAGGATCGTGCGAGCCTCGCCGTAATCGCACTGTCTGGGCTCAGCATGTTGCTCGCCATCTGAACATGCCGCGATGAAAGATCTAGACACCGTGCACCTGCTCCTACGGTGACAGGCCCAGGAATGCCACTGTCTGCGGAGATGAGGCATGGTGACGCGTACTTGGGGCACCCAGCACCCGTAAGTGGGACGTCGTTTTGGCGTTCGCGTTCGCCTTAGCCGGTGACGTACGCTGGCGTACAGACGGACGCACCACAATGCCCTACGGTTGTTCACTGGGTCCGGTAAGGCTCGAGCGACATTCCGAGGAACCTGCGAACACTGTTCGCGCTTGCGCCCTTTGAGCTAAGCCAAAGAGGGCTCCCCACGTTTCACCGACGAATGCACGATAAACCGATCACCCTCACGATCCAAGCCCGTGTGAGCTGCGCTGCGATCGCCCGGGGAATTCGAGGATGAAACTCGTGTTTAACCATCAAACCTGCCATGATTTTTGACGGTCATTGATCGAGATGGGGACATAATTGAAGCTAGAGACGGGGACCGCTAACGACAACAAGGCGTGGCCGCTATGGAATTTATCTGCGGCCACTTGCTCCTTATTGGTTCTCGCATTCAGCGGGCAAACTGACTCATTCTTCTGGGACTACCACGTCTATGAGAAAGGTTTGAGTTGCTATTCGTCTGCACCGGACCCCTACGCGTGTGCTGCGGGCGATTTTCCATTTGTCTACCCACCCGTTTTTCTCAAGATATTTTCCGTTGTCGATTTCCCAACCTCTTTTGTTCTCCTGGTTCTAGCTTCACTGGCGGGAATTGCATGTGTTTGCATTAGTCTCAAACGCTTCATTCCATATCATCGCCTGGCGCCCTGCCTGATTCTTGGCTTTCTCATTGGGGGCGCTGGCTTTGCTTCGATCCAGACAGGCAACATGAGCGTCTTTGCGCACCTGGTGCTCGTGTCCCTCTCATATTTTCTGTTCAAGAATCGGTCGATCTATGCGTTGACGGCGCATGCAATCGCCATCATTTTCTTCGCGGCCATAAAACCCTACTTTCTTGCCTACGCCTTCCTTTATCTTTTTCTGCCCCGACGCAGCTTGTTCGCATTCGTCACGGTGCTCATATCGGACGCCGTCATCTACATGGTGCAGCCTATCTTTTATCCGAAACTATGGGCGGGATTCCAAGGTGCCATCTACGGCCAGATCGTTCAGCATGGCGACGCGGGAATCACACTCCTTGGCATATTTTCAAGATTTGGGATGGGAAAAGTGGGACTCTTTCTCCATCTTCTCCTCATGCTTCTCGTTGTGCTGACATCGATAGTCTTCAGACGCAGGCACACCCAACGCCCTCTACGGATATGCTCCGAAAGCGAGTTGTTCTACTTTCTCGCAATTCTCATTCTGCTAAATCCAAGACTAATGTCATATGATTTCAGTGTTTTTTCAGTCTGCCTATATTTGTCGATGATGCTTTCGTCTCGAGGTAACGGTTGGGTGGGCTTATTCTTAAGAATTTTCCCTTTCCTGACGATTCTGCCGCTATGCCTTGAAGGTTTGTTTCATATTCGCGTGCATTCCCTAACCTATTACTTCCTCGCGACTTATGTCCTACTGGCTGCGGCAATGGCCTGTCAATGGCCTTTGAGCGTTGCCTGGACAAAATACACGTTCTCGCGCGCCGGCCACCGGAAGTAGCCGCATATAAGCGGCGCCAACGAACCTGGATGTTGCGCCGCAAAAGTCGCGTCGAAAGTGACATGGCGAGACGCAAAAGCCACAACGAGCTTCGGGCGACACTGGAATCGTTGATTCCGGTCTCTCATACCGTCACCCCGCCTGGACGCATACCGCCTCCCGCGTCTTTGTGCTCACTCGCATCAAGCTGCGGGCCGCCTGACCAACGGCGGCCATCGATATAGTGAAGCGCAGATGCGACTCGTCGTCAGGCGTGTCTCAATCGTCCAGCCGCGAATCCCGCCCCTTCAGCCATCCGATTTATCATGAAGATCAACGAAACAATCACGGGGAACACAAAAAATCGCTCCAGATAGATCGGAAAGAGAATCAGATGCAAGGAAACAAAGATCATTGACGCGATAAATATATAGTCCAGATCCGAAAGAGGGTTTCGCCTATATAACCGCATACCGAAAAGCACCGAGGAAAACATGTAGACAAGAAGGTGTTGGCTATTGTGTGATCTCTTCGCACCCGAAATATACGCATTCACGTAGTCAGCGATATGCGTTGAATTTTTCATTGTCGCCGGGTACGGATCAACGCCGAATAGCGTGAAATTGAAAACGCGCAAAAATCCGTAGTTGCCGTTGAAGTGATTGTCGGCAACAAGCAGCCCAATAGACAGTGCCGCGGAAAGCAACGCGAGCCTTGTCGAAAGGAGCCGAAATGAGAACACGCACAGAATCATCGATAAAATGACAAAATCAGTTCTGGCCAACGGAAGCGCAACGATCACCGCAAATACCCATCTGCTGCGCTTCACCAGAAGCAACAGCGCCAGCAACGATAGCAAGCACGCGAGGACATCCGGGGAGGAGATTCGCCCGATGGTAGTAAGTTTAGAAATAAAAATAATGGCCGGAAGATAAAGCTGAGAAATCTGAAAATGCTCGAGCAGCAGCGCCACTACGATCACACAAAGGGCGCCGTATATTGCGTCTACGCGGATCGATGAACTTGAATATGAGTGAACGAAATGGTCGACGACTCGAATCGATTGCAGATACAGTACACGTATCGAGTAAAACGGTATTTGCTGCTCGAGTGAGACGGGATCGTTGAATACTGTCGCACGATAACTTGCGTCCGGAACCTGTTCAACCAGACTGGATCCGCTCTGGCCTCGGGAAGCACCCGCCGTAAGTTTTTCGAGGTCGCTCTCACCCACTTCTTTAAGAACGTTCGCGAAGACGGCACGCCTCAATGGCTCGCCAGAAAGACCGTCCTGCTTGTACATGGACGCCACATAGCCAATGATGTCCCAGTTGAAACCACTGTGATCGGGCTGTGTCAGGCCGACACGTAGTACCCAGCCACAGCATACGGCGACGATCAGCACACCCAGCCACTTTCTGATGTTGTTTGCCATAATCAACGTCTCGAGTTGACCGCCTGATGATTACGATCGACACGCCTCAACGAGTGCCAACAGAGGGCCGAAGGGCCTTTCAAACTGGATAACCGCTACCCTGGCAACGATTGCCTTGAATGGATGTCCGCCGCGGATCACTTCGGATTTTTGGAACCTTCCCCGTCTAAATCCGCACAGGGGGGAAGTCGGCAGCACCCAGGTTCTCGATCTCGATGTAGGACGGCAGTTCGTTCGCGGTACGCGAGTACAAACCCGCCGCCGTTTGGGAGAATCCAAGCCGTCGGAAATAGTCATGGCAGGTCGCATTCCTTCCGGTATCGACCAACTCGGCGCAAACTTCAGCGCCCGCCTTCAGCGCCAACCGCGTCGCAATCGCCCCCACGACCAGTTCCGCACCAAGCCCAAACACGCGGCACGACAGCACGACCTGGACGATCTTCTCGCCTTTGATCAGGCAAACGGAGATGATGCCGTTGTCAATCAATTTGTCGCGCAGAGAGGAGACCACACAATACCCGCCGTGGTTTATGAACGCCTCAAACTCCGAGCGCTCCCATCTTTTCCCGGTCGTGTTGAACTGATTCGTCTTGTTGATGAGTTCGAATGCCCGATCAAAGTATCTGGATTGCGGCGTCTTGATCAGAAAGAATGACTGGCGAAGCTGCAACGAAGCCAGCCACTCTTCGCGCGAAACACCATCATTGGCATCGGCGCTGGCTTCGCGCTGCGAGATTGCGCGCACGAGTTCGGTGCGACGCGATGACTCTTCGGTGACGATGGGGACCTGCGTTTCGGCCGACCGCAGAATGATTCGCCGCCAGTCGTAATGATTGCCGCCAAGGCAGCGAATGGCGGGGATCGCCGCCTTCACCTCCGACAACTCACGGTCGTTGTCGTCGATAAAGACACAGTTGCCCGGAAGCAGATTGACCTCCTTGATGATCTCAAGGATGTTCTGCGACTTGGGCCTCCAGTTGATACGCACGCACGCGAAGTCGTCCATGGTAATGGCGCCGCGCCAGATGGCGTTGAACCGTTCAACGGTGGGCGCTTCTTCATTCTTGCTGCAAATCGCCAGCAATCCGCCGCGCTTTTTGAAGAACAGCAAGGCTTCAGCCAGACCGATCGGCCAGCCTTCGATGCGTTGCTCCAGGCTCACGTTCTCGCCTTCCGCTGCCACGCCGCGCCACATGGTGTCATCGAGGTCGACGATAATGAGCTTCACTGGGTCTTGCTGCTCGATGACCTTGACGATTGCCTCAATCCGCGACAGGAACGCGAGGGTAAATTCGCGAGACGCGACCTCATAGGTGAGGATATTTCCAATTGCTTTGGGCGCAATCAGTCGATTCGCGTCCAGCTTGAAGTCCCAATCGTTGATGAACGAGGCATGTGAACTGCTCAACAGGACATCGTCCTGCAGGTGCCGGCGGCCGATGAAATTCAATATTTCGTTGGCGTCGAGAAAATAGCAGTTATTTGTCTTGCGCACAGCGTCGGACAAAAGCCGGTTGATCTCGCGCACCAGATTTCCAGGCGACGTCATACCGAATGGATCGATGAGATCGCCGTCGTAATTGAAGCTCGGCTCGAAAAACGACATGAAGATTATCGGAGCCGACGTGATCTGCGCGGCGACCTGCGCCACCTTCTGGGCGATATATTCCCCTGTCCTCTCCAGGAAGACGCGAGCATCGTCGTCTGAACGCAGGCGCGCAAAAGCCATGTCCACCACCGGTTCAGGCGTTTGCGTCACTTCGCCGAGAATGTGACGGAGCGTGAGATTCACGACGACGACATCGTCGCTTGGCGCGGCATCCGGGACAGGGGCGTGGCGTCTCGAGCCCATCAATATGTGCCGGATGTTGTGCCCGGAGTTCGCGCTTCGCTTGACGAGCATCTCCACAGAACACGTGCCCAGCAACAAGATATTGAGCTTGCGCGACTGGATCGCAAGCGACGTCGGCGGCAGCGGTAAATTGACCTGTTTATCGGCGACGGACGAGTAGAACAAATCGCGGACAAATTGACGCATTTAGGACCTCGAAATCGAAACGTACTCCACACGCGGCCGGTATCGGCTTTGAGATTAAAGCAGAGCGCCGATGCACCATCTGTGCGCCGACAGACACAACCCGAACCGGGTGCGGCGCTGCGGGATCCTCGCAGCGGCATGCGGGACGTTTATAAACGTCCTCGACCCAGCGGGGGCCGATCACAGAGACGGAAAAAGGGGAAGAACGAGTGGTTACCGAGAGCCTCGAATTTCAGAGGCGCTGACTGGCGGGGATGAAACTGAATGTACAAGATTGCCGGGGCGCGCCGGCTATGACTTTTATTTTTCAGGGCAGATTCAACTCAGGTCGAATAATCCTCAGTCTGGATTATCCGCATCAACTGCTTGATTAAATTCACACCTCCCCAACCAATAATCAACCTCGCAAACAGCGCCGCCCAATCCTTGCTGGGAATCTCTATCTCTCTCAACAAAACGCGTTCGACGATGGCAAATCTCAAGGTGATACTCATTTTCTTGTAAATCAAAACATTAAATATAAATGACGAGACATGCCCCTTTGACATCAGCTTTTCATATTTCTCAAAAAATACGAGACTGGGTTCACAACTGACCGCCTTCGATATTCTTGCGGGGCTCTCGCTCAAGGAATACTCCACCAGCGCGTCGTGCAAATAAACGAAAGCACATCCGGCCATTTCAGCTCGAATGGCAAAATCCCAATCCTGATGACGGCGCAATGCCCCGTCGAAACTGATCAGCGGGTACTGATGACGCCACATCATGATCGATGACGTCTGGATATAGCCCCCCTCCAGCAGGATGAAATCGAGCATCGGCCGGCCATCGTAGGGAGAGCGGTTACCCGGGATGCGCCGGCCTGCGTCCGTTAGCACGACGTTGCTGAACAGCACCTTCGCCTCGTTCCCGGCGGGCTTGGGGCCAAAAGCCGCCACGCAGCGCTCGAGCTTGTCCGGAAGCCAACGGTCGTCAGCGTCCAGGAAAGCGATCAGATCGCCGGTGGCCTCTTCAATGCCCCGGTTTCGACACCACGCCGCGCCATGGTTCTCGCTTTCGCGAATCAGTCTCAAGACAATGTTGTTTCCGCAACGACTCGGCAAGTCGAACTGCAGACCGGACGCGTCGTCTACGACGATAATTTCCTGCGGGGCAACGGTTTGACTGGATATCGATTCTATTGCTACCCACAGCAAATCAATGCTGTTGTAGTGTGGAATGATCACACTTACGTTGTAGACATTGTCAAAATCACACCGCATCCCGCACCTCGATTCTGAATTTCGACAACTTCCTCGTGCAAAGAGTAAAACTATCTGTCTTGATCTGATAGCGCGTCAATCACACATATTCTTACCGTTCCTTACCGAGCACTTATCCATCCCTTTCCGACCCGCGATTAACCTTACACAAACATTAAACATACTTTCTAATTGCATTCGAATACAGTTGAAAAACCTTCTCCCAATGGTTTTCAGACCAGTCTTCTCGAAGGCCATAGCGCTGAATCAATTCAATAGCGAACGCAACCCGCGGGCGTTCTGGAAGCCAAAGCCATAGATGATCCGTCCGGCACCGCATCGAGTCGCAAAGGACCCTGCAGCCCAGCTACGTTCGGAGAGCCTCACAGGTCTTATGCCGGCGCCATATTTCGACAATTGCCGCGACGGCTTGTCGGCGAACGTTGCCATACGCTTGAGCGTGTCCTGAAACAGCACGCTGCGATACCTGGCACGTCGCAATACGCCTTCGTTGCCGCTATGTACTGGCGCTAGCGCAAAACGCGCACGCACGCACACACGCACGCCGTGCAGCGTAATTGCATCACGCTCTGACAGATCGTAGGACGTGTCCCTGGTATCGTTCCGTGGGTTGCCCAACAAATCCACGAGAGTTGTATGTGTACATTCACTCGTGCGTCAGCCGCTCCTCGACCAGGCGGCAATGCAACCGGCGTGCATGGTTCGCAATGCGTGACTCAAACGGATAGCGCGTCGCCCTATGTCGCACCTCATCGAGTCGACATTTCCCACTGCAATTCGAATCAGGCTATCCATGTCCACGCCGCCACTCACGCCGCCAACCATGCAGGAAGTCCATGTCTGGCAATGGGACCTCGATGCCTGCGGTGGCGAATTTGACCGGCACCGGGACATGCTATCCATGCAAGAGCACGAGCGCGCCGGCAACTTTCGCTTCGAGCTGCATCGCCGCCGCTACGTGACCGGGAGGGGAAAACTCAGACAGATCCTCGGCCGCTATCTCGCGCTCCCCCCACAGGCGGTCGCACTCGAATATGGTTCGGAAGGCAAACCATTTTGCACGAACCAACCCGTTGGATGGAGGATCTGCTTCAACCTGAGCCACAGCGAGAATACGGCGGCGCTCGCCGTTTCGGGCGGTTTCGAGGTAGGTATCGACGTAGAACAGATACGCCCGATCGAGGAAAGCATGCCGCTCCAGGTGTTCTCCTCACGGGAGCGTGAACAATTCGACGCGCTCCCGCCATCAGAACAGCAAACGGTCTTCTTTGAAACCTGGGCGCGCAAGGAGGCCAGCCTGAAAGCTCTCGGTACAGGCTTCATCCTGCCGCCCGAGCATTTTGAGTTCGATCTTTCCGATCATGGCGACACCATGCCCCGCTTCGTCGGGGGTGCGGCGGACGAAGCTTCGCATTGGCGCGTTCGCGCGCTGTCACCCGGTCCGGCCTGCGCGGGAGCGGTAGCGGCGCGCCAAACTGGCTGGTCGGTCATCCACATGAACTGACCCGACAAGGGCTCGGACGAACTCCTCTCGTCCCGCCCAGCGGTTCGATCGAGTTGTTGCCACGCACAACGCCGCACACGAATTGCCAGTCCTCGCCTCGATGCAACACGCACTCGGCCAATGCCGCGATCGTCGCCAAACCCACCCGCACGGCGGCAGGCGGGGCGCAAGCCTGCGCGCCGACGCACCCGTGCCACCCCGCTGCAATGTGTTGCTGCAGCACATCGTGTGTGCGACGGCGAACGGATAGGTATCCCGCGGAAGATTAACTTCCTCCTACAGCAAATTTCAAAGTTGGGACACAAGCCAGGTGCGCAAAGCCACCTGCCGCTTGCGCTTCCCGTGACCGGACGCCGTTCTGCGCAAGCGCCGCGAGTTCTTCGCCAAGCCTGCTCAGCACCGGACCTTCGTCAAAATTGTGGGGGAGTAGCAAATGTCACACAGAGATGGACTTTCAGGCGTTTTGCCGGGCGGGACCGATCATGTGCCTGGCGTGGCAGCGCGCTTCGATGCCATATGTGCCGGGTTCGGCAATCATCTTGCTGTGATTGACGCCACGGGCGAGGAACAGTATGCCGCCCTTGGCGAACGTTCGGCGCGGCTCGCCACCGTCCTGCACGAAATGGGACTGGAGCCGGGCGATCGCTGCGCGATCATGGTTTCGCGCAGCCGCGACACGCTGGCTTTGATGCTGGCGATCCTGCGTCTGGGCGCCGTCTACGTGCCGCTGGACCGCGCCTACCCCAAGGCGCAGCTCGACTTCATCGTTTCCGATTGCTCGCCCAAGCTCATCATCGCCGAGGCGGCAGCGCTCGCCAGCGTTGGCGAGCTGAACGGCGTCACGGCCGATCTCGAACATGTCGTGGCGGCTGCGGAGGCCGCGCAGCCCGCTGCGCTCCATGCCTGCAATCGTGACGACGCTGCCTACGTGATGTACACCTCCGGCTCGACCGGCAAGCCCAAGGGCGTGATCGTGCCGCACCGTGCGATTCTGCGCCTCGTGCAGGGCCAGACGTTCACCGAGCTTTCGCCGGACACGCGCTTCCTCAACCTCGCGCCGCTCGCCTTCGATGCGAGCACGCTCGAGATCTGGGGACCGCTCCTGAACGGCGGCTGCGCCGCCATCATCAACGAGGTCCAGCCCTCTCTCGACACGATCGCGTCCGAGATAGCGCGACTCGGCGCTACCAGCGCCTGGTTCACGGCTGGCCTCTTCAATGCGCTCGCCGACTATCGGCTGGAAGCCTTTCTTCCGCTCAAGGAGGCGCTGACGGGCGGGGACGTGCTGTCCCCCGTCCATGTACGCAAGGTCATGGAGGCCCACCCGGGTCTGCAGATCATCAACGGGTACGGCCCGACCGAGAACACGACCTTTACCTGCTGCTACCGCATTGCGCGCGACGGTGAGTCGCTCGCGCATGGCGAGGCCATTCCCATCGGCTACGCCATCGCGGGCACGAGCGCCTACATCGTGGACGACAAGCTCGCGCCGGTTGCCGATGGCGAAGTCGGCGAGCTGGTCGCGGGCGGTGACGGTGTCGCGCTCGGCTATCTCAACCGCCCCGAACTGACGGCCGAGAAGTTCGTCGACGACGTTTTCGCCCCTGGCGCCAGACTCTACCGCACCGGCGACCTCGTGCGCCGCCGCCCGGACGGGGCCATCGAATTTCTCGGCCGCAACGACCGGCAGATCAAGATTGCGGGCAAACGCATCGAACTCGACGAAATCGAACATGCGTTGCGCGTGGCGCCCGGCGTCGCAGATGCGGCCGTGGCGGCGTTCGAAGGACGCAACGGCAAGGCCATCGCGGGCTTCGTGAAGGCCGACGCCGCCGACGCCGCAGGTCTTCTGAACTCAATTCGCGCGTATCTCAAGTCCGCCCTGCCCGATTACATGATGCCGACGGAGCTGCGCGTGCTGCCGGATTTCCCGCTGACGCCCAACGGCAAGATCAACCGCAAAGCGCTGCTTGCGACTATCGATACGCAATCCGAATCATCGGCGCAGCCCTCTCCGGTGGACGACGACGTTGCCGACAAGCTCGCGTCCGTATTCGAAGGCCTCCTCGGCAAGCCCGTCGATCGGCGCTCGAACTTCTTTGATCTCGGCTTGCGTTCGCTCGATATGATGCGCGCGCACGCCATCATCGCGCGAGACGTCGCCGCCAAGGTCGCGCTGGTGGATCTCTTCCGCCATCCCAATGTCGAGGCACTGGCTTCGCATCTGCGCACGACGCTCCCGCTCGAGAACACAGCGCCAATCCGTCAACGCCGCGGCGTGCAAAGCGGCGCCATCGCCGTCGTCGGCATGTCCGGACGGTTTCCGGGCGCACGCAATGTCTCCGAACTTTGGGCCAACATTCTCGCGGGACGCGACTGCGTCACGCATTTCGACGTGGCGGAACTCGAAGACAGCTTCGACGACGGCTTGCGCCGCGATAAGAGCTACGTCAAGGCACGTCCGATACTCACGGATGTCGACCACTTCGATGCGGGCTTCTTTGGCATGCTGGCGCGCGAGTCGGCGCTGACCGACCCGCAGCAGCGGCTCTTCCTCCAGATTGCGTGGGAAGCGTTCGAAGATGCCGGCTACGACCCGGCGACGATCGCCGGCGCGGTCGGCGTGTTCGCCGGCACGTCGATGAACACCTACTTCCTCAAGCACATCCTGTCCGATCGCGGGGTCATCGACGAATTCACGAGCCAGTTCCAGATCGGCGAGTATCAGAAGCTCGTTGGGGCCGGTGATTTCGTCGCCACCCGCACCGCGTACAAGCTCGGGCTCACGGGACCGGCCGTCTCCGTGCAGACGGCATGCTCCACTTCGCTCACCGCGATCAGCCTCGCCGTCGAGAACCTTCGCGCCGGTCGCTGCGACATGGCGCTGGCCGGTGGCGTCTCGATCACGTTCCCGCAAAAGCGCGGCTACTTCTATGAAGAAGGCGGCATGGGCGCGCCCGACGGCGTGTGCCGCCCGTTCGATGCCGACGCAAAGGGCACGGTGTTCGGCAGCGGTGCGGGCGTCGTCTTGCTCAAACGGCTCGAAGACGCCATCGCCGACGACGATTCGATCTACGCCGTGATCCGCGGCGTGGGCATCAACAACGACGGTTCCGACAAGGTCGGCTTCACCGCGCCGAGCGTCGACGCCCAGGCACGCGCCGTCGCCATCGCGCACGCTGAAGCGGGCATCGATCCGGCCTCGATCGGCTATGTCGAGGCCCATGGCACGGCAACGCCGCTCGGCGATCCGATTGAATTTGCGGGCCTCGTGCAGGCTTTCCGGCTCGGTGGCGCAGAAGGCGGCCAGTTCTGCGCGCTCGGCTCGGCGAAGGCCAATGTCGGGCACCTCGACGCGGCCGCGGGCGTGACGGGTTTCATCGCCGCGTCGCTCGCCCTGCGCAACCGCACGTTGCCGCCGCTCACGCATTTCCGCTCGCCCAATCCCGGCATCGACCTCGCGAACAGCCCGTTCTACTTCAACGTGGCGGCGCGCCCCTGGACTGACGGCGCCGCGCCGCGCCGCGCCGGTGTGAGTTCCCTCGGCGTCGGCGGGACGAACGTCCATGTGGTGCTCGAGGAGGCGCCTTGCCGCGACGCCTCGGGCGAGCAAAGCGAAGGACTCCAGATCCTGCCGCTATCGGCCCGCAGCACGGCGGCGCTCGAACGCGCGAAGGCGAATCTCGCCACGCATCTCGCGAGCCATCCGGAAATCGCACTGGCCGACGTGGCCGCGACGCTGCAAACGGGACGCCGCGATTTCGCGCACCGCGCCGTCGTCGTCGCCGAGAGCGTGGAACAGGCCCAGGCCAAGCTCCAGAAAGGCGCAATCGAAGCACAGGCGCCCCAGGCCGCGCCTGCGGTCGTCTTCATGTTTCCCGGCCAGGGCGCGCAGTATCCGGGCATGGGAGCCGCGCTCTATCGCGCCGAGCCGGTCTATCGCGAGTGGATCGACAAGGGCGCCGAGGCGCTGGCGCCGCATCTCGGGCTGGACATCCGCACGCTGCTGCTGAGCGAGGCGCCGGAGGGCGACGACACCCCGCACCCCATCCGCTCGACGATCTATGCGCAGCCCGCGCTTTTCCTGGTCGAATATGCGCTGGCGCAGTTGTGGATGTCGCGCGGCATCAAGCCGGCGGCCATGATCGGTCATAGCGTGGGCGAGCTGGTCGCCGCTTGCGTGGCCGAGGCGATCGCGTTCGAGGATGCGCTGCGCCTCATCGCACAGCGCGGCGCGCTCATGCAGTCGGCCGAACCGGGCGCGATGCTGGTCGTGCGTCTCCCGGAGGCGGAACTCAGCCCCATGTTGCCCGGCGACGTCGATCTCGCCGCGCTCAATGCGCCGACGCTCAGCGTCGTGGCCGGCCCCTTCGCGGCCATCGAGGCATTCGAGACCACGCTCAAGGCACGCGATATCGAGCATCGACGTTTGCACACGTCGCACGCGTTCCACTCGCGCATGATGTCCGGCGTCGTCGACGATCTGGCCAAGGTAGCGAACAGCCTTGCTTTCGCGAGGCCCAAGATCCCGTACGTGTCTTCCGTCACCGGGCAATGGGCGTCGATGGATCAGCCGGTGTCGGGACAGTACTGGGCGAGCCACTGCCGCAATGTCGTGCGCTTTAGCGACGCGCTCGCCACGGTCACGGCAGAGGGCAAGCCTCTTCTGCTTGAAATCGGTCCCGGCCGCACGCTCTCGACCTTCGTCCTGCAGGGCTTGCCCAAGGACCGGCATCAGGGCGCGATTGCCTCGCTGCCCGACTTCGCGACACGCGAGCGCGAGCTTGCCGTGCTCGCCGAGGCGACCGGGCGCCTGTGGCTGAACGGCGTCAAGCCGAGCTGGAAAGCGCTGCGGGCTGAAACGGGCCGCCGCGTTTCGCTACCGACTTATCCCTTCGAGCCGGAACGGCACTGGATTGACGCCCCGGCAACCGCCTCTTCACGTCAGCCAACGACCGTTGCCCCGGCGATTGCCGCGCAAGCCTCGTCCGAAGCCCTAAACGATATTCCACAGACCGCCATGACCCAGACCGTCCAAATCGACCGCAAACCGCGTCTCATTGCCGAACTCGCGTCACTGCTTGCCGAGATGTCCGGCGAAGCACCGGATACGTCCAACCCGGACGTGACGTTCTGGGATCTCGGTTACGACTCGCTGTTCATGGGGCAAGTCTCCCGGCAACTGCGCCGCCGCTACGACGTCACGATCAGCTTCCGGCAGATCATGAGCGACTATCCGACGCTGCCCGCCCTCGCGCAGTTCCTCGATGGCGCGATGCCGCCTGACCCGGAAGTGCCTGCCGAGGCAGCTCCCGCGCCGGTCGCTGTCGCCGCTCAAGCGGTCGCCGCGCCTGCCGCCGTTGCGGCAGTGCAGGTCAGCGCGCCCGTCGCAGTGCAAGCGCTTGTTGCGCCGGCCACGGGCGACCTCCAGTCGGTGATCCGCGACCAGCTCGCCGCCATGCAGTCCGTGATGGCGCGCCAGCTCGAAGTGCTGCAAGGCGCGCCGCTGGCCGTCCAGCAACCCGTAGCGGTGCAGATCTCCGCGCCGGCCGCAGCGCCCACCGTCTCCGCCCCGGCCGTGGCAGCCGCAGCGCCCGCGCGCGCCGCCGCCGGTCCCGAAATCAAGTTCGAGGAAAATCGCCCGTCGCGCTTTACCGCCTACAAGCCGGGCGCCTCGCACTCGGCCCAGATGACCGACGCCCAGAAGGCGTTCATCACCGATCTCGCGGCGCGCTACTCGGCCAAAACGGCCACCTCCAAGGCGCGTACGCAGTCCTACCGGGCGGTGCTTGCCGACCCGCGCACCGCCAGCGGCTTCCGCGAGGAATGGAAGGAGCTTGTCTATCCGATCGTCGCCCAGCGCTCGAAGGGCTCGAAGATCTGGGACGTAGACGGCAATGAATATATCGACGTGGTCAACGGCTACGGCCAGACCGCATTCGGCCACACGCCCGATTTCGTGGTCGCCGCGGTCAACGCGCAACTGGAGGAAGGCTTTGCGATTGGACCGCAGTCGCCGCTTGCAGGCGAAGTCGCCCAGATGTTCTCCGACATGACGGGCCATGAGCGCGTCACGTTCTGCAATACCGGCTCGGAAGCCGTGATGGCGGCGATGCGCCTCGCGCGCACGGTGACCGGCAAGGACAAGGTCGTCTGCTTCGACGGCGACTATCACGGCCAGTTCGACGAAGTGCTCGTGAAGCCCGGCAGCGAAGCGGGCGTGCCGCGCGCGTTCCCGCTCGCCCCGGGAATTCCGCAGACCTCCGTGGGCAACATGGTCGTGCTGCCCTATGCCCGTCCCGAAAGCCTCGAATGGATCAAGGCCAATATCGACGATATCGCAGCGGTGCTGATCGAGCCCGTGCAGTCGCGCCATCCCAACTTGCGCCCCAAGGAGTTCGTGCAGCAGCTGCGCGACGTCACGGCGGCCAATGACTCGGCCCTCATCTTCGACGAGGTCGTGACGGGCTTTCGCGTGCATCCCGCCGGCATGCAGGGCCTGTGGGGCATCCAGGGCGACATGGCGACCTATGGCAAGGTGGTCGGCGGCGGCCTGCCCATCGGCGTGCTGGCAGGCACCACGCAGTACATGGATGCGCTCGACGGCGGTCAGTGGCAATTCGGCGATGCTTCGGTACCCGAAGTTCCGCCTACGTTCTTCGCGGGCACGTTCGTGCGCCACCCCGTGGTGCTCGCCGCCATGAAGGCCGTCCTCCTGCACCTCAAGGAGGCTGGCCCGGCGCTGCAGGAAGGGCTCGGTGCACGCATGGAAGGACTCGTGCAGCGCGTCAACGCGCATCTGGAGAAAGTCGGCATCGCCGCGCGGGCGGAGTCCTTCTCGAGCTGGTTCTATGTGAATCTCGCGGGCGAAGATCGCCTCGGCAGCCTCTTCTATCCGTACATGCGCTACCTCGGCGTGCATATCATGGAAGGCTTCCCTTGCTTCCTGACGACGAGCCATTCGGACGAGGACATCCGCAAGATCGGCGACGCCTTCATCGCGAGCATCGACGCGCTCCAGCGCGTCGGCATTCTCGGCGGCGCGCTGGACGCCGCGGCGCATACGCCGGCCGAACCGCCGCTCACGCAGTCTGCACTCACCGAGCCCCAGAAGGAAATCTGGATGTCGGCTCAGCAAGGCCACGAAGCCTCGCTCGCGTTCAATGAGTCGTTCACGCTCGAACTCAACGGCAAGTTGAACGAGGCCGCGTTCGAACGCGCCTTCGCCGCGACCGTGGCCCGCCACGATGCGTTGCGCGTCCACTTCTCGCGCGTCGGCGACACGATGTTCGCAGACGCGGCGACGACCGTTGCGCTGGTCCCGATCGACCTTTCCGGCCACGCCGATCCGGCGAGCGAGCTCAAGGCCATCATCGACGCGGAAGCCCGCGAGGTCTTCGATCTCACCCGCGCCCCGCTCGCGCGCGCCGCGCTGGTGCGCCTGGAAGCGCAAAAGTGGGCGTTCGTGTTCACGGCACATCACATCGTCTGCGACGGCTGGTCGATCAACATCATCCTGCGCGACCTGGCCGCCCTCTATGCGGCGGAAGTCTGGGGCACGCAGCCGGAACTGGACGAAGTGCAAAGCTTCCTCGCCTTCGCCAAGGAGCAGGACGCGATCGGCGTGGACAAGGAAACGCGCGACTTCTGGATGAACGTCCATCGCGAGCCGGCGCCGCAGCCCGACTTGCCCGGCGATCGCCCGCGCCCCGAACGCAAGAGCTTCAATGGCGCCTCGACGACCCGCCATCTGGGAGCCGACCTTCTCAAGCAGGTCAAGACCGCTTCCTCGAAGCAGGGCTGCTCGCTGTTCGCCACGCTGTTCGGCGCGGCCCAGGTGCTGTTCGGCCGTTTGTCCGGCAATGACGACGTGGTCATCGCCGCACCGATGGCCGGCCAGTCGCAAGCCGGCGAAGCGCTGCTGGTCGGCCACTGCGTCAACTTCCTGCCGCTGCGCGTGAAGTTCGACCGCGAAAAGCCTTTCGCCGCACACATGAAGGCGGTGCGCGATCACCTCTACGATGCTGGCGACCGGCAGAACTACACGTACGGTGCGCTCGTGCGCGATCTCGGCATCAAGCGCGATCTGAACCGGCTGCCGCTGACCGATCTGCAGTTCAATCTGGAAAAGGTCGACGGCGAACTCGACATGGCCGGCGTGACCACGCACTTCACGCCGAACGCCAAGGCGTACAGCAACTTCGATCTGTTCCTGAACGTGATCGAATCGGCACAAGGTCTGCGTCTCGATTGCGACTTCAACACCGACGTCTATGACGAAACGACGATCCAGCGCTGGCTCGGCTACTACGAAACCTTGCTGAGCGCGATCGCACGCGATGCCGAAACGCCGGTCGCCGCGCTGCCGCTGCTCAGCGATGCCGAAATCCACCATCTGCGTGACGAACTGAACGCGTCGCAGCGTGACTACGATCTCTCGCAGACGACCCCGGCGCTGATCGCCGCGCAGGCCTGGCAAGCCCCGGATACGACGGCCGTGTCGGACGAGTCGACGAGCCTGACGTATGGCGAACTCGATGCGCGCGCGAGCCAGATCGCCCGCCGGCTGATGGCCGCGGGAATCGCCTCAGGCGGACGCGTCGCCATCGCGATGGAGCGCACTGCGACGACCGTCGCCGCGATGATCGGCGTATGGCGCGCCGGCTGCGCCTATGTGCCGCTCGACATGACGATGCCGCCTGCACGTCTGCGCCAGATTCTCGATGGCGCCGACATCGCCGCCATCCTCAGCGATGAAGCCAGCCTCACGTTGCTGGAACCGGGTGCGCATCGCGTGCTGGACGTCGACGCGCTCCTCGCGCAGGACGATGACGAGACGATCGCGCTGCCCGTCGTCACGGACGCGGATTCGGCCTACGTGATCTTCACGTCGGGCTCGACGGGTCAGCCCAAGGGCGTGGAGATCGGCCACCGCGCGCTGAGCAACTTCCTGTTGTCGATGGCGAATGCGCCGGGCTTCTCGGTCAGGGACAGCATCGTCGCGGTGACGACGTTCTCCTTCGATATCTCGGGTCTCGAACTGTTCTTGCCGCTCATCTCCGGCGGCCGCACCTTCATCGCCGGGCACGCAGAAGTGCGCACCGGCTTTGAGCTGGTGACCCGCCTGAGGGAAGAAGCCGCCACCGTTCTCCAGGCGACGCCTTCGCTGTGGCGCATGCTGCTCGAGGCAGGCTTCAAGGCGCCGAAGGGCTTCAAGATCCTGTGCGGCGGCGAGCCGTTGCCGCGCGACCTCGCCGACGAGTTGCTCGCGACCGGCGCTGAGGTCTGGAACCTCTACGGCCCGACCGAAACGACGATCTGGTCTTCAGCCTCGCGTGTCGTTGCGAACGCACCCGTGGTGATCGGCGCGCCGCTCGCCAATACCGACCTGCACGTGCTGACCGACGACCTGCATCTGGCGCCGGAAGGCGTGAGCGGCGACCTGTGGATTGGCGGCGAAGGCCTGGCAAAGGGCTATTTCAACCGCCCTGACCTGACCGATGCCGCGTTCAAACCGGTTGCCATCGAAGGCGCTGCGCCGCGCCGGCTCTACCGTACCGGCGATCTTGCGAAGCGGCTCGCCGATGGCTCGCTCCAGCATCTGGGCCGCCGCGACCAGCAGATCAAGCTGCGCGGCTTCCGCATCGAGATCGAGGAAATCGAGTCCACCTTGCGCAAGGCGCCCGGCGTTGCCGCAGCCGCCGTCGCCCTGCACACGGTGAGCGACAGCGCGCGCCTCGTGGGCTACCTCGTCGGTGCGGGCTCCGACAAACCCGACCAGGGCGCGGTCGCGGCCTATGTCGCCGGTCAGCTGCCGTCCTACATGGTGCCGACGCTGTGGATGACACTCGACGCCCTGCCCCAGACCAGCAACGGCAAGCTCGACCGCAAGGCCCTGCCGGTGCCGACGCCGGACATGGTGGCCACGCCGGTGCGTCAGCCGCACGCTGCGCTCAAGGTCGTGCCGCAAGCGCCGATGCCGGTCGAATCCGCGGCCACCGAACCCGAGGCGAGCGAACCGGCGCAGATCACCGCCGCCGTGGCCGAACCCGTGACGCTGACGCCGACGCAGACCACGATCGCCGCGATCTGGGGCGATGTGCTTGGCCTGCAGCATGTCGGCATCGACCAGAAGTTCTTCAGCCTTGGCGCAGACAGCCTCCAGTTGTTCCGCATCGTCGCGCGGATGAACGAGCGCGGGCTGGGCGTCGATGCTCGCCAGCTCATGAAGAACGTCACGATCGAGCAGTTGGCAGCCAGCCTTGACGGCACGCAGACGGACGAGCCGGCCGAGGCGCCCGCCGTGGCGAGGCCGTCGATCCTCAACTTCAAGCGCAGGATTGCTGAAGGAGCCTGAGCGATGAACGGGATAGCCTTGAATATCGCGCCTGTGCAGGAGGTCGAGGCGGGCCATGCCCTGTTCCCGGCGACCGCCTGCCAGGTACGCTACTGGCACGAGCAGAAGGCGTCGCCGAAGGCCTCCGCGCTCAATATCGCTTTCCGGCTGCAATTGTCGGGACCGCTCACGGCCGCGAGCATCGAACAGGTGCTAGCCGAACTGGTCGCGCGGCACGAGATATTGCGCACCGGCTTTCTGATGACGGGCGCGGGGCTGCGCCAGCAGGTCTGGAGCCGCGCCCCCTTCCGGCTGGAAGTCGTGGATCTTGGCGGTCTGGACGAAAAGGCGGCGCTCGCCGCGGCGCAGCGTGTGGGTGAAGCGCAGGCCCGCACGCCTTTCGAGTTGTCGTCCGCCTCGTTTTTCCGCGCCGTGTGGTTGCCGAGGTCGGGCACGCAAGGCGAATTGCAGCTGACCTTCCATTCGCTCGTGATGGACGGCTGGTCGTTCGCGATCCTCGTGCGCGAACTCGTAGAAGGGCTCGCGGCGTTGCGCGCGGGCCACGATCCCGACCACCCCGACGTCGACCTTCACCACGGCGACTACGCACTGTGGAAGGGCGAGTTCCTGGCCAGCGCGGCGATCGATCGCGCTCGCGTGCATTGGCGCGAGGAGCTTAAGGGCTTCAGCCGTTTCGATGTGGCGGGCGATCGCCCCCGGCCATCGGAACGGCGCTTCCAGGGCGTCATTCGCTCCATTCTGTTGCCGGACACGCTGAGCGAACACCTGATCGCGGCCGCCAAGGCGCAAGGCGTCACCCTCTTCAGCTTGGCGGCCGCAGCCCTCGCGATGTCACTGCAAAAGGCGACCGGCCAGGCCAAAGTCGCCATGGGCACGCAGATGTCGGTGCGCGATCAGCAGGAACTCGAGGGCGTCGTCGGGCCGCTCATCAACACGGTGATCCTGCGCCTCGACGTGACCGATGGCAGCACCCTTGCCGACGTGACCGCGCAGTGCGGCGGCAAGCTCAGCGACGCCATCGAGCATCTTCACCTGCCGTTCGAAGAGATGATGGAAATGGCGGGCGAAGTGTCCGAAATGAATCGGCCGCCGCTATGCTCCGTCAACTTCGCTCTGCAGCAAAGCTTCGTTGGCATGGGCGACGAGGTGCGCCGCCAGGATTACGCCGCGACGACTTCGCCCTCTTTCAACGCGGGCGCGCTCTACGACCTCAACTTCTTCATGGTGCGGCGCCCGGAAGGCTGGCGCATCTCCTGCGAAGGCGACACGGACCTTTACGACATCGAGACGATCGACCGGCATCTCGCCAATTGGCGCGAGGTACTGGAAACGGCAGAAGTCATGCCGCAACGCCCGCTCGCGCCCGCGGCCGGGAGCGAGACAGCGCAAGTTGCGGGCGGTGTGGGCGTGAGCGGTTTTCTCAGCCGCGCCGAGCTGGAGGCGAAAGCGCACAACATCGTGCGATTCAACGAGGATGGTTCGCAAACGCCCATCATCGTGCTCAACAACATCGCGGTTCTCTATGAGCTGGCCAAACAGGTCGGTGACGAGCGAACCATTGTCGACGTACCCATGGTGCCGAAGACGCCTCAGCCCAACTTCCCGTTGCGCGCCTTCGAGGATCTCGCCGCGGACGCCGTGCGGCTCATCCGGCTGATCCAGCCGCATGGCCCCTATATCCTCATGGGCTACTGCGTGCTGGGCGCGATGGCGCTGGAAGCGGCCCACCAGCTGCGCCGCGAGGGCGAAACGGTGGAACTCGTCGTGCTCACCGATTCCTGGTGCCCGGGTTACCGGGAGACGATGCCCTGGTACGATCGCCTGTTGCGCAAGTTCCAGGTGCGCATGGACGACATCCCGCGCGACTATCGCCTCGCAAGGCGCGGCGAGATGTCCATGATTGCGTTCCTCCAGCAGTTTCGCACGGTTCGCCTGCTTCGTCTCACCCAGCTCGCCGTGAAGTTCGGACTCTTGAAGAACGACAACGCGAACAACATGATCGACGACAACCTCTGGTACGGCCGCAATATCGGCTATCTGCGCGAACAGCAGGTGCGCTATCGCCCGAAGGCCTATGACGGCAATGTCCAGATCTTCCGCAGCGGTCAGGTGCTCAAGGGCCGCCTGTTCGCGCAGGACATGGGTTGGGGTGAAGTGGTCACCGGCAAGCTGGTCGTCACCGAGGTTCCCGGCATGCACAACCAGATGTTCCGCGCGGCCGGCGCTGCTGTCATGGGCAAGCAACTGCTTGAACGTCTGGCCGCAACCGTGCGAGGCAAACAGGAAAGCGCGCTTGAGGGACCATGATCTCGATGCGTCACATCAAGGTAATTGGCCTATGTCCCGTTCGCGCAAGTTCTTGCTGGTCGCCTGCTTCGGCGCGCTGACCGTGGCCGGTCTTTTTGCCAGGCTCGCCCTTCCCGGCCTCTTTCGCCGCGCCCCCGTTGCTGTCGCTGTCGCGGCGGAAGCCCCATCCGGCAGGATACGACTCGCAGTGCTCGGAGACTCCAACAGCGAGTCGTACCATGACACGCTGACGCCGGGTGGTCCGGGCACGCGAGGCGGCAAGTGGAGCGCGACCACCTGGCAGTGGACCGAGGTCCTGGGTCAGCTGCGCGGTGACCAGATCGATCTCGGGGAATGGGGCGCCTGGGGCACAGGCAAGTACCGCGCCATTGTCGGGGAAGCCCTCGGTTCCCTCTCTCGCACGCCCCCCAAGGTGGACTACCGCTATAACTTCGCGATTAGCGGCGCGACTTGCGACCAGCTGATGGGCAAATCGCAGCGCCAGGCCATCCGTCTCGTCGATTTGATGGACACAGAACCCCAAGCCTGGCGAGGCGGCATCGTGTTCATTCGCATCGGCGACAACGATCTCAGCAGCCACGAGCTATTCGACGAGATGTCGCGCGATCCCGCTGCACCGCACCCCGCAGCCGTGATGGACGCCTGCATCAAGTCGATTGGCGAAGCCGTCTCGCTGATCCGCATAAATCATCCGGATACCTATGTCGTGCTCTCAACCGCGGCCAGCGGCGCGGATTGGCCGGGCGAGTTCGACAGCTGGCAATCCGCCAGAGAGATAGCCAATATCGACGCCGGCGTCGAGCACTTCAACAATGGCTTGCGCGCGCTCGCTGCGGCGGATCGCCATGTCTACGTTCTCGAAGACAACGCGTGGTTCAGAAGCATGTGGGGTCAGCGCGACGCCCAAGGTCGGCCAAACTACAAGACGGTTCGCCTGTCGCCTGGCTGGGCCATCACCAATACCTCCGGCGACGATCCGCACAACGTCTTCCTTGCAGACAGCCACGCCGGCGTAGTCTGGAATGCGCTTTGGACACAGTACCTCGTCGTCTCGCTGAACAACGCTTTCAGATTGCACATCAAGCCGATTACGGATGCCGAGGTCGTTGATTTTCTGCGACCCAGCTTCAAAGCCGCTGACACAGCGTCGGCGTCCCGCCATGAACCAGCCAGGGAAACCGCCCAGTTCCGGGTAAACGTCAAAACGGGTTTGGATGTTCGTCAACGCACATCGGGTGAAGAGGCGCAATAGTAGCCTGCAGGCAGTGTCCCTCCTACCTACGAAGGTGTGCCATGTCTGTGACTAGCGATGGTACGGTGTTGGCCGATGCATCACGCCGACTGACCTCAGACGACAAAATCCTGCACGCTTCCAGCACCGAATTCAAAAGCAATTTCAATCTTCATCCATTCAAGTTCAATCACGTATTGCATGAGAGTGGATTGTTCGAGATCCCGAGGGTCGCCGAACTCGCCCAACTGATGCTCGAAAAGAACGGCAACGCTCGCGCGATCAACTTCAAGAATAGCGCGCTGGATGCCAAGTTCAGCGCCATGCCACATAGCAAGCAGCTGGCCGAGGCGTTTGCCCGTGTTCACGAAAACGACTCATGGATCAAGCTCACCCAGGCACACCTGTTCGATGCCGACTATGCTCAGGTCCTGGATGCAATCACATCCGAGCTCGAGGATTTGTCCGGTTTCCCGCTGCGCAGCGACATGACCCTGGTGACGATGACACTGTTAGTCTCCTCGCCCAATATCTCGACGCCCTTCCATATCGATCACGAAACCAACTTCCTCTTCCAGTTGCAGGGTTCGAAGGACGTCTGTCTCTTCCCCGCAACCGATCGCGAGCTGGTGCCCGACCAGGAAGTCGAACGTTACTACGCCGGCAACTTCGAAGCGGCGCGCTATCGCTGTCAGTTGCAGAGTCGCGGAACGATCTTCCGGCTCAACCCGGGGGAGGTAGTGCATCACCCGTCATTGGCGCCGCACTGGGTCAAGAACGACAACAATGTTTCGGTGAGCATCAGCATCAACTACTGCATGAAGTCGCTGGAGCAACGCGCCAGGGTCTATCAGGCCAACTACGTTCTGCGCAAGATGGGTCTGAAGCCGCTGCCGCCCGGCGTTTCGCCGTTGCGCGACAAGCTGAAAAGGAAGGTCATCTCGACGCTGGAACACCGTGACCCCAAGACTTTTTCGGAAGTCGTTCACTGGCCGGTGACCCGATTAAAGTCCCCGCTGGATGCGGTTCTGCGCCTCGTCAAACGCTGAACCGCTACGGCGATCAGTGTGCCCGAGCGCACGAACGCCGGGCACGCATCGCTCTAGACTTTAAATGCGTGCTGTTCGGGCGCTCTGCTTTGTAGCAAGTCCTGAACGGACAGACCGCCGGGGCAAGCCGCGAACAACGTTTGCGATGAAACCGTTAC
The DNA here is from genome assembly GCF_905220195.1 of Paraburkholderia sp. J8-2. Lineage (NCBI taxonomy): Bacteria > Pseudomonadati > Pseudomonadota > Betaproteobacteria > Burkholderiales > Burkholderiaceae > Paraburkholderia > Paraburkholderia sp. J8-2. The sequence goes on from NZ_CAJMZA010000002.1 coordinate 27,690, forward strand.
ACCAGCCGGACAACCGCGGCATCTCCGCGAGGTAACCATGGACTATGTCGGCCGACCTCACTTTCTGGTTCCGGAGACGCTTCTGAGGGAAGCGCCAACCTCGCCGGCCGCTTCGCGCGATACGACCGCCCAGTCCAATCCGGCGCTCGCGCAAACGCCCGTGGTCGACGAACCGTGCCTTCTGTCGCTCGTCGTGCCGTTCTACAACGAGGAGGAGATGATCGGGGCGTTTTTCAGCGCGGTGATTCCCGTACTCGAAGCGATCGACGGAACACAGTTCGAGATCGTCTGCGTCAACGACGGCAGCCGCGACGACACGCTGCGCATGCTGATCGCCAGGTCCAATGACGACAGCCGCATCCGCGTCATCGATCTGTCGCGCAATTTCGGCAAGGAGGCAGCACTGTCCGCGGGGCTCGACGAAGCTCGCGGCTCGATCGTGATCCCTTTCGACGCCGACCTGCAAGACCCGCCGAAAGTCATTCCGTTATTGGTCGAGAAATGGCGGGAAGGCCATGACGTCGTCGTCGCCAAACGCGTCAGCCGGCTCACGGACTCCTTTCTGAAGCGCCAGACCGCAGCCATCTTCTACCGCATACACAATGCGATGTGCGACACGAAGATTCCGGAAAACGTCGGTGATTTCCGCTTGATTACGCGTGAGGTCGTGGACGCCCTCAAGCAGCTTCCGGAAACGCGCCGCTTCATGAAAGGCCTGTTCGCCTGGGTCGGATACCGGACTGCGGTCGTCGAATACGTGCGCGAACCGCGTCTGGCCGGCAGGTCGAAGTTTTCCGGGTGGAAACTGTGGAACTTCGCCCTGGAGGGCTTCACGAGTTTCAGCACGCTGCCGCTTCGCGTATGGACCTATGTCGGCAGCTTCGTGGCGCTTGGCGCTATCCTGTATGCGTCGTTCCTCATTGTGCGCACCCTGATTCAAGGGGTCGCCGTACCCGGCTACGCTTCGCTGATCTCCGCCGTCCTTCTGCTCGGCGGGGTTCAATTGATCGGCATAGGCGTGCTCGGCGAATACATCGGCCGCATCTACCACGAATCGAAGAGCCGGCCGGTCTACCTGATTCGCAGACGCTATCAATCCGCAGGCCCCAACGATGCCTGATCTGCGCGCGGCACGAAGGTTTGTGGTCTATGCGGGCGTCGGTGCGATCGGCACTGTCACGCAGTATGCGATCCTGGTTGCGATGGTTCGCTCCGGCTTTTCTCCGGCCCTCAGTTCGATGGTCGGGGCGAGCTTCGGCGCAATCGTCAACTACAGTCTGAACCGCCAGATTACGTTCCGAAGCAAAAGCAATCCACTGTCGACCGCGCCGAAGTTCGCCATTATCGCCTTGCTTGGCGTGCTCACGAACGGCTTGTGCATGAAGTTCTTCGTCACCAGTCTTGGTATGAACTATTTGATTGCCCAGCTGGTTACGACTGCCCTCGTTCTCGGCTTGACCTACCTGCTCAACTCCGCGTGGACGTTCAATGAGAAGGGGCGCTTCTCCGCAGCGGCCCCCACTGCGCCTGCCAAGGTCCCGACGGCAGGCGACACATCGTCGTCCTGAACGTTGCGCAACGAGCAACGCACGCCCATTCGCCTCGCGCGATCGAAAGCCGCGTTGCCCAACGCACAGAGCGGTTCGAATCCACCGGCTACATTCGTCGCGTGACTTGCCTACACGGACGTAAGCGAGACGCCCTGCTGTCACACGACGGCCGGGACGACATCGAGCGATGAACGAGGCGTGCAGACACACGCTACAGATTCCGGGAGGTTCGCCACACTGCGCGGGAAAGTTCCGGATCTTGGCGGCGTTCGCGGCCGACATGGCAATCATCGGCCCGTGCTCATACTTCGACTGATATTGGGCGTTAGCAGCTCGTTTCGCTGATTGGACCACTGGGCGACTAACCCTTTATCGATTGATCTTCTGGCTGCGAGCGTGGAGGTGCTACATGACAATAAAGTGGTCACGGGGGAATGTGCATCTGATCCTGTCCTGGATCGTTGTCGGCGTACTCGGTATCGTCGAAGGACTCTACGGGCGGACGCAATACTATGGCGACTGGATCTCCTATCTCAATGTGAGCTGGGCCGTCACGCACCTCGATTGGCGCGAGATTTTCAATCCCTTCTGGAATCCAGGATATCCCGCATTGGTTGCCGGTGCCCGGGCGCTGGCGGCCCCCACTCCGGAGGGTGAGTGGTATGCCATAACGGCAATCAACTGGGTCATCTATCTGGTTGCTTATGCCGCCTGGCGCGGACTGATCCGGAGCGCTCTCGCGCTGTTTTGGCCTGATTCGATTGCGCTGGGCAAGCACCCATTTACGATCTGGATCGGGGTTTGCGTTTTTCTCGGCGCGTGTCTGGCGCTGGACTCCGTTTCGGCCGCGTGCCCCGACTTGCTCGTGACCACGGGCTTTATCCTTGCTTCGGGACTGCTCCTCTCCCTGATCCGCCGTCGGGACCTGCTCACTGCGACTTTGCTTGGTCTCGTCCTTGGTCTCGGCGTTTGGGTAAAAGGCGTCTTCACTCCATTCGCCTGCCTGTTCCTGCTGACGCTTTTCATCTACTGCTGCATGAGGGGCGGCTTGTGGAAATCGTTAGGTGCGGTTGTGGGAACCTTCGGTGTTTTCTTTGCCGTCTATATCGCGGGGATTTCCTGGTCTTATGGGGAATTTACGCTTGGCGCTTCCGGTGCCTTGAATGTCCCCTGGCACGTGAACGAGCTGCCTCACCTGACCAATTGGCAGGGCGGCCCGGCGCAGTTCGGCCGGCCAATCCATCCGACCAGTCAGCTTGTGGCGGGCCTGCCTGCTTTCGGCTTTGGCACCCCTTTCCACACGACTTACCCCCCCTATAACGACGTCGCATATTGGTACAAGGGCTTCAAGTCGTTCTTCAGCCTGAAAATGCAATTGATCGCAATGGGCCGGTCGCTGTGGAGCTTGCAGCAGATAATCAAGCAACATCCAACGGTGCTTTCGCTCGCCGCGGCTCTCTTGTTTATCGTTGCCAGACGTTCATGGCGTGCATCGCTCGTCAAGGCAATCATTCGAACGTGGCCATTGCTGTTGCCGACCGTCGGCGGCTTTGCCACCTATTTCATTGTTCATGTCGAAGATCGCTACCTCAGTGCGTTCGTTATGGTCATTGCGCTTCTCACGTGGGCGCCATTGCTCGATGTCACGCTGCAATCTCGCCGCCTGCTCACCACAGCCCTCGCCATCATCTACAGCGCCGGTCTGATCGGAGAACTCGCAATAACAGATGGGCCTTCGTTCGTGGCGGCGGCCCGTCAAGCGGACTTTCACGACGACCCGAAATGGCGGATTGCCGACGCGCTGACTGCCCAAGGGTTGCAGCCGGGCGACCCGATCGCTGTGATCCGGGATAGCTATCCCACTGTCAGGGTCAGCTGGGCCTACGTGTCGCGCTTGCGCATCGTCGCCGAGTTTGGCGGTCTCCCGTACCGTGTCGAGCCCCAGGACCGCAACCGCCTTGACCGCAAAGACGAAGTCCTCTGGCCGAATTTCAGTGAGACATTCTGGACGCAGCTCACGGCGCAACAGCGTGATGAGGTCATGCAGGCGTTCCGTCAAACCGGCGCGCGAGCGGTCGTGTCGCTAGCGATGCCGAACATTGAACCCGGCCCTGGCTGGGTAGCCCTGAAGGGAACGCCCGCGTGGCTTTACAGGTTCGCCGATGCGGCCAATTAGACCCCAGGCCGCAACTGACTTTAGATAACGAGTTGTACGTGTTTCGCGCGGTCCAACGCAATTGGGTGCCCAAATACCAAGGGATATTGCTTATCCCAACCCTCATTAGATTGAAAGGAGCGATCACATGGAGACCACTACCGTTCCCCCGGTTCTCGAAGCGACATTGCCTGACAAGTGGATCGACGCGGATGCTGCGGTGTTTCGGGAAAACTTCGAGCGGAAGAGCTTCGACGTCTCCCACCATCTGGCATCCCATCCGCTCTTGCAACTTCCTCAATTGATGGAATTGGCGGAGCGGACCCTGAAAACGCGTCCAGCTGACCTCTACTACGACATGGGTGACGTCTCGCCTGGTCAAAAATGGAATGATACGAATCGCGCGTTCTCGCCGCTGAATGCATTAGAGCAGCTGGAAGATTCCAACGCCTGGTTCATCTTCAGAGGCCCGCAACAAGATCCTGCCTACGCCGAGCTGTACAGGCATGCGATGGCGGAAATCAAGGGTATGGTGGGCGGCGACATCGAATCCATGATCAAGCGGGAAGACCTCATTATTTTCGTGACGTCACCGAAGCGGGTGACGGCGTATCACATCGACCGCGAATGCAATTTCATCCTTCAAATCCACGGGCAAAAGGATTTGTACGTCTTCGATCGGGAAGACCGGCAGGTTCTGCCGGAGGCGGAACTCGAGCGATTCTGGACCGTCGACCACAACGCGCCGAACTATCGACCCGAGTTGCAGGACCGGGCGAAGACGTACAGACTGGCTCCCGGAAACGGCGTGCACGTTCCGGTCAATTGCCCGCACTGGCTGAAGAACGGCGACAATATCTCGGTGACCTTGAGCGTAAATTTCCAGTTTCTGAACACTTTGCGCGCCGACGTCTATCGGGCCAACTATTACCTTCGAAAACTCGGACTCAACCCCACTCCGCCGGGACGAAGCGCCGTGCGCGATCGCGCCAAGGCCGCAGCGTTTTCGGCGGTGAATGCCACCCGGCGAGCTGCGATGTCGACTTTTAAAGGGGGCGGCGACTAGTATTACGTTCTTACCAGGAGTGATTCGCCCGCCCCAGGCCTCGACGATACTCGGCCTGCGGCGCGTGAAGCTCCGGCTTGGACGAAAGACCGGGACGGTCACGACCGCGTTTCCGGAATTGCCCTGGCCCGCCCGGCCCGCCGTGGCGGGCCTTGCTTTTTTAATGTGCGAGATCGCCAGCGGTCATTGAGCCCGCGGCGTTCGGTCCAGCACGATCGAGCGGATTACCCGACCTTCTCGACCAGATCTCTCCAACTGGCGAGTATCGGTTCGCGCGCAAACATCCGCAGATGCGCGCGCGCCTGGGCAATGCGCCGGAGGCGCTCCTCTTCCGGCATTTCCGCTAGCGAGTACATCCCATACGCGATCGATTCACGAGCAAGCGGATCGGCGCACAACATCGCGTCGCCACCGACTTCCGTCAAGATGCTCGCGCGGGAAACGAGGCATGGCAAATCGTGCTCTATCGCCTCGATCACCGGCATTCCGAATCCTTCCAGCAGACTCATCAGCACGAAACCGGATGCGTTGCGGTAAAGCCAACGAAGCTCGTCATCTCTCGTGTATCCCGGCATCACCACACCGGGAGATTGCCTGGCGAGTTCAATAGCGACGTCGGCGCCAGACTCGCGCCCGCCGACAATGACATACTGCCAGCCTTTCTCCACGAGACCGCTTGCCGAGAACGCCTCAATACAACGCGCCTGGTTCTTGCGATCTCCGATACTCCCCACCGTCAGCAGAAAACGGCGCGAAACGCCTTCCACCGGACGCACCTCTCCTTCCTTGACCCCCAGGCGAGTGGGAATGTAGATGACGTTCGACGAGGCGAAGTCATCACCGTACAGCCGGTGAAATTCCCGCTGGGAAGTCTTGCTGACAAATACCATGTGCGGCTTCATTCGCTGGATCTGCTCATAGGCGAGGAGATACAGGTCTTTCACACCCGGCGCGAAGTACTGCGGATGCGTGATCGGACCCACATCGTGGCAGAGCACAATGTCGCGTGCTTCCAGACGATGGCGCACGACACTCAGTGGATCGAGATGCAGCGTTGGGCGTGGATCGCGGATGGCCGGCAACAATGAAACCAGCCGGGAGTGGCGTACCCGCGCAATGGTTTCCTTGTGAGTCAACCGGCCGACGACCCGGCGCATCAGGTCGCTGTGGGGAAATTCGTGAAATCGTCCGTAGTGCACCCTCGTCACCCTGGCTCCGAGCGTCGAAATGATGTCCTTCCCCAAAAATAGCTTGCCGGTTCGATCATTGAGCGCCAATGAGAAGTCGACATCAATAGACATTGCGTGCCCCCGAAAGCTCTCTTTTAAGATGTTCAGCCGCTCGCGGCCTTCACGGTCTCGAACACGCTGCGCGCCGCCTGTCTCCAGGTGAAGCCGCCTGCCTGCCGGAGTCCAGCGGATATCAGGGATTGCCGCACGTTTTCATCGTTGAGTATGGCCAGAATATTCAGCCGCCATGCGTCCGGGTCCAACGGATCGGCATACAGCACCGCCTTGCCGCAAACTTCCGGAAGCGCACCAAACGGCGCAGCGACGACCGGACAACCTAGCGCCATCGCCTCCAGCGGCGGCAAACCAAACCCTTCCGTCAGCGAGGGAAAGGCCAGTGCGCCGGCATGGCTCATCAGCCCAACGAGCTCGGCATCGCTAATGCGTCCGGTAAATCGCACGTTAGGAGGCACGGTATGCCCGAGATATTCGAAGTCGGCCTGCGTCGCCCCGCCGAACAACACGAGTTCGACGTCGCTCAGCTGTGCGCCTGCGAAGGCCTTCAGCAGAATGCCGATGTTCTTGTGCTTCTGCGTGTTCGCGAGTGCGAGCACATAGCGCCGCGGCTTCAGGCCCAACACAGCAAGCTGCCGCGCGTCGGGCTGAACCTGCAGGACATGGTCGCAGCCGTTATGCACAACGACGATCTTGTCGGCGTCGGCAACGCCATAGCGGACGAGCTCGCCCTTAGAAAACTCGGATACGGTAAAAATGATCTTGTGCCGCTTACCGATGAAAAAGTAGAGCGATTTGTACCAAAGCCGAAAAGGAAGCGAATAGGATTCGGGGGCCGAATACACCTGGGCGTCGTGTATCATCGTCGCCGAATCCCGGTGAATCAGTGGCCCGAGGTTGCATAAATTGAGTATGAAGTCCCTTCTGCGAGCCAGCGGGAGATAGCATTGCTCCCACGCGATCCGGTGAATCTTGCGGACCCAGCGACTCTCGCGAACGCACGAAATGTTACGGTAGGGCGGGATCTCGACGCGGTCTCTGACTACGAGTGCGCAATCGACGCCGCTGCCAGTTTGCCCGGCAATCAACGCGTCGATCGCGGCAACGAGTTGCTCGGCGACCTTATGCACGCCCGTCGGCCCTGCCCCGAAGAACTTGCCGTTGAAAGCTATCGTCTTCGACGCGATCGTTTTCATAATCCACCCCCACGTTCAAGCGTCAATTCTTCTCACACCGTGTCCAGGCAACCGATCGGATGACCGCTCGAACGGCCACGGCGATAGCCGCGGAGTTTCCGGGCAGTTTCGCGCAAACGCGCCTTCCCCCTTACGCGGGGCAATGTTGTTTTCTCCGACGCGTATGCTATCGACACAGCCAGCGCGGCACTGCTGGATACCGCACGCAAACGCGCGCATATCCAGCGTGCCCGCGGGCGAGCGCCGCGCGCCGGCTCAAACGGGTGTGTCGGCCGCCGTGGTGTCGAGAACCGGTTTAGGCGTCGATCGGCCAAATCGGGAAACGAGCCAGGCGCGTATCGGCGTATCGATGAACCGCATGATGAGATAACTCGCCAGCAGGATCGCTGGCAAGAACACGACAGCCTCCAGAATCGGATCCTTTCTGTGCATCAACTGCTGATAGGTGCCGTTGAGCCAGACAAACGTGGGGTAATGCAACGCGTACACCGGATACGACAGTTCGCCAAGAACGAGCGCGACTGCCCGCACGGGCCCGGTGAGCGCAATCGAAGACCCGCCGAGGATCAGCAACGGCATCACGCCGGCAGCCCACAGCCACTGTACGAAGAAGGGGATCTGGCCATTCCACCCCATAATGACCACGGTCATCACGCACGCTGGAAGAAATAGCGATTTCCAGATCTTCAACGAGAGCAGCCCGAATTTCACATTGCCGTGATAAAGCAGGACGCCCAGATAGTAAGCGCCAAATACGCGTGGAAAACCGGAAAGGAAAGTCTGCGGTGTATCGCCTCCCATGCCAAACACCGAGGTAAGCGTATAGCCCGCGATCGCCATGACGAGTGCGAACTTCATTCCGTCAAATCGGCGTGTGAGCATCCAGAAGAGATTGACGACCAGCTCGAGAAAAAGCGTGTATTCGGGGCCATTGAGCGGAAAAACCTGTGGCCCTCCAATCGCATGCGGAGCACCGAAGGTCGGAATACATGATAGACCGAGAAGCGTGGCGGCCGCGAGCCAGCCTGGCGAAATGTCGGAATCGTGAAGTAGAACATATCTCGCCGCCAGATACGATGCACTCAACAGGGTTCCGATTACGATCATCGGCATCAGCCGTATGAGTCTGACACGCGCGAAAAGCGCGCCGCTCATCCCTCTTTCGAAGCGGCCACGGTACGCCACGCACAGGACATAACCCGACAGGCCAAAGAAGAAGTCGACAGCAATGCCCGCGTTGGGGGCCAACCATGGGATCCCAAGCCAGTGATTGAGGTGAAAGAGCAGGACAGATATGGCTGCGAGGCCGCGCAGGCAATCTGGCACCGCCAAATGGGAGTCTTTGTTCATCGCTAGCGACTGCCACTTTCTCTAAAAGCTCTCGGGTCGCTCGGGCGTCAGCCTTCCTCGAAGGAAGTCCCACAACCCGATCAAATTGCCAACCAGACGCCCTCGCCGGTCGATCCATGGCTCCGGTGCGAAGCTTCGAACAATATTGCTCGCGATATTGCGCATGACATGATCGACCGCCGGGCGCAAAGGCATCGTCTTCTTTTTCACCAGATAGAGCGGGTTGATCACCTGCGAATAGCCGAGTTTGCATCCGGACACCCTGCCGCGCTTGACTCCCAGGTGCACGCCGAGCGCAGTATTGATACGCACGACGAGATCGCCCCGGTTCCAGATCTGGCCTCCGAAATCACGATCCTCCTGCCAGCCATAAAGAACGAGGCGCTCATCGAAGCGCAGGCCAGCGATGCTGCTGGCGCGGAACGCCATGTTGCACCCATAAGGGCCACCGGTCGGCGCGACGATCATCTTTTCCGGCACTTCGCCGATCCGGGCAACGAGTGCGCGCCCTTCATCGAAGGAATAGCCTGGCCCATGAATGCCGTCCGCGATGACGGTGCCGGTGACACACGCAATAGACGGATCGCTATCCAGAGCCTTGAGCGCTTGCGCAATCCATTCGCGGTGCATCAGAAAGTCGTCGTCCAGAAAAATCACGACGTCGACATCGTTCGGCACATGATCCAACGCGTGATTGCGTTGCGTCGTGAGCCCAGGGCGCCCCTTCAGCACGATCATTCCAGGTTGGACGGCCAGGTCGCCAACATCCTCATCGCAGACGCAGGACACGATTATGAGATCAGGCTTCACCGTTTGCACGTTGGCGAAGGCAACGACGTCCTTGAGAATGTCTGCGCGACCACGCGTTGCAAAGATCAGGCAGATTTTCGGATCCTTGCCAAATGAAGGCCGACTCATTGGCTCGGCCATCGTGACTCGCGAACTGAAGCTCGATTCCATCATTGACCTCATCGACCATTGCCCGCAGGAATGCGCAAGACGTATGGGCTGTCTTCACGCGTACACCACAACGCATGTGCAAAACGATTCGCGTATGTCGCTATTCGAGCCATCTTCCAAATCTCGCCGGTAAAGAGACGCCTTCGTTGATCCCGAGAATCTCGCGGAACAACCCCGCCTTCCAGATCCCGAAAATCAACATCACCAGCAATGATCCTTCCGCCAGTATCCGCGCGTACACCATGCCCGCGGCCCCCCAGTGGCTGGCAAGGGGAATGGCCGCCACCAGGTTCACCACTGCGCTGATCACACCGCTCCAGGCAAGCAGCTTCTCGAGTTTGCGGGGAATCAGAAAATAAATGCCCAATACCCGCGTGCAAACGGTAAGCGGCAGAATGAACACCATAATATTCAGAACCGGTACGGCATGACGCAGCTCCGGTCCAAATATCAGCGGTATGAGCCATTCAGAGAGCAATCTCGTGAGGATCACACCGGCTACCGCTCCCACAAAAAAGACAGCAAATGTTCGGCGGGCAAGCAGATTCGCTCGGGCCGGGTTGCGGGTCACCAGATACATGACCTTCGGCGCCAGGATCTGCGCGGCGGGCGCCATGATGCTCAGCGCGGCTCCCACCAGACGCTCGGAGAGACCAAAGGCACTCACTTCCTGGGCCGCGGCCAGTAGCGACAATATATAGGTGGATGCATCCAGCACCAGGACTGCCGTTCCGCTGTATATGAAGATCGTAGCCGAGCGCTTGATCAGACCCACTGCCGCACGCACGGGTGCAGTGAAGCCGGTGTATTCCTTTCGAACCAGCCAATATGCCACCAGCGTCTGGATCATACTGGAGGTGAAAATCACCGGAAACGCCAGGTCGACGTCAGTCGGCTTGCGAATGAAGGTGAAGATCAGCGCGAGCGAAAGCAGAAGTCCCAGTACTTCGATCAGGACGTTCGTGCGCGGACGTCCCGTGCTGGTGAAATACCAGCCGATGTTGAAGGCGGACAGCAACCCTCCCGCGACGACGAAAAGGCCTGCAAAAGGCACATTGGCAATAATTTCCGACCTGCTGACCGCAATGCCTCCTACGATCGCACCGGGAATGCTCAATAGCAGCCGGGCCGTAAATTGATCCCGAAAAATCGTATCGCGTTCGCTCGCGATTTCGGTATGGACGATATCCCGTCCCCCGATGGTAGAAAACCCGAAGTTGACGACCAGCCAGAGAGCACTGGAAAGTGACAGCCCGGCCAATACCACACCGTAACCACTGGAACCGAGCACTCTTCCGTAATAAGGAATCAGGATGAGCGGGTAAAGGTAACGAATTGCGTACGAAAAATAAACGGCCAGTAATTCAAGCTTGGATAGCGACGCCTGCACCTTATTCATGAGCCCCCCTGGCAACCCACCCACCACGCGCGGGCACACGTCGCAGCACACGCGGCGAGAGTGCGCCCGCTGCGGCCGCGAATATATAGAAACAAGAACCGAGTTCGAAAACGCTAAGCGAGGCCGAGGCGACGATCAGCGTGGCGATCATGGCGTGCCGCGCCGAATAAGAGATGGCGCGCTCCGTGAACGGATAATGGGCAGGCACGGGCGCGAGCAGCGTCTTGCCGAGGAACGTCCCGTAACACACTATCCCCACGACACCAAGGCTTGCCACCAGCACCACCAGGAAACTCGACGCGCGAATGCTTCCCAGCCCAACGCCTATTCCATACGTCTCGAAGAAGTTGGTGATCCCTTGGGAATTCCATCCCATCCGCTCGACGCCGGAATCACTATCCGCCTTGCTCAAAATCGCGGCGTCGACGAAATCCCCGAGCACTTTCACCACGCCCGGCAGAAAGACGATCACATAGAGCACACCCAACAGGCCCGCGCAAGCCGAGATAACGCACAGCCGTTGCTTGCGTACGGGAGCAAAACGCGAGATAACACCAGGCCGGCTGAAGAGCAGTACGAACTGATACACCCCCAACCCGACATACGCCGTTCCCGAAGTCGACAGCAGCAGCAGGCATCCTGTTGAAATAGCCAGCGGACCGGACAATTTCGAACGATAGCCGACGAGCCAGAGATTCAGGCAAAAGACAAAGATCGGCAGCGTAAAAGCCGCGAAACCCGAAGTTTCACTGAACGTGCCGCTGATGCGAACCATCCCGGCCATTTCCTGGCCGGTCAAATCGGCGAACTGCGCTGTCTTGATGGTCGAGAGGATGTCGAGGCCCGCCGCGTGCGCGACGATGTCGATGACGCCGGCAAGCACGTCAAGCGAGGCAAGCAAAAAGATGGCGTTTGCGAGCGTCCGGTACACACCGCGATATTGCAGGAACGCAAACATGGAGCAATACACGATGACGTCCGCGATGCAATAGATCGACTGAGACAGATTGCCTGACACAGGGCCAAGCGGCTGCAAGATGATGAACTGGCTGCTGCGGTCGACGGGGAACACGAGCGTCGCACCGCTCAGCAATCGCGGCAGCAGAATGGCACCCGTCACACCCCACAGGCAGGTACAAAGCAGCCAGAAGCCGGGCTTGTCCAGCGTGACCGCGTCGGCAAGGCCCTTCCCGCCCGCGAGATTGAACGCCCTGATGGCGAAGAATGCGAGAAAGACTTGCGCGGGCAGAATGCCGATGCCGCCCAATGAGAGCGCGAGCGTGCATCCAAACAGGGAAAACACCGCCATGCCGTAAATCGCGCCGCGATACGACACATAGAGCGCCGCCAGTCCGGCGACGAACACGATGACTCCGAATATCGTCAGTTCCACTTGCCGATGCCCCCATCCGTTCACCCAGCATTCGTGCGTGAACGATCTCGTTATCGCGCCAACTCAGGCTGAGTGCCAGCGCCGCACCACAGGCGGCACATCGGCAAACCCTTTGTCGGCATCCATCGCACGCTCCACGACGCTTAAAAACTCCTGCTTGAATCGCTCTTGCGTAAAGCGCATCGCATTGCGACGGCAGACTTCCGCTTTGATCGGTGGCAGCCGTTCGAAACGCTCCAACGCATCAACGATCGATTCCACACTCTGTTCGCTGAAGAAAATCCCGGTGCCGCGTTCGGGGTCCGGCGAATCCACCACGATTTCGCGCGATCCTCCACGCCCCAAAGCGATGACCGGCGTGCCGCACGCCTGCGCCTCGACAACCGAAATGCCAAAGTCCTCTTCCGCGGCGACGACGAAAGCGCGTGCGCGTTGCATGTAGTCCACCAGAACCGTGTCGGGCTGATAGCCGAGCAAGGTCACATTGGACGTCGCGCACGCCTTGACGCGGGCAAAGTCGGCGCCGTCGCCGATCACCACGAGACGCCGCGACGGCATCGTGGCAAATGCCTCGACGATGAGCGGGATGCGCTTGTACGGCACCATGCGCGAGGCGATCAAATAGAAGTCTTCATGGCGGTCAGCCAATTCGAACCGTTCCACATCGACTGGCGGATAGACCACGGCGGCTTCGCTGCCGTAGGCCTTGCGAATGCGCCGCCCCACAAACGCGGAATTGGCGACGAAGGCATCCACGCCATGCGCCGTGCGCTGGTCCCAGATTCGCATGTAGTGAAGCAATGCACGCACGACCCAGCTTTTCATGCCTCGCTGCAACCCCGCCTCGCACAGATATTGATGCTGCAGATCCCACGCGTAGCGAATCGGCGAATGGACATAACTGACGTGCACCTGGTTCGGCCCCGTCAAGATGCCCTTCGCCACCGCATGGCTCGAAGAAATCACGAGATCGTATGACGAGAGATCGAACTGCTCGATGGCGAGCGGCATGAGCGGAAGGTAGCTGCGAAACGATTTGCGCGCCCGCGGCAAATGCTGAATGAACGAGGTCGTCGCGTGTCTGCCGCCCAGCACGCCACGCAGCGACTCCGGGAAGAAGTCGACGACGCTGTAGAGATCCGCCTGTGGAAACAACTGGAGAATCTGCTCCACGACTTTTTCCGATCCCGCGTAGGTGACGAGCCACTCATGCACGACCGCGACACGGCCGAACCTGCGTGTATCGTTAGCGAGATTCGATGCGAGCGTTACGTTAGCCACGGCGAGATCTCCTCGATCAACCTGGTGGCAGTTGCTTGCCAGGTGAGTTCCGCAGTCCGGGCGCGGCCTCGCTCACGCAGACTGTCACGCAACGCGGCATCGCTCGTGATTCGCTCAAGCAAGCTCGCGAGCTCCGCAGGATTGTCCGGCGAGGTGTAGAGCACGGCGTCGCTGCACGCCTCCTGGACAGCCGGCAACCGCGAAGCGATGACCGGGCAGCCAAGCGCCAGCGCCTCGACTGGCGGCAGTCCGAAGCCCTCATAGCGCGACGGATAAACGAAGCACGCTGCGCGCCGGTAGAGCGCCGCGAGTTCGCCGTCACTCACGTACCCGAGATGTTTCACGAACGCGGGCAACGCGTCTTGCCCCGTTCCGTAGACTCGTGCATCGCCGCCGCCCACCACGACGATGTCGAACTGCGCGTCGCGGATCAGTCGCGCCGCATCGGCGACAAGCTGAAAATTCTTGTGACGATTGAGGCTGCCCACCGCAAGCACGAATGGACGCTCGTCGAACGAATTTGCCGCCTTGCCGCCATCCTGTTGCACACGCAACATGTGCTCGCCGCTCTCCGACACGACACCGATCTTCTCCGCAGGAATGCGGTAGGCATCGCACAGCTCGCGCCGCGAAAATTCGGACACGGTGATCACGCGGCGCGAAATGCGGCCAAGGCGCGGCGCCATCAAGCGATACCAGGCGACAAATGACCGGCTATAGCTGTCCGGCACGCGCGCAGGCGCCGCGTCGTGCAGCACCGTAATTTGACGGCGATACAACAGCGGCCCGGAGTTGCAGAGATTGAGCAGCAATCGGCCGCGTGCAGCTTGAGGGAGCGCCAGTTGCTCCCAACGCAGGCCGCCGCCTTTTCCGCTCGCTCGCAGCGCGACGTGCCGAAACGGATTCGGCATGGCGGCCAGCGCTTCGGGCACGATGATTTCGGTCCGCACCCCGGCGACGCGTGGATCGCCCGACTCGATCAGTTGGTCGAGTGCACGGATCGTCTCGAACGCAAAGCGATCGACACCCGTCGCGCGGCGTCCAAGGAAGCGGCCGTTAATCGTCAGATTGGGGGCAAGCACGTGTTTCATCCCAAGGTGGAAGGCATCGCGCACAGCCGGAATCCGACGGGCTGCGCCATGCAATTCATATGTCTTGAAGTGTCGCCGGTCTTGGCACCGGCGAATGTTCGCCGTCGCTCATGTCGCGCCAACTCACGCGTCTCGAGGCGTTTTCGAAGAGTCGCTTGCGAATTGCCACGGAAAGTCGCCGCTAGTGCGAACGACGGGTGACAGGAGAGCGTGATGGGTTCGCGCCGAAGGCGCGGGCTGAAGCAGGTCGAATCCGCTCCAGCCCATTTTTGAGGCGCCGCCTGGCTGGCAATTGCCGGCAGTACGCGGCTATTCCGCCCTTGCCGCGCCCGTATCCTTGGCAAAGCCGTAGCTCGAATAGCCGTACGCGGCATATTCGTTGCCATAGCGCCCCGGACGCGAAGTCATGTCATTGAAGATCACGCCGCGAATCGGCACGCCAACCTGTTCAAAGCGACGCACGGACTCGCGCAGATCAGCGACGCTCGTCGCACCCTGGCGCGCGATCACGAACACGGTGCCAGCCAGCCTCCCAATGATCCCGGCGTCGGCCACCGGCAAAATCGGCGGTGCGTCGATCAGCACGAGGTCATACGTCGAGTTGGCCCATGCCACGAAGTTCCTGAACGCGTCTTTGCGCAGCAGTTCGCTGGCATTGGTCACATAGCCCCCGGTCGCGACGAAGTCGACGCCTGGCATCACGTCGCGATTCACCACGTGGTCATAGCTTTGGCAGGGCTCGAAAATGTTGGTGACGCCCGGCATGCCCGGCACCGCCATATGCTGGTTCAACGTGCCGCGCCGCAGATCCGCGTCGACGAGGAGCACACGCTTGCCCGACGCACCGAATACGGCCGCCAGGTTGACCGAGACGAACGACTTGCCGACCATCGGTGTCGGCCCTGCCAGCAGCACGACACGGTTTTCTGCCTCCTCCAGCGAATGTTCGAGCGCGCTGCGGAAGCTGCGCAGGCTCTCGACCGCCGGATCGAACACGGCCTTGTGGGCGAGCACCGTGTTCGTATCCGGCGCGCCGTGCGGCAAGCGACGCGTGAGCGAATGCTGAATGCGGCTGCGCGGTACGGCCGCGAAGACTGCCAGTCCGGTGCCCGCTTCGATCTCGTCCACGACGGTGACACCGCGGTTGAGCCGCTGACGCAGCAGCACGAGTGCCGCACCGGCAAACAATCCGGTAAACACGGCCGCGACCACGATGATGGCGCGCTTCGGCCGGATCGGTCCTTCAGGCGGCACCGCCGCGTCGATCATGCGCACATTCGACACGCGCCCGGCTTTGATCAGACGCAACTGCTCGCGGCTGTTCAAAAGATTCGTGTAGATATTCGTATCGACGGTGACTTCGCGCTGCAGGCGCACGAGCTGCTGCTCAACCGGCGGCAGCGCGCGGGTCTGTCCAGCGAGGCGCTCCAGCGACTTCTCCGCTTCGGACAGTTGCCCGTTGATGGCGACGAGAGCCGGATTGTCGTCGGTGAAACGGGCCATCGCCTGCGCGCGTTGCTGCTGCAGGTCGGCGATACGCTGCTGCGCCAGTGCCGAACTCTGCAACAGCGCCGAAGCTTCGGCATCGAGATTGACGGCGCCGTGCTCGGAGCGGAACGTGTTGAACTCGTTCTCGGCCTTCTCGAGCTGTGCCTTGAGCAGAGGCAGTTGCCGGTCGAGGAAGGCAATCTGCTTTTCCGCTTCTTCCTGCGTGCGCTGGGCGTTCTGCCGGATGTACTCGTTGCCGATTGCATTGAGAATGGTGCTGGTCAGAACCGGGTCTTCGCCATCCAGCGCGACGCCAATGACATCGGACTCCTTGCCCTTTTCCGTAATGGCGACCGCCGTCTGCAGCGACTGGATCGCGCTCAGTTCGGACACGCGCATCACGTTGAAGATCGTGCCCGGTTGGCCGTCTATCCGGCCCACGAGGAGGTCGATCGCGCCGCCCACGGTCGGCGCGTGCAGCGCTTGTCCCACATGCCCTTCGAGCGTGAGGCCGGCGCCTTCGAGCGTGTAGGCGCCGTTGCCCCGGTAGGTCAAGACGAACGGTCTGCCTTGCAGGCGCGCCGGCACGTCGAATTGCGTCACCTCGATCGCCTCGGCACCCCATGCATATCCGCCCCAACCCGACCAGCCGTCGAGGCTCAGATGCCGCGCAGCCCAGCGGCCCACCACGGGGAAGTAGCGCGGCGTCGCCTTGATATAAAGCTTCGTCGCATCGACGGCGGACGACACGACCATCCGCGAACGCAATACCTCCATTTCCGCCGACGCCTGGGTCTTGACCGCGAACTGGGAGGACAGATCCGCCAGCGCCGATTTCGCCGCGTTCGGGCTCTCCTCCACCTGGATGAGCATGTCCGATTGATAGACGGGCGACGCCAGTACCGCGTAGAGGGTGCCGATAAGCGTAAAGATGATCGTGACGATCAGGATCGTCTTGCGGCCCGCATATAGCGTATCCAGCAGATTGCCCATGTGTCCGCCGTCGGGGGCGATCGGCATGATCGTCTCCGCTGGCCCTTCAAGCAGGAAGTCGCGGTTATTCATCGTGTTCCCCCGATTTCGAACAGGTCGGCTGACGCGGTTCGTGTGGTTTGCGTTTTTCATATGGACATCAATATCCAATCGCACGGCTGGTCGCCGCGGCCTGGGTTGTCGGCAATATCAGGCTGATGACACGACTCCACTTCACGAGAGCAGACGTATCGACGAACACGACATCGTTGGGCTTGAGCTCGAACGAGTCGGCCGTGGCCATGGCAGAAGCGCTGCTCGCGTCGAGATGGAACACGACCGGCTGGCTGGTATCGCGTCCACGCACGACATACACCTGCGAGGCATCGCCCGACGACTGGTTGATCCCTCCCGCGTTGCCAAGCGCCTCATTGAGCGACATACGTCCGTTATTGAACATCACGCCGCCAGGACGCTCGACCTCGCCGACGACGAACACCTTGCTGTCTGTCTGCGCAAAGATCCGCACAAGGTCGCCGTCGCGCAGAACGATCCGGTCGGGATTGAACCCCTTGCGGATCATCGCCGGCATATCGATATCCACGGTCGTGTCGCCACGTGTCACAGACACATGCGAGCGGTCGGCATTGGCGGTGAAGCCACCCGCGCGATTGATCGCCTCGGGCAACGTCATCGGTCTGTCGTTGAGCACTTGCACGCCCGGCGTCTTGACCTCGCCGTCCAGATACACGCGCTTGCTGCGATAGGTCTCGATGCGCACGGTGATCTGCGGCTGACGCACGTATTTCGCGAGCTTCTGCGCGAGGACGTCGCGAACGCCCATCTCCGAAAGACCCAGGACTTTCAGCGGACCAATGTACGCATACTGAATAAATCCGTTGTTATCGACTGTGTAGCCGGACGCAACCGAACTAGCGCCCGAAGGAGCGTCGCCGGCACCGGCGCCGCCGGGCAGGTTGAGCTCAGGGTGATCCCACACCACGATGGTGAGAATATCGCCGGGGCCGATTTCATACGGCGTGGCCTTGGCGAACATCTTCTCCACGTCCTCGGGAATGCCCTTGGGGCGCGCCGCAGCTTCCTTGTCCACCAGGTCCCTTGTAATCTCGACGAGCGTGCCGGATGGCGCCCCCGCGATTCCCTTGGTCGCCACACTCTCGGGCACAGCCGTGCCAGATGCCGCACCGGCGCCCGGGTTCGTCCCGGCGGCGCCCCCTCCGGCGGTGTAGGTCATGCCCGGCGCAAGGGCACAGCCGCTGAGCGCCGTGAGCACGAGGCAAACGGCACACGCAGCCCCGCGGCGCAGCGCACCCGCCAGTCCGAATTCCCGCACGACACGCGCGTGCTCAGTCCCGATCCAGTTCATCGCGTTGAGTCCCATCGCAACACCCCCAATCCGTTACACGCGTTCCGGATCATGCCGTGTGACCCGGATACCTGATATGCCAAGCGCGCCTGCCGCTAACACCTTCGCAGCCCGCTTTCCGTTCCCGCCTGCGGCCCGTCTTCAGTTCAATACGCGCCGGTGCCGCGGATCACCACGAAAAACGTCTTGAACAGAATCCCGATGTCCTTCCGGAAGGTCCAGTTCTCCACATACGAAACGTCGAGCAAAACGCGCGTCGCGTAGTCGATATCATTGCGCCCGCTCACCTGCCACAGGCCCGTAATACCCGGCGTGACCATCAGGTAGTACTTTCTCGCCTCGCCATAGCGCTCGAGCTCCTGATCGATGATCGGGCGCGGCCCGACAAAGCTCATCTGGCCGCGCAGGACGTTCCAGAGCTGCGGCAGTTCATCGAGGCTCGAGCGGCGCAGAAAGTGGCCGACCCGCGTCACGCGCACGTCGTTCTTCAACTTGAATTCACGCTCCCATTCGGCGCGGGCTTCGGGATCGCGCTCGAGGAGTTCCTTGAGCACCTGCTCAGAATTCATCACCATCGAGCGGAACTTGAGACAGCGGAACTTCTTGCCATGGCGTCCTACGCGCGTATGGCCGTACAACGCCGGCCCGCCATCGCGCTTGACCAGCAGCGCGAGCATGACGAGCAGCGGCGAGAGCACGACAATCGCGCCAACTGCCGCCACAACGTCGAAGAGGCGCTTCAAGGCATGCCCGACGACGGCGCTGCGAACCGCGTCGCGCGCACCGACCTCGAGCGTCTCCCGGCGCCACCAGGCACGCGTCACGCGCAACACGCTCAATTCCGAAAAGAACAGCGTGTGCGAGAGCAGCAGCGAAATACCCGTTGTCAATGTCCAGTACATGAACCACGGCAGCGCCAGCAAGTGATCGTGATGAATCGCATAAAGCAGCACGAGTCCGCAGAGCTGCACCGCGAGCCAGGCGAACGCCGTACGGCCCGCGACGCTGATCGGCGACCGGCTGCCACGTGTGCCATAGGTTCCGCAGGCGGGAAAGACCGAGAGGGCAAGCGCCGCGCAAAACGCCACCAGCGTGGGATCGGGGTGATGCACCGCGGCCACCTGCCCGGAATTCAGATTCAGGTGTACGGCGCATATCGCGCCCAGCACGATCAGCACGACATCGACCGTACGTTGCAGCACGATATCGACCGTACGTTGCGTAAGCTCTGACCGTTGCGTTAACTCTGACATGTCCCTGCCCCAGTGCGTGTCGTGTTCGTCAGACGTTTGTGGCCGATGCGTTCGTCCGCCAGGAGCGGACACACGGACCCCGTGCCCCGAGCGATTCATGCATACGCTGCTCGCCCGACGGCCACGACAACACATTACGGTGTGAGCAACAGGCAGACCGTGCGCAATCCCACCAACTGTCTGTGATCGTCGGCGGCGTCATGCACAAGCCGTGTGACTGGGCGCATGCGCGCAAAGCGTTATGTGCGTTCGCGCACATAACGCAACGGCGATGCGCTTCGCGGGGGAGTGACGGTGCGTGGAATCAGGACTTCCTGTCCTGCCATTGCAGCCCGTTTTCAGATGTGCCCGAAAGGGGGCCGATTGATATGAAGGATTCCTTATTTTTTTGTAAGGCATCGGTTGTAGCAGGAATTTAAGCTTTCGCGGAATGCCCATCCGTTCGCCGTCGCACACACGAAGGCGGCAACTGCGCATCAAAATGGGCCCTGAAATCCGCTCCAACCGGGACAGAACCATCGAGACGCCGCCACGAGAGGCAAGGCGCGCGCATCCGGCGGCGGCCGCCCCACGCGAGGAATACGCCGTGAAGCATCCCGTAGCACTCATCGCTGGCCTGCTCGCCAGACGAACCGCCTCCCAGCGTTTGCGACACGTAAGCCTGGCGAAACCGCGTGGGCGGCCTGGCACGCGTGTCGCCGGAAGCCTCGCGACCGGCTTTTGCGCGCTCGCCTGCGCAACGGCGGCGCACGCGAGTGGCGCGGCACAGGCAATGCCCGCCGACGACTTCCTCCAGACGCTCGCGGTCGTGACCCACGTCAGTTACACCGACGGCGCGTACGTCAACGTGCACAACGTCGCCGACGATATGGCATGGCTCGGCATCCACCACGTTCGCGATTACGCGCCCGGCTCGTCCATCCCGTTCTCGAGCTACGTGTATCTCGCGCAGCGCGGCGTGAAATTCAACTTTCTGATGGGCGCGGACTTTGAGAAAAAAATCGCGCTGGCCGCGAAGTTGAACACCGAGGTGCCGGGCAGCGTCGCGGCCATCGAAGGCCCCAACGAGCTCAACAATTTTTCGATCACTTACCAGGGACTTACCGGCGCCGCAGCCGGGCTCGCGGTACAGCGCGATCTTTACGCACGCGTGCACGGCACGCCGGAGCTTGCAGGTGTGCCGGTATATGACGCGACCGGCTTCGACCCCAAGTCAGTCGAGACGCGCACGAATTCTGCCGACTACGCGAATCAGCACGTCTACCCGCAAAACGGCGAACAACCGCTCTGGAATGCAAACGGCGACAAGTGGATGCTTGCAGCCATTCACCTCGGCCAGAGATTTCAGTTACCGCTCGTCATCACCGAGTTCGGCTACTTCTCTCTGCCACAGGCGGGCTGGTACATGCTCGGCGTCGACGAACCGACACAGGCCAAGGGCGTGCTCAACGGCTATATGGACGCTGCGGCAGCGGGCGTGAAACGGCTCTACGTGTATGAACTGCTCGACGAAAAGCCCGATCCGGAGCGCAAGAACGACGAAATGCATTACGGGCTCTTTCGCAACGACAACAGCCCCAAACCCGTGGCCTACGCGATTCGCAATCTCACCTCGATCCTGAACGCCAACACGACGCGACGCACAAGCGCTGCGGCGCGCAGCACGCTCGCATATACGCTTTCGGAGATGCCGCCATCGGCAAACAGCCTGCTGCTGCAGAAGAAGGACGGGCGCTTCGTACTGGTGCTCTGGAATGAAACGCTCATCTGGAACCGGGCGACGGGAGCGCCACTCGCGAGCCCCCCTGCGCGCGTCGATGTCGACTTTGGCGGAAAAGCAAAGCGTGTCGACCTGTACGATCCGCTCACTTCGGCGCAGCCGCTTGAAAGCCATCGCGACTTGCGCCAGCTCTCCGTGAACGTGCCGGATCACGTCATCCTGCTCGAAATCACTCCCGCGGACACACCGGGAACCTGAGCGCGCGGCCAGTCAATGACTTGTCCTGACCGGAGCCCACGCGCGCCGACGCCCTCAGGAGGTTCGGCGTGTGCGGCGTGCCCGCCTTTGTATAATCGCGCATTCCTCCTTCCGGTCGCGGTTTCCTTTCATGCTCAGTTTCGCCCTCGGCTTTCTCGTTTCATTGCTGGTCACGCTGCTGATCGTGCGCTACGCGCATCTGCATGAAAGGTTCTCCGTCGACTCCGACCTTGCGGGCGTGCAAAAATTTCACGTGCGGCCCGTCCCGCGCATTGGCGGAACAGGCATCCTCGCGGGGCTCATCGTGGCGGCTGCGCAGTTGCACGGCGCGTATCCGGCCGTTTCGGGCGGCATACTCGGCATCGTCGCGTGCGGGCTGCCCGCGTTCACTTCGGGGCTGATCGAAGACCTTACCAAGCGCGTTTCGCCGCTTGCGCGCCTCCTGTGCACGATGGCCGCCGCCGCGCTCGCGTTCTGGTTTCTCGGCATCGCGGTCACGCGCATCAGCGTGCCGCCGCTCGACTTCCTGCTTTCCTACGCGGCGATTTCCTTCGTCATCACCGTGCTCGCGGTCGCGGCGCTCGCCAACGCGATCAACATCATCGACGGCTTCAACGGCCTCGCCTCGATGGTCGCGTTCATGATGTTCGCCTCGCTCGCCTACGTGGCGTTCCAGGTGCACGACCCGGTGGTGCTTTCCGCGTCGTTCATCATGATGGGCGCGGTGCTGGGCTTCTTCATGTGGAATTTCCCGGCGGGCCTGATCTTCCTCGGCGACGGCGGCGCGTATTTCATCGGCTTCATGCTCGCCGAACTGTCGATCCTGCTCGTCATGCGCAACCGCGACGTGTCGGCCTGGTATCCGGTGCTGCTCTTCATGTATCCGATCTTCGAGACCTGCTTCTCGATCTACCGCAAGAAGTTCGTGCGCGGCATGTCGCCCGGCATTCCCGATGGCGTGCACCTGCACATGCTCGTCTACAAGCGCCTCATGCGCTGGGTCGTGGGCGCGCGCAACGCACGCGAACTCACGCGGCGCAACTCGCTCACTTCGCCGTACCTGTGGCTGCTCTGCCTGATTGCCGTGATTCCGGCCACGCTGTTCTGGCGCCACACGCTGCACCTGTTCTGCTTCGTCGTGCTGTTCGCGCTCACCTACGTGTGGCTCTACGTGAGCATCGTGCGCTTTCGCTCGCCGAAATGGCTCGTCGTGCGCAGGACGCGCAGGCGCTGAAAACGGCTAGCTGCGCAAGCTCGGCGCATATGGCCCCGCTTCGCGCGTAGAATCGAAAGGAACGGCGGCGCGCATGCCTCATGCCCGCCGCCGCTTCTTTTCGACGTCCATTTCGATTCAGGGAGAGCCGATATGAGCCGTTATCTCGCGTTTGCGCTTGCACTGTTCGCCGTCACCCTCGCCGCCTGCAACACCATCGCTGGCGCGGGCGAGGACATCTCGAAGGGCGGACAAGCCATCACCAACTCGGCGGAAAAAGCCAAATAAGCCGCTTGTGGATGAGTTGCGGTGCGAGCGAGCGCTCACGCCGCGGCACCTTCGCGCAAGCGCGCGACTTCCGCCTCCAGTTTGCGCATACGCGCCTCGCGTTGCGCCGCTGCCTCTTCCAGTTCGCGAATGCGCGCCTCGCGCTCGTCTAACGCCGACTTCACGTCCGCCGCCTCGAAGCGCTGTGGAATAGGCTGCGCGCCGCGGAGTCGGCCGCAGCGGCCAAAGAGTAGTTTCTTCCGCTAAAAAAGAGAATCCGGCAGCAACGAGAATCGTCCTCTCGAATTCCGGGAAGAAAAACGGCCTGCGGGGGCATGCGGCTCGCCGGCCCGACGCTTCGCGCCACGCGCATGCCGGCGGCGCACGAGGCACATAGTCGGGCGCGGCGGCATTTCCCGCGCCGTGCGGCCCGAAGCGCGCTACCCTTGATATTCACGCCGCGTGGCGCGAGTCCTCTCAACCGCCCGGCTGCCTCATGCGCCGGACGCCATGGCAGGGAGTCGAACATGTCGAAAACGATCTGGATTGTCGTCGCCAACCGTGTGACCGCGCGCATTTTCGCCGCAGAAAGCCCGCTGGGCGCCATCGACGAAGTCGAGACGCTGCTGCATTTGCAGGGCCGCATGCTCGATGAGAACCTCGTGACCGACAAACCGGGGCGCACCACCGACCGCGTCGGTTTCGGCCGCAGCGCGACCGACCCTGACACCAGCCAGCACGACCACGAAGCCACCGTGTTCGCCGCGGAGATCGCGACGACGCTCACGAAGGGCCGCAACGACGCGCGCTACGGCACGCTCGTGCTCGCGGCGCCTCCGGCGTTCCTCGGCGTGCTGCGCAAGGCGATCGACGCGCAAACGCGCAGCCTCGTCACGCTCGAACTCGACAAGGATCTTGCGGCGCTCGATGCGCGTGCGCTGCGCGCACGCCTGCCCGAGCGGCTCGTGCGGGCCGAGGCGTGAGCTAGCTGCCCAGTAACATGCGCGCGGGCCGCTATCCCGCGCGCGGGGCAACGATTGCCCCGCGCAGCCCGCTCACCCCGCAAGGTGCGCGACGCACGCGCGCACGAGGCCGATGACGTTCTCGCCCGCCAGCATGCCGAGCAGCCCGACGAGCGCGATGGTCGGCGGCGCCGGCGACTTCACCTGCAGCACGTTGTAGAGCAGCCCCGCGAGCGCGCCGACCGCGAACGACACCAGATACCCCTTCATCGCCCTCTCCCGTTCGTCGTCCGGCGCTCACGCCATGTCGATCACGACGCGCCCGGGCGTGCCCGCCGCGACCGCCTCGTAGGCCTCGCGCGAGCGTGCGAGCGGGAAGTGCACGGCCACGACCGGCGGCTCGAACCGGCCCGCATCGAACGCTTCGGCAATCGCACGCATGAGCGGCGCGGATTCTGCGACGCCGAGCTTCGCGCTATCGGCGCCGAGCAACTGCGTTTCGTTGTGATAGAAGTCGATCAGGTCGAACTCCACGCGCCGCTTGCCGGTTGCACTGATCTCGACCACGCGGCCACGCCGCTTCGCAAGCGAGAGCGCCAGTTCGAACGCCACGCCGCCCACGGCGTCGTAGACCACGTCCGCGCCCGCGCCGCCCGTCAGCTCGCGCACGCGTTCGGCGGTGTGCTCGTTCATGGGCACGAAGGCGTCGATCAGACGCGCGGCCGGCGAGCCGGCAAGCGGCGCCTCGCGGCCCACGCCGATCACGCGCGCGCCGCGCGCCTTTGCGATCTGCGTGACCGCGCCGCCCACGCCGCCCGATACGCCGATCACGGCAATCGTTTCGCCCTCGGCGAGATGCGCGTAATCGACGGTGCCAAGCCACGCCACGACGAAATTCACGCCAATGGACGCGGCCTGCGCATGCGAAAGCGCCGCGGGCTTGCGCGCGAGCGCGGCCACGGGCACCTCGATGAACTCGGCGTGCGTGCCGTCGCGCGTGAAGCCGATGTCGCCGCCCGTGCCCCAGACCTCGGCGCCGAGCCAGTGCGCCGGGCCCGCCACCACCACGCCGCTGAAGTCGCGCCCCGGCACGCGCGGCGGCACCGTGTGCTCGAAATGGCCGGAGACGTTCTTCACGTCGCTCGGGTTGACCGAGGCGGCGCGCACCTGCACGAGCGCACTATCGGCGCCGGGCACGGGCGTGGGCAGATCGACGTATTCGAGCACCTCGGGCTTGCCGAAGGTCTTGAACTGGATGGCTTTCATGGCTTCACTCCGTGGAATCGGCTTTCGCGCTACTGCATATGCAAACGCGGTATCGAACTGGAGGCCAATGTAATGTGTTGCCGGCCGGTTGTGCGGACAGAGACTTTCGAATTTCGGACAAGGTAATTCTTTAACTAATTGCTGACTTCTGTACGCTCGCCCACAAAACTACGCATTCGCATAACTTTCAGCAATGTCAGAATAGCCGCGATCAAACGCAGCACATCCGCCCCGGCCGCCATTGGCGAACGCGCAGACCGCGCACCCAACATGCAAAAGTTAAAGTCGCTCACCGTGCTGCGCGCCGTTGCAGCCACAACGGTCATCTTCTTTCACATCATGTCGCCGACTGGACACACGTTCGGTGAATTTGGCGTCGACATTTTCTTCGTCATAAGCGGTTTCGTCATCGCCCTCGTGCTGGACAACCCCGAATTGACCGCACAGCGCTTTCTCGCGGACCGCATTGCCCGCATCGTGCCGCTGTACTGGGTGCTGACGTTTGGCGTATTCGTCGGAGCACTCACCGCTCCTGAGCTGTTGAATTCGACGACCGCCGACCTCGGGAATCTGCTGAAATCGCTGTTTTTCATTCCCTATCGCAAGGAAAGTGGCCAGATATTCCCGATGTTGTTCGTCGGCTGGACGCTGAACTACGAAATGCTGTTTTACGCGGTCACCGCCGTCTCGCTGATCGTGATGCGTCGTCACCGCCTGCTGCTCACGTCAGCGTTGCTCCTTGCGATCTTTTGCGCGGCGAAGGCATCGCACTCGCACGGGGTATTTGCCGCGTTCTATACGAATCAGCGGATGTTCGAGTTCCCGCTCGGTATTTTGGCCTACCAACTCTGGAAATTCGGAGTCTGGATCAAGCTGCCGCTTGCCGGATGCATGGCCGTAGCAGCCTATGCGTGGATGGCCTGGATCAACTGGCACGACCTGTCTAACGCACCGCTGCTGTATTACGGCCTGCCCGCTTTCGTGCTGATCGCCAGCACACTGAGCCTCGAATCGGCGACGGGTTCGGGCTGGGTGACTCGCGCGGCGATATTCATCGGCAACGCGAGTTACGCCATCTATTTGAGCCATCCATACTGTGTTGAAGCGGCGCGCAAGCTGCTGCCGGACGCGATCGACGGCTTTGACGCGACTGCGCCGCTCGGCGTGGCGCTCACCATGATCGTGGCTACGGCCATGGGCGCCGCGCTCTACCAGTTCGTCGACTGGCCACTGCACAGGCGCGCGCGCCGTCTGTTGCACGCTGTGCCGGCCATACGGCTGCGCAGGTCCCGGTTCACCGGCGCGGACCATGCAGGCAAGGCTGCCCTCCAGGAGCCGACCGACGACCTGCCAGTCAACGAGGACGCGAACTGAACAGCGAAGAGCGCGGGCAGCGTGCGTTCAAAAACGGTTTCCCCGCTCCCAGAAGCACATCGCGCAACGCGTACAGCAACGATTCACAGCGCGTCGACCGGAATCTTCAGATAACGCACGCCATTGGCTTCGGGCTCCGGCATGCGGCCCGCGCGGATGTTCACCTGGATCGACGGCAGGATCAGGTTCGGCATGGCGAGCGTGCGGTCGCGCGCGGTGCGCATCTCCACGAACGCCGCTTCGCTCACGCTCTCGTTCAGGTGGATGTTGCCGCTGCGCTGCGCGCTCACCGTGGTCTCGAAGCAGGGTCCGCGCGAAGCGGGCGGATAGTCGTGGCACATGAAAAGGCGCGTGTCGCCCGGCAGATCGAGCAGCTTGCGCGCCGAGCGGAAGAGCGTGTGCGCGTCGCCGCCCGGGAAGTCGCAACGCGCCGAGCCCACGTCGGGCATGAAAAGCGTGTCGCCCACGAACACGGCGTTGCCGATCTGGTAAGCGAGGTCCGCGGGCGTGTGGCCGGGCACGTGCAGCGCGCGGGCCTCCAAAGCGCCAACCTGGAACGTCTCGCCGTCCTGGAACAGCACGTCGAACTGGCTGCCGTCCGGACTCAGCGTCTCGCCCAGATTGAACACCGCGCGAAACACGCCCTGTACGGCGCGAATATGCTCGCCAATCGCAATGCGCCCGCCCAACTGCGCCTTTAGATACGGCGCCGCCGAAAGATGATCGGCGTGCGCGTGCGTTTCCAGCAGCCACTCGACACGAAGCCCGTATTCGCGCACGAACGCGATCACGCGCCCGGCCGATTCCGTGGAGGTGCGGCCCGATTTGGGATCGTAGTCGAGCACCGGGTCGACGATCGCGCAGGCCGTGCCGCGCCCGGCGTGCACGACGTAGGTGACCGTGGCCGTGACGGGGTCGAAAAACGGCTCGACGTTGGGTTCGGGTGTTGGCAGCTGGGCTGGGTTGGACATCGCGGGCTCCACAAAAGTGACCCTCTATTGAAACACATATTATAAATTTATATAATGTTTTTAGACAAAGTATAATGCGACGGATCGCCGTTTAACGGCGTCCATCGAGGCGACAAATGAACTCACCACTCGCTCCCGAAGCGCTCGCGGCCCTGCGCGAGTCCGCCGAAAAGTGCTGTGCGCTGCTCAAGGCGCTCGCGCACGAAGACCGTCTCCTGCTGCTTTGCCAGCTCACCGAGGGCGAGCGCAACGTCGGCGAGCTCGAGGAACTGGTCGGCGTGCATCAGCCGAGCCTTTCGCAGCATCTGGGCAAGCTGCGCGACGAAGGCCTCGTCGATACGCGCCGCGAAGGCAAATACATCTACTACCGCCTCGCGAGCCCCGAGGTCATCCAGGTCATGCAGACGCTGTCGAGCCTCTACTGCGGGCGGCTGAAGGTGCAAGCGCCGGGACAAGCGTCATGAGCCTCGACCTCGCCCACTTCACGCCTTACGCCTCGTTCGCGGGCGGCCTGATGATCGGCGCGGCCGCCGCGCTCTTCGTGCTCGTGAACGGCCGCATTGCGGGTATCAGCGGCTTGCTGGGCGGCTTGTTGCCAGGCTCGGGAGCCGAGCGCGGGGTGAATGCCGCATTCGTCGTCGGCCTCGTCGCCGCACCTTTGCTGTGGCAGTTGCGCGCGGCGCTGCCGGCCATACAGATCGACGCGTCCGCGCTCACGCTCGTCGTGGCGGGCCTGCTGGTCGGCGTCGGCACGCGTTACGGGTCGGGCTGCACGAGCGGCCACGGCGTGTGCGGAATCGCGCGCGGCTCGCGGCGCTCGTTCGTCGCAACAGGCGCGTTCATGGCGGCGGGCTTCGCCACCGTGTTCGCCGTGCGTCACCTGGTCGGAGGCTGACATGCGAAAACTTAGCGCACTCGCGTGCGGTCTGCTGTTCGGTATCGGCTTGCTCGTCTCGGGCATGGCCAATCCGGCCAAAGTGCTCGGCTTTCTCGACCTCACCGGCAACTGGGACCCATCGCTTGCCTTTGTGATGGCGGGCGCCATCGCGGTCGCCGCACCCGCCTTCTGGCTCGCGCGCACGCGAACAACCAGCCTCGCCGGCGCGCCGATTCAGTTGCCCACGTCGCGGCGTATCGATGGCCGGCTGGTCGGCGGCGCCTTGCTGTTCGGCGCGGGCTGGGGGCTCGCGGGCTTCTGCCCCGGCCCCGCGCTCGTCGCCGCGGGCGGCGGCCAGCCGCGCGCCTGGCTCTTCGTCGCCGCCATGCTCGCCGGCATGGCGATCTACGCGGTGCTGGAGCAGCGCCGCCGTTCGCAGGAAACCACATTGAGCAGCACCGAACCACACTAATCTGCGCCAGCCTCGGGACCAAAAATTACATGCAAATCACGCAACACGACGCGCGCTTCGCAAGCGCCGACCAGATCACACCCGACGACCTCGCCGCCATCCACGCGGCGGGCTATCGCTCGATCATCTGCAACCGGCCCGATGGCGAAGGCGGCGAAGCGCAGCCCACGTCGCAGGCGCTGCGCACGGCGGCGGCACAACTCGGCCTGCAGTTCGCCTATCTGCCGGTGAAGCCCGGCCAGATCACCGCCGACGCCGCCGCACAGTTCGCCCAGTTGCTCGTCGACCTGCCCGACCCCGTGCTCGCGTACTGCCGCAGCGGCAACCGCGCCACGAACCTCTATCAGCTCGCGCAGCAAGGCGCGCCGGTGCCAGCGGCAACGCAAGCCGCGACTGCCGCGCGCGCTGCGACGGCGGCCTGCGCGTGGGAGGGCGAAACCTGGGATGTGGTCGTGATCGGCGGCGGCACGGCGGGCATCGCCGTCACCTCGAGCCTGCTGCGCCGTGAGCCGAACCTGAAGATCGCCATCGTCGAGCCAAGCGATCATCACGACTATCAGCCCGCCTGGACGCTGGTCGGCGGCGGCGCCTACGACGTGACGAAAACGCGCCGCCCCATGGCGAGCGTCATGCCCGCTGGCGTGAAGTGGTTCCGCACGGCCGCCACGCGCGTCGAGCCGGAGGCAAACGTCGTGCAGCTCGACAGCGGTGTGCGCGTGGCCTACCGCCAGCTCATCGTGGCGCCGGGGCTGCGGCTCGCGTGGGAGCGCATTGCGGGCCTCACGGAAACGCTCGGCAAGAACGGCGTGACCTCGAACTATCGCTACGACCTCGCGCCGTACACCTGGCAGCTCGTGCAGCAGATGAAGGGCGGCACCGCCCTCTTCAGCCAGCCCGGCATGCCGATCAAGTGCGCAGGCGCGCCGCAAAAAGCCATGTATCTCGCCTGCGACCACTGGCGCCGCCAGGGCGTGCTTGGCAAGGTCAACGTCGAATTCAATCTCGCGGGCGCCGTGCTGTTCGGTGTGGCGACCTTCGTGCCGCCGCTCATGGAGTACGTGAAGCGCTACAACGCGAATCTCGCGTTCTCGTCGAACCTTGTCGCCGTGGACGGCCCGGCGCGTCTCGCCACGTTCGAAGTGAAGGATGCGAACGGCAACGTCACGCGTGTGGAGAAGCGCTTCGACATGCTGCACGCCGTGCCGCCGCAGGTCGCGCCCGACTTTATCCGCGACAGCCAGCTCGCGGACGAGGCCGGCTGGTGCGAAGTGGATCACGCCACGCTCCAGCATCCGCGCTATCCGAACGTGTTCTCGCTCGGCGACGTGTGCTCCGCACCGAACGCCAAGACCGGCGCGGCCGCACGCAAGCAGGCCGTGATCGTGGCCGAGAATCTGCTCGCCGCGCGCGCAGGCGCGCCGCTCGCCTACCGCTACGATGGCTACGGCTCGTGCCCGCTCACCGTGGAAAAGGGCAAGGTCGTGCTGGCCGAGTTCGGTTATGGCGGGCGCCTCTTGCCCACCTTCCCGCTCGACCCCACGCGGCCGCGCCGCCTCATGTGGCTGCTCAAGGCGAGCGTGCTGCCGAGCTTCTACTGGTGGGGCATGCTCAAAGGCCGCGAATGGCTCACGCGGGCGGCGCGCGGTTGACGAGAACGATGGGCACAGAGGGCTGCTGAATCAGCCCTCGAAATCGAGCCCGCCAAGCAGCACTTCCGGCTCGCCCTGCGTGCGCGATGCGAAATCGACAGGGCGAGCCGACTCCCATGACGCCAGCTTGCGCCCGGTCGCCTCGAGGTAGTGCTCGAAGCGCGCCTCGCCGCCAGGCTCCATGAGGCGCTCGATCTCCTCGATGTCCCAGGTGAGCGAGACATTCAACGGATACCCATAAGGATGCCAGTGCTCGTTCGCGACGCCGCGCAGGCGCACGCGTGTGGGATGGCCGTGCCCTGCGTTGGGCACGACGTCGACATGCACCGAAGGTCCGAACTGTTTCGCCAGCTTCGCCGCAATGCGCGGTGCGAACTCTTCCTCGAACCGGCGAACGGCTTCGATACTCATGCGCGGGGCACTCCACGGAGGATTGACTGCGGGTTAGGACACAGCGGGTCGCCGCCGAAATCGCGCAACTGAATCATACAAATCGTCACGCGATTAACCGCGACCGTGCGGCGCTTATATTGGCATCCTACCGCGCCTTGAAATCCACCTCCCCGCGAACGGGAAGGATTCCTACCGTGGCGTTGATGGTATCAGCCATCGCACGTCACCTCAGTGGGTTCCTGCTTCATCGAGCGGCCTGACTGCACCCTCTCTCCACAGGCTATCCGGGCTAGTTCCAGCCCTTCACTGCTCAGTCTTGCCTCGCCACGGCGAAGCACGTTGATTGCGCCGACCAGGTCGGCATTCGCCGCGTATCCGCACGCCACGCACAGAAATCGCGCCTGCGTCGTGCGATTGGAGCCAGCGACGTGGCCACAGCACGGACAGGTTCGGCTCGTGTTGTGGGGCGGCACGGCAACAACCCAGCCACCGGCCCACTCGACCTTGTACTCCAGCTGACGCCGGAACTCTCCCCAGCCCTGATCGAGAATCGCCTTGTTCAGGCCTGTCTTGGCCCGTACATTCGTGCCGGGACTGTCGGTCGTACCCGCCGCTGAGCGCGACATGTTGCGCACCTTCAGGTCTTCTATACACACGAGCGCGTGGTTTTTGCTGATCGTGGTCGAGGCCTTGTGAAGGAAATCGCGGCGCACATTGGCGATGCGGGCATGAATGCGCTGGACGCGGGCTTTCGCCTTCTTCCAGTTATTGCTGAACTTCACCTTGCGGCTCATTGCCCGCTGGGCCTGACGCAGCCGTGCTTCATGCAGCCTGAAGCTGTTGAGCGGCGCCAGACAGGTGCCATCGCTCATCGTGGCGAAGCGGGCCACGCCTACGTCGATGCCAACAGCCGAAGTTGCGGCCGTAACCGGTATCTCAACCTCACGGGCAGTCTGGATCGACACGAACCACTTGCCGCCTGAGCACGAGATCGTGGCATTACGCACTTCACCTGACAGATCACGGCTGTTGCGATAGCGCAGCCAGCCAAGCTTGGGCAGAAGGATACGGCTGTTTCCCTGATCGAGCTTGATCTGCTTCGGATCGGGGTAGCGGAAACTGTCGAACTGATCGCGCTTTGCGAAGCGCGGGAACCCTGCCCGCCGGGCGAAGAAGTTCGCATAGGCGCGCTCCAGATCCTTCAACGCCTGCTGCAGGGGATGGACCGGAGCATCGGACAGCCACGGTGTATCCGTGCCATTGCGCCACGCGGTGAGTTCCTTGCACAGCCCGGCGTAACCGAGCTTTTTGTCGCCGCGCTCGTAGCGTTCCTTCTGCAACGCCAGCGCCTTGTTGAAGACGAACCGGCACGAGCCGGCGAAGCGGCGCATATTGCGCTGCTGTTCGCCAGTCGGCATGAGTTCGTATTTGAAGCCCTGGAGTCGTTGCATACGCGAAAGCTTACCAGCACTCACGTGTTGTCAAGGACGCCTTCGGCGTCCGCGCTATCCTTCCGCGCCCTGAAGGACGGAGCTTGCCTCGCATCTCGGTCAGCAAGTCAGCCAATGCCCGACAGCGCATCGCCGCTCAACCCCCTCACGCCGCCCGGCGCCCACGTGCAGCCACAAGGCTGCGCACGCCTTCGAGCGAATACACGCCGAGCGCGACCCAGATCGCGCCGTACCCCACGGCGCGCACCGCGCCGAACGGCTCCCCGTAGATGAGCACGCCAGTGAGCAACTGCAGCGTGGGCGTGACGTACTGGATAAGACCGAGCATCGACAGCGGAATGCGCCGCGCGGCCGCACCGAAGAGGAGCAGCGGGATCGCCGTGATCGGGCCGGAGGCCGCGAGCAGCAGTTGCAGACCGCGCGAGGCATGCGTGAAGTGGCTCTCGCCCGCGAGGCCCACGATCGTCAGATAAACGATCGCAACCGGAAAGAGCAAGACCGTTTCGAGCGCGAGGCCTTCGAGCGCGCCGAGCTTCGCGGTCTTGCGCAGGAGGCCATAGCCGCCGAAGGTCACGGCGAGCGCGAGACTGATCCAGGGCGGCGCGCCGTTCTGCCAGGTGAGCCATACGACGCCCGCGGTGGCCAGCGCCACGGCGGCCCATTGCAGCGCGCGCAAACGCTCGCGCAGGAACGCATAGCCGAACAGCACGTTGATGAGCGGATTGATGAAGTAGCCGAGGCTCGCCTCGACGATGTGCCCGGCATTGACGGCCCAGATATAGATGCCCCAGTTGGCCGAAAGCAGCACGGCGCTCGCGACGAAGCGCGCGAGCAGGCGGCGGTCGCGCAGCGTGGGCCCGAGCCAGCGCCAGTGGTGGCGCACGACGAGCACGGCGATCACGAACAGCAGCGACCACGCCATGCGGTGCGCGAGCATTTCGAGTGCGGGGATCTGGTGCAGCGTCTTGAAGTAGATGGGGAAGAGCCCCCAGAGAACGAATGCAGCGAACGCGTAGAGGATGCCGGGATTCATGTTCGATTCTGGTTATGGAGACGCCAGTCCT
Source organism: Paraburkholderia sp. J8-2 (assembly GCF_905220195.1). NCBI lineage: Bacteria > Pseudomonadati > Pseudomonadota > Betaproteobacteria > Burkholderiales > Burkholderiaceae > Paraburkholderia > Paraburkholderia sp. J8-2. The sequence continues at coordinate 61,412 of NZ_CAJMZA010000002.1, forward strand.
ACGCGGCGCTGTTCGGCGCGTGCTTGCAAAAGGTCAGGGCCCGTGCGAAGGCAATTGAAAGCCAGGCGGTGCGCGCCCAATTTCGCTTAACCCTGCGCCAAGCCGCCGGTTTTGCGACAATAGCGGATTTTCGCCGCCAGCCTTGGCCGTTGTCCAGCCTGACGCGCCGCTTACGGCGCGCGCTGTTCTCAACGCGGCAGGCGGCGCCGCCCCCTGAACCGGCTTCCTCGCGCGCGATGTCCTTCCCCCATATCGATCTGCTGTATTCGCTGTCCGGCCTGTTCGTCGGATTTCTGGTCGGCCTGACCGGCGTGGGTGGCGGCTCGCTCATGACGCCGCTCCTCGTCCTCGTGTTCCACGTGCACCCCGCCACGGCAGTGGGCACCGACCTGCTCTATGCGGCGGCGACCAAGTCGACGGGCACGCTCGTGCACGGGCTCAAGGGTTCGGTGGACTGGCGTGTGACGCTGCGGCTCGCAACCGGCAGCGTGCCTGCCGCGACGATCACGCTGATTCTGCTGCACCGCTATGGCATGGACACGCCGCGCGCAGGGCATCTGATCCAGGCCGTGCTGGGCGTGGCGCTCCTTATCACGGCCGTGGCGCTCATTTTCCGCCCGCAGCTCGCTGCATTCGCTTCGCGCCACCGCCACGAGCCCGGCGAAGCGCGCACGCTGTTTTTCACGATCTTCACGGGCGCGGTGCTCGGCGTGCTCGTCTCGCTGACCTCGGTGGGCGCGGGCGCCATCGGCGTGACGGTGCTGCTGCTGCTCTACCCGGCACTGCCCACGGTGCGCATCGTCGGCTCCGATGTCGCGCACGCCGTGCCGCTCACGCTCCTCGCGGGCGCGGGCCACTGGCTGCTCGGCTCGATCGACTGGCACATGCTGCTTTCGCTCTTGTGCGGCTCGTTGCCCGGCATCGCGATCGGCAGCCTGCTTTCTTCGAAAGCGCCTGAAAAGCTGCTGCGCGTGCTGCTCGCCGCGACGCTCACGCTCGTGGGCGTGCGGCTCGTGCTCTCCTGAGCGCCGCGCACGTCATACACATCCCGCGCGGCACGGGCGCGCTCAGGCGTGAGGCGCCTGGCGGAAGAACCTGCCATTGAGATCGACCTCGAACTGGCGCAGCCACTGGCCGCGCGCGTCGAGGCGGTAAGCCTGCGCCCAGGCGCCGCGCCGCACGATCAGCATGTCGCCGTGGTCCGGATCGTTGGGATCGGCTTCGCCGCGAATATCGAACTGCATGGGCGCAAAGCCGTGCCGCGCACAGGCGAGTTCGAAGGCCGCCCGGTCGACGAGCGGCAAGTCGGTGTAGGTATGAATGGTCATGGCGATTTCCTGCTTTCCAGCGATGAGGCCGCGCTCGACCTCGGGGAAGACGCGCGATATCCACGGTATACCCCCAACCGCGGGAAAACTGTGTGTCAAACTACACTTTGGCGGCTGCAGTGCAGCATGACGAAATTGCATGCCAGACACACGCGCATAAAAAAAGCCCGGCCTGCAGAGGCCGGGCTTTTTCTTCGGACTTTTTCCTGCTACGTGCCGCAAGCACCCTGTTTCCAGGGCGCGTGACAGCGTTTATTGCTGCATGACCGTCAGCTTGTTCGACACCGACTTCACGCCTGCCACGCCTTGCGCAACCTCGCCAGCCTTGTCGATCTGGCCCTGATCCGGCACCGTGCCCTCCAGGGTGACCGCGCCGCCGTGCGAGCGCACGCTGATGTTCGAAACGTCGACGCCCTGGGTCTTCGAGAGCGCCTTGCGCACCGTGTAGCCCAGCTTGCGGTCGGCCTTCTTGGCCGACGTCGCCGGAGCGGCCGAGGTCGTAGCCGCGGGTGCGTTCGCCGAGTTGTCTTGCGCATAGGACGCGCTGCATGCCACCGACAGGCACAGTGCCGCGCCCAGCGTCTTCAGAATAGCGACCGATTTCATGTTTTCTCCTTGTGTCTTCGCGTTGTTGCGCGTTGTTGCGGTGTGTTGCCTGGAATAGGACCGCCTCCCTTGCCTGCGGACGGCCCGAAGGCCGCTCGTCAGCCACGGTCTGACGGCTTGGTTACCACTACCGATGACCGCGTACAGCACGCAATGCGCGCGTGCACGGCCAGGGTCTGGACGCGATGCGAGAGGCAAGGATGAAAGGACGTCGAATGACTTTGGTTATTACGCCCGCCCGGACAGGTCTGCGCCCGTTTCCTGTTTGTTATGCATGGATGATGCGTCGATGCCCGCGCGAGCCAGATGCTTCGGCCAGACTTCCGGTCCCCGGCGCGCCATGCCAGGCGCGGCAGGCGAATCACAATTTAGCCTGGCTGTGCCGCAAGCGCAAAGAGTTTAGCGCAGGCGCCTGTGGCATGCGCTCAAGGTGTTCGGCAAGGCACGCGGCATGCCGCCGCAACGCCGATTCTCATGTACCATCGGCTCCACAGAGCCCGCGCGGCGCGCGTGCCTGAGCCCACCCGGCGCCAGCGCCGGACCCAACGCGGACCCGACCCGCACGCTCCCGAACCACCCGAGGCCCGCTCCACCCCGATGAAGTCCCGTACCGGCCGCAAACCTCCTCCCCGTCTCGTCGCGCGTTTCGTGGCGATCTCGTGGCGCGACCTGGCAGTCACGTTCGGCCCCATCCTGCTCGTGAGCGCGGCAGCCATCTGGCTCGCGGTGCGCCTCATCCAGCCCGCGCCGCCCAACACGCTCACCATGAGCGCCGGGCCCAAGGGCAGCACCTACTGGAACGCCGCGCAAAAGTACAAGGACATCCTCGCGCGCAACAAGATCACGCTGAACGTGCTCGAATCGGAAGGCTCGGTGCAGAACCTGCAGCGTCTCGCCGATCCGAAGTCGAACGTCGACGTGGCGTTCGTGCAGGACGGCATCGCGAGCAAGGTGCCGGACGGCCTCGTCTCGCTCGGCAGCGTGGCTTATGTGCCGCTCGTGGTGTTCTATCACGGCCCAGTGGCCACCCGGCTTTCGCAGTTCGAAGGCCAGCGCATCGCCATTGGCGCCGAGGGCAGCGGCACGCGCGAACTCGCGCTCACGCTGCTCAAGGCGAACGGCATCCAGCCCGGCGGCGCGACGAAACTGCTGCCGCTCTCGGGCGACGACGCCGCGCGCGAACTTGTGGCAGGCAAGATCGACGTCGCGTTTCTCGCAGGCGATTCCGCGCAGCCGGCCGTCATGGGCCACCTCATGCGCACGCCGGGTGTGCGCTTTTTCGACTTCGTGCAGGCCGACGCCTTCGCGCGCCGCTACCCGTATCTCACGGCCATCACGATTCCGATGGGCGCGTTCGATCTCGGCAAAAATCTGCCCGCCACGCCGCTGCAGATCATCGCGCCCACGGCCGTACTGGTCGCGCGCGACTCGCTCCACCCGGCACTCTCAGACCTGCTGATCGAAGCGGCCAAGGAGGTGCACGGCCGCTCCTCGCTCCTGCAGCACGCAGGCGAGTTCCCCGCGCCGCGCGCCCAGGATTTCCCGATCAGCGGCGACGCCGCGCGCTACTACAAGTCGGGCAAGAGCTTCCTCTACCGCGTGCTGCCCTTCTGGGTGGCGAGCCTCGCCGACCGGCTCGTGGTGCTGCTCGTGCCGATCATCGTCGTGCTGATTCCGGGCCTGCGGATCGTCCCTTCGCTCTACGCCTGGCGGGTAAAATCGCGGATCTACCGCTGGTATGGCTCGCTCATCGCACTCGAGCGCGCCGCGATGGCCGACAACTCGCCCACCGAGCGCAGCGCGCTGATCCGCCAGCTCGACAAGATCGAGGAGTCGGTCAACGGCATGAAAATGCCGCTCGCGTATGCCGAGCAGTTCTACGTGCTGCGCGAACATATCGGCTTCGTGCGCGCGCGGCTCTCCGGCACGCGCGAAGCGCCGGACGCAAGCGTTGTTGCGCAAGAGGAGCAGGCAGCGCAAAGCGCCGAAGAGGCAGAGACGCCGGAAGGCGCCAGCAAAGAAGCAGGCACAGCGGGTACAGAGGCGAGCCATGCAGACGAAAGCGGCGGCAACGAAACAGGCGAGCGCACGCATTAGCGCCGCTGCACGCATTTTGAACCGAACAATCGGCCATGCAATCAATGGCCCGGAAATCGCCCAAGAGCGGAGGAACAGCATGATCGACGGCATCGACGCCAGCCAGCCGGCCTGGTTCTACGACTTCGTGTCGCCGTTTTCGTATCTGTTGCTGGAACAGCACGAGAAGTGGCCCGGCTTCGACTTCGTGCCGACGCCCGTGCTGCTGTCCGAGCTATATCGCCACTGGGGCCAGCCGTTCGGCTCCGCGGTCCCGGCCAAGCGCATCTTCACCTACCGGCACGCGCTCTTTCGCGCCGAGCAACTCGGCATTCCGTTCAAGATGCCGCCCGCTCACCCGTTCGACTCGGTCAGGCCGATGCTGCTCGCCATCGCCGCGGGCGGCGATCTCGCGTGCGTGCGCGAGATTTTTCGTTTCATCTGGCGCGAGGGGCGGGACCCGTCGAGCGACGAGGGCTTTGAACAGCTTTGCGAGCGCGTGGGCATTGCGCACGGCGAGTCGCTGATCGAGGAAGAATCCGTGCGCGCGCAGTTGCGCCGCAACACCAACGACGCCATCGCCATGGGCGTGTTCGGCGTGCCGACGTTCTGGATGAACAAGCAGCTCTTCTGGGGCGAAGACGCCTTGCCGATGGTGCTCTACTGCGCGCGCAGCCCGAACTGGCTCGACTCGCGCGAGGTCAAGCGCATCACCACGCTGCCTTCGGGACTCACAAAGACCGTGGCCGAGTGAGCGGCAACGCCTCCGAAGCATCCTTCTGATCTCCGTCATGCCGCGCACCCTATGGCGGCGGCGCGCGAGGCGGCTTATGGTTATGGCTGAACGCGTGCGCGCGCAGGTTTCTCTGGCGCACGCGCCCTTGCCCGCCACGCCCCATGGACGACGATAACGCCCTCACCCTCGATATCTGGCTGGTGCGAGTCCTGCGCACGCTGCTGGTCGAGCGCAGCGTCACGCAGGCCGCGCTGCGCCTGAACCAGACCCAGCCCGCCATCAGCACGGCGCTGCGCCGTCTGCGCGAGATCCTGGGCGATCCCATCCTCGTGCGCGGCAAGGCCGGCATGGTGCCGACCGAGTACGGCGAGTCGCTGTTGCAGCACGCGCAGCGCGTGCTGCGCGACGTGGAATTCGTCGCCACGCCGCACGGCGACTTCGACCCGGAGCGCTCGAAGCGCACATTTCGCCTCGCCGCCCCCGACTACCTCAACGACTTCTTCATGCCGACGCTGATCGCCCGCTTTCGCGAGACGGCGCCGGCGGCGCGGCTGGAGATCCTCTCGCTCTCGCCCACGCTCGACCATCACGGCGCGCTGGACGCGGGCGAACTCGACATCGTGATCGGCAACTGGCCGAAGCCCGAGCCTCGTTTCGCGCGCAGCGACCTGTTCTCCGACAAGGTCGTCTGCATGATGCGTGCGGATCATCCGCTCGCGCGCCGCGAACTCACGCGCGAGGCGTATCTCGCGGCGCCCCATCTCGCGCCCACGCCCTATACGGGCGCGCATGCCAGTGCGATCGATCTGGGATTCGCGAAGGCGAAGGCCGAGCGGCGCATCGTCGCGACGCTGCCCTACTTCGGGCTCGTGCCGCAGGTTTTGCTGCAATCGGATCTGATCTTCACGACGACACGGCGCTTCGCACAGCATTACGCGAAGCTCATGCCGCTTGCCGTGGTCGACACGCCGATCGCGTTTCCGCGCATTCACTGCTATCAGATGTGGCATCCGCAGCCAGACCGGCCGAGCGACGTGGGATGGCTGCGCGGCTTGATCGACGAGGTATCGGGAACGCTCACCGCCGAGCGCGGCACGAAGCGCGCGAGCGCGAAGAAGGCTGCGAGCGTGGCTAGCGAGGCGCTTTGAAATGCAAACGGGCGCCTCATCGTCGAGGCGCCCGTTTTATTTGCACGATGCGTCGGATCAGACGAGCGCGGCCGCTCTCACCACAGCCGGGCGCTGCGCCACCCGCATCTGCATGAGCTGCGCGGCGACTGCCACCGCAATCGACGAAGGCGCCTTGTCGACGATGCCCGTCACGCCGATCGGGCAGGTGATCTCCTCCATACGCTCTTCTTCCACGCCGCGCTCCATGAGCCGCCGCTCGAACTTCACGCGCTTCGTTTTCGAGCCGATCAGGCCAAACCACGCGAAATCGCGCCGGCGCATGATGCGCTCGGAAAGCTCGAAGTCGAGCGCGTGATTGTGCGTCATCACGAGGAAGTACGCGCCCGCCGGCGCTTCGTCGACGATGGCCGCCGGCGTGTCCGTCGCTTCGATCTGCACGTTGGCGGGCACTTCGTCGGGGAACAGCTCGTCGCGCTCGTCCACCCATTGCACGACGCACGGCAGCATGCCGAGCAGCGTGACGAGCGCGTGCCCCACGTGGCCCGCGCCGAACAGCACGATGTGCATCGGCCCGTAATGCGGCACCGGCGTGCTGCGGCGGCCAATGATTACGCGCCCGGTTTCGTCGACGCGCACGCAATGTTCAGGATGGCGACTCATTTTGCGGACCCCTTGCGCGCCATCGCCCGCGCCGCGCGCACGCCCTTCAAGATTTCCTCGGCGGTGGCCGGCGCATTCATCGGCGGATTGAAGCGGTAGTCGGCCACGCTCGCCACGGCGTCGCGAATCGCGAAGAACACCGAGAACGGCAGCAACAGCGGCGGCTCGCCCACAGCCTTCGAGCGGTGGATGCTGTCCTCCGCGTTGCGGTTCTTGAAGAGCCGCACGTTGAATTCGGGAGGCGTGTCGTTCACGGTCGGGATCTTGTAGGTGGATGGCGCGTGCGTCATAAGCTTGCCGTCCGGCTTCCACCACAGTTCTTCCGTGGTGAGCCAGCCCATGCCCTGGATGAAGCCGCCTTCCACCTGCCCCACATCGAGCGCCGGGTTCAGCGACGCGCCCACGTCGTGCAGCGCATCGGCGCGCAGCACGCGCATTTCGCCCGTGAGCGTGTCGATCACGACTTCCGATACCGCCGCGCCATACGAGTAGTAGTAGAACGGCCGGCCGCGCAGCGTAGCCTGGTCCCAGTACAGCTTGGGCGTGGTGTAGAAACCATCGGACCAGAGCTGGACGCGCGCGAGATAGGCCTTCGAAACCAGCGTTTCGAACGGCACGATCGTCTCGCCCACGATCACGGATTCGTTGGCAAAGCGCACGTCGGCGGCGTTGACCTCGCCCTTGCCGTACGTCGTCGCGGCCAGCGCGGCGAGGCGCTCGCGCAACTGGCGCGCGGCGTCCTGTGCCGCCTTGCCGTTCAGGTCCGTGCCAGTCGATGCGGCCGTGGCGGACGTGTTCGCCACCTTGCTCGTATCCGTGGCGGTCACGCGCACGCGGCCGAACTCGATGCCAAGCTCCTGCGCCACGACCTGCGCGACCTTCGTGTTCAGGCCCTGGCCCATTTCGGTGCCGCCGTGGTTCACGAGCACCGAGCCGTCGGTATAAATGTGGACGAGCGCGCCCGCCTGGTTGAAGTGCGTGACGTTGAACGCAATGCCGAACTTGACCGGCGTGAGCGCGATGCCCTTCTTGAGCACTTCGTTGTTCGCGTTGAATTCGCGAATCGCGGCGCGGCGCGCGCGATAGCCGCTCGTTTCCACGAGTTCGTCGATCAACTCGTGAATGACGTTGTCCTCGATGACCTGGCCGTAAGGCGTTTCGTTGTTCTGCGTCTTGCCGTAGAGATTGCGGCGACGCACGTCGAGCGAATCGAGGCCGAGCGAGCGCGCCACGTCGTCCATGATGTACTCGATCGCGAATGCGCCCTGCGGGCCGCCGAAGCCGCGAAACGCCGTGTTCGACTGCGTGTTGGTCTTGCCGCAGAAACCGGCGATCGACACATCGGGCAGCCAGTAGGCGTTGTCGAAGTGGCAGACCGCGCGCGTCATCACCGGGCCGGAAAGGTCTGCGGAAAAGCCGCAGCGCGAGGTCATGTCGACCGACACGCCTTCGATCGCGCCCTGGTCGTCGTAGCCCACTTCATACGTGTAGTGGAAATCGTGGCGCTTGCCCGTGACCATCATGTCGTCGTCGCGGTCGGGGCGCAGCTTCACGGGGCACAGCAGCTTCCATGCGGCGAGCGCCGCGCAGCACGCGAACAGGCCCGACTGCGATTCCTTGCCGCCGAAGCCGCCGCCCATGCGGCGGCATTCCACGAGCACGTTGTGCGAGGCCACGCCCAGCACGTGCGCAACGAGGTGCTGCATCTCGCTCGGGTGCTGGGTCGAGCACCACACGTGCATGCCGTCGTCGTCCTTCGGCACCGCGTAGGCGATCTGGCCTTCGAGGTAGAACTGCTCCTGGCCGCCCAGCAGCATCTCGCCTTCATGGCGATGCGCGGCGCGCGCGGCACGCGTGGACGCCTCGCCGCGCGCAAGCTTCATCGGCGGCAGCACCGACTGCTGCGCGGCGCGCGCCTGCTGCGCCGTGAGCACGGCGGGCAGCTCTTCGTACTGCACCTCAGCGCGGCGCGCGGCAAGGCGCGCCGTGTCGTGAGACGTCGCCACGACGATGAACATGGGCTGGCCCACGTACTGCACGACGCCGTCGGCGAGCACCGGATCGTCGTGGATGATCGGGCCGCAGTCGTTCACGCCGGGAATGTCCTCGGCCGTGAGCACGGCCACGACGCCGGGCGTTGCACGCACTTTGTCGAGGTTCATCGAGACGATGCGCGCGTGCGGCTTCTGCGAGAGGCCGAGCGCGGCGTGCAGCGTGCCGGCCACGACCGGAATGTCGTCGGTATAGGTGGCGCGGCCGCTCACATGCAGATGCGCGGATTCATGCGGGCGCGAGACATGCACTTGCGCGAAGGGCTCGCGTGCCTTGAGTTCGTCCAGGAACGGTTCGGCTTGCTGGTTCATTGTGTCGTTCTCCGTATCTCTTTTCCGATTCCTGAATGTCTCAAGCCGTTTCTGCTGCGACGTTGCGCACGTTGATCGCTTGCGGCGCAAGCGGGTTATGCGGACGCGTTTCGAGCCAGAAGCGGTACAGCGTGTTCTTCGCGGCTTCAAGGCGGTAGTCGCTCGTCGCGCGCATGTCGGAAAGCGGCGCGTAGTCGTTGCCAAGCGCGATCATCGCGGCCTGGGCCGTGGCTTCGTGCCATTGCGCGTCGGCGAGCACGCCTTCCGCGTGGGTCGCGCGCTTCGGCGTGGCGGCCATGCCGCCGAAGGCGATGCGCGGCTCGCGAATCACGTCGCCATCGGCGATATACGCGAAAGCGGCGCACACGGCCGAGATGTCCGAGTCGAAGCGCTTCGAGACCTTGTAGGTGCGAAAACGCAGGTTCGCACGCGCACCGGTGCGCGTGGGCACCTTGAGCGCAAGCACGAACTCGTGCTCGGCCATGTCCTTCTTTTGATAGGCGAGGTAAAGATCTTCGAGCGCCATCTCGCGCTCGACGTCGCCGCCGCGCAGCACCACACGCGCGCCGAGCGCGATGAGCCCCGGCATCGAGTCGCCGATGGGCGAGCCGTTCGCGACGTTGCCGCCTATCGTGCCCGCGTTGCGGATCGGCAGCGAGGCGAAGCGCTGCCACATCTCTTCGAGTTCCGGGTACGGCTTCGCGAGTTCGGCATACGCGCGCTCCACCGTCACGCCCGCGCCGATCTCGATCCACGCGTCACTCACGTCGATGCGGCGCATCGCGTCGACCTGGCCCACGTAGACGATGTCGCCAAGCTCGCGCATCTGCTTCGTGACCCACAGGCCGATGTCGGTGCTGCCCGCGAGGATGCGCGTGTTGGGACGCTCGGCCTTGATGGCGGCGAGCGCCTCGACGGTGCGCGGCGCGTCGTAGTGCTGGCCACGGCTCTCGTAGTGGAAAGTGTCCTTGCGCTCGAGCGTGGCGAGCGTTTGCGCGAGCGCCTTCACGTCGACAGGCTGCTTCGGCGCGCCGGCCTGGAACATCTGCTCGGCGGCGTCGAGGATCGGCCGGTAGCCCGTGCAGCGGCACAGGTTGCCCGTGAGCGCGTTGGCGATCTCGTCGCGCGAAGGCACGCTGCAGGCGCCCTTGCCCGCGCACGCGCCGAGGCCGGCGGGGTCCGCGTGCTCGTGGCCGTGCTTTTCATAGAGCGCCCACATCGACATCACGAAGCCGGGCGTGCAGAAGCCGCACTGCGAACCGTGGCAATCGACCATGGCCTGCTGCACGGGATGCAGCGAGCCGTCGGGCTGGCGCAGGTCTTCGACGGTGAAGAGCGCCTTTCCGTCGAGCGTGGGCAGGAACTGGATGCAGGCGTTGACGGCCTTGAAGCTCACGCCGCCCGCCTCGTTGCGCTCGCCCACCACGACCGTGCAGGCGCCGCAGTCGCCTTCGGCGCAACCTTCCTTGGTGCCGGTGCAGCGCGCGTCTTCGCGCAGGTACTGGAGAACGGTGCGGGTGACGCCCGCGTCGCTGACTTCGCGAATCGCGTTGCGGTGGTAAAAGCGGATCGGCTGGCTCATGGTTTCTGGCTCGTCGTTGGCTGCGGCTCGCAAAAGGCGTGTGCCGCTCGAGTGGACGGTTCGAAAACTATCACTGCCAATATTGGCAACCCATAGCTAGAGGAGCATGGGGGATATATCGTTGAATCGATAAATCGGTGTGCTGCGGGGTGGCTGTGCTTATGTTGACGTGTCTCGATTGCGCGATTTCGTTGTCTATTCGTGAATATCGGACATATTCGACTGAGCATTAACCCTTTCAAACACCGATATCTCCGCACGAACGGTCGGACAAAGCCACCGCGCTTGCGCGAATTGCGGGCAAAGTCGCGCAATATCGCGGGATCTCCGCGGCGGGGCGATCGGACGCAAACCGCTGTCATCGCCGCAGAAAACCCGTGTTCCGCCGGCCGGAACAGCTTTTCAATTTCTGCATAAAAACCGGTTCCATGGGACAATCACGCCTTTCCCGCCGTTTTCCATCCGCGTTTTCCCCATGTCTGCTGATTTGGCGCCCAGGCGCAACGCCGCATCGACGACCCTGCAGATCATTCCGGTCGTCTTTTTCACCTTCCTCTGCTATCTGACGATCGGCATTCCGCTCGCGGTGCTGCCGGGCTACGTGCATAACGACCTCGGTTTCAGCACCGTGGTGGCAGGCGCGGCGATCAGCGTGCAGTACATCGCCACGCTCTGCTCGCGCGCGCTCGCGGGCCGCTCGGCGGACACGCTCGGCCCCAAGAAGACCGTGACGATCGGCCTGACGATCTGCGGCGCGAGCGGCGTGCTGCTGCTCCTTGGCACGCTCGTCGATCACTGGCCCGGCCTCTCGCTCGCGCTGCTGGTGGTGAGCCGCCTGTTGCTCGGCTGCGGCGAAAGCTTGTGCGGCACCGGCGCGATCCTCTGGGGCATCGGCCGCGTGGGCACCGCTCACAACGCGAAGGTGATCTCGTGGAACGGCATCGCCACTTACGGCGCGCTCGCGATCGGTGCGCCGCTTGGCGTGGTGATGGCGCACGCCATCGGTTACTGGATGCTCGGCGTTTCGGTCATCGCGATGGCCGCGCTCGGTTTCTGGCTCGCGCGCCCGATCGCGCCGGTGCCGATCGTGCACGGCGAGCGCATGTCGTACCGCAGCGTATTCACGCGCGTGCTGCCACATGGCATCGGCCTCGCGCTCGGCTCGGCGGGCTTTGGCTCCATCGCGACCTTCATCACGCTGTTCTACGCCGCGCGCCACTGGCCCAACGCCGCCTTTACGCTCACGGTGTTCGGTCTGATGTTCATCGGCGCGCGCCTGTTGTTTGCAAACACGATCAAGCGTTTCGGCGGCTTCCGCGTGGCCATCGTCTCGTTCTCGTGCGAGTGCGCAGGCCTCTTGCTGCTGTGGCTCGCGCCCACGCCGCAAGTCGCGCTCGCGGGCGCCGCGCTCACCGGCTTCGGCTTCGCGCTCGTGTTCCCGGCGCTCGGCGTCGAGGCGGTCGGGCTCGTGCCGCCCGCAAGCCGCGGTGCGGCGCTCTCGGCGTACTCGGTGTTCCTCGACCTCTCGCTGGGCATTACCGGCCCGCTCGCCGGCTATGTGGCGAACCTGTTCGGGTATGGGTCGGTGTTTCTGTTCGCCGCCATCGCGGCGGCGGCGGCCGTGGCGCTTTCGGTTTCGCTTCATCGCAAGAGCGTGCGTTCGCATGCCGCGCAGAGCGCGCCGAGTGCGCAAAACGCAGGTGCCGCCAGCGCACCCGCCGGGCAACAAGCCGAATAAAAAAACCGCACCCGGCAAACTGCGCCGGATGCGGCCCGGACTTCAGACGACATCACCGCAGGCGGCTCTACGCCGCCTGCCATCACTTCTTCACCGCAGCCGTATCGAGCTTCTTGCCGGTCGCCTCGTTATAGCGCTTCACGTATTCCTCGGTGAGCTTGGCCACCGCACGGCCGATCTTGCGGTAGTCCGACTCGTTCAGGTTCGCGAGCGACACGCGGCCCGACGGATGCGCCGTGCCAAAACCCTTGCCCGGCAGCAGCACGACGCGCGCCTCGGCCGCCAGCTGGAACAGCAGTTCGTTGGGCTTCACCTGCTTGAGCAGCCAGTCGACGAAATCCCGTCCGAAGCGCTTCTCGCCCAGGTACTCCATGTCGAGAATCGTGTAGTAGTCGACCTGGTTCGGATCGTCCTCGTCGTAGGTCGTGCCCATTGCCTCGAACAGCGCGCGCTTGCGGCTGCGAATCAGGCGCTTGAGCGCGTTCTTGTACGCGTCAGGGGTATCCATCAACGAGAACAGCGAGAACAGCACCATCTGCACCTGTTGCGGCGTGGAGAGGCCCGCCGTGTGATTGAGCGCGACGGTGCGGCTGTCGGCCACAAGACGGTCGATGAACTTGAGCTTGTCCGGCTCCGTCGTGATCGACTCGTAGCGCTTGTGCAGTATCTTCTTCTCCTCCTTGGGCAGCTTCGCGAGCAGATGATCGAGGACGTTGTCGCGATGCGTTGCGATAGCGCCCAGACGCCAGCCCGTCGCCCCGAAGTACTTCGAGTAGGAGTACACGAGAATCGTGTTCTTCGGCGCGAGCGCGAAGAGCGAGACGAAGTTGTCGGCGAAGGTGCCGTACACGTCGTCGGTGAGGAAGATGAGGTCCGGGCGCTCCTTCACGATCTCGGCAATGTATTCGAGGCTTTCGTCGTCGAGCTTCACCGAAGGCGGGTTGCTCGGGTTCACGAGGAAGAACGCCTTCACCTTCGGGTCGCGCAGCTTGTCGAGTTCCTTCTTCGAGTACTGCCAGTTGTTCTCGACGGTGGCGTTCAGATGCACGACATCGAGCTCATAGTCGTTGAGCTCGGGAATCTCGATGTAGGGCGTGAAGATCGGCATGCCGAGCGCAATGGTGTCTCCCTTCTTGATCAGAAAGTTCTCGCGCATCGTGTTGAAGATGTACGTCATGGCCGCCGTGCCGCCTTCCACGGCGAACACGTCGAACTCGCCGACGAACGGATGCTTGCCGATCATCTCGCGGCGCAGATACTGGCCGACGATGATTTCCGAGAGCTTGAGCATGCGGTCCGGCACGGGATAGTTGCAGGCCAGAATGCCTTCGCACATCTCGTAGAGGAAGTCGCCCGCCGAGAGGCCCAGCTGGTCGCGCACGTACGAAACCGCCCCGCCGATGAAATCGATACCGGGCTGGCCCTTGTTTTCGCGCAGGAACTGATCGAAGCGTTCGACAATGCCCGCGCGCTGCGGGAAGCCGCCTACCCCTTCGGGCATGTACGAGAATGAGCGCTCCGACTCGCGCATCGCGAAGAGGCCTAGCTGCCAGAAGCCGTGGCGGGGAATGGTGGCGAGAAAGTTGGGGTTGCCGCGGCCGGCGTTGAGCATCGAGAAGTTGGCCGGGCGTTCGGTCGCGCCGCCGCCGGCCGCCTTGATCAGTTCGTCCTTCAGCTCGAACGGGCTCAGTGCCTCGAGGGCCGACTTTTCCTTCGCGCCGTTACTCTTCGCTTTCGTTGCCATGGTGTTCTCCATTGGAAGACGTTGCGCGCGCCGCGCGTCCATGCGCGGCACGCGTTGAGTTCATGTCACGCAAGACCGACCACGAGCGGCCCGAGCAGCGTGAGCAGCACGTTCGCGATCGCATAGGTAATGGCGAACGGCACGGTGGGCACCGCGCTTTCCGCCTTGTCGAGAATGCCGCCGAAGGCGGGGTTCGCACTACGGGCGCCGGACAGCGCACCCGCGAGAATCGCCGCGTTGTTGTACTTGAGCACGTAGCGGCCAAACAGCATCGTGAGGAAGAGCGGCACGAGCGTCACGACGACGCCCAGGAGGAAGATCGTGATGCCGCTTTGCTTGATCGTCACGACCGCCTGCAGGCCCGAGTTCAGCCCCACCACCGCCACGAACGCCGCAAGACCGAAGTCCTTGAGCAGTTGCGAAGCGGCAGGCGGCATCACGCCGTACATGGGGTGCTTGCCGCGCATCCAGCCGAACAGGAGACCCGCGAGCAGACAGCCGCCGCCCGAGCCGAGCGTGAGCGGAATGCCCGCCACATTCACGACGACGAGACCGATCAGCAAGCCGAGCACGAGGCCCACGCCCATGTAGATGAAGTCCGTCTTGTTGCTATAGGCAAGCTCGTAGCCAGCGGCCTGCACCGCGCGTTTGGTATCCGTGGCGGTGCCGTACACGGTCACGACGTCGCCGTGCTCCAGCTTCGTTTCCGGCAGGAGCGGCACGGGCTGGCCCACGCGCTCGATCTTCTCGATGTACACGCCGTGGCGCATATCGCGGTCCACGTTCTTGCGCACTTCGGCAATCGTCGTGTGATTCATGCCCTTCGCCGTGAACACGATCTGACGCGTCTGCATCACGAGGCTCATGCCGCCCGAGTCCGGCACTTCCGGCCCGATCAGCGCCCCCACTTCGACCATCTGCTCGCGGCGGCCCACGACGAGCACGAGGTCGTCGCGGCTCAGCACGAAGTCGGGGGTGGCGTCGATCACCTTGCCCGCGCGGCGGATCTTTTCGATCGCGACGAAATCGTGTTCGGCCAACTCGATTTGCTTGACGGTCTTGCCCGCACCCGCCTCGACGCGGAACACGCGGCCGAAGAGCTCGGGCAGCGCCGTGATCTGGCCCGGCCCCGCCACGGCTTCGCCGCCCGACATCTCGCGCTCGGCGTCCATGGAGGCGTCCTTGAGACTGCGGCCCATGAACTTTGGCAGGATGTTCACGCAGACGATGATCGCGCCCAGCGAGCCAAACACATAGGTCACGGCATAGCCGACGGCGACATCGGCCTGCATGGCTTTGACCTGGTCGGCCGGCAGACCGAGGCGTGCAATGGCGTCACCTGCCGTGCCGATGATGGCCGACTGCGTCATGCCGCCCGCGGCGAGACCGGCGGCGAGGCCCTTGTTGAGGTGAAAGAGCTTCGCGCACACGAGCACCGTGACGAGCCCCGCCAGCGCCATGAACACGGACATGGCGATCTCGCGCAGCGTCTTGCGGTTGAGCGAGTTGAAGAAGCCCGGCCCGGAGTCGTAGCCCACCGCGTAGATGAACACGGCGAACATCACCGCCTTCACGCCGTTGTCGACCGTCACGCCAACCTGGCTGATCACGACCGCAGCGATCAGCGACCCGCCCACGCCGCCTAACTGGAACTTGCCGAAGTTGATCTGGCCGATCCAGTAGCCGACGGCCAGGGAAAGAAATAGCGCGATTTCCGGCGATTTGTGAAAGATGTCATGTAGCCATTCCATCGTGTCCTCGCTTTGGGAAAGAACCACCCGTTGCTGCCGGAGATGGCCGTGAGGCGTGCATCAGCGCCGGCCAGATCCAGCAAAAAACGCCAGCCAAACTTGTCAGCCAAACTTCGCCGCGAGCCCCACCACCACGGGGCCCATGAGCGGCAAGAGGATGTTCGACAGCGCATAAGTGATCGTGTAGCCGATCACGGGAGTCGAGTTACCGGCTACGCCGACGAGCGCACTGATCGCCGGTGTGCTGCACTGCTGGCCTGCAATCGCGCCGAGCAGCATCGGCGCTTCGAGCTTGAGGAACATGCGACCGATCCAGAGTGAGAGAAGCCCCGGAATCAGCACCATCAGAATGCCCGCGAGCGGCAGCGCAAGACCGTACTCACGCACGAGCTTGATCGCGTCGGGACCGGCGGAGAGGCCCACAGCCGCGATGAAGGTGGCAAGGCCGAAGTCCTTGAGCACCTGCGCGGCAGCCGAGGGCAATGAGCCGACCACGGGAAAGTGCGAACGCAGCCAGCCGAAGAAGAGGCCCGAGAGCAGGCAGCCGCCGCCCGTGCCGAGCACGAGCGAGACACCGCCCACGTTCACGCCGAAACGCCCGATCATCATGCCGACCAGCACGCCGAGGCCGAGATAGACAAAGTCGGTTTTCTGGGTCTGCTGGATCACGTAGCCAAGCCGCTTCGCGCCGCGCGCCACGTCGTTGGGCGTACCGAGCAGCGTGAGCACGTCGCCGCGATGCACGACCGTGCCGGGCAATGCCGGCACCGTGGTGTCTTGCCGCGTAATCGCGCTCACATAGATGCCGCGACCCGCTTCCGGGGCGGCGCGCTCGCGCATCTGCGCAAGCGTGAGGCCGTTGACGTCGCGGCGCGTGACCATCACGTCCACCCGCTTCGCGAGCAGCTTGAACAAGCCCTCGCCCGGCAACTCTTCGCCGAGGCTGCCAGCGGCCTCGATCACCGCTTCGCGGCGCCCGGCGACGAGCACGACGTCGCCCGGTTGCAGCACGGTCTGCGCAGTGGCGTCGAGCTGCCTTCCTTCGCGCAGCACGTGCTCGATCGTGATGTTGTTGCCAAAGCGCGCCTCGAAGGCGGCGACCTCCGTGCCGGCGGCGGGGCCCACCTTGAACGCGCGCCCAACGAGCGGCGGCAGCGCTAAGCGTTGCCCGTCGTCGAGCACGCCGTCGCCGCCGAGCTTGCGATACAGTCGCGCAGCCTCTTCGCGCAGATTGATGCGCAGGATGAGCGGCGCGATCTGGCTCGTGAACAGCACGATGGTGATAAGGCCAAAGAGGTAGCTCACGCTGTACGCGGTCACGATATGCGCCTGCAGCGTGCTCGCCTGGGCGTCGGTCAAGCCGAGCCTCGTGATCGCTTCGGAAGCCGTGCCGATCACCGCCGATTCGGTCGCAGCGCCCGCGAGCAGGCCCGCCGCGGTGCCCGCATCGAGCTTCATCACCACGACGGCGATCATGATGAGCGCCATGACAGAGACGATCTCGATGATCGATAGGAGACCGTAGCGCCAGCCACGCCCGACGTTCGCGAAAAACTGCGGACCGCCCGTGAAGCCGAGCGCGAAGATGAAAAGTGCAAAGGCGATGTTCTTGAGGTCCGGCGCAATGCGCGCGCCGGTTTGCCCCAGCACGAGCGCGACGATCAGCGTGCCGCACACGCCCCCGAGGGAGATCGGCCCGAAGCGGATGGAACCAATCAGATAACCGAGCGCGAGGCTCACGAACAGGGCAATCTCGGGTTGCGACTTCAGCAATTCGACGATCATGTCTGGTCTGCCGATTTACGTTTTAGTTAGCCCGAAAGCATGCTCGAAATTGAGCGGCAATGCACATTAAATAACATGCAATGCCAATGCAGGTCGCTATTTTTCCCCATGTGCAACAATTCTTTCACACAGCAAAAGAATCAATGCGCGCTAATTTCCAGGTTGTGAATTACGATGTATTCACAGAGCGCAATGGCTCGCAATTTACCGCAGGCAAGGCGAGTCCGTCGTAAATCTGACAGATCTAATGGATAGCCGCTGCCTGCTCGAACGGCGCAAACACGTTATCCGCAATGCACAAATCGTTGATAGCGACAAAAACGTGCAACGCATTCCTCATTCAATACATGCCATTTGAGTACTGAATCTTTTACAGCTTCGAAATGCTGCCGTGTGTTGAGATAGATATTGTAATTCTCAGCGACTGTCAATATTATTTTTGTTAGATTGCCGCCCTCGTCCATTCGCGGCATATCGTTCAGAACAACGCAGCACATCGCTTTGTTCCCCAACTTCGCCAGCAGTCGCAGCGCCCCTCAACCGGTCCATGCATCGAGCATACGAGGCTACACATGAACCAGATACACGCCATGCGCGTCTTCGTCAGGGTTGCGGAAACCGAGAGCTTTCGTCGCGCCGCGCAGCAGCTCGACGTCTCCAACGCGCTCGTCACGCGCTCCGTCGCGATGCTCGAGGCGCACCTGAACACACGACTCATCAACCGCACCACGCGCAATCTCGCGCTTACCGAGGCAGGGCTGCGTTATCTCGAGGGCTGTCGTTGCGTGCTCGAGGAACTCGATCATCTGGAGCGCTCGCTGGCGCATACGGAAAGCGAGCCGAGCGGCACGCTGCGCGTGGTGGCCGCGGGCGCGCTCTCGCTCGCCACGCTCACACCGCTCATCGACGGTTACCGGCGTCTGTATCCGCGCGTGAACGTGCGCCTCACGCTCGCCGAGCGGCCCGTGGATCTCGTGGAAGATGGCTTCGACGTAGGCATTGTCGGCGCCACGCCCGCACGTAACGGCGAGTGTGTGGCGCGCGCGCTCGGCACCACGACGTTCGTGCCCTGCGCGGCTCCGGCATGGCTTGCCGAGCACGGCGAGCCGCATACGCCCGAGCAGCTCGCCCAGTGTGCGGCCGTCGCGCTGCCGCCCGAGGAGCGCAGCGCGACGTGGCAGTTCGCGAAGCCTGGCGAGCAGGCCCAGCAGGTCACGCTGCAGCCGGGCTACGCCGTCAACAACATGCTGATGGTGCGCCTCGCGGCGCTTGCCGGCATGGGCGTGGCGATCGTGCCCGCGCCGCTCGTTGCCGACGACTTCACCGCGGGCACCTTGCGGCGCCTGTTGCCCGACTACGATATCGACGACCCGGACGCGCGCATGTCCATCGTCTATCCGAGCCGCCAGTATCTGCCCGCGAAGACGCGCCGCTTCGTCGACTACACGGTCGAGCATTTCGAACACGCGCACAACGCAGCGCCCGCGACGACGGCAACGTCATCACCGGCGAATTCTCCTGGCGCGCCTGCCCGGCCGCTGAGCGTAGCGTGAACACACAACGGGCACGCGCCATGCGCGCGCCCGTGGTTTGGGAACATGTGTTCGAGAACAACCTTACGCGAAGAGCGGCGCCTCAGGGCCTGGGCGCATTGCCGTCGACCGGAACCAGCAGGCCCGGGTCGCCCGCGCCGCACAGTTCGTGCAGCAATGCCGCTTCGCGCTCGTGCACTTCCACCGGTAGCCACGACGCCCCCGCCCACGCGAGGTAGCGCGCACGATGCTGGCCGTTGCGAAACGCCACCACGCCCTCGTGCGCGAGTCCGAACCAACCCGCCAGCCCTGCCACGCGGCGTTTGCTGATCGTTACGTACGGCATCTGCGGCACGCGCTCGTTGTCGGGATCGAGAAACTCGCGAATGCCCCGCACCTTGCCGCTGTGCCAGTCGTCGACGGGCTTGAGCACGTAGTCGGTGTCGTCGCGGTCGGCGCAGAGAAGCAGCTTGTGCAAGTCGACGATCACGACGACATGGCGCGTGCCGTCGGTCGTGAAGACGCGCTTGAAGCGCACATGGTCATACGCGTCGTGGTTGGGCAACGGGACGGTCCAGAAGGGTCCACAAGCAGGATACGGGGAATCCGGAACGGAGGTGATGCTGGACATGGACGTCGATTGCATGCGTGCGCGGGAGAACGTGGTTCGGGCAATTAAAACCGGCCTAAGCTACGGATGGACCGTGAAATTTTTATGACGAATGCGGGGCGCATCGAGGAGCGGCACATGACCATCGAAACCTTCGGCGAACACGTGCGCATCGAAGCGCAAGAGCGTGTAGCAATTCTCGTGCTCGATCGGCCCGCGCAGCGCAACGCCATCGACAGACCTGTAGCGAATGCACTCGCCGCCGCGTTTACCCGCTTCGAGGAAAATCCCGCATGGCTCGCGGGCGTGCTGTATGGCGCGGGCGGCACGTTCTGCGCGGGCGCCGACCTCACCGCGCTCGCCGACCCCGAACGCCGCAATGAAATCCATGCGGACGGCAGTGGCAATGGCCCTCTCGGCCCCACGCGCATGTGGCTCACCAAGCCAGTGATCGCCGCGGTTTCAGGCTACGCCGTGGCCGGCGGGCTCGAACTCGCGCTGCTGTGCGACCTGCGCGTGGTCGAAGAAGATGCCGTGCTTGGGGTGTTCTGCCGCCGCGTGGGCGTGCCGCTCATCGACGGCGGCACGGTGCGTCTGCCGCGCCTGATCGGCCTTTCGCGCGCACTCGATCTGATCCTCACGGGGCGCGCCATCGATGCGCAGGAAGCCCTCGCGTTCGGACTCGCCAATCGCGTAGTCGCAAAAGGCCGCGCGCGCGAGGCCGCCGCGCAACTCGCCGCGCAACTGGCAGCGTTTCCGCAGGCCGCGTTGCTTGCGGACCGCCGCTCCGCGCTCGAACACAGCATGCTGCCCGATATTGCCGAAGCGTTGCTCCGCGAAGGTGCACACGGCTATCGCGCGGTGCTCGACGAAGGGCTCGCACTTGCCGCTCGCTTCGCGGCTGGCGAGGGCCGTCATGGCGAACCACTCGATCCGTAGACCGCTGATTGAAAACACGCACGCGTCCTTCCAGGCGGACGATTCACGCGTCAGTGACCAGCACACGCTGCGCTTGACGCTTGAAGGCGCGCGCGCGACCCGCTACATTGAAATTGATCCGCGCCGCTGCCCCCGCCCCTGCCGCCATGTCTCATGACGCTGAGCACGTCTGCGTCTAACGGCAATCTTCAGACGAACCGCCCCGGCGCCCCCTTCCCTGATCCCGCATCACGGGAGAGATCTCATGCCGACGGATCGAATCATCCGCTTTGCGGACTTCGAACTCGACGTCGAGCGGTACCAGCTACGCCGGGCAGGTGCGGAGGTCCGGCTGGAGCGGTTGCCGATGGATCTGCTGATCCTGCTGGCCTCCCGGCGCGGCGAGTTGCTCTCGCGCGCGGACATCGTGGACCGGCTGTGGGCCGGCAGTCCCTTTCGCGACACGGACAACGGGCTGAATACGGCGATCCGCAAGATCCGCATCGCGCTCACCGACGACCCGGCCAGCCCGCGCCACCTCATTACGGTGAAGGGCAAGGGCTACCGCTTCGACGGCATCCTGCCCGAGCGCTCCGAGCTTCACGATGCCTCGCCCCCCGCGCACGACGCGCACACGCCGCGCGAGAGCGAGTACGCGCCACCCGCCGTACGCATGCTGGTGCTGCCGTTCGACAACCACACGGGCGACGCGAGCCAGGAGAGCCTGTGCTACCAGCTCGCCGACGAAATCTCGGTCACGCTCGGCGCGCTCAACCCGGAGCGCCTGCTCACGATCGCACGCACCACGGCAGCGCGTTACCGCGCGACGCAAAAGAGCATTGGCGAGATCGCGCGCGAACTGAAGCTCGACTACGTGCTCGAAGGCTCGCTCACGCGCGCGGGGCAGCAAACGCGCATCCTCACGCGTCTTATCCGCTGTTCCGACGAAGCACAGATCTGGAGCCGCGCGCACGAGAGCGCCACGCAAGGCGCGCTCGACATCCTCAAGGAAGCGGTCGCGGCGCTCGCCGAGAATCTCGCGTCCACGCTTTCCGAGCAGCAGCGCACGCGCCTCGAGCGTCGCCTGCCCGTCGATCCCGCCGCACACGACGCGTATGTGCGCGGGCGTTTCTTCTGGTATCGCCGCGTGCATTTCGAAGCGGGCTTTTGCGCGCATCACGGCATCGACGGCGAAGACTTCGTGCGCAGCCGAACGTACTTCGAGTCCGCGCTCGAGCACGACCCGAGCTACGCGCTCGGCTATACGGGCCTTTCGAACTACTACGGATCGACGGTGGTGCACGGCTTCGTCGCCCCCGACGATGGCTGGCCGGTCGCGCGCTCGCTTGCCGAGAGCGCGCTCGAACTCGATCCGGATCTGCCCGAGGCACATCACGCACTCGCGGCCGTGCGCTACTTCTACGACTGGGACTGGGATCTCGCCGAGGCCGGCTTCAAGGACGCGCTGCGGCGCAATCCGAGTTACCCGGAGGCGCACAGGCTCTATGCGCGCATGCTCGTGGCGGCGGGCCGCCGCGCCGAGGGCGACGTAGCGATGGAGCGCGCCGAACGCATCGATCCGCTTGCGTTCCAGGGCTCGCGCGCGTTCGGCATGGTGATGTCGGGCAGGCATGCGGAAGTCGTGAGCGAATATCTCGCGCCGGGCCACATGGACCATCCGCCGCTCGTGTATCAGCTGCTCGCAACCGCGTTCGAAGTGAAGAAGCTGTATGCGCAGGCCGTGGACGCGACCGTGGAAGCACTCGAGCGCTGTAACCAGCAAGCGCGCGCTGGCATCATTCGCGCCCGCTGGGAAGCGGGCGGCTATGACGCGGTGCTGCGCTGGTATCTGGAAGATCTGCTCGCGCGGCGACGGGCCCGCTACACCTCGCCGCTTCTCATCGCCGAGGCCTATGCGCGCCTCGCGCAGCCCGACGAAATGTTCCGCTGGCTCGAAACGGCGCTCGCCGAGCGCAGTTCGCGGCTATGCGAGTTGCGCACGAATCCGTGGTTCGCGCCCTGGCGTCCAACGGGGCGCATGCGGCTCATCGAAAAACATATTGGCGGCGGCCCGACACGCTGAGCGGTTGGCGCAAGGCGCGAGAGCGCGTCGCGTCGCCGTCCTGCTACCCTGGTCTGCGTAGTCCCTTCAGTTCCCGTGATAGAGCCCTTCGCTCAGCGCCTTCTGCTGGCCCGACTTCTCGGAGCGTATGAGATCCTGATAGACCTGCGCGTGCGTGAGCGCCATCGGCGCGCCCGAGGCGCCTGTCGACATCGGCGAGCCGCCCACGTCCTGTGCCGCCGGCGGCGTCGCGGCCTGTTGGGTCTGGTCGTCGCTCTGCGACTGCGCCAACGCACTCGCTGCGAAGAAGGCGGCCGCTGCGGTCACTGCGATGCGTACTGTGTTCATCGTGTTCATGTCATCGCTCCAGCAAGGTTGCGCATGTTCGGTTCCGTCATGCGCGGGACGGACGAGGCGAGGACGCGCTCACCGGCAGGCGGGCCGGATGGGGAACGGTTTCGCTCGTGGGTTCGTGTTAGGTATCGTGCGGCCCGGGAGCGCGTTGCGCCATGCACGTAACCTGTAGAAATCGTCAAGAAATATGAAGGAACGGTGAACGAGGTCCGGCGCGCGCACCTGTTGTTTTCCCAACAGTGTCGAAAAGCGTGCCGTATGCGTTGTGTCAGGTTTCAGTACAATTCCGTGTTGACTTAAATAAAACGGCTTCGTGCTCAGCCCGTTGCCGAACCGCGCCGACCCCACGCCATGCCCCTGCCTCTGCTCGCCCTTGCCGTTGCCGCCTTTGGTATCGGTACCACCGAATTTGTGATCATGGGCCTGCTGCCCGACGTCGCGCGCGACCTGAGCGTCTCGATCCCGGCGGCGGGCATGCTCGTCTCGGCCTACGCGCTCGGCGTGACGATCGGCGCGCCCATCGTCGCCATCGCCATTGCCAACGTGCCGCGCAAGCAGGCGCTCATGCGCCTGATCGGCATCTTCATCGTCGGCAACCTGTTGTGTGCGCTCGCCCCGAACTACTCGATCCTGATGGCCGCGCGCATCGTCACCGCGTTCTGCCATGGTGCGTTCTTCGGTATCGGCTCGGTGGTCGCGGCAGGACTCGTCGCGCCGAACCGCCGCGCCCAGGCCATCGCGCTGATGTTCACGGGCTTGACGCTCGCCAATGTGCTGGGCGTGCCGCTCGGCACGGCGCTCGGACAGATCGCCGGCTGGCGCACGACGTTCTGGGCCGTGACGGCCATCGGCATTGTCGCGGCGGCGGCGCTGCAAGTGTGCCTGCCCGCGAAGATCGAAATGCAGAAGGCGAGCCTCGTGCATGAGTTCGGCGTGCTGAAGAACCCACAGGTGCTCATGGTGCTCGGCATGAGCGTGCTGGCCTCGGCCAGCCTCTTTGCGGTGTTCACCTACATCACGCCGATTCTCGAAGACGTGACGGGTTTCTCGCCGCATGAAGTCACGTTCGTTCTGCTGCTGTTCGGCCTCGGGCTCACGGTAGGCAGCACGCTCGGCGGCAAGCTCGCCGACTGGAAGCTCATGCGCTCGCTGCTCACGTTCCTCGCCATGATCGCCGTGGTGCTCGCCGTGTTCTCGTTGACGATGCACGACCCGATCGCGGCCATGGCGACGATCTTCGTGTGGGGCATTCTCGCGTTCGCGATCGTGCCGCCGCTGCAGATGCTGATCGTCAACCGCGCGAGCGACGCGCCCAACCTCGCCTCCACGCTCAACCAGGGCGCGTTCAATCTTGGCAACGCGGGTGGCGCCTGGATTGGGGGCGTCGCGATCAGCGCGGGCGCGCCGCTCACGGCGCTGCCGTGGGTGGGCGTGGTCACCGCGTTCGCGGCGCTTGCGCTCACGCTGGTCTCGGCGCAGATCGAGCGGCGCACGCGCCGCCGCGTGGCCGTTTCGGGGCCGACTTCCTGCGCGTGAGGTTTTTTTGCGATGCGGGCGTGCACGAACGTGCGTCGCGTTGCGTTCCGTTGAGGCGCGCATGCTCAACGTGAGGCACGACTGCGCCGCCTGGTACGAGCGCCCGTAATGGGGCCTGCTCGCGCGCCAATAACAGGCCCTTCTGGCGCCCAGCCCGTAGAATGCACATTTTCTTTTTTGGGGAACGTGCCTTTCCGGCCGCATTGCGGCGTCGCGCGTCGCTTGTTTGGCTCAGCCAAACGGCGCTCCTAACTCCTTGCACTGCGGCCGCAAAGGCACGTTCGCAAGCCGGTTATTAGCGCGAGCAGGCCCCAATCTCGCCCGATGAAAACCGTCCTCACCCGCGACTTTCTCGCGCTGATCCTGAGCGTAGCCGTGGTTGGCTTAGGCTCCGGCGCGACCCTCCCGCTCACCGCCCTCGCCCTCACCGACGCCGGCTACGGCACCGCCATCGTCGGCCTGCTCACGGCCGCCCAGGCGCTGGGCGGCCTCGCCGTCGTGCCGGTCACGGCATGGATCTCCACGCGCTTCGGCTCACGCCAGGTGATCGTCGGCTCGGTGCTGACCGTGGCCGTTGCGACTGCGCTCATGCAGACAAGCGCCAACCTGTGGCTCTGGGCCGTGCTGCGCATGCTGTGCGGCGCGGCGCTCATGCTGCTCTTCACGATCGGCGAGGCCTGGGTCAACGAACTCGCCGACGACTCGAACCGCGGCCGCGTGGTGGGCATCTACGCGACTACGTTCACACTGTTCCAGATGTCGGGCCCCGTGCTCGTGAGCCAGATCGCGGCGTACACGGCGTGGCGCTTCGCGATCTGCGGCGCGCTCTTTCTCATCGCGCTGCCGATGCTTGCGGCGATCCGCTCGAATCCGCAGCAAACCGACATGCACGAGCCGCACGGCAGCTGGCGCAACGTGATGCCGAAAATGCCCGCGCTCATCATCGCCACGGGCTTTTTCGCGCTGTTCGACACACTCGCGCTGTCGCTCTTGCCGCTCTTCGCGATGGGTCACGGCATCAACAGCGAAATGGCCGTGCTGTTCGCCTCGGTCGTGCTGCTCGGCGACACGATCATGCAGTTCCCGATCGGCTGGCTCGCCGACCGGCTAGGCCGCGAGCGCGTGCATGCGCTTATGGGCCTGATCGTCGCGGCGCTGCTGCCGCTCCTGCCCTTCGTGGTCGACACGCCCTGGCTGCGCTGGCCGCTCCTCTTCGTGCTGGGCGCGGCGGCGGGCTCCATTTACACGCTGGCTATCGTTGCGTGCGGCGAGCGCTTCGAGGGCGTCGCGCTCGTTTCCGCGAGTGCGCTCGTGAGTGCCGCGTGGAGCGCGGCGAGCTTCGGCGGCCCGATCATCACCGGCGCGCTGATGGAGCATGCGGGCCGCGACGCGATGCTGTGGGTACTGTTCGCGGGCGCGCTGGTGTTTCTCGGCGCGCTGCGTTGGGAACGCTCGCGGGGGCTCGCGCAAGCGCGGGCATAGCGCGAGCACAAGCGAAAAAAACGGCCGATGCGCTTTCGGAGCGCACCGGCCGTTTTGCTTGTCAGATTTTCAGACGAATGCGCCGTTACTTCAACGCCGGCAGGATCTTGCCAACGCAGGCGCCAAAGCCCACGCGATAGCCATCGCCCTGGCACCAGCCCGCGAGCGTGAGTTCGTCGCCGTCTTCGATGAAGCCGCGCGTGCCGCCGCTCTTCAGTTCGAGCGGGTTCTTCGCGTTCCACGTGAGTTCGAGCAGGCTGCCGAACGAGTCGGGCGTGGGGCCCGAGATCGTGCCGGAACCCATCAGGTCGCCCACACGCGTGTTGCAGCCGGCCACGGTGTGATGCGCGAGCTGCTGCGCCATCGACCAGTACATGTGGCGGAAATTCGTGCGCGCGATGGTCGTGACCTCCCGAGCGCCCTCGGGACGCATCAGCACTTCGAGCGAAATATCGAACGCATGGTCGCCTGCGTGACGCAGGTATTCGAGCGGTTGCGGCTCCTGCACCGGCTGCGCGACGCGAAACGGCTCGAGCGCATCAAGCGTGACGACCCACGGCGAAATCGTCGAAGCGAAGGTCTTCGCGTTGAACGGTCCGAGCGGCACGTATTCCCATTGCTGGATGTCGCGCGCGCTCCAGTCGTTGAGCAGCACCATGCCGAAGATGTGGTCCTCGGCATCTTCACAGGCGATCGGCTCGCCGAGCGCATTGCCGCGCCCAACGATGAAGCCCGTTTCCAGCTCGATATCGAGCTTGCGGCACGCGCCGAACACCGGACGCTCCTGATCGGGCAGCTTCAACTGGCCGTTCGGGCGGCGCACCGGCGTGCCGCTCACCACCACCGACGACGCGCGGCCGTTATAGCCGATCGGCATCTCGGACCAGTTCGGCAACAGCGCATTCTTCGGATCGCGAAACATCGAGCCGACGTTCGTCGCGTGTTCCTTCGACGAATAGAAGTCGGTGTAGCCGGGAATCTGCACGGGCAGATGCAGCTTCGCGTCGGCGAGCTTCACGAAGGCGCGCTCGCGCAACGCGGCGTCGTCGCGCAGCGTGGCCGTGTCAAGCGCGAGCAGCGACGAAAGCTGCACGCGCACGCTGCGCCACACGTCGCGGCCAAGCGCGATGAAGTCGTTCAGCGCGGGACGGGCGAACACGTCCTGCGGCGCGCTCGCGGGCAAGCGCAGCAGCCCGGTTTCGTGCAGCACCGCAAGGTCGGCCACGAGGTCGCCGATCGCCACGCCCACGCGCGTATTGGCATTGCCCGTCGTGCTAAACACGCCGAATGGCAGGTTCTGAATCGGGAAATCGCACTGCGCGTCGTTCGCGCTCTCGACCCAGCTCTTGCGCTTCGCGTCGAGCGTCGCCTTGAGGTCGTCCGTCATGGTGCTGTTCATTGCTGCTCCGGATTGAAGTGTTTCGTGAGGCCTTGCCAGCACTCGTAGTAATGCGCCTGCAGCTGGCTCGTTTCGAGCGCATAGCGCGTCGGGCGAATCAGCGTGCGGGTTTCGAACATGAAGGCCATCGTGTCGCCGACCTTGTGCGGCTTGGTCGTATCGGCGTTCGAGGCTTTTTCGAAGGTCTCGGCATCCGGGCCATGACCCGACATGCAGTTGTGCAGGCTCGCGCCGCCCGGCACGAAGCCTTCGGCCTTGGCGTCGTACACGCCGTGCACGAGGCCCATGAACTCGCTCGCCACGTTGCGGTGATACCAGGGCGGACGGAACGTGTTCTCGGCCGCGAGCCAGCGCGGCGGGAAGATCACGAAGTCGATCGAGTCGACGCCCGGCGTGTCCGTGGGTGCGTGCAGCACGAGGAAGATCGACGGGTCGGGATGGTCGTAGCTGATCGAACCGATGGTGTTGAAGTGGCGCAGGTCGTACTTGTAGGGCGCGTAGTTGCCGTGCCACGCCACCACGTCGAGCGGCGAATGGCCAATGTCGGCACGCCAGAGCTGGCCGTTGAGTTTCGTGACGAGTTCGAACTCGCCTTCGCGGTCTTCATACGCGGCGACGGGCGTGAGGAAGTCGCGCGGATTCGCGAGCCCATTCGAGCCGATCACGCCGAGGTCCGGCAGACGCAGGAGCGCGCCAAAGTTCTCACAGATATAGCCGCGCGCTTCGCCATCGGGCAAATCCACCGTGAAGCGCACGCCGCGCGGAATCACGACGATCTCGAACGGCTCGACGTCGAGGCGGCCCATTTCCGTGCGAATCGCAAGGCGCCCTTGCTGCGGGACGATCAGCAGCTCGCCGTCGGTGTTGTAGAAAAAGCGGTCCACCATCGGCCGGTTCGCCGCGTACAGGTGGATGGCGCAGCCGCTCATCGAGGCCGCCGAGCCGTTGCCCGACATCGTCACCCAGCCGTCGATGAAATCGGTGGGCTCCGTGGGCATGGGCAGCGCGTCCCAGCGCAGCTGGTTGGGCGGCGTGGGCGGCACCTCGCCGAAATCGGCGACGAGGCGCGGCGCGCCGTTCACGTTCAGGCGCGCGGTGACCAGCGCAAACGGCTGGTGCACGGCGCCCGGACGGATCCGGTAGAACCACGTGCGGCGGTTGTGCGAGCGCGGCGCGGTGAACGCGGTGCCCGATAGCTGCTCGGCGTACAGACCATAGGCACAGCGCTGCGGCGAGTTCTGGCCTTCCGGCAGCGCGCCCGCCAGCGCCTCGGTCGCGAACTCGTTGGCAAAGCCGCTCATGTAGCCGTGCTGGACTTCGGTTGGGTGCCGCAGGGGTGCGTTCATTGCTGTCTCTCCACGTTCTCGGGCCGTGACATCAGGTCACGCGATTTACGGATGGTAAAACGAATTACGTTTAGTGAAATTAAGCGTTAACCCCTGGAAGTCGTTCGTGGCCTGCAGAACGTGGATGAACGGCCGATAACGTTATGACCAAACAGTCCATCCGGCGCGGCTGCGGGCTGCTACCATCGGGTCATGCGACCCCGTGCCGGGCTCGCGCTTTTCACCCGCTCCCCGCTACATCACCATGATCGCTCCCACTATTCCCGAGCTCGTTGCCCGCGCCGCCGACCATCCGTTTCTCGGCGAGCATCTGGCGATGGGCACTGGCGCGCACGCCACCGAGGCCGTGGCGCGGCGGCGCGGCGTGGAGCTATTGAGCGCCTATGAGCCGATTTACGACATCAGCGTGCACAGCGGGGCGCAGTCGCTGACCGCGGATCTCGCGATGGCCTCGCGCTTTGGCGACGAACTCGGCTATCAGGCGGTCACGCTGCGCGAGCAGAACGGCCTGCTCGCGCCCTGCGACGCATTCAGCGACACGCTCGACGATCCCGACCTCGTCGCGGTCGACCGCATGGTGCGCGCGCTGCACGCCATCAATTTTCTGGGTGGCCAGCAGCACGGGCTGCTCTTTCTGCGCGTGCACGAGCGGCTCCTGAAGAGCGTGAAGTACGACCATGGGCGGCACTTCTCGAACGTGCTGGTGTCGTTCGGGCTCAATCCCGGGCGTATCGTGATCGAACTGCCGGCGGCGGCGGTGGCGCACCGCACGTTCCTCGGCTATCTCACGAAGAGCTATCAGCGGTACGGGTTCAAGGTGGCTGGCAATCTGCCCAATGCGGGGCAGATTCTTTCTGTGTCGGACGTGCCGCGGCCCGATTTCGTGAAGATGGATGCATCGTCCGCGCTGCGCGATTCGATGGTCAAGCCGCTCGTGAGCTATGCGGCGAGGCTGCGCATCCCGCTCATTTTCAACCGCGTGACCGATGCGGCGCAGTTCGAACAGTTGCAGCAGTACGACGTGCGCTTCGTGCAAGGGCCGGTGTTCGCGGCCCAGGACAAGGTCGTTTGAGGGGGAGGCAGGCGCGGCGAAGCGGCGCCTGAGGCCTTACAGGCTGATGGGTTCCTGCTCCAGCTCCACGCCGAAGCGCGCGAGCACGTCGCGCTGGATCGCCTCTGCGAGTTCGAGAATGTCCGCGCCGGTCGCGCCGCCCCGATTGACGAGGACGAGCGCCTGGCGCTCGTGCACGGCCGCGGAGCGCAGCGCACGGCCCTTCCAGCCGCACCGGTCGATCATCCAGCCCGCCGCGAGCTTCACGCGCCCGTCGGCCTGCTGATACGAAACGATCTGCGGTTCGCGCACGACGAGCATATCGAACTGCTGCGCTTCGATCACCGGGTTCTTGAAGAAACTACCTGCATTGCCGAGTTCGAGCGGGTCAGGCAGCTTCGCGCGCCGCACCGCGACCACGGCGTCGAACACGGCGCGCGCATGCGGCGTCTCGCCGGCGTGGTGCTGTGCCAGTTCGCGCGCGAGATCGGCATAGCCCGCGTTGGGCTGCCACATCTTCGGCAAGCGGAACGTGACCGAGGTAATGACGAAGCGCTCGCGCCCTTCTCGCTTGAAAAAGCTGTCGCGATAGCCGAAACGGCAGGCAGCCGCATCGAACTCCACGGCTTGTCCCGTCGCCATCTCGATGGCCCGCACCGAGACGCAGCGCTCGGCCATCTCGAGCCCGTAAGCGCCGATGTTCTGGATGGGCGCCGCGCCCACGGTGCCTGGAATCAGTGCCAGGTTCTCGAGGCCCGGCATGCCCGCCTCGAGCGTCCACGACACAAAATCGTGCCAGTTCTCGCCCGCGGCCGCTTCCACATACCAGGCTTGGCTGTCTTCGTGGGCTACGCGCTTGCCGGCCAGCGCCATGAGCAGCACGAGGCCGTCGAAGTCGCGCGTGAGTACGACGTTGCTGCCGCCGCCCAGCACGAGCGTGCGCAAGCCCTGCGCGCGCGGATCGCGCACGGCGGCGGCGAGATCGGCCTCGCTTTCGATCCGGCACGCGTAGCGCGCGCGCACGTCAAAGCCGAACGTGTTGTGCGCGCGCAGCGCAAAGCCGGCGGCGAACCACACTGGAGACGTAGCGACGGGCGTTTGGACGACAGGCATGGGGGAGAGCGGATTACGGACAGCAGACGGAAAAAGGCCGGAAAGGCCGCCGGCGGACACCCTTGCACCGCGCATGACCGCGGATCTCGCCAACTGGCGGCGGCAAGCCGCCTTGGGCAAACGCAATGGCGCCGGTAGAATGGCGTCGGTCCGTGATTATAGCGAGTGCGCGAACCGCTGCCTGAAAATGCGGCTGCGGGTCGCGGGCGCGTAGTTTGCATCGCGTTTGCCTAGCCGTTTGCGCACCTCGTACTTTTTGGAGAAAGCAATGCCATCGTTTGACGTCGTCAGCGAAGCCAACATGATCGAAGTAAAGAACGCCGTGGAGCAATCCAACAAGGAGATCTCCACGCGCTTCGACTTCAAGGGCTCGGATTCGCGCGTCGAGCAAAAAGAGCGCGAGCTGACCGCGTTCGCCGACGACGACTTCAAGCTCGGCCAGGTGAAGGACGTGCTGGTCTCGAAAATGGCCAAGCGCAATGTGGACGTCCGCTTCCTCGACTACGGCAAGATCGAGAAGATCGGCGGCGACAAGGTCAAGCAGGTCATCACCGTGAAGAAGGGTGTGTCGGGCGACCTCGCGAAGAAGATCGTGAGGCTCGTGAAGGACAGCAAGATCAAGGTCCAGGCCAGCATTCAGGGCGACGCCGTGCGCGTGACGGGCGCCAAGCGCGACGACCTGCAAAGCGTGATCGCCATGCTGCGCAAGGACGTGACCGACACGCCGCTCGACTTCAACAACTTCCGCGATTAAGGCGTATTCGCGCGGCTTAACCCGGATTAAAGCGGCAAGTCCATTGCATTGCGGGGCGGCTTCGGCCGCCCCGTTTTCGTTTCGCCCCTCCGTCTTTTCCCGCGCTCAGTCCGCCGTCACCACGAGCGGCATGAGCACCTCGCCGGTTTCTAGCAGCGTCTTGAGATTCGAGAGAATGCGCGGCCAGCCACCCGACACCTTCTCGATGAAGATCGATCCTGGCCGCGCCATGCTGTGCGTAATCGTGAGCTTGACCGCGTGCTCGACGGGCTCGATGTCGATCGTGCAGTGCGAATCGCCCTCGGCATGCAGTTCGGAGAGGAACATGTTGCGCCAGCGCAGCACGAGCCGGCGCGGCGGATCGGCCTCGACCACCGTGCCCGAGTCGGCGATACGGCCGTCGGCAAAGCGCAACGACCACGGCGAGCCCGTTTGCCAGTCGCATTCGTGATGCATGCCGAACCAGTAGCGCTCGGTGAACTCGCGGCTCGTGAGCGCCGCCCACAACGCTTGCGGCGTGGTGCGGATGAACGTGACGTAGACGAACGTCGAGTCGCCAGCGGCGCCAGCTTGCGCGTGCTTTTCGCTACTCATGACTGTCTCCTTCGAGTGAGCGTTTGAGGCCGACGAGCGCGCCTACGCGCTCGCGCTCGAACTTGCCGATCCACCGCGCCGCAATCTCGCCGATGGGCACCGGATTGATGAAATGCCGCTTCTCGCGTCCATGGCGCTGCGTCGCGACGAGATTCGCCTCCTCCAGCACCGCGAGATGCTTCGTGACCGCCTGGCGCGACATGGCCAGTCCCTGGCATAAATCGGTCAGCGTCTGCCCGTTTTTCGCGTGGAGGCGATCGAGCAGTTGACGGCGGCTCGCGTCCGCCAGCGCGCGGAATACGGCGTCGTCGTTCATGCATTGATTATGCAACCCCATGGTTGCATGTCAAGGTAAGAAAACGGCACCGCAGCGATGAAGGCGCGTCACGTCGCCGTAGCGCTTGCCTGAGCCTCTACCGGATCAGCCGTTTCATCGTCCGGTTCATCGTTCGCCTGATCGCCTGGCTGCTTGCGCGGGCGGCCACCCTTGCGCCCGTTCGCGCGCGCTGCGGCGGCCTTGGCCGGCGACGTGGACGAACCCATTGCGCGCGCGAGTTCGCGCATCCATTCCTGCGTGCCAAACACGCCTTGCAGCAGGCCGGGCGCCCACAGCAAAAGATCGAGCCGCGGAAAGTAAAGCGACTGACCGCCGCCCCAAATTTCGACCTCGGCAAGTTGCGCGGCCGTTGGCGCACGCTCGAGGCTTTGCAACTCCTGGATCAGCGCAACGGGCACGCCAATGGCCACGCCGTTGGCGAACTCGATTTCGAGCCGGGCGCGCACACGGCTATAGCGCGCGGATACAGCAACCGGACTCTGCGCGCCAGCCTCGCGCGCCGCGGCAATCTGCTTCTTGCTAATGGAAACCATGGATCCTCCACCACGCCATGCACAACATGTTGATTTCCGGCTCGAGCGCGCGTGTGAGGCGCGCAACCTGCTGCTCCGCGAGCTCGTAAAGCTCGCGCAATTCGAGCGGACCTTCAGGGCAATTCAGCTTGAACACACACGATCCTTGCGGACTGGCGACATGAACATGGGCGGGCCGATGGTCATGCGAAAAGATCGCCACGCGATATCCCGCTACGCGATGAACAGTGGGCATGGGTCGGATAATAACCTAACGTTGGGTTTCCAAAACCTCGATTTGAGGCGCACGCGCACGGCCTTTGTCTCACGACAAACTTTGGCGTTTGCGTGAACCCAGCTTATCAACGTGGCGTTTGGGGAAAAGTCATCCGTTAGGGATAGGCCGTTTCTGAACGGCCGAAGACAGGCGACTGGCGGGCTGAACATGCGAAAACGGCGCCGCAGCGCCGTTCTCTCACCCCATTGCGCTCGCGCGCCTCAGTCGAGCCGGAACTGGCCGACCGCATCCGCGAGACTGGCCGCCTGGCTGCGCAGCGCGGCCGCGGCAGCCGTCGACTGTTCGACGAGCGCCGCGTTCTGCTGAACCATCTCGTCGAGCTGGCTCACCGCGCGGTTCACTTCCTGGATGCCGCGCGTCTGCTCGCCGGTTGCGTTGGTGACTTCGGAGATGATCGTCGTCACGTTCGAGACATTCGCCACGATCTCATCCATCGTCGAGCCGGCGCGGCGCACGAGCTGCGAGCCCGAAGTCACGCTGGTTACGGTCGATTCGATCAGCCCCTTGATCTCGCGCGCCGCCTGCGCGCTGCGCTGCGCGAGGCTGCGCACCTCGCCCGCCACCACGGCGAAACCGCGGCCCTCCTCACCCGCCCGCGCCGCTTCGACCGCCGCATTCAGCGCGAGAATGTTGGTCTGAAACGCAATGCCGTCGATCACGCCGATGATGTCAGCGATCTTCACGGACGCCTTCTCGATGTCGCCCATCGTGTGCACCACGTCGCCGATCACCGAGCCGCCGCGCGAAGCTGCCTGCGAAGCGGTGGCCGCCGTCACGTCGGCCTGTTGCGCCGCGTTCGCCGACTGCGCGACCGTCGCCGTGATTTCCTCCATCGACGCCGCCGTCTCTTCGAGGCTCGCCGCCGCCGACTCGGTGCGGCCCGAAAGGTCGACGTTGCCCGCCGCGATCTCGTCGCTCGCCGTGCGCACCGATTCGCTCGCGTCGCGGATGTGGCGCATCACGTCGCGCAGCTTGTCCATGAACGCGTTGAACGAACGCGCGATCTGCGCCACTTCGTCGTCGCCCACGGCGGGCAGGCGCTTCGTGAGATCGCCTTCGCCAGCGCTGATCGCGTCCATCGCGTCGCGCACGCGCGAGAGGCGCTGGAACGACACGGCTGTCGCCGCCGCCACGATCGCCGCAGCGGCCAGCGCAACGACCACGAGCGCGATGAGCGAGGCCGTGAGAAGCGAGCGCATGGCCGCCGTCGCATCGGCGCGGTCGAAGGCGACGATCACGCGCCAGTCGGTGCCCGGAATCGTTTGCGCACGCATCAGCTTGATGTCGCCGTTCACGTCCACCTTCAACGGCGCGGTGGCCGTGAACAACGCGTTCAGGCGATCGCCTGCCAGATCAGGCGCGAGTTCCGAGACGGGCTTGAGCGTGAGCTTCGGGTCGGGGTGCGCAACGATCGCGCCGCTCGCGTCGACCAGCATGCCGAAGCTCGCCGGCGTGGGGTGAATCGAGCGGACGTTGTCGATCACGCTGTCCATCGCCACGTCGCCGGAAATCACGCCCTTCACCGCGCCGTCGCGAATCACGGGCTCGGCGAACGCCACCACGAGTTTGCCCGTGCCCACATCCACGTAAGGCGGCGTGACCACGGCCTTGCCCGCCGCGACGGCCTGCTTGTACCAGGGGCGCCCGGTCGGGTCATAGTCGGGCGGGATGCCGGTCGCGTCGGAAAATTTCGCCGTGCGGTCGGCATAACCGACGTAGACATTGGTGAAGCCGCCCGCCGCCGCGATCTGCTTGAGCGCCGGCACGGGGTCCGGCGCGAGCACGGCGTCCTGCAGCGAGTCGATCATCCGCACGTGCGTCGCGACCCAGTCGGCAACGCCTTGCGCGTGGCTCTCCTCGAGCGCCGTGAGCGTGCTGTCGATCGAATCCCGGTTGTGTGAGTTAGCGACGAAATAGTTGAGCGCCGTATTCGCGGCCAGCGCGGTCACGACGATAACAACGCATAGCGCGACGATGCGCGCGCGGATAGTGGAAAACATCGGGAGGGAATGCCGTGTGGGGAAGAAAGAGGAAAGCCGTCATACCTGATCTGGACCTATCGGGGATTACGGCAAACCACACGGCATTCTTGAGGGCGCAACGGTAGAAGATGCGCCTTGAATCGCCTATTTGTCAGAAGTTGGCGGAGGATAAGCGAAATTATCAGACAAATAGATAGCAACCGACTACTTGCCGGCGCCGGCAGCCTTTTTCTCGCCGATGCGGCTCTCCTTGCCCGCGATGAGCTTGGAGATGTTCGCGCGATGCCGCCAGAACAGCAGCACGCTCATGGCGAGGATGGCGAGCGCGACAATGCGCGGGCCGAACATGAACACGTAGTAAAGCGGCGCGAACACGGCGGCCGCCAACGCCGCGAGCGACGAATAGCGCGTGAAGAACGCGACGATGAGCCAGGTGGCGAGCGTGGCGACGCCGAGGATCGGATTCACGGCGAGCAACACGCCGGCCGCGGTGGCGACGCCCTTGCCGCCCTTGAAGCGGAAGAACACCGGGTACAGGTGGCCGAGGAACACGGCGATCGCGGCGAGCGCGACGGCTGTGTCGCCGAGACCGTAGCCCGGGCCGAAGCGCACGACGAGCCAGACGGCCAGCCAGCCCTTGAACGCGTCGCCGATCAGCGTGAGGATCGCGGCCTGCTTGTTGCCGCTGCGCAGCACGTTGGTCGCGCCGGGATTGCCGGAGCCGTAGGAGCGGGGATCGTCGAGGCCCATGAAGGCGCTCACGATCACGGCAAACGAAACCGAGCCGATCAGATAGGCAAGAACGGCGACGAACAGGTTGTACATGCACGAAACCCGGAGGAAGTGGAACGATGCGCGCCGGGCCGAAGTGATGATCGTCACCGCCCGGCAACGCGCGACGGCGCTCATTCTACCGAAGCGCGGGCACGCCCTGCCCGCGCCGACGGCACAACCGCGCACAAACCAGGGTAAATCAGGGAAGCAACGGGAACAGGCGGGAGGACGGTGAGCGAACGCCGCGCGTTAGTCGACGCTTGCGCACTGCACCGGCTTCGCGTTCAGGAGCGTCGTGAGCACCGTGGGAGCGAGGCTCACGAGATAACCGCGCCGGCCGCCGTTGAGCCAGATCTCGTCGAGTTCGAGTATGGTCGATTCGACATACACGGGCATGACTTTCTTCGTGCCGAAGGGCGAGGTGCCGCCCACCAGATAGCCCGAATGACGGTTCGCGACTTCGGGCTTGCACGGCTCGATGCGCTTCGCGCCGATCTGCCGCGCGAGATTCTTGGTCGACACCTTGCGGTCGCCGTGCATGAGGACGATGAGCGGCTTCGCGTGCTCGTCCTCCATCACGAGCGTCTTGACGACGCGATGCTCGTCCACGCCGAGCTGGCGCGCGGACTCTTCCGTGCCGCCATGCTCGACATACTCATAGGGATGCTCGCCGAACGCGACGCCCGCGCGGCGCAGCATCTGCGTGGCGGGCGTTTCGGACACATGTTTCGTTTTGCTCATCGGCGCATTGTAATCGGTGGACTCGCAAGGGCCGCACCGCCAGGTTTGCGAGGATCACCCGCGCGGATGATGCTTCGCGTGCAAGAGACGCAGCCGCTCGCGCGCCACGTGCGTATAGATCTGCGTCGTGGAGATGTCGCTGTGGCCGAGCAAAAGCTGCACGACCCGCAGGTCCGCGCCGTGATTGAGCAGGTGCGTGGCGAACGCGTGGCGCATCGTGTGCGGCGAGAGCGGCGCGTGCACGCCCGCCGCCGCCGCGTGGCGCTTGATGATGTGCCAGAACTGCTGGCGCGTCATGCCTTCGGCGCGCGCGGTCACGAAGAGCGCGTCGGTCGTGCGCGCGCCGAGCAACGCCGGCCGCGCCTCGCGCAGGTAGCGCTCGATCCACGCGTGCGCCTCTTCGCCGAACGGAAT
This sequence comes from Paraburkholderia sp. J8-2, assembly GCF_905220195.1. Classification (NCBI taxonomy): domain Bacteria; kingdom Pseudomonadati; phylum Pseudomonadota; class Betaproteobacteria; order Burkholderiales; family Burkholderiaceae; genus Paraburkholderia; species Paraburkholderia sp. J8-2. Next base: position 98,720 of record NZ_CAJMZA010000002.1, read on the forward strand.
GAGCCGCTCCTTGGAGCCCTTGCCGAGCACGCGCACCACGCCTTCGTTCATGCCCACCTCGACGGTCTTGAGCGTGACGAGTTCGGTCACGCGCAGGCCGCTCGCGTACATCAGCTCGAGCATCGTGCGATCGCGCAGGCCAAGCGGCGTCTCGACATCGGGGGCGCCGAGCAGCGCCTCGACCTGCGCCTCGCTCAGCGTGGACGGAAAACGCGGCGCCTGCTTCGCCGAGCGGATGCGCACGGTCGGGTCCGAGTGCACGCGCTGCTCGCGCAGCGCCCAGCCGTAGTAGCGGCGAAACACCGAAAGGCGCCGGTTCGCCGAAGTCGATTTGTCGTCCTTGCGGCGCGCGCTGTAGGCGAGCAAATCGTCTTCGTGGGTCGTGTCGAGCGCGTTGGAGCGCTCGCGCGCGAGCCACTGCGCAAAGAGGCGCAAATCGCGCCGGTAGGCGTCGAGCGTGTTGCGCGAGAGGCCGTGTTCGAGCCACATGGCGTCGCAAAACGTGTCGATGGCGGTGAGGCTCGTGGCAAGCGCTTCGGCCGCGGCGGGGTCGAGCGCGTGTTCCGCTTCGTCGGCGGCATCGCTTACGGCAAGCGGCGGCGGATTCGTCGTCATCGTCATCGTGTCAGCGCAGTTGAAATCGGTTCGACGTGCATTCGTGAGCGAGCAGCCAGCGCTTCACGTCGCGAAAGAACCCTTCGCCGCCGTGATGCGCGAAACCGCCGAGACCGCTCGCCGACACCACGCGATGACACGGAATCACGAGCGGAAACGGATTGTCGCCGCACGCCTGGCCCACGGCGCGCGGGCTGAGGCCGCCAATACGCTTCGCGAGTTCGCCGTAGGTGAGGACTTCGCCTGCCTCGATTGCGCAGATGCCATCCCACACACGCCGCTGGAATTCGGTGCCAAGCGGGGCGAGCGGCAGGTCGAAGCCGGCGTCGGCGTTTTCGAAATACTGCGCGATCTGTTCGGCCGCGCGCGCGGCGAGTTCGCAATCGGGCTCGACGCTCGCCGTGTGACCCGGCAGATAGACGATCTCGCGCAGCGCCGGCCCGACGGTTCGGATGCCGACCTTGCCGAATGGCGCGTCGATCACTGCGTTGAACATCGTCGTCTCCTGTCGATTCGGAGTTAGCGCTTCAGCGCTTGCGCCGATCCCATGCAAAGCCGTGCGCGAACGTTGCACGCCATGGTGCCGCGATGGGCGCGCGATTTCCAGTGCGCCGTCGTTCAGTGTCATGTCCATGTCAGCCTCTGCCTTTTCCGCTCCCATCACGCTGCCTCCAGCGCCCAAAGCACATGCTCGCGCACGATTGCCGACTCGTCATGCTCGCGCTCGCGCAGCGCCTTCACGATCGCGGCGCGCGCGGCGTCGCGCTCGCTATCCGCGCCTTCATGCTGCGGCGCGCGCAGCGCATTGCCCATCGCCACCGCGAGATTGCGCGACCAGCTTTCATAGCCGATGCGCCGTATCGCGCTGCCCTGCATGCGTTCGTCGAACTGCGCCGCGCTCCATGCGAACAGATCGACGAGACTCGCTCGATCGAGCCCATGACGCACGTCGAAATCGGCGACGGGCGCCGCCTGCGCGAACTTGTTCCACGGGCACACGAGCTGGCAGTCGTCGCAGCCATACACACGATTGCCGATCAGCTCGCGCAGTTCCAGGGGAATGCTGCCCTTCAATTCGATCGTCAGATAGGAGATGCAACGGCGCGCGTCCACGCGATACGGCCCGGTGATCGCACCCGTGGGGCACGCGTCGATGCAGCGCGTGCAACTGCCGCAATGCGCGCCCGGCGTTTCCGGTGCGGCGCTGGCCGGGTCGTCTGCGTCGGTGGGCAGCGGCACGTCCACGTAGATCTCGCCGAGAAAGAAGAGCGAGCCCGCGTCGCGCTGCAGGAGCAGCGTGTGCTTGCCGCGCCAGCCCACGCCGGCCTTCTGCGCGAGTTCGACTTCGAGCACGGGCGCGGAGTCGGTAAACACGCGAAAACCGAACGGGCCAATCTCGGCCTCGATGCGTTCGGCAAGCTGCTGCAGCCGCGCGCGCAACACCTTGTGATAGTCGCGCCCGCGTGCGTAGATCGACACGACGGCGGCATACGGGTCGGCGAGCCGCGCGTGCTCGCGCAGTCGCCAGTCGGCGTGAATGCTCTCGTGGGCAACGTTCGTGCCAACTTGGGCGCCAGCGTCCTCGCTGCGATGCGAGCTGCCTTGCGAAGCACTTTCGCGCGTCTTTCCCGCCGCATTCGGCGCGAGCGTATCGAGGGGCAAATAGGCCATGCGTGCGGTGATCACGCGTCGCGTGCCGGCCACAAGGTCGGCTGGCCGCGCGCGTTTCATCCCATGTTTGGCCATATAATCCATCTCGCCGTGGCAGCCTGCTTCGAGCCACGCGGCGAGGCCCGCCTCGGCATGGGAAAGGTCGGTGTCACTGATACCGATCGCACCGAACCCCAGCTCGCGCCCCCACGTCCGGATGCGCGCCGCGAGCGCGGCGAGCGCCGCCTCATCGAGCAGCGTGGCCGGCTCGCCGGCCGGCGCAGACAAATCTCGCGCCGCCTGTGCCTGAGCACATGCCTGAGCGGACGTTGGGTCGAGCGCCTCCGAAGACGCGCGCGCATCCTGCGCGGAGTTCGAAGGGGAATGCGTGGGGTTCATTACGTCATTTTACGAGAATGCCCGACACGCCCGGTCACGACCACTCGCCGTTTTCGCTTGATCCCTCCGCCGACGTTCTCCTCGAGCGCCGTTTCGATCTCGCCGATGCCGACGCCACCGACGCCTTCGGCGCACGCTTTGCGCATGCGCTCGATTCGTTGCGCGCAAATACTGCACAAAGCGCCGCACAAAACGGCGCGCAAGATCCCAACGCACCGCCCTTTCATGGCCTGCACGTGCAGCTGCACGGCGACCTCGGCGCGGGCAAGACCTCGCTCGTGCGCGCCACGCTGCGCGCGCTCGGCCACACGGGCCGTGTGCGCAGCCCCACCTACACGCTCGTCGAACCGTACGCGGTCGCCACGCCGAATGGGGAACTCCAGCTCTATCACTTCGATCTGTACCGTTTCAGCGATCCGGCCGAATGGGCCGACTCGGGCTTTCGCGAATATTTTGCGCAAGGTGCGGTGTGTCTCGTCGAATGGCCGCAACGCGCGGGCGGCCTGCTTGGCGTACCCGATCTCGTGTTTTCGCTCGAGCCCGATGCAAGCGGCGAAGGCCGCGTGCTCACCGCGTACGCATACAGCGCATCAGGAAAGGCATGTCTAGAAAGATGTTAATCAAACCGTTCCGCTCGATCGAATCGGCCGCCACCGCCACGCACAACTGGCGTCGCCGGCAGATTCTGAAGGCGGGCGCCTCCACGCTCGTGCTCGGCCTTGCCGTGCCGCGTCTTGCGTGGGCGACTTCGGTCGTTGGCGTGCGTGTGTGGCCCGCGCGCGACTACACGCGCGTCACGATCGAATCGGACCAGCCGCTGCAGAACACACAGCAACTGCTGCAAGGCCCCGATCGTCTCGTCGTCGACCTCACCGGGCTCGATCTCGACGACGCGCTCAAGAACCTCGTCTCCAAGATCACGCCGAACGATCCGCAGATCCAGGCCGTGCGCGTGGGCCAGTACCAGCCGCACGTCGTGCGCATGGTGTTCGACCTCAAGGGGTCGGTCAAGCCGCAGGTGTTCGCGCTGCAGCCGGTGGGCTCGTACAAGTACCGGCTCGTGTTCGACCTCTATCCGGCGGTCGCGCCCGACCCGCTGATGGACCTGCTGGCCCAGACCGAGCGCAAGCAGCAACAGCTCGACGCGCACCAGGCGATGAAGGACAGCGCGCCGCCCTCCACGCTCGCGGGTCCCAATGCAGGAATCAGCGCACCGCCCGCGCACGACAACAGCGACGCGTTTTTCGAGCGCTACGCGCAGAGCGACTCGGGCGCCTCGCCGGGCGCGCCGCGTCCCGCGCCGCCGATCCCGCCTGCCACCGTTGTACCGCGTGCGGGCAAGCCTGCCGTGCCGAAGCCGCCCGTCGTCGCCCAGCGCAACAACAACGACGACAGCGCCAGCGCCGACGACAACTACGGCTTCACCGCGCCGAAGTCGACCAAGGGCGGCACCACGCGCCTGTTGACCGTCGCGATCGATCCGGGCCACGGCGGCGAGGACCCGGGCGCGATCGGCAGCGCGGGCACCTACGAAAAGCACGTGGCGCTCGACATCGCGAAGAAGCTGCGCGCGAAGATCGATGCCCAGCCCAACATGCGCGCGATGATGACGCGCGACGCCGACTTCTTCGTGCCGCTGAACGTGCGCGTGCAGAAGGCGCGCCGCGTGGGCGCGGACCTTTTCGTCTCGATTCATGCCGACGCGTTCACGACGCCCGCGGCGCGCGGCTCATCGGTGTTCGCGCTCTCGGAGCACGGCGCGACGAGCGCCGCGGCGCGCTGGATGGCGAACAAGGAGAACTCGTCGGACCAGATCGGCGGCATCAGCGTGCAAACAGCCGACGCCGCCGTGAACCGCGCGCTCTTCGACATGTCGACCACGGCGCAGATCCGCGACTCGCTGCGTTACGGCGGCTTCGTGCTCGACGAGGTCGGCGAGATCAACAAGCTGCACAAGGGCTCGGTCGAGCAGGCGGGCTTCGCGGTGCTCAAGGCGCCCGACATTCCGTCGATCCTCGTGGAGACGGCCTTCATCAGCAATCCCGAAGAAGAGTCGAGGCTCAACGACGACGCCTATCGCGACAAGATGGCGAACGCGATTCTCAAGGGCATCAAGCGCTATTTCGCGGCCAATCCGCCCCTTGCGAAAGGCCGTATGACCTGAGGCTCAGGCCCGCAAGCCGGGCCTCCTGTGCATCCAGGCAAGCGCCGCGCACGCCTTCGGGCTCGCGCGGCGCTTTCATTTGTAGCGGGAAATTTGCAGCGGGAAGACTACGAGCGCGCGGCCCCAATGCGCTGCTTGACCCAGCCTCCGAACACGTTCACAGCGAGCCCCCCCATCACGAGCACGGCGCCGCCGATCTCGGCCGCGCTCAACTGCTCGCCGAGCAGCAGCGACGCCGAGGCGAGCCCGACGATCGGCACGAGCAGCGAAAACGGCGCCACCTGGCTTGCGGGATACTTCGAGAGCAAGCGGCTCCAGAGGCTATAGCCGATGAGCGTCGCGACAAACGCGAGATAGACGATCGCGCCCACCGAAGTCATGCCGATGCCCGAGAGCGCGGCCACGATGCGCTGCGGACCTTCCATCCAGTACGAGAGCGCGAGAAACGGCAGCGGCGGCACGAGGCTCGCCCACACCACGAGGCCGACGAGATCCACCTTGCCCACCTTCTTCGTGACGATATTGCCGAGCGCCCACATGCATGCCGCGCACAGCGTGAGCACGAAACCGGCGATCGTCATGCCTTGTGCCCCGCCCGCCATCGACTGCACGCCGATCAGCGCGAGGCCGCCCGCGGCGATCAACAAGCCGACCACGTTCTGCGCGTGAAAGCGCTCATGCAGAAACACCGCCGCAAAGCCGAGCGTGAAGAACGCCTGCGCCTGCAGCACGACCGAAGCGAGGCCCGCGGGCATGCCCACGTACATGGCGGTGAAAAGGAACGCGAACTGACCGAGCGAGATGGTCGCGCCGTAGGCCAGCAGCCAGCGCAGCGGCATTTGCGGGCGCTTCACGAACAGCACGGCGGGAAAAGCCGCCAGCATGAAGCGCAGCGCGCCGAGCAGGAGCGGCGGCACGCCGTGCAGCCCCACCTTGATCACGACGAAATTCACGCCCCACGCGAGCACCACCACCAGCGCGAGCAACAAGTCCTTCGGCGACATCCCCTTTCTCCTGTTTTGCGTCATACCTTTTCTTCGAAGCGGCGATCTTACCCCCTCGCGCCCCCTCGCGCCGTGCCGCCAGCGCCACGCCCATGCGTTAGCCGCACGCCGGGAACACCGGCGTTAGAATGAGCGCCAGCCTCGCGCGCGGCCTGTCCCGCGCGCCGATTTCGCCCACCAGCTGGCCCAACACGGGCACCGTACGACTCATCCAGGAAGCATCATGTCCTCATCGATCAAAGCGGTTCTCAAGCCTCATCAACGCGACATCGGCAATCTCTATGTGCGGCGCGTGCTGCCCGCGCTCGCCGCACGCCTCGTCGGCCCGTTCATCTTCTTCGACCACATGGGCCCCGCCACGCTCGCTCCGGGCTCGGGCGTCGATGTGCGCCCGCATCCGCATATCGGGCTCGCCACGGTCACCTACCTGTTCGACGGCGCGCTCATGCATCGCGACAGCATCGGTTCGAGCCAGAAGATCGTGCCCGGCGACGTGAACTGGATGACGGCCGGACGCGGCATCGTCCACTCCGAGCGCACGCCCGACGAGGACCGCGCCACCGGCCTCACCATGCACGGCATCCAGACCTGGGTGGCGCTGCCGCTCGATCACGAAGACACCGAGCCGTCGTTCTTCCATCACGCCGCCGCCACACTGCCCGAAATCGAGCGCAACGGCGTGACGATGCGCGTGATCGCCGGCACGGCGTTCGGCGCGACCGCGCCGGTCGAGACTTTCTCCGGCACGCTTTACGTCGCCGCAGATTTCGCGCCGGGCAGCGCAATCGCGCTCGACGCGGAGCACGAAGAGCGCGGCGTCTATCTCGTGGAAGGCGATCTCGCGATCGACGGCACGCCGCTCGAACAGCACAGCATGGCCGTGCTGGTGCCAGGCGAAACCGTCACGCTCTCGAGCACGAATGGCGCCCGCGTGATGCTGCTCGGCGGGGAAAAGCTCGAAGGCGAGCGCTTTATCGAATGGAACTTCGTCGCAAGCTCGCGTGAGAAGATCGAAGCCGCGAAAGAAGCATGGACGCGCCAGGAAATGGGGCATGTTCCCGGCGAAACGGAATGGATTCCGCTGCCGGAAAAGAAGCCGCGCTGAGGCTCCGCTAAGGCTCCCGCTGGGGCCCAACACGGCTCGCCGCGTACAGAGGACGATTGAAACCTGCACGTTTCGTCCCCAACTAGCGGCATAACGGATTTCTCAACGAGGATGCAATGGACACCACTCTCGCCACTTTCGAAAAAGACGTGATCGAAGCGTCGGCGCTCGCGCCGGTGCTGGTCGACTTCTGGGCGCCCTGGTGCGGCCCTTGCAAGAGCCTCGGCCCGATGCTCGAAAAGCTCGAGGCCGACTATGCGGGCAAATGGAAGCTCGTGAAGGTGAACGTCGACGAAAACCAGGAGCTTGCCGCGCATTTCGGCGTGCGCAGCATTCCGCACGTCGTGGCATTCGCCGACCGCCAGGCGGTGGATCAGTTCGTTGGCGTGCTGCCCGAAGGCCAGCTGCGCCAGTTCCTCGACGGCCTGATCCCCGACGGCGCCGACGCCGCGCGCCGCGCCGCGCAGGAAGCACTGGCCGAAGGCCGCCGCGACGAAGCCTATGAAGCGCTGCAGGCCGCGCTCGCGTTCGATCCGGGCAACGACGAAGTGCGCATGGACCTGATCGAGATGCTGCTCGCCGACAACCGCGCCGACGAAGCGCAAAAGGAAGTCGAGCTGCTTTCGCCCAAGACCACGCAGGGTATCGACGCGCGCTTCAACGCGCTCAAGACGCGCCTCGATGCGCTCGACGCCGCCGCCGACCTGCCGCCCACCGACGCGCTCGAAGCCCAGGTCGCCGCCAACCCCGCCGACCTCGAAGCGCGCTTCGATCTGGCGAATGCGCTGATTGCCCGGCGCAAGTATGCGGGCGCGCTCGAGCATCTGCTGGAGATCGTGAAGCGCGACCGCGCGTTCCGCGACGACGCGGGCCGCAAGACCATGCTTTCCGTGTTCGATCTCGCGGCGCATCAGCCGCAGCTCGTAAGCGAGTGGCGGCGCAAGTTGAGCGCAACGCTGAACTGATCTCGCGCAGGGCGAGGACGCCCCGTGCGTCCTCGCACGACGTTCAGTCAGCTATGCCTGAACACGACCGTACTGGTCATCGAAGCGCACGATGTCGTCCTCTCCGAGATAGCAGCCCGACTGCACCTCGATGATCTCGAGCGCCGTCTTGCCGGGGTTCTCGAGCCGGTGGGTCATGCCGAGCGGAATATAGGTCGATTCGTTCTCTGAGAGCAGGAGCACCTCGTCGCCGCGTGTGACGCGGGCCGTACCGCGCACCACGGTCCAGTGCTCGGCGCGGTGGTGATGCATCTGCAGCGAGAGCCGACCACCCGGCTTCACGACAATGCGCTTGACCTGGAAGCGCTCGCCCTGATCGACCGAGTCGTACCAGCCCCACGGGCGCTCCACGCGCCGGTGCTGGCGCGCCACCTCGCTATGCTGCGCCTTGAGCTTCGCGACCACCGACTTGACGTCCTGAACGCGCTCTTTCGCGACAACGAGCACGGCGTCCGCCGTTTCGACCACCACCATGCCTCGCACGCCCACGCAGGCAACGAGCCGGCCGTCCGAATGCACGAAGGTATCCGTCGCATCCTCGAATAGCACGCGCCCGCGCGCGACGTTACCATTCTCATCCTTCTCCGAGACCTGCCACAGGGCATCCCACGCCCCGACGTCCGACCAGCCGGAGCGAAGCGGCACGACCACGCCCGCGAGCCGCGCATTCACGCCGACCGACTCCATCACCGCGTAATCGATCGAATCGGATGGACAGGCGGCGAGCGCGTCGCGGTTCAAGTGGACGGTGCCGTCGGCGTCGACGGCGGCGCTTTCAAATGCCGCCGAGCACTGCGCCGCAATGAGCGGCCGGCTATGCGCGATCGCCGCGAGCCAGACCGATGCGCGCACAACGAAAATCCCACTGTTCCATAGATAGTTGCCCGAGGCCACATAGCTCGCCGCGCGCTGCGCATCGGGCTTCTCGACAAAATGCTCGATGCTGCGCGCCCCGCTGCTGCCAAGCGGCAATCCCGCGCCGATGTAGCCATAGCCCGTTTCGGCACGTTGCGGCGGCACGCCGAGCGTGACGATGGCGCCACGCGCCGCATGCGTCACGGCTTCTTCGAGCGCGGCAGCGAACGCGGCGCCATCGGCGATCAGATGGTCTGCGGGCATTGCAACGAGCACGGGATCGCCGTCGCGGCTCGCGGCAAGGGCCACCGCCGTCAGTGCGGGCGCCGTGTTGCGTGCGAGCGGCTCCAGCACGAAGCGTGCTGCCATGCCACTGCGTCCGAGACGATCAGCGGTCAGATGGCGCAGGTCCTCGCTGCTCACGACGAACGGCGCAGCCTTGCGAACCGCAGTGTGCGATTCAGGCAGTGAGACGGCGCTGCGCAGAAACACGCCGTCGAGGCGCCGCACGGTCGCCTCTAGCAGCGACTCGCCATCGAGCAGATCGATCAGCTGCTTGGGACAGTATTCGCGCGAAAGCGGCCATAGCCGCGTGCCGGAACCGCCCGCCAGCACCACGGGCTGAACGACTAGCTCGGCTTCGCCTTCGTTGGCGGCGGCCATCAGGCCCGCAGATGTCACGTCATTGTTCATCTGGATCACTCCCCCGTAGCAATGCGCCTGGTCTCGTATGTATTCGCGTACGGGTGACATTTGAACAAGACACGCCGCGCGAATCTGTACGCGCAGCCACATTGATCGCCGGGGCCATCACGAAATTTTTCGGCGAGACGCAGGCGCAGCCGTCGTTATGTGCGGCAGCGCACGAAGCACAAAGATGGCTGCGCGACGTGATGTTTCACATCCGAACGTTTTTGCGAGAGTGTCAGTGCAGCACCAACAGAGTTGAATCAAAACCGCTTCGCTTCAGAGGCCGGTGCACAACGCCCTCCAGGCCTTGGCTCAACGATGTTTCAAGGAGGACTCATTTCCGTCCAGCCGCATACAGAACGACAATATCAAAATAAATCAATGAGTTAGCGACAATAAACTTCTGTTGATTGGCAAGTGGCGCCGCACGGATGCTGTACAGAACTGAAACAATAATGCGGCAATTGGTCGTCCCGGAAATTGCTCGCACCGCGCGAACCCGCAAGCGTTCTCACTTTTGCCGCTGCTGGCACAACCCCTGCTAAGTAGAGTTCGCCACCGAGGCGTAGATGCCGACAATCGAGATCGGAAAGCGCTATGGGGCTCATGGGGCCGGCGCAACGAACGTATAGCCGTACGGGTAACGGCGATAACAACAAGTTCGGAGACCGGAGTCAGAAAAAACAGGGGGCGGCACGCCGCTTCACGCGAGGACCAATCATGTTGACCCTTCAATCTGATCTGCACGGCAATCATCTGCTGGGCGCACTTCCGTCGCACGAGTGGCAGGCGCTCGCGCCCCACCTCGAACTTGTTCAGCTGCGCACTGAACAACTGCTCTGCGATTGTGGCCAGCGTATTCATCACGTGTACTTTCCGACGACGGCAGTCATCTCGATGCTCTCGACAATGGAGGATGGCAGCTCCGTCGAAATTGCAGCCGTGGGCCGCGAAGGCATGACCGGTGTGCCGGTGCTGACGGGGGGCGAAACCATGCCGAACCGCGTGCAGGTGCAAAGCTCTGGCTTCGCTTACCGTATTAGCGCACAGGCGCTCAAGCAGCAGTTCGCGCGCTCAGACCTCCTGCGCCGCGTCACGCTGCTTTACATGCATGCACTCCTCACGCAAGTCGCGCAGACGGCCGCGTGCAACCGTCACCACTCGCTCAGCAAGCAGCTGTGCCGGTGGCTGCTGATCGAAGTGGATCGCGTCGACTCGTACGATCTGAGCGTCACGCAACAACTGATCGCCGACATGCTCGGCGTGCGCCGCGAAGGCATCACCGAAGCGGCCGGCAAGCTGCACGACGAAGGCCTGATCCATCACAGCCGCGGCAAGATCCGCGTGCTGGACCGTGAGCGCCTCGAAGCGCGCGCCTGCGAGTGCTATGGTCTCGTACGCCGCGAGTTCGATCGTCTGCTGCCGCGCCTGCACGAGGCGGAAGCCGTCGAATAAGGCGGCCTACTCGCGGCTCGTTCGCTTTCCAGGGCTACAAAAAAAGCGTGCCTCACGAGGCACGCTTTCTTGCATTCGGGCGGCCCGGATTCAACGCCCGTTGGCCTGATGCGCCAACGTTCGCAGCACGTACGAAGCCGCTGCAAAGCCAAAGCTCGCCGTCACGCACACGCTCGAACCGAAACCCGCGCAGTTCAGCCCCACCGGACCGTGATGCCCCGGCGACGTGGTCACGTGCTCGGCCTCGGCGTCGATATCGCACACGGCGGCTTCGGGATAGATGAGCGGTTCGTCCGAATACACGGCGCTCACCTTGAACTTCGCCTTCGGACCGCGCGGAAAGCCGTGCTGCTTGCGCAACTGGCCGCGCACCTTGGACAGCAGCGGGTCCTGGATCGTGAGCGCGAGATCGTCGATGCGAATCCGCGTGGGGTCGAGCTGCCCGCCCGCGCCGCCCACCGTGATGAGCGGCACGCGGTGTTCGACGCACCAGGCGATCAGTGCGGTCTTGGTGCGCACGCTGTCGATGGCGTCGATCACGTAGTCGAAGCCGCCGCCCAGCAGCTCGGCGAAGTTCGACGGCTCGACGAAATCCTCGACGAGACGCACGTCGCAGGCCGGGTCGATGAGCTTGATGCGCTCGGCCATGGCCTCGACCTTCGGCTTGCCGTAGTTGCCGTCGAGCGCGTGGATCTGGCGGTTGGTGTTGCTCTCGGCCACGTTGTCGAGGTCGATCAGCGTGAGCTTGCCGATCGCGCTGCGCGCGAGCGCTTCGGCGGCCCATGAGCCCACGCCGCCAATGCCGATCACGGCAACGTGGGCGCGCTCGAACGCGTCGAGCGCGGGTGCGCCATAAAGCCGCGCGATTCCGCCGAATCGGCGGGCGCGGTCGGCAACATCGTCGGCAGGGCTCGCGGTAAGATCGACGGAGCCGGCGGCAGGGGAAATCGGGGTACTGGACATGACGGTAGGCAAACGTAAGCGGACCTCGGACCGGTCACACGCTGCTGTCGCGGTCCTCGCAAGACCCGTATTTTGCCTGATCGCGCCAAACGAGGCCGCGTGCCCCTTGCTTGCCCACCTGTTCGATAGACTTCTCCGCTTTGAAGCGTTTGCATAAAAAATGACATCCCTCGCCGATCTCCGCAAGACTTACTCGCTCGGCTCGCTCGACGCCGCCGACGTCGAGCCCGATCCGATCCGCCAGTTCCAGACCTGGTTCGCCCAGGCGCTCGACGCGAAGCTGCCCGAGCCCAACGCCATGACGGTCGCCACGGTCGACGCGCAAGGCCGCCCGGCCGCCCGCATCCTGCTCATCAAGGGCGTGGACGAGCGCGGCTTCGTGTTCTTCACGAACTACGAGAGCCGCAAGGGCCGCGAACTGAGCGCGAATCCGCATGCGGCGCTGCTCTTTCACTGGATCGAGCTGGAGCGCCAGGTGCGCATCGAGGGCACGGTCGAACTCACGAGCGCCGAGGAAAGCGACGCCTACTTCAACTCGCGCCCGCTCGGCTCGCGCATTGGCGCGTGGGCCTCGGAGCAGAGCACGGTGATCGCGAACCGCGAGACGCTCGAAGCACGCGAGCGCGAAATCGTCGCGCAGTACGGCGACGCGCCGCCGCGCCCGCCGCATTGGGGCGGCTACCGGCTCGTGCCGGAAGCGATCGAGTTCTGGCAGGGCCGGCCGTCGCGGCTGCACGACCGTATCCGCTACACGCGTGAGCGCGCGAGTGCTCCGTGGACGATCGAGCGCCTCGCCCCCTGATCTCATGTGCGCGGCGTGCTGCACTCGCGCCGCGCCCACCTTGTTTTCGTCTCACCGCTTTAGCTTCGCGTCATTCAGTTCCTCGCTGCCGACATACATCAAGCATCGCAATTCGCTTTTGTCATTGGGCTTCAATCGTTCATCTGACAGGGAGAGAAACGCATGTTCTGGGAGAAAAAACTCGCACAGTGGGCAGAAGAAGTGCGCAGCAAGGCCAACCTGCCCGCCCGCCTCGTGCTCTGGAGCGGGCAGCAATACGACTTCGGCCACTTCACCGCGCCTCGGGTCACGCTCAAGGTCAATAGCGCTTCTGCTCTGCCGCTCCTGCTCACGCCGAGCCTCGACAATCTCGGCGAGGCCTACGTGAAGGGCAAGATCGACATCGAAGGCAAGCTCGCCGACATCATCAACATTAGCTACTCGCTCGCACGCAACACCGTCACGAGCGCCGGCAAGCTCGCGCGCGTGCGCCGCTATTTCACGCATTCGAAGTCCACGGACAAACAGGCGATCCAGTACCACTACGACGTCTCGAACGAGTTCTACAAGCTCTGGCTCGACGAGAACATGGTCTATTCGTGCGCCTACTTCGAGAACGGCGATGAAGACCTCGCGACCGCCCAGCTCAAGAAAATCGACCACATCCTCACCAAGATCCAGGTGCAGGAAGGCCAGACGCTGCTCGATATCGGCTGCGGATGGGGCGCGCTCGTGCTGCGCGCGGCGCAGAAGTTCGGCGCGCGCTGCGTGGGCGTGACGCTCTCGCAGAACCAGTTCGATCTCGCCACCGCGCGCGTGAAGGCCGCGGGTCTGGAAAAGCGCATCGAGATCCGGCTGCAGGACTATCGCGATGTGCAGGGCCAGTTCGACCGCATCACGAGCGTGGGGATGTTCGAGCACGTCGGGCGCAAGAATCTGCCGGGCTATTTCCGCAAGGTCCACGACCTGCTCGCCGACGACGGCGTCGCCATGAATCACGGCATTACTTCGTCGGACGCCGACTCGGGCGAAACGGCGCTCGGCGCCGGCGAGTTCATCGACCGCTACGTGTTCCCCGACGGCGAGCTGCCGCACATCGGCCTCGCGCTCGAAGCGGCGCAGCGCGGCGGCCTCGAAGCGGTTGACGTGGAGAGCTTGCGCCGTCACTATGCGCACACGCTCGATTTGTGGGCGGAGAATTTCGAGGCGCGCGCCGAGGAAGCGAAACAGCTCGTCGACGACGAGAAGTTCCGCATCTGGCGCGTTTATCTGGCGGGTTGCGCGTACGCGTTCGAGCACGACGACGTGTCGATCTTCCAGATCGTCTGCCGCAAGGCCGGCCGCAGCGCGACAACGCTGCCGTGGTCGCGCCGGTATATGTACGAGAAGCCGCTCTGACGCGGGCGGCGGCGCGGTTCGCCGCGCCGCCGGCGCATCGACTGTCCCCGCAGTTGCGCCCGACTCAGGCGGCTTCGCCCCACGACCGCCATCAAGACGCCACTGCATGAACGATCGCGACGACGGCCACGACCTGTTTGGCGACATGAAGATTGGGTCGGCCAACGAACCCGGACTCGACGCCGCACGCCCGGCTGCGCGCCCGGTCGCACGCCACAACACGCCGAAAGCCGAAGCCCGCGCCGAGCCGCAACCCGACTTGTTCGGCTTTTCGGCGCCGGTGCCTGCGCCAAAGCCCGCCGCGAAATCCGCGAGCCAGCGCCCCGCCCGCGCCACGCGCGACGACGACGCCGCAGTCGAAGCGCGCGATGAAGGCGAGCCGCGCCCTAAACCTCTGAAGAAGCCTGCGCCCAGCAGCGACGCCCCCAAGCGCCGCGGCCACGGCGTGCTGCCCGCCGTGGCCACGCAAGACACGCTCGACGTCGCCGCCGCGCTGCCCGCGAGCGTGCGGCTCGGCACCTCGTCGTGGTCGTTTCCCGGCTGGCGCGGCATTGTCTACGGCGAGGACTACAGCCAGTCCAAGCTCGCCCGCGACGGCCTCTCGGCATACGGCGCGCATCCGCTGCTGCGCTCGGTCAGCATCGACCGCTCGTTTTACGCGCCGCTCACCGTCACCGATTACCTGCGCTACGCGCAGCAGGTGCCGGACCACTTCCGCTTCATCGTCAAGGCGCCGGCGCTCGTCACCGACGCCAGTGTGCGCGGCGAACGTGGCGAGCCCGTCTCGGCGAACCCGTGCTTTCTCAATGCGGAGCTGGCTGCGCGCGAATTCGTCGAGCCGTGCCTCGCAGGGCTTGGCAGCAAGGCAGGCGCGCTCGTGTTCCAGTTCCCGCCGCTGCCCGATCAGCTGCTGGCCGACCCGGCGGTGTTCGTCGAACGGCTGACCGCCTTCCTCGCCGCGCTGCCGCCCCTGCCCAAACCACCCGAGCCCTGCGCAGCCGGCGACGGTCCCTGCTACGCCGTCGAGATTCGCGACGCGATCCTGCTCACGCCGCGCTTCGTGCGCACGCTGCGCGCCGCGGGCGTGCGCTACTGCGTGGGCCTGCACGCCCGCATGCCGGACCCGCTGCGCCAGGCCGCCGCGCTCGCGCTGATGGACGGTGAAGCGCCGGCCGGCCCGCTGATCGTGCGCTGGAGCCTGCATAGCGGCTTCAAGTACGAACAGGCGAAGGCGCGCTACGAGCCGTTCGACAAGCTGGTGGACGAAGACCCGCACACGCGCGTTACGCTCGCGGAACTCGCCGCACGCTACGCGATGGCGGGCCAGCCCGTGCTGATCACGACGAACAATAAGGCGGAAGGATCGGCACCGCTCACGTGCGCGAAGCTCGCGCGGGCGATTGCGGAAGAGATGGAACGCTTACGCGGGGAAATGGCGCCGGAAGCCGCGCACGACGCGACGCCGGACGACGCATCGCCCGGCGCGCAGGAAGAAGAACAAAACGAAAACTGACGCGCGCGGCATCGAAACCTCGGTATCGAAACCTCGCGCGCCAGCTCGCGCTTATTCCGGCTTGAGCCGGTGCGCGAACTTCTGGCGGAATTTCGCGACCTTCGGCGCGACCACGAACGAGCAATAGCCCTGGTTCGGGTGTTGCGCGAAGTAGTTCTGGTGGTACGCCTCGGCGGGGAAATAGTTGCCGTCGAGCGGCAGCACCTGGGTGACGATCTTGCCGTCGTACACGCCCTCGGCGGCCAGTTCGCGAATCGCCTGCTCGGCCGTTTCGCGCTGCGCCTCGGAGTGCGTGAAGATCACCGAGCGGTATTGCGTGCCCACGTCGTTGCCTTGGCGGTTCAGCTGCGTGGGATCGTGAATCGCGAAAAAGATGTCGAGAATCTCACGATAGCTGATCTTCGCGGGATCGAAGTCCACCTTCACGACCTCGGCGTGACCGGTCTCGCCGTCGCAGACCTGCTCGTAGCTCGGGTTCGCCGCGTGGCCGCCCGCGTAGCCCGACTCCACGGCATTGACGCCCTCCACGCGCAGATACACCGCCTCCAGGCACCAGAAGCATCCGCCGCCCAGGGTGGCCGTTTCGACTGTCTGACTCATGCTGTTCGCTCCTTTGATCGTGATTGCGGACGCGGTTACGGGCCTCGCCTCGGACACCACAGCGCGGTGCCCCGCGCGACCCGCCATCCGCCGCTTCCGCTAAAATTGTGACAATTCGCCGAATTTCCACATGACGTTGATCCCGATTTCTGCTCCCGCCGCCGCGCGCGCGGCCCGTGAAGGCCTGCCCCGATGACCCGCCGCGCCAGCCCGCCCAACTTCGACGACGGCGCATTTCGCCGCGCGCTTGGCCAGTTCGCCACCGGCGTGACCGTGATCACGACGCGCGCGCCCGACGGCACGCTCATCGGCATTACGGCCAGCTCGTTCAACTCGGTCTCGCTCAATCCGCCGCTCGTGCTGTGGAGTCTCGCCACGCGCTCGGCTTCCATGCCCGTGTTCCGCTCGAACAGCCATTATGTGATCAATGTGCTCGCCGCGTCGCAGCTCGACCTGTGCAAGCGTTTTGCGACCGTGAAGGGCGACCGCTTCGAGGGTGTCTCGCACGCGGCCAGCGACACCGGCATGCCCGTGCTGGACGGCGCGATCGCGTGGTTCGAGTGCCACAACCGCAGCCGCTACGACGAAGGCGACCACGTGATTTTCGTCGGAGAAGTGGAGCGCTGCGGCGTGCGCGAGGACGGCACCGACGCTTCGCCGCTCGTGTTCCACGGCGGCGCGTTCCACCGGCTCCAGTCGCTCTGAAATATCCGATAAGGCGCTGAGCGCGCCTTGTCGCGCCTTGTCGCGCCTTGTTGTTTTACGCCGGCGCGCTCTTGGGCTCGCGCTGCGCGATCAGGTCCACCGGCACGCCCACTTCCACCTTGAGCGTCGTGAGCACGATGTTCGAGCGTATGTCCATCACCCCCGGCGCCTTGTACAGCTTGTTGAGCACGAAGTCCGAGTAGTGCTTGAGGTTGTGCGCGAGCACGCGCAGCAGGTAGTGCGTCTCGCCCGTCACCACATACGCCCCCACCACCTCCGGCCAGTCGCGCAGCGCCGTGACGAAACGCTCGTGCCAGCTCTCCTGGTCGTTGCGCATCGACACCTGCACGAAAGCCTCCATCTCGAAGCCGAGAATCTCCCGGTTCAGACTCGCGCGGTAACGCTCCACCACGCCCTGCTCCTCGAGCAGCCGCAAACGGCGCAGGCATGCCGATGGCGAGAGCGAAATGCGCTCCGCAAGGTCGAGATTGCTGATCCGCCCCTCGTTCTGTAGCACGGCGAGAATACGGCAATCGGTAGCATCAAGCGAGATTGCGTTCATATTTGGTCTCCATTCCCGTCTTAAGACAAATTATGTGCCAACAACGGGAGTTTGCGGCGTTTTTTTCGCAAGCACATTTCGCGCAGGGTTGCCTATCATTCGAAGCATCAGGAGAGACATCGTCACCGACATGACGCAGATCAAAGACATTTCCCCTCAGATTCGCCCCGAAACGCCCGTCTGGCCCGGCGATACGCCTGTGAGCGTCGAGCGCGTCTGGCGCATGGAGGCGGGCTCGCCGGTCAACGTCGCGCGCGTGACGCTGTCGCCGCACACCGGCGCGCACACCGACGCCCCGCTGCACTACGACGCCGAAGGCGCGCCGATCGGCGAAGTACCGCTCGACACGTATATCGGTGCGTGCCGCGTGATTCATTGCGTGGGCGCAGCGCCCCTCGTGCTGCCTGAACACGTGGAAGCCGCGCTGCCCGGCATCCCGCCGCGCGTGCTGCTGCGCACCTATGCGCACGCGCCGCAGGACCACTGGGACAGCAAGTTTTGCGCCGTCGCGCCGGAAACGATCGATCTGCTGGCCGCGCACGGCGTGCGTCTCATCGGCATCGACACGCCTTCGCTCGACCCGCAGGAATCGAAGACGATGGACGCGCATCACCGCATCCGCGCGCATGGCATGGCGATCCTCGAAGGCATCGTGCTCGACGACGTCACGCCCGGCGACTACGAACTGATCGCACTGCCGCTGAAGTTTGCGACGCTCGACGCAAGCCCCGTGCGCGCCGTGCTGCGCGCGTTGCCTTGAGCCGCCGCCGACCCAACCCCCGCTAAACCCGCCACATCACGAAACGCAGACATGAACGACCGCAACGAAGCCCTGGCAGCCGATCGCGCCGATCCGCTCGCCGCCCTGCGCGAGCAATTCACGCTCGCGGCCGGCACCATCTATCTCGACGGCAACTCGCTCGGCGTGCCGCCCTCGGCCTCGGCCGCGCGCGCGCAGGCCGTGATCGGCGGCGAATGGGGCGAAGGCCTCATCCGCAGCTGGAACACGGCGGGCTGGTTCGCCATGCCCAAGCGCCTTGGCAACAAGCTCGCGAAGCTGATCGGCGCGGCCGATGACGAAGTCGTCGTCACCGACACCATCTCGATCAATCTCTTCAAGGCGCTTTCCGCCGCGCTGCGC
This sequence comes from Paraburkholderia sp. J8-2, assembly GCF_905220195.1. Lineage (NCBI taxonomy): Bacteria > Pseudomonadati > Pseudomonadota > Betaproteobacteria > Burkholderiales > Burkholderiaceae > Paraburkholderia > Paraburkholderia sp. J8-2. Next base: position 117,324 of record NZ_CAJMZA010000002.1, read on the forward strand.
GTGCAGAACGCGCGCGACCCGAAGCGCCGTGTGATCGTGTCGGAGCGCTCGAACTTCCCGAGCGACCTGTACATCGCGCAAGGGCTCATCGAGCAGCTTGACCGCGGCTATGAACTGCGCCTCGTCGACGATCCTTCCGAGCTGCGCGCCGCCATCCGCGAAGACGTGGCGGTGGCAATGATCACGCACGTGAACTACCGCACGGGCGAGATGCACGACATGCGCGCGCTCACCGAGCATATTCACGCACAAGGCGCGCTCGCACTGTGGGATCTCGCGCATTCGGCGGGCGCGGTGCCCGTCGACCTGAACGGCGCGAACGCCGACTACGCCGTGGGCTGCACCTACAAGTACCTGAACGGCGGCCCCGGCTCGCCCGGCTTCGTGTGGGTGCCCAGGCGCCACCAGAGCGCGTTCTCGCAGCCGCTTTCGGGCTGGTGGGGGCATAAGTCGCCGTTCGAGATGAACCCCGTGTACCGCCCCGACGACGGCATCGCCCGCTACCTCTGCGGCACGCAGCCGATCATTTCGATGGCGCTCGTCGAATGCGGTCTCGACGTGTTCCTGCAAACCGACATGCAGGCCATTCGACGCAAGTCGCTCGCGCTCACGGACCGCTTCATCGAACTGGTCGAGACGCGCTGCAAGGAATACGGCCTCACGCTCGTCACGCCGCGCGCTCATACGCAGCGCGGCTCGCACGTGAGCTTCGAGCATCCGCACGGCTATGAGGTGATGCAGGCGTTGATCGCGCGCGGCGTGATCGGCGATTATCGCGAGCCGCGCGTGCTGCGCTTCGGCTTCACGCCGCTGTATCTGCGTTACGTCGATGTGTGGGACGCCGTGGAAACGCTGCGCGATGTGCTCGCCACCGAAGCCTGGCGCAAGCCCGAATTCGCCGAGCGCGGCGCGGTGACCTGAGGAGCGGCAGATGAACGATCACATGCAAGTCCCAGGCATGCCCGACGCCGGTGAAACCGCGGGTGCAACCACAGCCGCCGCACGCGGCGGCTGCCCGTTCGGACACGGCGCGGTCGCGCCGACGGCGCAAGCGCCCGAACAAGCGGCGCAAGGCGAAGGCTGGCACGACGCGCAACTCGACTTCTCGAAGTCGATGAGCTACGGCGACTACCTCGCGCTCGACGCCGTGCTCAATGCGCAGCACCCGCTTTCGCCCGACCACAACGAGATGCTGTTCATCGTGCAGCATCAAACGAGCGAGCTGTGGATGAAGCTCGCGCTCTACGAGCTGCGCGCGGCACTCGCCAACGTGCATCGCGACGCGCTGCCGCCCGCGTTCAAGCAGCTTGCGCGCGTCTCGCGCATCATGGAGCAGCTCGTGCAGGCGTGGAACGTCCTCTCGACGCTCACGCCCTCCGAGTACACGGCCATGCGGCCGTACCTGGGCGCGTCGTCGGGCTTCCAGTCGTACCAGTACCGGCAGATCGAATTCCTGCTCGGCAACAAGAACGCGCAGATGCTCAAGCCGCACGAGCATCGGGGCGAGATTTTCGAGCAGGTCAAAGCGACGCTCGAAGCGCCCTCGTTCTACGACGAAGTGATTCGCCTGCTCGCGCGGCGCGGCTTTGCCATCGCACCCGAGCGCCTGAACCGTGACTGGTCGCGGCCGACCGAACACGACCCCACGGTCGAGGCGGCGTGGCTCGAGGTGTATCGCAATCCTTCGGAGTACTGGGATTTGTACGAAATGGCCGAAGAACTCGTCGATCTCGAAGACGCGTTCCGTCAATGGCGCTTTCGCCACGTGACGACGGTCGAGCGCATCATCGGCTTCAAGCAAGGCACGGGCGGCACGAACGGCGCGCCGTATCTGCGCAAGATGCTCGACGTCGTGCTGTTCCCCGAGCTTTGGCACGTGCGCACGGTGCTGTAACGCATTTCGCTACGCCCAAACGAAAAATGCCCGCCATCGATGGCGGGCATTTTTTTGCGCGGCAACGCGTGAGGCTTAGACCACCACGGTCTGCGCTTCGCCTTCCTTGCTTTCGCGCACCACGCCGATCTTCCACACTTGCTCGCCCGCAGCGGCCAGCAGCGCAAGAGCCGCATCGGCTTGATCCGCCGCCACGATCACGGCCATGCCAATACCGCAGTTGAATACGCGGTGCATTTCCGCATCGGCCACGCCGCCGTGCTGTTGCAGCCACGTGAAGAGCGGCGGCAGCGGCCATGCCGCGTGATCCAGCTCAGCCGTGAGGCCTTCGCGCAGCACGCGCGGAATGTTCTCGACGAGGCCGCCGCCCGTGATGTGCGCCATGCCCTTCACGGTGATGGTTTCCATCAGCTTGAGCAGCGGCTTCACGTAGATGCGCGTGGGGGCCATCAGCGCGTCGGCGAGCGAGCGGCCGTCGAAGTCGGCGGCGAGGTCAGGCTGTGCGCGCTCAATGATCTTGCGCACGAGCGAGAAGCCGTTCGAGTGGATGCCGCTCGAAGCGAGACCGAGCACCACGTCGCCCGGGACGATCGTGCTGCCGTCGATGATCTTGCTCTTTTCGACCGCGCCCACCGCGAAACCGGCCAGATCGTATTCGCCGTCGGGGTACATGCCCGGCATTTCGGCCGTTTCGCCGCCGATCAGCGCGCAGCCCGACAGCTCGCAGCCTTGCGCGATGCCCTTCACGACGGTGGCCGCCGTATCGACGTCCAGCTTGCCGCAGGCAAAGTAGTCGAGGAAGAACAGCGGCTCGGCGCCCTGCACGAGGATGTCGTTCACGCTCATCGCGACGAGATCCTGGCCGACCGTGTCGTGTTTGTTCAGATGAAATGCGAGGCGCAGCTTGGTGCCCACGCCGTCGGTGCCCGAGACGAGCACGGGCTCCTTGTACTTCTTCGGCACTTCGAAGAGCGCGCCGAAACCGCCGATGCCGCCCATCACGCCTTCGCGCAGGGTCTTCTTCGCAAAGGGCTTGATGCGGTCGACGAGCGCGTCACCCGCGACCATGTCCACGCCCGCGTCGGCGTAAGAGAGGCCTTGGGGCTGATTAGCGGGGCCGGATTTCGGTTGATTCATGGGGAAGCGCCAGAAGGTCGGTAAAATGCGATTTTAACCGATTGACGGCGCCCCGCCGCCGCGGGTGGAGCGAGATTTGGAACGCGCCTCGCTTGACGCCCCACCACCGGAAACCGAGTTTTGCCGCAGAACACACTGTATTTCGCGCAGTACCCGCGTCGGGCCGCAATCTGGACCGGGATCGCGCTCGCCCTCGGCCACGTGCTGCGGCGCTCGCGGCTCAGTGATCTCCGCAGATCTCAGCGCAGTTCTCGCGAGAGCACGCTTTACTAGAACCGATTCCGTCCAGACACACCGTGCAGCGACAGTTAACGCTCGATCTCGGCACCCCGCCGCCATCGACCTTCGACAACTTCCATATCGGCGCCAACGCCGAGCTGGTCGCGCGCCTGCGCGGTCTGGACGCGGCGCTCACCGCGTGCCCGGTCGCCGATCGCACGTTCTACGTCTGGGGCGAACCGGGCAACGGGCGCAGCCATCTGCTGCACGCGCTCGCCGACGAGGCGCCGCCGGGCCACGTGCGCTATCTGGGCCCGCAAAGCGCGCTGGCCGCGTTCACGTTCGATCCGCGCGTGACGATCTACGCGGTGGACGACTGCGATTCGCTCTCGGGCGCGCAGCAGATCGCGCTCTTCAACCTGTTCAACGAGGTGCGCTCCTACCCGAGCTGCGCGCTCGTCGCGACGGGCAACGCGCCGCCCATGGGTCTCGCCGTGCGCGAGGACCTGCGCACGCGCCTCGGCTGGGGCCTCGTGTTCCACCTCGCGCCGCTCTCCGACGAAGGCAAGGCGGCGATCCTCAAGCTCGCCGCACGCGAGCGCGGCATTGCGCTCGCCGACGACGTGCCCGCCTACCTGCTCACGCACTTCCGGCGCGACATGCCGAGCCTCATGGGCCTGCTCGACGCGCTCGACCGCTTCTCGCTCGAACAGAAGCGCGCGGTGACGCTGCCCCTCTTGCGCACGATGCTCGCCAACGGCGTGGGCGATCTGGTGAGCGTAGCGAGCACGCCGGCGACAGACGATGCGCTTCCCGGTGAAGAACCGACGCCAACGAACGAAGCGGCACAAGCGGACGAAGCAGACGAAGCAGACGAACGCGACGCGGCTCCGGATGAAGAAATCGTGGCGCAGGCGCAACTCGCCGGTCTCGATGCGCCGACCGCGCCGCCTTCGCCCGCGGCAGAGCCCGACGACGACGCCCAGCCCTACGAAGCGCCGAAAGCACCGGCCCTGCAGGCACGCGCACAGGCGCCCGTGCCCTTCGACAAACCGACCGACAACGTCGAAGGCGAATTAGGGGCCAAATACCGTCACGTCGTCCACAAGGAACTGGGCACGGACCTCAAGGGCGAAGTCGAAGCCGACGTGAGCAACGAAATGACCGGCGAGCTGCGCGGCGATCTCGATCCGCCGGGCGGGAGCGCCGCCAGCGGGGCAAGCGTCGCCGTGAGCACCGGTGAAGCGCCGCAAGAAACATCGGCGCAAGCGCCGGCAACGCCCGATCCGTCCCACGTGCAAGACAGCGAATCGTCCGCCGCAAGCGAGACGCCTCCCGCACCCGAATCCCCCGCGGACCCCGCCGCGCCGACGCCGCCCGCCGGCGGCGGCAACGGCGTCCCCCGCTTCAAGTAAAATGAGCGCCCATGGCTAACCTTGCACTTTTTGACCTCGATCACACCCTGATCCCCACCGACAGCGACCACGAATGGGGCCGCTTCATGGTGAAGCTCGGCATTGTCGACGGCGAGCGCTTTGCGGAGCAAAACGACCGCTTCTATGCCGACTACAAGGCCGGCAAGCTCGACATCCACGCGTACCTCGTCGCCATGCTCACGCCGCTCGCGAAATATTCTCGCGCGCAGTTGAAGGAATGGCACGACCAGTACATGCACGAGGTGATCAAGCCGACCATCCTGCCGAGCGCGGTCGAACTCGTGAAGAAGCACAAGGAAGCGGGCGATCTTTGCTGCGTGGTCACGGCCACCAACGAGTTCATCACGGCGCCCATCGCCGAGGTGTTCGGCGTGGACAAGCTGATCGCGTGCGAAGTCGAAACCGTGGACGGCCATCCGGCATCGGCCTTCACCGGCCGCCCGACGGGCACGCCGAGCTACCGCGAAGGCAAGATCGTGCGTGTCGAAGCCTGGCTCGCGTCGCTTGGCAAAAGCTGGTCGGACTTCGAGCACAGCTACTTCTATAGCGACTCGCACAACGACATCCCGCTGCTCGAAAAAGTCACCGACCCGATCGCCACCAACCCCGACGACACCCTGCGCGCTCACGCGCAACAAGCGGGCTGGCGCATCCTCGATTTGTTCCAAGCCCAGTGATCAAGAAACTCATCCGCAAGCTGTTCGGCCAGGACGACGCCGAAGCGGCGCAAGACACCGAAGCCCCCGCCGCCGATCCGCACACGGCCTCGCATGAAGGCGCGGCCGCCGCTGCCGGCGCGACCCGCGCGCGCCGCAAACCGGCCAGCGCGCAGAAAACGTCGAAGCCGCGCGGCAGCAAAGGCGCGCCCGATCCGGCCACGCCCGTCATCCTTTCCGCCGACGTCCACGGCATCAACCCCGCGCTCATCTCGCGCAACGCCGTGCGCGTGACCGAAGGCCTGCAGCAAGCGGGCTTCCGTGCGTTCATCGTGGGCGGCGCGGTGCGCGACCTGCTGCTCGGCGTCGCGCCGAAGGACTTCGACGTGGCCACCGACGCCACGCCCGACCAGGTGCAGAAGCTGTTCCGTCGCGCGCGCATCATCGGCCGGCGCTTCCAGATCGTGCACGTGCAGTTCGGCCAGGAAATCATCGAGGTCTCGACGTTCCGCGCGCTGGTGGACGCCCCGCCCGCCGATGCCGCGCCCGCTCCGGCGCCCGCGAAGCGCATGCGCCGCGACGAGCTCGACCGCAAGACCCACGCCGTCGATGCGAGCGGCCGGGTGCTGCGCGACAACGTCTGGGGCGAGCAGCACGAAGACGCCACGCGCCGCGACTTCACGATCAACGCGATGTACTACGATCCGGCCACGCAGACGGTGCTCGACTATCACAACGGGATGGCCGACATGCGCGCGCGCCTGTTGCGCATGATCGGCGACCCGGCCACGCGCTACCGCGAAGACCCGGTGCGCATGATGCGCGTCGTGCGTTTCGCGGCGAAGCTCGGCTTCGAGATCGAGGAGAATACGCGCGAGCCGATCACGAAGCTCGCGGACCTCATCAACAACGTGCCTGCGGCGCGTCTGTTCGACGAGATGCTCAAGCTGCTGCTCTCGGGCCACGCGCTCGAGTGCCTGCGGTGGCTGCGCAAGGAAGGCCTGCATCATGGCCTCCTGCCGCTCCTCGACGTAATTCTCGAGCAGCCGCAGGGCGAGCGTTTCATCACGCTCGCGCTCTCAAACACCGACGCGCGCGTGCGCGCGGGCAAGCCGGTGTCGCCGGGCTTCCTGTTCGCCACGCTGCTTTGGCACGACGTGCAGCAGCGCTGGCAACAGTACACGGCTGCGGGCGAAATCCCGGTGCCGGCGCTGCATCGCGCGATGGACGACGTAATCGACGCGCAAACAGAGAAGCTCGCGATCCATCGCCGCTTCTCGTCGGACATGCGCGAGATCTGGGGCCTGCAGCTGCGCCTTGAAAAGCGAGGCCGCGGCGCGCTCAAGCTGCTGGAACACCAAAGATTTAGAGCAGGGTATGATTTCCTCCTGCTGCGCTGCGAATCGGGCGAACTGGACGCCGAAATCGGCCAATGGTGGACGGACTTCATTTCCGGCGATATCGCCGCGCGCGAGGCGCTGCTCTCGCAGGGCGGCAAGGAACGCTCGCCGCGCAAGCGCCGCCGCCGCGGCGGCGCGAAAAGCCGCAGAACGGGTGAAGGTGCTGCGTCGGAAGCCGACGCAGGCGGTGACGAGCAGGAAGCCAGCAGTGCAGACTATGACGGCCACACCGGTCCGCATGAGGACTGACGCCGTGCGGCGTCGCGGCAAGCCGCGATGCACATGTGTCGAACAGCAACAAAAGTCGCAGGAAGTGAAGCCATGACGGTTGCCTGGCTGGGAATTGGCGCGAATCTGGGGGATGCGCGCCAAACCCTCAAAGACGCGGTGGTGTGCCTCGCACAACAGCACACCCTCACCGTCGTCGCCAAATCGAGTCTGTACCGCACCGCGCCCATCGACGCGGGCGGCGACGACTATTACAACTGCGTCGTGAAGATCGAGACGAGTCTCGACGTTCACGCGCTGCTCGCGCTTTGCCAGCGCGTGGAGCATCACTTCGGCCGGGAGCGTCCCTTTCGCAACGCGCCCCGCACGCTCGACATCGACATCCTGATTTACGGCAGCGCCTCCATCGACGAAACCGACCTTGTCGTGCCGCATCCGCGCATGACGGGCCGCGCATTCGCACTCGTGCCGCTCGTCGAGATCGATCCCGAACTCGTGATTCCGGGCCTGGGGCCTGCCAGCGCGTTTCTCGCCGCCGTGGCCGACCAGCGCATCGAGAAGGTCAAGCCGCTGTGCCAGTGCATGGGCACAGCGCCCGCGCCGGATACGCCGCCCGCCGGCAACTGCCGATGAGCACGGCCCCCCTGCCCGTCGTCAGCGCGCGCGCCACGCGGCCCGCGGCGCTCCAGTACATCGTCATCGAAGGGCCGATCGGCGCGGGCAAGACCACGCTCGCCACGCGCCTCGCCGAACGCTGGTCGATGCAGACCCTCTTCGAATCGAACGCAGACAATCCGTTTCTGGAACGCGTCTATCGCGACAGCGCGCCTTCGTCGCATGCGCTCGCCGCGCAGTTGCATATCGCCTTGCAGCGCGAGCAGCTGTCGCGCGAAGTGGCCATGCGCCGGGCAACGAACGCGCCGCTCGTCACGAACTTCCTCGCTGAACGCAACGACCTCTTCGCACGCCTCACGCTCGCTGAAGACGAACTGCCGCTGTACCGCGCGCTCGCCTCGCGTTTGACTTCGTCCGCGCCTGCACCCGACCTCGTGGTCTACCTGCAGGCGAGCCCCGAGGCGCTCTACGCGCGCATCCAGAAGCGGGCGACACCGCGCGAGCTGCCTATCTCGAGCGCCTTCCTGCGTGCGCTCTGCGACAGCTACAACGATTTTTTCTATCATTACGATCATGCGCCGGTGCTCACCGTCGGCGCGGAACATCTGGATCTGCTCGATTCCGATGCGGACCTCGCGCTCGTTGCCGAACGTATCGAGACGATGCGCGGCCGCAAGGAATCCTTCGTCAAGGGCACGTCGCTATAGCCGTTTCAACGGCTCGATCGACTCGATCGATCGAACGAGCGGCGCAGCCCCTCCCCGTTTTTCCCTTTCCCAACGGATTTCCCCATGACTTACCTGCAGGAAACGAGCCGCAGCGCGGTCACCGTGCCCAAACTCCAGGCCATGCGCGACGCCGGCGAGCGCATCGCCATGCTGACCTGCTACGACGCGAGCTTCTCGGCGCTGTGCGACCGCGCGGGCGTCGATACGGTGCTGATCGGCGACTCGCTCGGCAACGTGCTCCAGGGCCACAGCACGACGCTGCCCGTCACTATCGACGACATCGCGTATCACACGGCGTGCGTGGCGCGTGTGCAAACCAAGGCACTGATCGTTGCAGACCTGCCGTTCGGCACCTTCGGCACGCCCGAAGACGCGTTCGCGAACTCGGTGAAACTCATGCGCGCCGGTGCGCAGATGGTGAAGATCGAGGGCGGCGAATGGCTCGCGCCCACGGTGAAGATGCTCGTGGAGCGCGCCGTGCCCGTGTGCGCGCACATCGGCCTTACGCCCCAGTCGGTGCATGCCTTCGGCGGCTTCAAGGTGCAGGGCAAGAGCGATGCGGCCGCCACCCAGCTGATTCGCGACGCACTCGCGCTGCAGGACGCGGGCGCTCAACTCGTGGTGATCGAGGCCGTGCCCGCGGGGCTCGGCGCGGAAGTCACGAAGCAGTTGCGCATTCCGACGATCGGCATTGGCGCGGGCGTGGACTGCTCGGGCCAGGTGCTCGTGCTGCACGACATGCTCGGCATTTTCCCCGGCAAGCGGCCGCGCTTCGTGAAGGATTTCATGGCAGGTCAGCCCGATATCGAATCGGCTGTACGCGCGTATGTGCAGGCGGTGAAGGAAGGCACGTTCCCTGGCCCGGAACACGTGTTCTGATCCGGCGATTTTGCTTCGCAGAAAAAAAAGCGCGCTCCAGATTGAGCGCGCTTTTTATATGGTGCGTTCTATGGCTGCTTCATCGCTGCAAGCGCGCCGGCACCGCGCCACGCAGCGCGTTCGTCAGCATCAAGGCTTCGGCGTTGAGCACATCGTCGCACGTAAGCACGCGCTCTTGTGCGCCGAACGTCTCGTCGTCGAGCAGCACGCTGCGCATCACGCCCGGCAGCACGCCCGAGGCGAGCGGCGGCGTGAACCACTTGCCGTTCAGCTTCACGAAGACGTTCGAACGGCCGCCTTCGGTCAGCTCGCCGCGCTCGTTGAAGAACAGCATGTCGAAGCCGCCCAGCGCTTCGGCCTCGCGCCATGCGCGATCGAATTCGGCGCGGCGTGTGGTCTTGCGCAGCAACAGCGCGTCGGCGGATTCGATCGGCGCAAAACCGTGGTCGGGCGCGAGCAGCACGCCCACGATATCGTGCGCGAGCGCGGCGAGCGGCGCGCTCGTCAGCGTGGCCGCCCCGCTCTTGCCGAGCGCGAGGCGCATACGGTGCGGCGCGTGATCGTCTGCAAACGTGGCGCAAGTTTCGTCGATGCGCGCGCGCATGGCTTGCACGTCGCATGGGAAACCGAACCACGCAGCACTCGCCGCGAGCCGCGCGAGATGACGCTCCACGTGGCGCACGCCGCCAGCACGTGTCGCATACATTGTTTCGAAGCATTCGATACCCGGATCGGCATCGGTCAGAAAACGGGCCTTCAAGCGGCACTCCTCGTATTCGTCGGCGGCCACGCTGTCGAGCACAATGCCCGCACCTACACCCATTTCGCCGCGCCGCGCGCCTCCCGCGCCCCTGGAAGGCGCATCGAGTGTCAACGTGCGGATCACGACCGAGAGGCAAAAGTCGCCGCAAGTCTCGTCTGCCGCCGGCGCTTCGAGCCAGCCTATCGTGCCCGTGTACAGCCCGCGCGGCGCATGCTCGAGTGCTTCGATCAGCTCCATCGTCCGGTGCTTGGGCGCACCCGTGATCGACCCGCACGGAAAGAGCGCGCGCATGGCGTCGGCGAATGTCGTGCCTTCGCGCAGCGTCGCTTCCACTGTCGAGGTCATCTGCCAGACCGAAGCATAGGGCTCCACGCTGAAGAGCGCCGGCACGCGCACCGAGCCGGTTTGCGCGACGCGCGAGAGGTCGTTGCGCAGCAGGTCGACGATCATCACGTTTTCAGCGCGGTTCTTCGGATCGCTCGCGAGAAAACGCGCGGCGGCGGCGTCTTGCTGCGCGTCGGCGCAACGCGCCGCCGTGCCCTTCATTGGTTTCGCGCGCAACGTTTCGCCGCGCTTCTCCACGAATAGCTCCGGCGAACACGAGAGCACCCAACGATCGCCCGGCAACGCGATCAGCGCGCCGTAACGCACACGCTGACGCTCACGCAAGCGGCGGTAAAGCGCGAGCTGCGAACCATACGCCTCGAAGCCGAGCCGATATGTATAGTTGATCTGATACGAGTCGCCCGCGCGCAAGGCGTCCTGCACGGCGGCGATGTCCTGCTCGAAGCGCGCGCGATCGACACCGATCGTCACGCCCGCCACGCCTGCCGGCGCGGGTGCCTCGTTGCCCTCTTGCGCCGCGAGCCACGCATCGGCCTCGTCGCGCGAGCGCTTTTCGCAGCGTTCGAACAATAAAAAACGCAGCGCGGCGTGGCCGTGCTGCGTTTCGATGGATGAAGCTGTGTCGCGTTTCGTGAATTCGAGCGCGCGCCCGAACTCGTAGTCGCCAATCACGAGCGCGTGAAGTCCCGCGTTCAGTTCAGCGTTGACTTGCGAACACACCGCGTCGAGATCCGCGGCGCGCTCGCAGGCAAGCTCGCGCACGAACCCCGTGTAGAGGCGGCTCGAGCGGTTGTCCGCAGTCGAGTCGCCGTCGTCGAGCAGCGCGAAAATTGCGGCACCCGCCGCGCCGCCAGGATTGACTGCCATTGCGCTAACTACCTGCCATTGACCTGCTTACTGCATGGTGACGCCGGAAAAGCGCATCAGTCGAAGAAGCTCTTCACGCGGTCGAACCAGCTCTTGCTCTGCGGGCTGTGGCGCGAACCGCCTTCCACGAGCGACTTTTCGAACTGCTGAAGCATTTCGCGCTGGTGATCGGTGAGCTTGACCGGCGTTTCCACCTGGACGTGCACATACAGATCGCCGGCGATGCTCGAACGCAGACCCTTGATGCCCTTGCCGCGCAAACGGAACGTCTTGCCCGACTGCGTGCCTTCGGGCACCGTGAAGGTCGCGCGGCCCGCGAGCGTCGGCACTTCGATCTCGCCGCCGAGCGCCGCCGTGGTGAACGGAATCGGCATCTGGCAGTGGAGGTCGTCGCCGTCGCGCTCGAACACCGCGTGCTGCTTGATGTGAATCTCGACGTACAGATCGCCCGACGGTCCGCCATTGATGCCTGGCTCGCCGTTGCCGGCCGAGCGAATGCGCATGCCGTCGTCGATGCCCGCCGGAATCTTCACTTCCAGCGTCTTGGTTTCCTTCACCTTGCCCGCGCCGTGACAGTTCGTGCACGGCTCAGGAATGTAGGAACCCGTGCCGTGGCACTTCGGGCAGGTCTGCTGAATGCTGAAGAAGCCCTGCGACATGCGCACCGAACCCGAACCATGGCAGGTCGGGCAGGTTTCGGGCTTCGTGCCGGGCTTCGCGCCGGAGCCGTGACAGACTTCACAGCCGCTCCAGCCCGGTACGCGAATTTGCGTCTCGTAGCCGTGCGCCGCCTGCTCCAGCGAGATTTCCATGCTGTAGCGCAGGTCCGCGCCGCGATACACCTGCGGGCCGGCGCGCTGGCCGCCGCGTGCGCCGCCTGCGGCCTGGCCGAAGATATCGCCGAAGATGTCGCCGAAAGCGTCCGCGAAACCGCCGAAACCCTGCGCGCCGGCTCCGCCCATATTGGGATCGACGCCGGCGTGGCCGTACTGGTCGTAAGCCGCGCGCTTTTGCGAGTCCGACAGCATTTCATAGGCCTCTTTGGCCTCCTTGAAATGCTCTTCCGCATCCTTGTTGTCCGGATTGCGGTCGGGGTGGTACTTCATCGCGAGCTTGCGATACGCCTTCTTGATTTCGTCGTCGCTCGCGTTCTTCGCGACGCCCAGAACCTCGTAGTAATCCCGTTTCGCCATATCGGTTCAACGCCGGCCTCGCGCTTCACGGCGCGCGCCGGCTCCTCTTGAATGCTGGATCTCGTGACCCGTTTGCCGTTCCTTTGAACATCCGCACGGACGCTTCTTGCGCCGCGGCGGCCCCTGAAAGAGAACGGCCTCCATAAAACAAATGTGCCCGGAGAGCCGGATGGCTCGCCAGGCGCTGCAATGCTGACACGCATCGTAACCGATGCGGCCGCTTTCGTAGCACCACGACCGTTCGCTGATCAGGCAGAACGGTCATGGCCGCCACGAACCGGCTTAGTCCTTCTTGACTTCCTTGAACTCGGCGTCGACCACGTCGTCGGCGTTGTTCTGCGCGCCTTGTTCGGCTGCACCGGCCCCTGCTGCACCCGCACCCGCTGCACCGGCCGCGCCGGCTTGCTGAGCCTGCATGTCGGCGTACATCTTTTCACCGAGCTTTTGCGAAGCGGTGGACAGCGCCTCGACCTTCGCCTCGATCGTCGCCTTGTCGGCCGACGAGCTCTTCAGCGTTTCTTCGAGGTCCTTCAGTGCGGCTTCGATCTTTTCCTTTTCGGAGGCGTCGATCTTGTCGCCGTACTCGGCCACGGCCTTCTTCGTGCTGTGCACCAGTGCGTCGCCCTGGTTGCGCGCGTCGGCCAGCTCACGCAGACGGTGATCCTCTTCCGCGTTCGCTTCGGCGTCCTTCACCATCTTTTCGATTTCGGCTTCCGACAGACCCGAGTTCGCCTTGATGGTGATACGGTTTTCCTTGCCGGTCGCCTTGTCCTTCGCGCCCACGTGCAGAATGCCGTTCGCGTCGATGTCAAAGCTCACTTCGATCTGCGGCACGCCGCGCGGTGCGGGCGGAATGCCTTCGAGGTTGAACTCGCCCAGCAGCTTGTTGCCCGCCGCCATTTCGCGTTCGCCCTGGAACACCTTGATCGTCACGGCCGACTGGCTGTCGTCCGCCGTCGAGTACACCTGAGCGTGCTTGGTCGGGATCGTGGTGTTCTTGTTGATCATCTTCGTCATCACGCCGCCGAGCGTCTCGATACCGAGCGAAAGCGGGGTGACGTCGAGAAGCAGCACGTCCTTGCGGTCGCCCGACAGAACCTGGCCTTGAATCGCGGCGCCAACGGCCACGGCTTCGTCCGGGTTCACGTCACGGCGCGGGTCCTTGCCGAAGAACTCCTTCACCTTTTCCTGCACCTTCGGCATACGCGTCTGGCCGCCGACGAGAATCACGTCGTCGATGTCGCCGACCTTCACGCCTGCGTCCTTGATCGCGACGCGGCACGGCTCGATGGTGCGCTCGATCAGGTCTTCGACCAGCGCTTCCAGCTTGGCGCGCGTGATCTTCAGGTTCAAGTGCTTCGGACCCGAGGCGTCCGCCGTGATGTACGGCAGGTTGATTTCGGTCTGCTGGCCCGACGACAGTTCGATCTTGGCCTTTTCCGCAGCTTCCTTCAGGCGTTGCAGCGCGAGCACGTCCTTCGAGAGGTCGACGCCCTGCTCTTTCTTGAACTCGCCGATGATGTAATCGATGATGCGCTGGTCGAAGTCTTCGCCGCCGAGGAACGTGTCGCCGTTGGTCGAGAGCACTTCGAACTGCATTTCGCCGTCAACGTCCGCGATTTCGATGATCGAGATGTCGAACGTGCCGCCGCCGAGGTCGAACACGGCGATCTTGCGGTCGCCCTTTTCGGCCTTGTCCAGACCGAACGCGAGCGCGGCTGCCGTCGGTTCGTTGATGATGCGCTTGACTTCCAGACCGGCGATACGGCCGGCGTCCTTGGTTGCCTGACGCTGGCTGTCGTTGAAGTACGCGGGAACCGTGATCACGGCTTCGGTGACCGGCTCGCCGAGGTAGTCTTCAGCGGTCTTCTTCATCTTGCGCAGCACTTCAGCCGAAACCTGCGACGGCGCGAGCTTCGAGCCATGCGCTTCGACCCATGCGTCGCCGTTGTCGTGCTTGACGATCTTGTAGGGCATCAGGCCGATGTCCTTCTGCACTTCCTTCTCTTCGAAGCGGCGGCCGATCAGGCGCTTGACTGCATACAGCGTGTTGCGCGGGTTGGTGACCGACTGGCGCTTGGCCGGCGCGCCGACCAGCACTTCGTTGTCGTCCATGTAGGCGATGATCGACGGCGTCGTACGAGCGCCTTCCGAGTTCTCGATCACCTTGACCTGATTGCCTTCCATCAGCGCCACGCACGAGTTGGTGGTGCCGAGGTCGATACCGATGATTTTGCCCATTTTTCTCAAATCTCCAGATTTTGATCGCTGTGCGGACGCCGCTTTCGCGCTGCGCAGGTAACTGCATGCTCGAGCCGCGTTTTCCCTTGTGCGCGGCTGGCGTCCACTTCAATACGGAACTGCTGCCCAAATAAGTGCCGTTACGGCGATTTCAAGAGGTTTGGGCTATGCGTTCCATCATTTTTTTCAATTGCGGGGCCCTTTTGCTGCCTTCAGGCCGTCGCATTTATTACGTTTCCCTTACTTCGGTGCCGAAACGGTCACGAGCGCCGGACGCAGCACGCGGTCGGCGATCACATAGCCCTTTTGCAGCACGCTGACCACCGTGTTCGCTTCTTGCTCGGACGGCACCATCGAGATGGCCTGGTGACGGTGCGGGTCGAACTTCTCGCCAACGGGGTTGATGGCGAGGACACGGCCCTTCTCGAGCGCGCCGGTCAGCTGCTTGAGCGTGAGCTCGACGCCTTCGTTGACCTTGGCGAGGTCGTCCGAGTTATGAGCGAGCGCGGCTTCGAGGCTGTCCATGACCGGCAGCAGATGTTCGGCGAAGTTTTCGATGGCGAACTTGTGCGCCTTGGCGACGTCTTCCTGCGCGCGGCGGCGGACGTTCTCCGTCTCGGCCTTGGCCCGCACGAACGCGTCCTGCAATTCGGCGACCTTAGCCTGCGCTTCGGCCAGCGCGGCCTCGGCAAGGGCCGCGGCGTTCTGGTCCACGCCGCCTTGGGCTGCCTGCTCGGCCGCCTCAGCCGCTTGCGGCTGGGCTGCTGCTTGCGACGCCTCGTCCGCGGGCGTGGGGTTCTGGCTCGTCGGGTTCTCTTGCGTGTTTTCCATGTCGCTGAACGTCGTTGAATAGTGAAAAAGGGAACAAAGCGTCGGGCGCCGTTTCGCGGCCCTCCCTGCTACACCGGCGACCGTTGCGCCGGCGCGACATTGGCTTTGTACATTGCGACAGCACATGGGTGCCGGATCGCTTGTTTCAAGAGGCTCCCGCGGCTTTTTTATACAGAGATCAAAGCCGCGAAACTGCCTGTAACAATCATTACTGCACCGCCGCAAAAATGAAATTGAGTACGGGACATCCCTGACCTACACTCAGGAACAGGTGCTGCTCACGGCGCGTTTACCCTGAGCCTGGCACCGCACCGAATGGGCCTGCGGTCAGCAAATTTGTTTAGCGGCTTCGCTGCACATAAAAACGCTAACCGGGCCCCGAAACTGGCCGTTTTGCCGCGATCCCAAGGGGAGTACCGTGAAACTGACCTTTGCCATATCGGTGGTCGCGCTGGTACTCATCGCCGGAACTACGACCATCTGCATGTCGGGCGCCGTGAACGAAAACACGACGGAATACGGGGGCGTGCACGCTACGATGGAAGCGCTGTTCAACCCTCACGCGAAAATTTGTCGATAGTACGGCGGTCGCGCTTGGTCGGCCTGCCTTGCAACACGGCAGCCGGTTCGCGAAAGAGCCGGCGCCGCTCCTGCTCCGCCGCGCGCCTCTCGCGCCCGGCCTCGGTTTCCGCGTAAAGCGTTTGCGCGATGCTGGCCGGGCCGCGCACCTCGCAAATTCCCAGCACCTGCACTTCCCACACCACGTGATCGATCTCGATTTCGACGAGGTCGCCCACGCGCACGTCCTTCGATGCCTTCACGGCGTCGCCGCCAATGCGCACGTGCCCCTTGCCTACGGCGTCCGAGGCGAGCGAGCGCGTCTTGAAGAAGCGCGCCGCCCATAGCCATTTGTCGATGCGCAGCCGCGCGCCAGGTTCAGTCGAAATCTTGTAGTTCATCAGAGGCTTTCCGCAATGCGCCGCTCAATCTGCAGGGTCACGCCACCGCACCGGCCGGCGCCGCGGCCTGCACCGGCCAGCCCTGCAGGTGTTGCGCAACAATTTCGCCCAGCGCCGCGATCCACGCGTGCGAAGCGTTCAGGCACGGGATGCGATGGAATTCCTTGCCGCCGCCGTGCAGGAATTCGTCGCGCACTTCCATGCCGATTTCCTCGATGGTTTCAAGGCAATCCGCCGTGAAACCGGGGCAGAACACGTCGGCGCGGCGCACGCCGCCGGCGCCCAGTTCCCGCAGCGTGGGCGCCGTGTACGGCTGCAGCCACTGCGCACGCCCGAAGCGCGACTGGAAGGTCACCCGGCATTCGATCGGCGTCAGCTCCAGCGCGTGCATGAGTAGCGCGGCCGTTTGCTGGCACTGGTCGTGGTACGGGTCGCCCAGATCGAGCGTGCGGCTCGGCACGCCGTGAAAGCTCAGCACGAGGCGGTCGCCCGCCGCGAAATTGGGCTTGCCGTGCGCATGCCAGTACTGATGCACCTGGGCCGCGAGCGCCGCGATATACGCCGGATGGTCGTGGTAGCCACGCACCGTGCGAACTTCCGGCTGGTTGCGCATGCGGCGCAGCGCGACGAAGGCCGCGTCGAACGCCGTGGCCGTGGTCGACGCCGAATACTGCGGATACATCGGCACGAGCAGGATGCGTTCCGCGCCCGCCAGCTTGAGCTGGTTCAGCATCGCCGGGATGTCGGGCGTGCCGTAGCGCATCGCGTAATCGACGAGGACCGTGTAGTCGTTGATCTGCAGCAGATGGCGCAGGCCCTCGGTCTGCTTTTGCGTGTGCACGCGCAGCGGCGAGCCCTCGGGCGTCCAGACCGCCGCGTACTTCTTCGCCGACGAACGGCCGCGAAACGGCAGGATCAACGCGCGCAGGATGACCTGCCAGATCGGGGCCGGAATCTCGACCACGCGCGGATCGGACAGAAACTGCGCGAGATAGCGGCGCACGGCGCGCGGCGTGGGCGCGTCCGGCGTACCCAGGTTGATGAGCAGCACGGCGACGCGATGCGCCGCGGCGGACTGCGAAGGCCGCTCCAGGTCGAAACGCATAGGCGATCAGTGGCGCCGCGCGAGTGCGCAGCAACGGTTACACGAAACAATCATTATAGCGGGCGGTCCTGGCGGCCCAAACCGGCCCGCGCCGGTCGCCGTGCGTTGTCAGGGGTTGCCTGAGTTTGCCTGGCATTGGCCATTCGGCCGATGGCGCGCGGCAAGCGTTTCGGGGATGATCTTCGGAAAGACAGGTGTGCCTGATAGCCGATGCAGCGGGCCGGTGGCGGCGCTCAGTTCTGGCTGAGCGTGAGCGAGAGCAGGCGCGCGGTGATATCGACGATCGGAATCACCCGGTTGTACGCCATGCGCGTCGGCCCGATCACGCCGAGCGTACCGACGATCTTGCCGTTCACCTCGTAGGGCGCCGTCACCACGCTCATTTCCTCGATCGGCACGAGTTGGGACTCGCCGCCAATGAAAATCTGCACGCCCTGCGCGTGGCTCGAGACGTCGAGCAGCTGCAGGAGGCTGGTTTTCTGGTCGAACACGTCGAAGAGCTTGCGCAGGCGCGCCATGTCCGACGAAAGATCGGCCACTTCGAGCAGGTTGCGTTCGCCGGAAATGAGCAAGGTGTCACCGCTTTCGGGCTCTTCGGTGCTCGCGGTCACGGCCGCGTGCATGAGCGAGGTCATGTCGCCGCGCAGCGCGTCGATTTCCTCGCGCAGGCGGCGGCGCACCTCGTCGAACGACAGGCCAGCGAAGTGCGCGTTGATGTAATTCGAAGCTTCGACGAGCTCGGAAGGCGAGAAGTCGCGCTGCGTCGCCATGATGCGGTTCTGCACATCGCCTTCGGGCGTCACGATGATCAGCAGGATGCGCTTGTCGGACAGGCGCATGAACTCGATCTGCTTGAACACGTGGCTGCGCCGGGGCGTCAGCACCACGCCCGCGAACTGCGAGAGGTTCGAGAGCACGCTGGCGGCGGCCGCCACCACCTTCTGCGGCTCGCCGGGGCGTAGCGTGGTCTTCACCGCGCGCGTCACCGCGTCGTCGTCGGAGCCGGGCTCGACGGTGAGCATGGTGTCGACGAACAGGCGATACCCGCGCGGCGTGGGCACACGCCCCGCCGACGTATGCGGGCTGGACACGAGACCCAGCTCCTCGAGGTCAGACATGACGTTGCGGATCGTCGCCGGGCTCAATTCCAGGCCGGAATAGCGCGACAGCGTGCGCGAGCCGACCGGCTGACCTTCGGCGATGTAGCGCTCGATCAGCGTTTTGAGGAGGGTTTGTGCGCGAGGATCTAGCATGACTCAAAATTTTAGCCTAACGGCGGGTTGGCCGCGAGTGCGCCGCCAGACCGGGCCTGGCGGGCGTACCTTCGGCTCGGGGTGCGGCGCCCCGGTACTTCGCGCGATAGCTCGCGCCTTGTCATCGCCGTGTCACCGGCGGCGGGCTGGAAGGCGCGGCGCGCAAGGCCCGGCGGGCCTGTCCCGGTCTGCGCCAGGTTCTTTTCGCGACGTGACTATGGTGTAATGCCGGCATGCAGATCCAGAAGATCCAGAGCCAGTTCAAGACTGTTGCGCTCGTTGGGCGCAGCAATACGCCAGGCATCGCCGAGCCGCTGATGGCGCTCGCCCAGACCATTTCGAAGCGCGGCTTCGAGGTCGTGTTCGAAGCGCAGACCGCAGAGGAAATCGGCACGCAAGGCTATCCCGCGCTGCAACCCGCCGAGATCGGGGCGCGCGCGGACGTGGCTGTCGTGCTCGGCGGCGACGGCACGATGCTCGGCATCGGCCGCCAGCTCGCGCCG
Organism: Paraburkholderia sp. J8-2; assembly: GCF_905220195.1. NCBI lineage: Bacteria > Pseudomonadati > Pseudomonadota > Betaproteobacteria > Burkholderiales > Burkholderiaceae > Paraburkholderia > Paraburkholderia sp. J8-2. The sequence goes on from NZ_CAJMZA010000002.1 coordinate 136,576, forward strand.
TACCGCACGCCGCTCATCGGCATCAACCATGGGCGGCTGGGCTTCATTACCGACATCGCGTTCTCCGAGATGCAGGAAGTCGTGCCGCAACTGCTCGCGGGCTCGTTCGAGCGCGAGGAGCGTTCGCTGCTGGAGTCGCGCATCACGCGCGACGGCGACCCGATCTACCACGCGCTAGCCTTCAACGACGTGGTCGTGAACCGCAGCGGCTTTTCCGGCATGGCCGAGCTGCGCGTGAACGTGGATGGCCGCTTCATGTACAACCAGCGCTCGGACGGTTTGATCGTCGCGACGCCCACCGGCTCGACCGCTTACGCGCTCTCGTCGCAGGGGCCGATCCTGCATCCGCAGCTGCAAGGCATCGTGCTCGTGCCGATCGCGCCGCACGCGCTCTCGAACCGCCCGATCGTGCTGCCCGACGACTCCAAGGTGAGCATCCAGATCGTGGCGGGGCGCGACGTCAACGTGAACTTCGACATGCAATCGTTCACGGCACTCGAACTGAACGACGTGATCGAGGTGCGCCGCTCGCGCCACACGGTGCCCTTCCTGCACCCGGTCGGCTATAGCTACTTCCGCACGCTGCGCAAGAAACTGCACTGGAACGAGCACCCCTCGCTGCAGGGCGATCCGGAGGACTAAACCCGCGTCTTCGCGTGAAGCGCGCGTGGTCGTTGCCACGCAGTTGCCATGCAGTTGCCACGCCGCCAGCAGTCCCACGGTAACCCAAGCCAACCAAAACAAGCAGAACCAGACGCCATGCTTCGCCATCTTTCGATTCGCGACTTCGTGATCGTCGCGGCGCTCGACCTCGAATTCGACAGCGGCTTCACCGTGTTTTCCGGCGAGACGGGCGCGGGCAAGTCGATCCTGATCGACGCCCTCGCGCTCACGCTCGGCACGCGCGCCGACGCGAGCGTCGTGCGCACGGGCGAGAGCCGCGCCGACATCACCGCCGAGTTCGATGTGCCGCCGCACGCAGCGCTTTGGCTCGACGAGCAAGCACTCGCGAACGGGGACGGCGAGCAGACCGTCATGATGCGCCGCGTGGTGGATAGCGGCGGGCGCTCGCGCGCCTTCATCAACGGGACGCCCGCGACGCTCGCGCAGTTGCGCGAACTGGGCGAAATGCTCGTGGACATCCACGGCCAGCATGCGCACCAGCTGCTCATGCGCCCCGACGCACAGCGCGAACTGTTCGACACGCACGCAGGCCTCACGGATCTCGCCGCAACCGTCACGAGTGCGTGGCGCGACGCACGCGATGCACGTCTCGCGCTGCAAAGCGCCATGTCGCGCGACCGCGAATTGCAGCTCGAGCGCGAGCGCCTTGCGTGGCAGCTCGCCGAACTCGACAAGCTCGCGCCGCAGCCGGGCGAATGGGAAGAAGTGAACGCGGAACACGTGCGGCTTTCGAACTCGGCCAACCTGATCGAAGGCGTGCAAGGCGCGCTCGTGGCGCTGTCCGAATCCGACGAGGCGATGCTCTCGCAGCTGAACTCGATCGTCTCGAAGCTGCGAAGTCTCGCCGAGGTCGACGCCGAACTCAACGACGCGCTCGCAGCGCTCGAACCGGCCGCGATCCAGATCCAGGAAGCGGCGTACTCGCTCTCGCACTACGCGCAGCGTCTCGATCTCGATCCGCAACATCTCGCGCAGGTTGAACGGCGCCTCGACGCGCTGCATTCGACGGCGCGCAAGTTCCGCCTCCCGGCAGAAACGCTGCCCGAGGAACACGCGGCACGCCGCCAGCAGCTAGCGGCGCTCGACGCCGCGGCCGATCTCGACGGCCTGCGCGCCGCCGAGCAGAAGGCGCAGGAAGCGTATCTCGTACAGGCACGCCAGCTTTCGAAGGCGCGCGCCAAGGCGGCGAAGGCGCTCGGCGCGGCGGTCACGCAGGGCATGCAGGAACTGTCGATGGCGGGCGGCAGCTTCGAAGTCGCGCTCGTGGCGCTTGGCAACAGTTCGACTGGCGAGCCGATCGGCGGCGCGCACGGTCTGGAGCAGATCGAATTCCGCGTGGCGGGCCATGCCGGCGTGCCGCTGCGCCCGCTCGCGAAGATCGCCTCAGGCGGCGAACTCGCGCGCATCAGCCTCGCGCTCGCCGTGATCGCGAGCGCGGCGAGCCCCACGCCCACACTGATCTTCGACGAAGTCGATACGGGCATTGGCGGCGGCGTGGCCGAAGTGGTCGGGCGTTTGCTGCACCAGCTCGGGCGCGCGCGCCAGGTGCTGTGCGTCACGCACTTGCCGCAGGTCGCGGCGCGCGGCGATCACCACTTCCAGGTGGCGAAGTCCGGCGACGGCAACGGCGGCACAGTCTCAGCCGTCACGCCGCTCGACAAGGGCGGCCGCGTGGAAGAAGTCGCGCGCATGCTGGGCGGGCTGGAGATTACCGCGACCACCAGGCGGCATGCGAAAGAGATGTTGGCAGCTTGAAGAAGGCTGTGCCTCACGCGCCAGCCGCACCGGCCATTGGCGCGTAGCGCACTCGCCCTAAGCCTCCCCGCGCTCCCCGAACACCCGCTTCCACAACGCCAGCACCGCCTCGCGCTCGCGCTCCACACGCGCCGGATTCACACGCGCCTTCTCCATGCCGTCGAGGCGCAACTGGTGCTGCAGCTTGCGATAAAGCCGGTACGCCGAGCCTATCGTCTCGGCTTCCTCCTCGCTCATCAGCCCGAAGCGCGACACCTCGCGCAGCAGCGCGATATTGCCCGTGTTGCGGATCAGCTCCGGGTCCTGCGCCGCGTGCAGCAGCACCCAGTACTGCACGAGAAACTCGATGTCCACCATGCCGCCGCGGTCGTGCTTCAGGTCGAAGAGTTCGGTGCGGTTCGGGTGGCCGTCTTCCACGCGCTGGCGCATTTCGACGATTTCCTTCGCGAGCGGCGCGGCATCGCGCGGCGTGGTCAGCACCTGCACGCGGATCGCCTCGAACGCGTTGCCGATCGCGGCGTCCCCGGCCGAGAAGCGTGCACGCGTGAGCGCCTGGTGCTCCCAGACCCAAGCCGTGTTCGCGGCGTCGCCTTCGCGCAACTGGTAGCGGCGGAACGCGTCGAGATCGGTCACGAGCAGCCCCGACTCGCCGTTCGGCCGCAAGCGCAAGTCGACATCGAACAGCGTGCCCGCACCGGTGGCCGTAGTGAGCCACGTGATGAGGCGGCGCGCGAAGGTCGCGTAGATTTCCGAGGCGTGCTCGTCGTCGTCTTCGTACAGGAAGATGATGTCGAGGTCCGACGCGTAGCCTAGCTCCTTGCCGCCAAGCTTGCCGTAGGCGATCGCCGCGAAGCGCGGCACCTCGCGGTGGCGCTTCGCGAACTGCTTCCACACGGTCTCGATGGTCACGTCGAGCACGGCGTCGGCAAGCTCGGAGAGCCGGTCACTCACGTGCTCAACCGACAGCCGTCCCGCCAGGTCGTTGAGCAGGATGCGGAACACTTCGGCCTGGTGCGCGTGGCGCAGCAGATCCATCTGTTGCTCGACGTCGGCGGCGGCGGCCAGACGCGCGCGCAACAGGCGCGAGAACTCGGGCCAGTCGAAGGGCGTGGCCATCGCCTCGTCGTCGAGCAGTTCGTCGAGCAGTTGCGGGTGGCGGATCAGGTAGCCCGCCGCCCAGCGCGAGCCGCCCAGCACCTTGAGCACGCGGTCGAGCGCGTCCGGATATTCGCAGAGCAGCGCGAGATACGCGCCGCGCCGGATCACGGCTTCGAGCAGGTCGAACATGCGCGCGAGCGTGTCGGCGCGCCGCTCGCGCGGCTCCAGCGTAGGCGCGGATTCGAGCGCGCGCTGCGCGACGCTGTCGAAGCGCTCGCGGCTCTTTTCGGGGAGCCCGGCGTAACGCGACGACTGCCAAAGCCCTCGCAGACGCGCAAGCAATGGCGCCGGGTTGTCGACACCGAGCTCCATGAGGCGCTCGAGCAACGAGTCGTCGGCGCCCTCTTCCGCGAGCGCGCCGCTCCACACCCACGCCGCTGCGCCGTCTTCAGAGGCGCGGCAGCCGCCCTCGCCGCCGACCTTGTCGGAGAAGATCTGCACGAACTGGCGCTCGACCTTGTCGCGGTGGCCGTCGAGCGTCGTCATCAGCGCGGCGTAGTCGGCGAAGCCCATCGATTTCGCGAGCGCGGCGCGCTCCTCGGCGTCAACGGGCATGGCGTGCGTTTGCGCATCGTCGCGGTACTGCAGGCGATGCTCCAGTTCGCGCAGAAAGTTGTAGGCGCGCGTGAGCTCGCCGCACACCTCGGGCGCGATCAGTCCGCGCGCGGCGGCGTAGCCGAGCACGGCGAGCGTCGGACGCACGCGAAAGCCCGCATCCTGGCCGCCGCGAATGAGCTGGAACACCTGGGCGCTGAATTCGATCTCGCGAATCCCGCCGCGCCCGAGCTTGATGTCGTCGGCCTTGTCGGGGCGCATCATGGCGCGCCGCTGCGCTTCCTGGCGGATCTGCACGTGCAGCGAGCGGATAGCGCTGATCACGCCGAAGTCCAGATAGCGCCGGTAAACAAACGGCTTCACGAGCGAATCGAGCTGGCGCGCGAGACGCAGCGCGCTGTCGCTCTCGTCTTCGGAAACGAGCCGGCCTTTGATCCACGCATAGCGCTCCCACTCGCGGCCCTGCACATAGAAGTATTCTTCAAGCATGCCGAGGCTGCACACGAGCGGCCCGGAGTCGCCGTTCGGGCGCAGGCGCATGTCGACGCGAAACACGAAGCCGTCGGCCGTCACGTCGCTCAGCGCGGCGATCAGGCGCTTGCCCACGCGCGTGAAGAAGTCCTGCGTGGCGATGGGCGAGCGCTGGCCGCCCGTGGTTTCGCCGTCGTCCTCGTACACGAAGATCAGGTCGATGTCCGACGAGACGTTCAGCTCGCGACCGCCCAGCTTGCCCATGCCCACCACGCCGAGCGTGAGGCGCTCGCCGTTCGGGCCGCGCGGCTCGCCGAAGAGCGTCTCGAGATCGGCGCTCACGCAGGCGAGTGCGCGCTGGATCGTGACTTCGGCGAGATCGGTCATGCTGCCGGTCACTTCGGCGACGTCGGCCACGCCGCCGAGATCGCGCTCCATCACGGCGCAGATCACTTCCACGCGCAGCTGGCGCAGGACTTTCTTCAACTGCTCGTCGTTGAGCGGCGTGCCGGGCGCAGCGTTTGCTGCAGCAAGCAGTTGGCCGCTCAGCGCGTCGAGCCGCGCGACGATGCGCTCGCGCGAGATCGGCGCGGCGGCCAGCGCCTCGACCTGTGCCGCCAGTTCGGGACGCGCGGCGCAAGCTCGCGCTGCATAACGGGAATAGCTGGAACTCAGAAGAGGGATGTCAGTCATGAAGTGCTGCTTGCCGGGAAGGCCCGCTGTCCGCTGTTGTTTCGCCGCGCGCGCCTGGGTTGATGACGGTGCCGATGCGACGATGCCGATATCGATGGTTCGACCGCGAGGGTTCGCCCCGCCACATGACGCACGCACTACACGCACGGCACGCACCGACCGCCGGCTGTTGCGCCTCGACTCGCCAATGCGTCCGGCATAGTCGCCGCTGCAGTGCAAAAAAATCATGCGTATCACGCGCCGCACGGCCATCCCGGGTTCCCCGGATGGGCGTTTTGACGGCCCTCTGTGATACATTTCGTCGTTAGAACGCAACGCTACCATACCCCACCCGCCGCAGCATGTCCGAGCGAAACGATCACGCCGGCCTACCCCAATCTGGACATGCCAGCCAGGCTACGGAGCCCGGGGGCCCGCACCATCATCACCCGGTCCTGCGCCACACGCTGCGCGTGCTGGCGATCATCGCGCTCGTCCTGTATTTCATCGTCTCGGTCCTGCTGCTCGGGCTGCGCTACGTCGTGCTGCCGTACGTGGACAACTTCCGTCCGCGTATCGAGCAGCTCGTCTCCTCGAAGATTCACGCCGAATTCCGCATCGGCAAGCTCGCGCCGCATTGGTCGGGCTTCCAGCCCGGCATCGACATCAGCGATCTGACGATTCGCGACCGCCACGGCAACGTCGCGCTCGACGTGCCGCATGCCACGGCCTCGGTGTCATGGCGCTCGGTCGTGCTGTTCGAACCGCTGCTCTCGAGCATCGTGGTCGAGCAGCCCGATGTGCACATCGCGCGCGAAGACGACGGCACCCTCACCGTGGCGGGCGTGCCGGTGCCCACCGCACACACGGGCAACGCCACCTTCACGACCTGGCTCATGCGCCAGGAGGCCATCGTGCTGCGCGGCGGCACACTGCGCTGGCACGACGCCACGCGCGACGTGCCCGACCTCGCGCTCTCGCACATTCGCCTTGCGATTCTCAACGACGGCTACGATCACCGCGTCGCGCTCCAGGCGCCGGCCGAGGGCACCGTGCTGCACGGCCCGCTCGACTTCCGCGCGCACTTCAGGCACGCGCGCAACGCGCAGGCCGGCAAGCCGATCAGCTGGACCGGCGACACCTATCTCTCGACCGGCCCCGTCGATTTGCCCACGCTCTCGCGCTACATCAACATCCCGATCGCCACCTACGGCGGGCGCATCGACAACGCGATCTGGGCGCACTTCTCGAACGGGCGCATTCTCGAAGCGAGCGGCGCGCTCGAAGGCACGAATGTTTCGCTGCGCACGCGGCCCACGCAGCCGCTGCTCGACCTGCCGGTCGCGAGTTTTCAGTGGAGCATCGGGATTGAGCCCGGCGACTACGCGCTCAAGCTGCGCGACTTCCACGCCGAACTCGGCCAGCCGCCCCTCGACGACGGCACGCCGCTCACGCGCTCGCTCGCGCTCACCACGCTCGACGCGCGCTTTCGCCAGCAAACGCTCCAGCACGGCCAGCTGATGAGCGTGCACGGCGACCGCATCGATCTCGGCATCCTCGCCGAGTTCATGCGCGCGCTGCCGCTGCCCGGGCGCGTGCAGGGCGCGCTCGTGCGCTTTGACCCGCGCGGGCTGGTGGCGAACTACGACCTCTCCCTCGAGCGCGCGAAACCCGAGTCGGGCGAAGCGGCCGCCGAGCAACGCTCCACGAGCGTCGAGCCGGTCACGCACTATCGCTTCAAGGGCGACCTGCAAGGCATCAGCGTGAACGCGCAGGAGCCGGGGCCGGGCCTCACGCCGCGCGGCCACCCGCGCGCGGGCCTGCCGGGGGTCGAGAACCTCTGGGGGCACATCGACGCCGACGAGTCGCACGGCACCATCGACCTCGACACGAACCAGGTGGCCATCACGCTGCCCGGCGTGTTCGACAATCCGCGCCTCACGTTCGACCGGCTCTACGGCGCGGCTAAATGGACTGTGGCCGCCGAGCGCGAGCCCGGCAACCGGCTGAAGTCGTTCACCGTCGACGTTGCGAACCTCGGCGTGGAGAACGCCGACGCACGCGCGAAAATGACCGCGCACTACACGAATCCCGGCAAGGGGCGCGGTTCGCTCGACCTCGTCGCGCACTTCGACGAGGCCAAGGTCAAGGCGATCCCGCGTTACCTGCCGACCGCCATCAGCGAGAAGACGCGCATCTATCTCGGCCACGGGCTGCAGGCGGGCATGTCGAAGGGCGGCACGATCGAGATCCACGGCGACCTCACCAAATTCCCCTATTCGCGCGACCCCGACGCGGGCCAGTTCCGCATCGTCGCGCCGTTCACGGGCGGGCGCTTCGACCCGTCGCCGTTCCCGCCGCGCAAGATGCGCAACGGCGCGCCGAACGTCTGGCCGGCATTCGACGGCATCAACGGCGTGTTCAACCTGCATGAGAACAAGCTGCGCTTCGACGTCGATCGCGGCCACTATCGCAATTTCGTGCTGCGCAACGTGAGCGGGCGCATCGAGGAGCTGGGCATCAAGGGCTCGGATATCGTGATCGAGGGCAGCGGGCGCGGCCCGCTCGCGGACCTGCTCGACTACGCGGACAACAGCTCGATCGGCTACATGGCGAAGCACGCCACCGCGAAGGTGCAAGCGCAAGGGCAGTCCACGCTCGCGCTCAAGCTCACGATCCCGCGCCATCCAATGCCGAAGGTGCTGGTCGCGGGCGCCATCGGCTTCGAGAACAACACGCTCACGGCGAAGAACGTGCCGCCGGTCTCGAACCTCACCGGCCGGGTGCGCTTCACGACTCACACCGCCAATGTCGACCGGCTCACGGCGCGCTTTCTCGGCGGCGACCTGCGCGCGAGCGGCGCAATGCGCGACGACGGGCACTATGCAGTGAACGTGGCGGGCGACGTGGCGGTCGATGCCGCGCGTGGCCTGAACCTGCACGGCATGGCGGCGGCGGCAGTCGGACGCCTTTCGGGCGCGGCGCCCTACTCGCTTTCTGTGGCCGGGCAGCGCGGACGCCTGCCCGACGTGAAGGCCAACGCCGATCTCACCGGCCTCGCGCTCGACCTCCCCGCGCCGTTCGGCAAGGCGGCCGGCACGCCGATGCCGCTGGACTTCGAACTGCAGCCGGGCACGGGCACGAGCGCGGAGTCCGCCAGCAGCGCCGACGCCAAGGCCGACGACGCCGCGTTCGAACATGCAGAGCTCACGCTCGGGCCGCTTGCCGCGCGTTACGTGATGCGCCGCCATCCGGGCCGCATGCCCGAAGTGGTGCGCGGTGCGATCGGTATGAACCGGCCGGCCGATCTGCCCTCGGAAGGCGTGACCGCCGCCGTCGATCTGCCCACCTTCGACGCCGACGCCTGGCGCGCCGTGGTGCAGCAGATGCGCGGCACGGCGGCAGCACAAGCCCAGGGCTCGACGCCTGCGCGCGCAGCGGCCACGCCGGTGCCTCCGCCGCGAACCGCGGCTGAGCGGGCGGCAGAACGGCAAGCTCAAAACGCGGCCGCTGAGGCTGCCTCCGCAGCCTCAGCCGCTTCCGCAGGCGCCGAAGCGGCGGCGGTCAACCCCGCTGCCGCGCCGCAAAACCCGGCATCGGCCACCGCGGCAGCGGCGGCCGCACCCACCGCCGCCTCGTCCCCGCTCGCCCCCAGCAGCGCGGTCGGCCAGTTCCTGCCGTCGCGCTTCGCCGTCCACGTCGGCACGCTCACGCTGCTCAAGCGCCACTGGGAGAACGTCGTGCTCGGCGCGTCGCGCACCGGCGAGCGCGGCAACGAATGGCAGGCGAACGTCGCCTCCAACCAGGTCTCCGGCCACGTCTCGTGGAAGCCGGGCGCCGTGCCGGGCGCGCCCGGCACGCTCGAAGCGCGGCTCGCGCGGCTCACCGTGCCCGCCGCCACCGAAAACGACCTGCTCGGCCAGGCGATGTCGCAGCCGGCGCAGAACATGCCGTCGATCGACCTCGTCGTGAACCAGCTCATCGTGCGCGAGCGCGATCTCGGCCGCCTGCAGGTGAACGCGCACAACTTCGACGACAACGGCGTGCCTGTCTGGCAGCTCGACCAGCTCGACATCAGCAACCCGGATGCGCACCTCACCGCCACGGAAAACTGGCGCGCGGTGGGCGACACGGCCGCCGGCGACGACTCGGCCGCCGCCGGCATGCAAACGCCGCGCCGCACCGCGCTCGACTTCCATCTCGACATCAAGGACGCCGGCGCGCTGCTCGTACGCGCCGGCAGGCCGCACGTGCTCAAGAGCGGCTCGGGCACGCTCTCGGGCAACCTGGAGTGGCAAGGCGGCCCCACGAAAATCGACTTCCCGTCGCTCAACGGCAACCTCACGCTCGACCTGCACCACGGCCAGATCCTCAAGGTCGATCCGGGCGTGGCGAGACTGCTCGGCGTGCTGAGCCTGCAAAGCCTCGCGCGCTTCGCGACAATGGACTTCCGCGACATCATCGGCGAAGGCTTGCCGTTCACGAGCGCGACGGCCACCGCGCAAATCCATAACGGCATTGGCAGCACCAACGACTTCAAGCTCGTGACCGCCCCCGGGCGCGCGACGATGATGGGCAGCGTGGACCTGGCGCACGAAACCCAGGACCTGCGCGTACACGTGGTGCCGACGGTCAGCGCGGGCGCGGGCGTGGTCGCGGCGACCATCATCAATCCGCTCTTCGGCCTCGGCGCGCTGATCGGCGACGTCGTGCTCTCGCATACGCTCGAGCACGCGTTCGCGATGGACTTCGCGATCACGGGCCCGTGGGCCAAACCGCACGTCGAGCGGCTGCATGGCGATCAGGGTAAGATGGACGCGCAGACGCCGGCCACCGTGCACTGAATTGCGCACCGAATCGCGCACCGAGTTGCGCACGGCTGGGCCGCGCCGCGGGCGCGCAGCATGCGCCCCATGCACCCCGAACCCATTCAAGACTTGCCGATGAGCGCTCCCCCTCTCGACCCGTTTCGCGTCGCCGCGCTGCAGATGGTCAGCACGCCCGATCGTGAGCGCAATCTCGCCGAAGCCGACAAGCTGATCGCCGAGGCCGCCGCCGCAGGCGCGCGCCTCGTGTTGCTGCCCGAATATTTTTGCTTCATGGGTCACAAGGACAGCGACAAGCTCGCCATCCGCGAGCCGCACGGCGACGGGCCCATTCAGCGCTTTCTCGCCGATGCGGCGAAGCGCCATGGCGTGTGGGTGATCGGCGGCACCTTGCCGCTGAAAGCGCCCGAAGACACGCGTGTGCTCAACACCACGCTCGTGTTCGACCCGAGCGGCGAGGAACGTGCGCGCTACGACAAGATCCACCTCTTCAACTTCGAAAAAGGCGCCGAATCATTCGACGAAGCGCGCACGATCCGGCCCGGCGCCGAGGTGCGCACGTTCGAGGCGCCGTTCGGCCGTGTCGGCCTTTCGGTCTGCTACGATCTGCGCTTTCCCGAGCTGTACCGGCGCATGGGCGACTGCGCACTGATGGTCGTGCCTTCTGCGTTCACTTACACCACCGGCCGCGCGCACTGGGAAATCCTGCTGCGCGCCCGTGCGATCGAGAACCAGTGCTACGTGCTCGCCGCGGCGCAAGGCGGCAAGCACGAGAACGGCCGGCGCACCTGGGGCCACAGCGTGCTGATCGACCCGTGGGGCGAGATCGTCGCGGTGCGCGACGAAGGCGCGGGGGTGGTGGCCGGCGACATCGACCTCGAACGCATCGCCAGCGTGCGGGCGAGCCTGCCCGCATGGCGGCACCGCGTGCTCGACTGCGCGTGACGCGCACCACGCGAATGAACCCCACGCGCATTGCACACGAATTCCCCATTCAGGCGCTTGATTTCGCAGCACCGCGCCCGAATCTCCTTTGACAGACTCATCGATTGATCCCAAAGAGCGCATGAACATCATCGAACCCGGCATCCGCAATCTGGCGACCGCGAAGGACCTGCTCCTCACGCCCTACGGCCTCGACGAGGCAGTGCTCACGCGCACGCTCGGCGAGATCTTCACGCACCGCATCGACTACGCCGACCTCTACTTCCAGACCACGCGCAGCGAGGCATGGAGCCTCGAGGAAGGCATCGTCAAGTCGGGCAGCTTCAGCATCGACCAGGGCGTCGGCGTGCGCGCCGTGTCCGGCGAGCGCACCGCTTTCGCCTACTCCGACGACCTCTCGCCCGAAGCGATCCGCCAGGCGGCCATTGCCACGCGCTCGATCGCCAAGGCAGGCGGCGGCAAACAGAAGATCCAGGTGGCGAAGTCGCTCACCGGCATCGCGGGCCGCGATCTGTATCTGCCGTCCGACCCGCTCTCCTCGCTCGGCGCCACCGAAAAGGTGAAGCTGCTCGAGCGCATCGAAGAGATGGCGCGTGGGCGCGACCCGCGCATCACCCAGGTCATGGCCGCGCTCGCGGGCGAGTACGACGTGGTGCTCGTTGCGCGCAGCGACGGCGCGCTCGCCGCCGACATCCGCCCGCTCGTGCGCGTTTCGGTCACGGTGATCGCCGAGCAGAACGGCCGCCGCGAGATCGGCAACGGCGGCGGCGGCGGCCGCTACGACTACGCCTATTTCACCGACGACATTCTGTCGAAGTACGTGGACGACGCCGTGCACGCGGCGCTCGTGAACCTCGAAGCGCGCCCGGCGCCGGCTGGCGCGATGACCGTCGTGCTCGGCCCGGGCTGGCCCGGCGTGCTGCTGCACGAGGCGATCGGCCACGGTCTCGAAGGCGACTTCAACCGCAAGGGCTCGTCGGCGTTCGCGGGGCGGATTGGCGAGCGCGTGGCCGCCAAGGGCGTGACCGTGGTGGACGACGGCACGCTGCCCAACCGCCGCGGCTCGCTGAACATCGACGACGAAGGCAACCCCACGCAGTGCACGACGCTGATCGAAGACGGCATTCTCAAGGGCTACATTCAGGACTCGCTGAATGCGCGCCTCATGAAGATGCCCGTCACGGGCAATGCGCGCCGCGAGTCGTACGCGGCGCTGCCGATGCCGCGCATGACCAACACGTACATGCTCAACGGCGACAAGGACCCGCAGGAAATCATCGGCTCGGTGAAGAACGGCCTTTATGCCGTGAACTTCGGCGGCGGCCAGGTCGACATCACGAACGGCAAGTTCGTGTTCTCGGCCTCCGAGGCCTACATGATCGAGAACGGCAAGATCACCTACCCCGTGAAGGGCGCAACGCTCATTGGCAGCGGCCCGGAATCGCTCAAGTACGTGAGCATGATCGGCAACGACATGCGTCTGGACTCGGGCGTGGGCGTGTGCGGCAAGGAGGGTCAGAGCGTGCCGGTGGGCGTGGGCCAGCCGACGCTGCGTATCGACCGCATGACGGTCGGCGGCACGGTTTAAGGCCGTCGTCCACGCGCACTCCATGCACGGCGATGCGGAATTTCCGCATCGCCGTGCGGATTTCCTGCGCATGAGCCATTTTTTTCGCAGATAGTCCGCTTTTTTACCGCACCCCGCTTGCCAGCCACGAGAAGCGCGGGTTATAAAGGCAATCAACCTTTTCGACGTAACGAACCGAAGTCACGAACGTTCAGACACCCACCGCCATGTTCGCCACGAAGTTTTACTTTTACTTCTTTTGGTATCTCAGACCGCTGGCGGATCGAGAGGGTTGATAGTACGCGCAGGACCCCGAACACACGAGAAACCGCCAGCCAAGCCTGGCGGTTTTTTTTCGCCCTTAGCCCAGAGCCTTAACTTCATCTAACCGATTTTTTGAAGCACCGTCCACGCGACGCACGCTACGCACAGGATCAGGAGAAAACGACATGCCCCCGCACAACACCGACGATGTCCGCATTCGCGAACTCAAGGAACTCACGCCGCCCGCTCACCTGATCCGCGAATTCCCGTGCTCGGAAGCCGCCTCCACGCTGATCTTCGAATCGCGCCGCGCCATGCACCGCATCCTGCACGGCATGGACGACCGCCTGATCGTCATCATCGGGCCGTGCTCGATTCACGACACCAAGGCCGCGGTCGACTACGCGAAGAAGCTCGTCGAGCAACGCAAGCGCTTTTCCAACGAGCTCGAAATCGTGATGCGCGTGTACTTCGAGAAGCCGCGCACGACGGTGGGCTGGAAGGGCCTCATCAACGACCCGTTCCTCGACAACAGCTTCAAGATCAACGACGGTCTGCGCACCGCGCGCGAGCTGCTCGTCTCGATCAACGAACTGGGCCTGCCCGCCGGCACCGAATACCTCGACATGATCAGCCCGCAGTACATCGCCGACCTGATCTCGTGGGGCGCGATCGGTGCGCGCACAACGGAATCGCAGGTGCACCGCGAGCTGGCTTCGGGGCTGTCGTGCCCGGTGGGCTTCAAGAACGGCACGGACGGCAACGTGAAGATCGCCGTGGACGCGATCAAGGCCGCTTCGCAGCCGCACCATTTCCTCTCGGTCACGAAGGGCGGCCACTCGGCGATCGTCTCGACCGCAGGCAATGAGGACTGCCATGTGATTCTGCGCGGCGGCAAGACGCCGAACTACGACGCGGAGAGCGTGAACGCCGCCTGCAGCGACATCGGCAAGGCCGGTCTCGCGGCGCGCCTCATGATCGATGCGAGCCACGCCAACAGCTCGAAGAAGCATGAGAACCAGATTCCCGTGTGCGCCGATATTGGCCGCCAGGTGGCGTCGGGCGACGAGCGCATCGTCGGTGTGATGGTGGAGTCGCACCTCGTGGCAGGCCGCCAGGACCTCAAGGAAGGTTGCGAGCTGACCTATGGCCAGAGCATCACCGATGCGTGCATTGGCTGGGACGAAAGCGTGGGCGTGCTCGAAGGGCTCGCGCAAGCGGTCAAGCAGCGCCGCATCGCGCGCGGCTCGGGCAACTGAGCGCGATAGCGTGTGAAGCGCGCGGTGCGGACGCTCAAAGCCGCGCTGCGCGTGAGTTCACAACCGCGCTGCGCGCTCGGGCCGCACTGCGCCGATGCACAGATCGGCAATCCCGATCACGTTGCCGATGAGCCTGCCGCGCCGGTCGAGATGCGCCTCCGGGCGCACCGACTTCACGCAGTTCATGCTCAGCGCGCGCAGGATGTTGCTGGTCGCCTCCTTGCGCGACATCACGCCCTTGTTGCACAGGTACATGGCGTTGACCACCTGCGAATAGCCGAAGCGCCGGCCCGACACGCGGCCGCCTCGCAGCCCGAGGTGGACGCCCAGCAGATAGTCGCAGTACACGATCCCGCCACGGCGCGCGAGGCGCCGCGAGAAGTCTTTATCTTCCAGCCAGCCGTACAGCACGAGACGCTCGTCGAAGCGCAAATCGGCGATAGCCTGCGCGCGGCACGCCATGTTGCAACCATACAGTTCCACGCAGGGCCGCAGCGGCGGACGCCGCATCGTCTCGGCTTGCGCACCGTCCACGAGCTCGACGGCTTCTTCCCACGCGATGGGCTGCGTGTTCGCGCCGTCGCGCAGGGTGCGCCCCGAAAAACCCACGAGATTCGCGTCGCTTTCGAACAGCGCGATACACAGCTCGATCCAGTGCCGCTCGGGCGCGAAGTCGTCGTCGAGGAAGATCACGACGTCGATGTCCGGTGCGAGTGCATCGAGCGCGCGATTGCGCTGCACGCTCGAACCCGCTGTGCCGACGATTTCGTTCACGCGCAAACCGTTAGCATCGTAAGGTCCGATGTCGTCTGCGCTGCTCGCCGAGAGGATGATCTGATCCGGGCGCACCGTTTGCCGCGCGAGCAGACGCACGGCCCATGCGGTAGCGGTTGGCCGCCCCTTGGTCGCGATCACCACCGCGACGCGCATGCGCGCCTTCGCGGCCTTCGCGTCCTTCGTGACGTTCTGGGCCGGGGAAGACGCGAGATCATCGGCTGCGAGCGCTGGCATCGGTTTCTCCGCATTCCGGTGGTCGTTTCGACTCGAATCGAGGTTAGCACGAGGCCCCCGCGCTGCCAGTCGGGCCGGATTCAAGTTGTCCGAAACGATCTATTCAACGACTGATTCCACCTGTTTGTGAACGAGCATGCATGCGCTCGCTGTGTGAGCGTTGTCCGCCGCTCGTGCATTTGCATCGCTTTTACCGCTTTTCCTTTCGTTAATTAATTTCGCATTGATTGCACTTTCCTTGTGCTTTTATCGATTACGCATCGCCCATAGCGCAGCCTCGCAGGTGAAATTCGTTCAATAGCAATTTTCGGATTCCTCTTTTGATAAGACTCGCCTACAACTGCTAAAAGAGATTTGCGCAAATATGACCGACTGACCCATCCCCCGGAAAGATCCTCTCAACATGACTGCGTCGACACGTCGGAGCCAGCCAGTGGAACACGAGATCCTCGCTCCGGACACAACGGCTTGCGAAACCGAATCCGGCGCGCGGCGCAAACGCCCAGTGGTCTTCTACGTGCAGCCGTTGATCGCGCGCTATCGCATTGAAGTCATCGAGTCGCTCAATCGTCTTTTCTCCGTCAAGGTATTCGCGTGCTCCGAGGGCGTGGAAGCCAATGGCTTTTCGCGCGAGAAACCCGCCTGCGACGAATTCGTCGAAACGCATATCGCGAGTATTGCGGGCCTGCCTTCGCGGCGTATCCGCATGCAAAGCCGCGTGCTGAGCCGTATCGTTTTCGAACGTCCCGACGCCGTGCTGATCTTCGCAGACGTTCGGTATCTCTCGCTGTGGCTCGCGCTGATCGCCGGGCGCCTGATGCGCGTGCCCGTGTTGATTCACGGCCAGGGGCTCTATCGGCACGAGTCCGCGGGAATCATGCGCACGGTCTGCTACCGCCTCGCGGTCGCGCTCGCCGTACGTTACGTTTGCTATACCGAGGCTTCGCGGCGCTCGCTCATTGGCATCGGCTGCCCGCCCGCGAAACTCGTCGTCGCGAACAACGCGCTCACGGTCTCGTGCGGCGTGGAGCCCGCCACCAAAACGGGCGCAGAGAGCGGCGTCCTCTTCATTGGCAGGCTGCGCGAAGGTTCGGAGATCGAACCGCTCATCGAGGTGGTCGGCCAGCTCCACGGCGAAGGCAGCGACATCACGCTGCACGTGATCGGCGACGGCGAACACGGCGAGCGCCTGAAGCGCAAGTACAGCGATCGCCGCTATGTGGTCTGGTATGGCGCGGTGTTCGACGACGACGCGATCGCGACCATCAGCCGGCGCTGCCGCGTGGGCTGCTATCCGGGCTCGGCGGGCTTGAGCGTCGTGCACATGTTCGCGTTGAGCCTGCCGCCCATCGTGCACGACCGGCTGCCGCTGCATATGGGCCCGGAGCCGGGCTATGTCGAGGACGGCCGTACGGGATTTTTCTTCGGGCGCGAAGGCGGCACAGAAGCGCTTGCCGCCACGCTGCGGCGCATCTGGTCCATGCCGCCCGACGACATGCGCGCGGCGGCCGCCGCCGCGCATGCGGTGTACTGCCAGCTCAACTCGCCAACGCTTGGCCATCAGCTTGCCGAGATCGTCGAAGCGGCACTGCGCGCCTGAGACGTTGCCTGAATCCTCGCCTGAATTCCCGCTTATTTCTGCCGCGAAACGCGCAACAGCATCCATGCTGCGCACGAGGCCAGCCCGAAGGTCATCGACCATGCCACGCCCGTCACGCCCCACATATGCAGCGAAGGCGGCACGGACACGATGAGCGCCACGACCTGCAGCAGCGACGCAACCGTAACGGCGCGCGCGTCGCCCACGGCGCGCAGATAGGAAGCGAGCACCGAGTTCAGCGCACTGATCGCCATGTTGATGACGAAGATGCGAAAGAGCGGCACGGCCGACAGCCACGCGGCGCCGAGCACGAGCGAGAAGAGCGGCTCGGCCGCGAAGCGCAGCACGATCACCACGCACGCGAGCCCCGCCACGGCCGCGACGAGATACAACCGGAACAGGCGCGCGGCCGATTGCGGCCCGCCGCGATGATGCGCGGCGAACGTGGGAAACAGATACTGCGAGAGGGCAAGCGCGGCGTCGGCGAGCAGCATCTGCGCGAGCTTCGAGGACATCTGCCAGGCGCCCAGTTGTGTCGGTCCGAGCAGCTTGCCCACCACGACCTTGTCGAACTGGTTGGTGATGAGGATGATCACGCTGCTCGCCCAGATCCAGCGGCTAAATCCCACGTAGTGGCCGATGCCCGACCAGCGCAGCCGGATCGGCGGACGCGGCGAGAGCGCGATCCATGTCACGACGCTCTTGAAGGCCTCGCCGATCATCATGCCGAGCAGCAGCGAATACGGCCCCGTACCCGCGAGTGCGAGCGCAATACCGAAGCCGCAGTCGAGCACCGCCGACGAGATTTCGATCGCCGCGATGTGCTGGAAGTGACGCTCGCGCTGCGTGATGAAATACGCGGGCGAGGCGAGTCCGCGCAAGAGCGGCAGCAGCGCGGCAAGCTGCACGAGCCCGATGGCGCCGCCCAGGTGAAACTGCGCGTCCATAAGCGGCGCGCTCGCGACGAGCAGCACACCGATCAGCAGGCCGCGCGTGGCGAGCGTGGTCCAGACGGCGCCGGCCTCCTGGCGCGTGGGCGGCGACTGGCCCTGGATCACGGCTTGCGCGAGCCCGGTGTCGGACAGCGCTTCGGCAATCGCGACCGCGAGCAGCGCGACGCTCGCGAGACCGATTGCGGACGGCCCGAGAATGCGCCCAATCACGAGGAACTTGACGGCCACGAGGCCGCGCACGACGACCTGCTGCAACAGCACCCAGGTCGCCGCGCCGGGTCCGAAGCCGGCCTTGATCGGTATTGCTGGCAGCCGCATGACGCGCAAAATACCTCTCCTGTTTTCGATCCCTGAGTCGGGGCTTTTGCCCTTTTTCCGAGTTCCCTTCAGGCATGTTTGAGAACGCGTTTTCGTGACCCGTTCTGGACCTTACCGCGCCGCAGTTGCCACGACGCGCCATCAACCAGGCGGATTCGGACGGGGCACGCCCACTCAATCAATCGGCATATGCCCAGGCATTTTCAGCCACCCTGCCCTGCAATCTGGCGCATACCGCTTGCGCACCACTGCTATTTTGTTCGTAATAATGCTCATCGGGCCTGCCGCATGGAAAACGTGTCGATCGCCAGATACCGCAATGCCGACCCCAACACCCCGGACGCCGAAGTGACCGAGCCAGCCGGCGTGCGCGCAACGGCGAGCGGCGACTGGATCGCCATCATCGAGCCGAACTTCACGGGCCACCGCTGGCGCTACGTCGAGTGGATCGCGCAGGCGTGCGTGGAAGCCGGACACCGCTGCCTCGTCGTCACCGACACGGAGTACGCGGACCATCCGCTCGCGCAGCGCATCGCGCGCGAAGCGCGGCCCGATCTGCGCCTCGTGCTGCTCGACCTGCACACCGTTCCGCCCGGCCCGCATTTCGCCGTGAGCGTGTATATGCGCTTTCGCAACTTCTATGCGCGCGCCTTCCGCCAGATCAGCAAAACGACGCACGTGCGGCTCGTCGTGGCGCCCTATGCCGACTACTTCTTCTACACGCTCGCGGGGTTCGACTCGCCATTCGGCAACACCCCGTGGATCGCCATCGTCATGGGCATGACGTTTCATCACGCGGGCATCGGCTTGCGCACGCCGCGCCGGCGCTTCGTCGACATGGCCAAGTCGGTGCTGTTTCGCCGCGCCATGTGCTCGCGCGGGCTGCGCGAACTCTTCACGATCGACCCGACGCTGCCCGACTGGTTCGCGGCCACGAAGCCCCAGGGCGCCGCGCCGCTCAGCTATCTGGCCGACCCGTTTCCCGAAATCGAGCGCATGGACCCGCTGCTTGCGCGCACACAACTGAAGCTCGATGCGCATACGCGCTATCTGCTCGTGTACGGCGCGATTGGCGAACGCAAAGGCATTCGCGAACTGATGCTCGCGCTCGAGCTCAAACCCGACGCGCCGCGCCTCGTGATCGCCGGCCAGCAGGATGACGAAACGCGCGCGTTCATCGACGCACACGCACCGCGGCTCGCGAACGCGCCGGTGATCTTCAACCAGTTCATCTCCGATGAGATGGAACGCGAACTCTTCTGCGCCTGCGACGCCGTGTGGTTGGGCTACAAGCAGCACTACGGCATGAGCGGCGTGCTCGTGCAGGCATACCGCTTCGGCAAGCCCGTGGTGGCCAGCGCGGATGGCCTGATTGGCTGGTATTGCCGCGACGGCGCGCTCGGCCCGCTCCTCGACGACCTCGAGCCCGCCACGATCGCCCACGCGCTCGATGCGCTCGCGCAGCGCTGGCGCGCAGGCCCGGGCGCCGCGCAACCGGCGGGCGAACACCTCCTGTCGAGCAACACGCTCGCGCAGTTCAAGCACACGCTGCAGGCCGCGATGGCATGAACCTGGGCAAATGCCCGCAGCTAGTCAGCATCCCGAATCAGTTCGACCCGCTCACGCAACGCCTTCGATCTTGCGATCCGCCGCGCTCGTGTTGGGGCGCTCGGCGGGAACGGCCCCGCGCGAGTCGGGGAACATCGCCTCGCGCAGACGCAGGAACGGGAACTCGACAGCGCGCGTGGTGAGATAACCGAGCGCCGCAGCGATGAAGAACTGCGCGAAGATCACGGCCGGCCAGGCGGCGAGCGGCGGCACGCCGAGCGCGCTCGCCTTGTGGATCAGATAGTCGCCGGGCGCGAGCGCGAGCGAATGCCAGAGGTAGATGCCGTACGAGTACACGCCGAGCCAAGCAAGCCCGCGATACAGCCACGTCGTGCGCAATCGGCCCGAATGTTCGAGCACGAGCATGATGAGCGCGCAAAAGCCGATGGCCTGAATCGTGTAGCCAATGCTCTCGTCCAGCGCGACATCGGGCGTCGCGAAGATGAGCCAGGCGAGGAGCAGCCCCACCGCCGCGAACAGCCAGCGCTTCTTCGCAACGAGCATGCGCCAGACGTCGGGCTTCATCCAGTAAATCGTCGCCAGTATCACGCCGATAAGCAGGCTGTCCATGCGGTACTGCGTGTAGTTGAACGCCCCGACGAGATCGCCGTGCGATACCGCAATGCAACGCGCGGTCAAAACGATCGCGCAAAGGCCGGCCATTACGGCGATCAGGGCGTTCGCGCGCAACCGGAAGTGTGCGAGCAGGATCAGCAGTGCGGGCAGGAACAGATAGAAGTGCTCTTCGACTGCGAGGCTCCACGTTTGCGCAATGGAGGTGCCGAAGTAGTTCTGCATGTGCGTGAGGTTCTGCCAGAGGAACGTATCGGGCCGGTGGCGGCCCGCCAGCAGGTGAAAGAGAATGAGCACGTAGTAGGCAGGCCAGATCTTGAAGATCCGCCGCACGATGAAGCGGCGCGCGCCGATATGGCCCGTTTGCGCGTATTGGCGCAGCAGCAGGCCGCCCACGAGAAAGCCGCTTAGTGTGAAGAAAAGATTCACGCCTTCGTGGCCGAAGCTTTTCAGCGGGTACTCGATCACGCTCACCCACGCATGGCCCGTGCGCACCGTGTGGAAGTGAAAGCCCATCACCACGAAGATCGCGATGCCACGCACGAAGTCGAGTTCGACGGAGCGCCCTTTCGTCGATTGACTCACTCCGTGTAGCAGCTTCATGACCTTTCCCTCGCTTTCGTCCATGCCGGATTCTTGCGCAAGGCAGACGATGGAAAACTTACTCCTGCCGACCCCATCATGAACACTGGCGCCGTGCAGCGTGCGCCAAGTTCCCGCCGTTCTCGGCCAGGTGTGTGGAGCAAACCACACGCCAAATCAGAATTTTTTTCCTGCCGCCACAACCCTGCCGCTTCCCGCCACGCGCATGCGCAAGGCGCTTGCGGCGTTTTATATTGAGTCGAACCAACGCGTTTGGTGCGCATATTTCTTGCGCAGCGTTTGCAACCCTATGCACCGCACCGGGAGAAACGCGGATGCGAAACAAACATGCTGTTCTGTGGCTCTGGGTGTGCCTCGTGCCTCTCGCTTTCGACTACAAGGCCCCTGACTCCCAGTTCGGCCATGGCGCGCAATGGCTGGCCGTCATTCCGGCCCTGGCAGGCGCGCTGATTCTCGCGATGATCGGCCCGCGCTTCGCGCGTCCGATCCGGCTGCGCTCGTTCGTGACGGGCGCGCTCGTCGCAAGCCTCATCGGCAGCCTCATTGCTCAAGTGCTGCAGCACAATCCGGTCGGCCAGTACCTGCGCGTGATCCTGCCGTTCCTGCTCTTTGTGCTCGGCTACTGGGCCATGTGCCGCCCGTGGCACCCCATTCGCGTCATGCAGTTGCAGCGCGCGCTTTACTACGCGAACGTGCTGTGTCTCGTGTTTACGTTCTTCTTCGGCTTGCTGGCTGTAGGCGGGCCGCTCGCCGACATCCGCTTTCGCATCGTCTCGCCGACCATGCTCGCGCTGCAAGGCATGCTGTTGCACCAGTTCATCGTCGCCCGGCGCTTCAACATGACAATGGTGATCGTGTTCCTTGCCACGCTGATCGTCGAGTTGCTGAGCGTCACGCGCAGCCTGCTGATCGCGACCGTCCTGCTCGCCATGTTCGCGGCGTGGCTCGCCTCGCCTTCAGTGAGCCATCTGATCAAATCGTTCTTCCGCACCGGCATCGCACTTTTATTCATCGTGGCGCTGGGCGTGGGAACCGCGTGGCTCTTCCCGTCCATCACCGAACACTGGACGCAGCGCGTGACGGCCGCGCAAAACTCGGACTCCGACCGCGACCCGACCACGGTCACACGTATTGCGGAGATGCGCGACCAGTACGACCAGGTCACCGAATCGGTGGAGTCGGTACTGTTCGGCAAGGGGTATGGCCACCTCTACCGCTACTCGCCCATTTACTACCAGTACGTGAACCAGACATTCAGCAAGGACGATTACTTCAACACCAGCGACTGGGTGGCGGGCCACAACTTCTGGGTGTATCAGCTCTACGCCGAAGGTATCGTGTTCGGCGGCTGCATGCCGCTCGCGGTGATCGTCGCGCTCATCGTTGCCGGACGCGCATTCAGGCGCTGGCGCCGCATTGCGCCGCGTCACCCGATGCTCATGCCGCTCAGCATGGCGCTGCTCGTGCTCGCCGCGCTGCCCGGCGCTTCGATTGGCGGCAATCCGCTCGGCACGCGTTTTTCGGGCCTCGTGTATGGCCTCGCGCTCGGGCTCATCGTCTCGCTGTATTCGCAGCTTCATTACCGCATCGACCTGCAACGCAAGCGCCAGCGCCTGCACCCGTCCTACGGGCGCGAGCCTGCCTTCCGACCCACGGCGCCCGCGGCGGCGCCGGTGCCGCTCAACACGTACGCGACTCCGGAGCCCCGATGAAAATCCTGCACCTCGTGTCCACGGTCGACCCCCGTTCGGGCGGCCCGATTGAAGGCGTGCGCCAGAGCGGCCTCGCGATGGCGGCGCTCGATCACCAGATCGAAGTGGCCTCGCTCGACCCGATCGACGCGCCTTACGTGCGCGAATTCCCGCTGCCGCTGCACGCCCTGGGCCCCGGGCGCGGCCACTACGGATACAGCCCCGGCTACGTGCCGTGGCTGCGCGCGAACGCAAGGCGCTTCGACGCGGCGATCGTGCACGGCCTCTGGCAATACCACGGCTTCGGCGCGTGGCGCGCGCTGCGCCACGCCCAGCTGCCGTACTACGTGTACACACACGGCATGCTCGACCCGTGGTTCAAGGCGACTTATCCGCTCAAGCATCTGAAGAAATGGGCTTACTGGCCGTGGGCCGATTTTCGCGTGCTGCGCGATGCCGCCGCCGTGATCTTCACAACCGAAGAAGAACGCCTGCTCGCGCGCGATTCGTTCTGGCTGTACCGCGCCAACGAGCGCGTCGTGCCGTTCGGCACCAATGCACCGCGCGAGGACCCGGACACGTTGCGTGAAGCCTTCCTGCAAGAGTCGCCGCATCTGCGCAACAAGCGCATCGTGCTGTTCCTCGGGCGCCTGCACCCGAAGAAGGGCTGCGACGTGCTGGTTCAGGCATTTGCCGATCATGCGCGCGAAACGCCGGATGCGCATCTGCTGATGGCCGGCCCCGACAAGGGCAACTGGCAGCCCGCGCTGCAGGCGATGGCGCAGACGCACGGCATCACGCACCGCATCAGCTGGCCGGGCATGCTGCAGGGCAACCTCAAGTGGGGTGCGTTCTTTGCCAGCGACGTGTTCGTGCTGCCGTCGCACCAGGAGAATTTCGGCGTGTCCGTAGCGGAGGCGCTGGCGTGCGGGCTGCCCGCGCTGGTCTCGGACAAGGTGGGCGTATGGCGCGAGATCGATGAGGATGGCGCCGGTTTCGTCGCGCCCGACACGGTCGCCGGCACGCAGCGCAACTTCGCGTCATGGCGCGCGCTCGACGAACCCTCGCGCGATGCGATGCGCGCGCAGGCCCGGCGCACGTTCGATGCACGCTTCGCGATGGATGGCATGGTGCGCTCGCTGCTCGGCTTGCTGCAGGAACATCCTTCGTATGCGGGCGCTCGATTTCACCGAGGGCGTGCGATGAGCGCCATGGCGCAGGGCGAGCCCGCGGAGCAAACCGAATAAACGGAAAGTAGAAAAAACAGCATCAGATAGCGGTCATGGTAGGGATTGGCAGGGGTGACGAAGCAACGCAGCTCAAGCGTCATAACCAATCGAACGATGTGAGCGCGTTGCACCTTCGTGGCGATGTGCGAATCCTGTGAGTAAGGGGGCAACACTATGTTAAACAGCACACCTGATTGTTCTGGCGGCGAAGCCGTGCATGCAACTGCAGCCACTGCCGCAACCGCGACGCAGCCCGCGCGCAGTTTGCGCAAGTTATCGGCGGGCCGCGCACGGGCGGCCCTGTCGGCGGTGGCGGCCATCGTGGCGGCCGCAGCCATGATTTCGGGCTGCGCGCTCTCGCCTGGCATGACGGCGCCGTCGAGCGTCACGCAGGCGAAAGCCGCCACCGACTCCGCGCGCTCGGGCGGCAACGGGGATCAACCGCCGCCGGGGGCGCTCGTCGAGATCAACAACGCGTTGGTCGCGAAACAGGCGGCAGAGAGACCGACGGCGGTCCCGACCAACGTCTCGTCGCTGTTCGGCACGCCCAAGCCCTACACGCTCGGGCCCGGCGACGTGCTGAGCATTGTCGTGTGGGATCACCCCGAGATGAACTTGCCGACGGGCGGCGGTGGCGGCGGTAACGGGTCGCAGGACCAGAGCGCGAGCCAGGTGCAGTCGGGCTATACCGTGGACTCGACTGGCGCGATCCAGGTGGCCTACGTGGGGCCGATCCACGTAGCGGGGCTCACCGAGATGGAGGCGCGCAATCTCGTGGCGAGCAAGCTGGCCTACTACCTGAACAAGCCACAGGTGACGCTGCGCATCGAGTCGTACCGCAGCCGGCGTGTGTATGTGGACGGCGAAGTGCGCACGCCCGGCCTCATGGTGCTCAACGACATGACGATGTCGCTGCCCGAGGCGATCAACCGCGCGGGCGGCTTCACGGCGGCGGGCGACCGCTCGCGGGTTAGCGTGACGCGCGGCGACAAGACGATCATGGTGAACATTCCCGACATGATCAAGGAAGGCGTGAACCCGGACAAAATCCTGCTGCAAAACGGCGACCTCGTGCGCGTGTATTCGGCGAACGAAAGTCGCGTGTTCGTGCTCGGCGAAGTCGGGCACCCAGGGCCGCTTCCGTTCGATAACGGCCATCTCTCGCTGAACGACGCGCTAGGCAACGCGGGCGGCATCAGCCAGGGATCGGGCGACGCCTCGCAGGTGTACGTGGTGCGCGGGCAGAAGGAAGGACACCGCACGGTCTACCACCTCGACGCGTCGACGCCGGAAGCCATGGCCACGGCCGACGAGTTCGACCTGAAGCCGAACGACGTGGTGTTCGTCGATGCCTCGGCGCTCGTGAAGTGGAGCCGCGTCATCAACCTGATCCTGCCGAGTACGCAGGCAGCCGCTGCGGGCCGGGCGGTGGGTTACGGCGGTTACTAGCGGGTGGAGTTCGTGTGCGTATGAGCAGGCCTGCTGGCCTGCTCATACCGCGGCTTGAGCGCCGCCTCATGCCTTGGGCGGCTGGCTCTCCTCAAAGCGCCAGCGGATAAAGCGGCACGGATTGCCGCCATACACGCCGCCGGCTTCCAGCGAGCGATGGACGACCGAAAGCGGCGTGACGACCGCCGAGCGCCCGATCGTCACGCCCATTTGCACCACGCATTTCGACGAGACCCACGCGCCGTCCTCGATCACGATAGGCGCGACGTGCAGGTCCATGTTCGTGCGCATGTCGTGCGAGCCGGCGCTGAGAAACGCGCCCTGCGAAATGCAGACGTTCGAGCCGATGCGGATGGGCGCCTGGTTGTAGATCCACACGTCCACGCCGATCCAGCAGTTCTCGCCCATCTCCAGATTCCACGGCGCCTTCACGCGCATGGGGTGCACGAGGCGGCATCCCGCGCCGACCTTCGCGCCGAACAGGCGCAGCAAGCTCACGCGCAGCGCGGAGAGCGGCAGCAGACGGTTGTCGAGCACGCAGGTCTCGACCAGATACCAGGCGGCCTGCACGAGCTTGCCGCGGCGCGCAACGAAGTTGCCCTTGCCCGCGCGGCTCAAATCGATCACGCGGATTTCCGCGCTTGCAGACTGCGCGGCGGCTTGCGGCGGCGCGACGCCTGCAGACGGTGCCTCGCCAGCGCCATCCCTGCGGCCGGCCGCGCCGACGTTCCCTTTGAGGGTTCCTAAACCTTCGACCGCTTCCGTCATGAACGCTCCTTGCCCACCCGGGTCGGTTCTATGTGGCTTGCGTGCTTCCCGGCTCGTCGCGAGCCCGTGCCGAAAACCGGCAACGGGACAACGGGCGGCGTCGAGCCGCGATTTCATTATCCGGCGGCCTGCGCATCGCCTCCCGCGCGTGGCCGACACGGCAGGGGTTTTGGCGCAGCGGGGCGACGCTGCGTGGGCAACATGAAGGCTTGACGCCGCATGATTCGCGGCGCGCGGGATCCATGCCATGTCCAGCCTGAATCGACATCAGTTTGCGCCCTACGTGCTCGCCGCTGCGCTGCAAGCCGCGTGCGCCGCATGGCCGTGCGCGGTGTTCGCGCAAAACGCCCCATCCGGCGGCTCGTCCGCCAATGCGAAATACCAGAGCAGCCAGGGCGACACCCTCACCAACGCCGTGCAGCGCCAGAAACTCGACGAGCAACGCCTGCTCGGCGGCCCGGGCACTTCGGACAACCCGTACAGCGCGACCCCATACAGCAGCAACGGCGCTTCGCCAGACGACGCGCAAGACGCGCTCACGAACGAAAAGCACATGCACGTCGTCACGCCTGGGGATTACGCGGCAAGCGAAGCGAGCGCCTCGGGCGGCAGAAACGGCCGAGGTGGCGCGAGCAGCAGGATCGGATCGAACGGCCGGTCTCGCGCCGGCAACGCGGTGGTGAGAAGCTCGGCAGGCAACCCTGCCGGTAGCCATCGGTCGAGCGCCGGATACGACTACGGCGCCCGCGAAACCTCGCCGACCGCCCAGGTCTATGGCAATCCATACAGCAACCCGTACGGGTCGCCGGACCAGGCCAACTCCGAGCTCTACAAGTCGCCCTGGTAAGCTCTGCTAGCGGCCCAAGGCCGCCGTCGATCAGACATCGGACTGCTCGACCTCGGGCAACGTCGATCCGCCTTTGCCTGCTTGATGAGCGGGTTCGTCGCCAGATTGATCCGCGCCTCGATGCGTCGAAGCAGCGCCACTTGCCGCCGGCTGCGGCTCCACTCGCGCCTGACTCGCCGGCTCGGCAACCCCGCTCGCGAGCCCGGCAAGCCTCGCTTCGAGCACGTCGAAGATCGCTTGCGGCGACAGCATGCGCTTCGCGTAGCGCCGTGCGGCGTGGCCGAGCGCGGTGCGCCGCGCCGGATCGCCGGCCAGTTCGACGATCGCGGCCGCCAGCGCCTCGCCGTCTTCGGGCGGCACGACAATCCCGTGATCCGAGACCACGTCGAAGAGACTCGTGCCGGGCCGCGCCATGGCGACCACCGCACGCCCGCTCGCGAACATGCCGGTGAGCTTCGAGGGCATGACAAGGTCGGCGGCGTCGTTGCGCTGCGGCAGCACGTGGATATCGGCCACGTTCAGCAGTTCATTGAGCATCGACGCAGGCTGCAGCGGCAGCACATGACAGTTCGAAAGCGGCTCGCAACGCGCGATCAGGTCTCGCCTGGCCGCGCCGTCGCCGCAGAACACGAAGCTGATATCCGTGCGCGCGGCGAGCGCCGTTGCGACGTCCGCGAGAATTTCGATGCCCTGCTTCGCCCCCATGTTCCCCGAGTACAGCACGACGGTGTTGTCCTGCGGGATGCCAAGGCGCTGCCGGAACGCGCTCGGATACGGCAGCGGGAAGATCGCCTGGGTATCGACCCAGTTCGGCAGGCACACGGCGCGCGAGGCGTCCACGCCCTTGTCGATGACGCGCTCGACCATGCGCGGCGAAATCGACGAGACGGCGTCGAAGCGCCGCAACAGCCAGCGCTCGCAGGCGAGCGCCGCGCGCCCGAGACGTGAGCCCTGGCCGCCCTTGAGCAGCCCCAGATCGAATGCCGCATCGACTTCGAAGTCCTGAATATGCAGCCAGCTGCCCGCCCCAACGGCGCGCGCGAGCATCAGCGCGCCGGGCGCACAAAAGAATGTCGGCACGATCAGCATGACAGCCTCCGGCCGCCACGCCGCGAGCCGCGCGAGGAGCGGCAGCGAGGAAAGCGCGAAGCTCGCCAGATGCACGATGCGTTTGAGGCCGCCCTGCTGCGAAGGCACCCACAGCGGCGCGCGCCACACGCTCACGCCGCGCAAGGTTTCGCGTGCGTAGCGCCCCGCGCGATAGCCGTCGTGCACGCGCCATTGCGGGTAATAGGGCGGCGCGCAGATCACGCGCACTTCATGGCCGTGCGCCGCGAGCAGCTCTGCCATTTCGGCGCTGTATTTGCCGACGCCTGTCACTTCGGGCGCGTAATTCAGTCCGTAGATCAGGATTCTCATTGCGTTGTTTCCGTCCCTGAACTGCTTTTTGAGCTGCTGGTCTACCGCTTTCCTTCGACTCGCGCGCCGAGCGAAAAAAAGCGGGCGCCGTGCATCCGGTCCGCGCACGACGCCCACCACCAAACAAACGCCTTTCCCCCTCGTCCATCGAGCCGATTGTTTGCAACCCGTCGGCCCTGTGAGGCCGCATCAAGCCCGCATGCCTGCCTCGTGCGCCGGTGCGGCATAGGCTTGAAGAAAGTCGTCGTAGGTGCGGGCGAGCCCCTCCTCGAGGCCAATGTGCGCGTGCCAGCCCAGATCGCCCAGGCGCGACACATCGAGCAGCTTGCGCGGCGTGCCGTCGGGCTTGGTCGAATCGAATACCAGTTCGCCGTCGAAGCCCACCACGTCGCACACGCGCTGCGCGAGATCGTGGATCGACAGGTCCTCGCCCACGCCGACGTTGTACACGCCGTCGCCGGTCTCGTGCTCCAGCACGAAGATCGTCGCATCGGCGAGATCATCGACGTGCAGGAATTCGCGGCGTGGCTTGCCCGACCCCCAGACAGTCAGCGTGCGCTGGCCGTTCGTGCGCGCCTCATGCGCCTTGCGCAGCAGCGCGGGCAGCACATGACTGCTGCCGAGGTCGTAGTTGTCGTTGGGGCCGTACAGGTTGGTCGGCATGAGCGAGACGAAATGCGTACCGTACTGGCGGTTGTACGCTTCGCAAAGCTTCAGGCCGGCGATCTTCGCGATCGCGTAGGCCTCGTTGGTCGGCTCGAGCGGCGCGGTGAGCAGATAGGTTTCGCGGATCGGCTGCGGGCATTCGCGCGGATAAATGCACGACGAGCCGAAGAACACGAGGCGCTCCACGCCCGCGTTGTGCGACGCGCGGATCACGTTGGTCTCGATTGCCAGGTTGTCCCACGCGAACTGCGCGGGCCGCGTCGAATTGGCGAGGATGCCGCCCACGCGTGCGGCCGCGAGCAGCACCGCATCGATGCTCTCGCCTTCGAAAAATCGATCTACCGCAGCCTGATCCGTGAGGTCCAGTTCCGCATGGGTGCGCATGACGAGGTTCCAGTATCCATTCGCCTGCAACGCACGCACGAGCGCCGAGCCCACCATGCCCCGGTGGCCGGCCACGAAGATTCGGGAGTTCTTGTCCATGCGTTCACTCGTGATGTTCGAGAGCCCTGAATCCGGCCAGCTTGACGAGTGCGTCGCGCCGGGCAGCCTGGTAGTCGGCGCGCACCATTTCCTTGACGAGCGCATGGAACGTCGTCACCGGTTTCCAGCCCAGTTTCTCCTGGGCCTTCGAGGCGTCGCCGAGCAACGTCTCGACCTCGGTCGGGCGGAAGTAGCGCGGGTCCACGCGCACGATCACGTCGCCCGGTTCTATGCGCATGTCGCGCGCTTGCACCTGGTCGACAATGCCGACCTCGTCCACGCCGCTGCCTTCGAAACGCACGGTGATGCCCAGTTCCTCGGCGGCCACGCGCACGAAGTCACGCACACTGTACTGCACGCCGGTTGCGATCACGAAATCTTCTGGCTTCTCTTGCTGGAGCATGCGCCACTGCATGTCGACGTAATCGCGCGCATGGCCCCAGTCGCGCATGGCGGAGAGGTTGCCGAGATACAGCATTTTCTGCAGGCCGACCGCGATGCGCGCTAGCGCACGCGTAATCTTGCGCGTGACGAACGTCTCGCCGCGCTGCGGCGACTCGTGATTGAAGAGGATGCCGTTGCACGCGTAGATGCCATGCGCCTCGCGGTAATTGACCGTGGTCCAGTAGGCGAACAGCTTCGCCACCGCGTAGGGACTGCGCGGATAGAACGGCGTGGTTTCGCGCTGGGGCACTTCCTGCACGAGCCCGTACAGCTCGGACGTCGACGCCTGATAAAAGCGCGTTTTCTGCGTAAGGCCGAGAATGCGAATCGCCTCCAGAATGCGCAGCGTGCCGAGGCCGTCCGCGTTCGCCGTGTACTCGGGTTCCTCGAACGACACCGCCACGTGGCTTTGCGCGGCGAGGTTGTAGATTTCGTCGGGCGCCACGCGCTGGATCACGCGCAGCAGCGCCGTGGAATCGGTCAGCTCGCCGTGATGCAGCTGAATGCCGGGTTCCGGGTCGTGCACGTCCCGATACAGGTGATCGATGCGGTCCGTGTTGAAGAGTGACGAGCGCCGCTTGATACCGTGCACTTCGTAGCCCTTGTTCAACAGCAGTTCTGCCAGATACGAACCGTCCTGACCGGTGATACCGGTGATCAACGCAACCTTGCGAGCCATCGCCATCGTTCTCTCCTCGCGTGAGCGAAATGGGATTCGGTGGTTCCACTAGCCGCGGCGGCCCCCCGGCCGGCCGCGGTCCTGCTGCCTGCCTGCTGCCCTACCCTGCAATGCTTTCGTACCCGTAGTAGCCGCCGCGATACCCGCCGCCGATGAATGCGCCGGTCTTCGGCACGTCGGTGAGCAGCACGCCGCGCAGATTCACGCCGCCTATGCGCAGGCGCTTGACCGTTTCCTCGAGCTCCGAAATCGGGTGGCGGCCATGGCGGATCGCGAGAAGCGTCGTACCCGCGTAGCGTCCGATCACCGTCGAGTCGGTCACCGCGAGCACCGGCGGCGTATCGACGATGACGAGGTCGTACTTCGCGCCCAGCTCCTGCAGCAGCGACTCGAAACGCGGACTCATCAGGAGCTCGGACGGATGCGAGTGCAGCGAGCCCTTGGCGAGCACGTCGAGGCCCGGCAGCACCTCGCGCTGGATCGCCCGCTCCAGCTCCGCGCCGAGCAGCACGTCGGAGAGGCCCGGCTGGTGAACAATGCCGAAGTGCGAGTGCACGTCGCCGCGCCGCATGTCGCCATCGACGATCAGCACGCGCTTGTTCACCGAGGCGACCAGCGCGGCGAGATTGACCGAGAGGAACGATTTGCCGATGTCGGGGCGCGAGCCCGTGAGCATCACGATGTTGTTGCGCGCGTCGTTGAGCGTGAGCTGCAGCGAGGTGCGCAGGCTGCGCACGCCTTCCACCGCCACGTCCTGCGGGTTCTGTTGCGCGAGCACGTGCAGACCGCGCCGGCGCGATGAGACGTGATGCTGCAGCCGCAGTTGCTGCGGGCTGCGCGGCACCACGGCGAAAACCGGCACGCCGAGCGCGGCTTCGAGTTCGTCCGGGCGCTCCACGCCGCCGTACAGCGACTTGCGCACGAACGCGACGAGCACGCCCAGCACGAGACCCGCGCCGATCGCGAGCGCGATCACGAGCAGCTTCTTCGGACGCACGGGATCGTCCGGCGCTTCGGCGAAATCGACCACGCGCACGTCGCCCACCTGGCCCGCGCGCGCCACACGCAGTTGCTGCGCGCTGTTCAAGAGGCTCGTGTACAGCTCCGTGCTCACATGCACGTCGCGCAACAGGCGCACTGCGGACTGCTCCGTATCGGGCAGTTGCGCCACATTGCGCGTGAGTTGCGACTGCGCGGCCTGCAGCGTGCCGATCTGTGCGTCGAGCGACTGAACGGCCGGGTGATGCTCGGTGAAACGCTGCGCGAGTTCCGCGCGTTGCTGGCGCAGGTCTTCGAGACGAATCTTGTTGTCGCTCACCTGCTGGAGCAGCAGCCGGCTTTCTTCGCCGAGATCGACGGTGCCGTGCTCGTTGCGGAATTTGTTGTACTTCTGCTCGGCCGTATCGACCTGCGCGCGCAGTTGCGGCAACTGG
Source organism: Paraburkholderia sp. J8-2 (assembly GCF_905220195.1). Classification (NCBI taxonomy): domain Bacteria; kingdom Pseudomonadati; phylum Pseudomonadota; class Betaproteobacteria; order Burkholderiales; family Burkholderiaceae; genus Paraburkholderia; species Paraburkholderia sp. J8-2. The sequence continues at coordinate 168,506 of NZ_CAJMZA010000002.1, forward strand.
TCGTCGAGGAACGCGAGCATGTGCTCCGCTTCGGCCGAACGGCTCGCGATGTCCTGCTTGATGAACTCGTGCGCCACGTTGTTGAGGATCGCGGCCGTCATCTTGCTGTTGTGGCCTTCGAGACTCGCGCGGATCACGCCGGACTGCAGCCCGACTTCCTGGATTTCGAGTGCGCGCTCGAGCCGGTCGACAGTGGTGAGCGTCGAGGCGCGCATGAGCAGGAAAGGCGTTCCGGGCGCCCCGCTCAAGCTGTCCACATGCAGCGCGATCGGCCCGACTGATGTATTGGCGCTCACGTCCTCGCCCACGCGGCCCTCCAGGAGCGGAATGCCGTCGGGGTCGCGCAGCGTGAACGTGCCGGGCTCGTCGCCCGCGACGAGCGTGAAATCGCGCTCATACATCGCTTCGGGTGTATCGAAGCGCGACACCTTGATCTCGCCGCCACCCCATGCATAGCCGGCCGGGCGCATGAAGCCGGGCAGCTTCTGCGCCCAGGGCGAGCCCATGATGCTGGAGAGCATGCCGCCAATCACGGGCATTTCGCGCGGCCGCGCAGAAATGTCGAGGTGCAGCTTGCGCACCGTTTCCTCGGTCACGTTGCGCGACTTCAGCATTTCGATCACGCCGTTCGCGGTCGACTTCTCGTCGAACATGCCCGTGAGCGGCGGCAGGCTGCTGTCCTTCTTGCTGGCGTCGCCCTTGTCGACGAGGTGGAACAGCACGTCGGCACGATAGGTCGGCGTGGCCAGGAAGGCATAGGCCGTGCCCAGCAGCGTGACGGCGAGCGTCACGATCGCGATAGCGCGCCAGTTCGCCACCATCGTTTGCAGATAGTCGCCTAGGTATCGCTCGTCGGCGGCTGCTGCGCCGTAGTAAGCGCCGTCATAATTCATCGCCATCTTGCTTCTCCCGAAACCTGGTATTGCTTGCTCGTGATGCTTGACTGGTGATGCTTGCCCGGATGCGCCGCCGCGCTCAGTACGCGTTGCGGCCCACCAGCCCGTGAACGACCGTGGCCGCGATGATGCGCATGTCGAGCCAGAACGACCAATGCCCGAGGTAATACAGATCGTGCGCTACACGCATTTCCATCTTTTCGAGGCGATCGGTTTCGCCGCGAAATCCGTTGACCTGCGCCCAGCCGGTAATGCCGGGCTTGATGCGATAGCGGTGGATATAGCCCTTCACCACGCTCTGATACAGATCGTCGTGCTCGAGCGCATGCGGGCGGGGACCGACCACCGACATATCGCCGCGCAGCACGTTGTAGAACTGCGGCAACTCATCGAGACTCGTGCGGCGCAGGAACGCGCCGAGACGTGTGACACGCGGGTCGTCACGCGTGGCCTGGCTCACCGTGCCGGGCGCTTCCTTGTGCTCGCGCATCGTGCGGTACTTGTAGATCGTGAACACGCGGCCGTCGGCGCCCTTGCGGCGCTGCCTGAACAGCACCGGCCCCGGCGAGGAAAACTTCACCGCAATGGCGATGCCGATGAGTAGCGGCATGAGGCTCACGAGCGCAAGCGCCGCGAACACGCGATCGAACACCGCCTTCTTGAACTGCGCGCTCGCGGGCAGCGGCGAAGCGACGAGGTTGATCGCGGGCACGCCGAGCAGCTCGATCACCGTACTGGTGTCGAATAGCGCTAGCGAGCGCACGTCCGGAATGAAGCGGATATTCACGAGGTCGTTGCGAAATTCGCTCACGAGCCGCACCACTGTGCGCTCCTCGGCAAGCGAAAGGGCGAGCCACAACTCATGCACGTCATGCTCGCGGATGTACTGCGCGAACGCCTCGATCGTGTCGCACACCGGCGTGTCTTTCTCGCTGGCGGGCCGCGCCGATTGCGGCGTCGTGTTGTAGAGGGCGCTCGCGCGAAAGCCCGAGCCCGGCTCCGCGCCGATGCGCCGCACGATCTCGTCGCACTGCGTCGCGGACCCCGCAATGGCGACCTGATGGAGATTCATGCCCGCGCGCCGCATGTGCGCAAGCACGCCGTGCGCGAGGAAGCGCCACGTAATGAGCAAGCCGCCTGCAAGCGCGGTCCAGTAAGCGAACCACAGGCGCGAAACGACGTCGACATGATGCATCGTGGAGTACATCGAGATCAGCGCGCAGCCCTGCACGACGAGCCACGCAAGCGACACCTGGCCCGCGAGCAGCGCCTTGGAGCGGCCGCGCCACGACTGGTAAAGCTCGAACGCCGGAAAGATCACGAGCGCGAACGCGGCGGCGAGCAGCACGAAGGCTTCGTTCACGCCGCGCGGCACCACATCGTCGAAGCGGATCTCCGAAGCTACGCTCGCGCCGATCATCACGGCAGATACGTCGAGCACTCTCGCCATCAGATTTTGCAGCTCGCGCATGCTTTCTCCTTTTTTCTCCCTGCAGGCCGTGCTGCTGCCCTCAACCGCAGCGGCCATACGTATCGTCGAAACGGACGATGTCGTCCTCTCCCAGATACGCGCCCGACTGCACCTCGATAATTTCGAGTGGCACCTTGCCCGGATTTTCCAGCCGGTGACGCACGCCGAGCGGAATGTACGTGGACTCGTTCTCCGTCATAAGAAAGGATTCCTCACCACGCGTGACGAGCGCGGTGCCGCGCACGACCGTCCAGTGCTCGGCGCGATGGTGATGCAGTTGCAGCGAGAGCCGCGCGCCAGGCGTGACGACGATGCGCTTGACCTGAAAGCGCTCGCCGGAATCGATCGAATCGTAGAAGCCCCACGGACGTTGCACCTTGCGATGCGAATCCGCTTCGGGCGCATGCTCGGCCTTGATGCGCGCAACGAGCCCCTTCACGTCCTGCACCTTCGAGCGGTCCGCGACGAGAACCGCATCGGCGGTCTCGACCACCACGAGGTTCGAGGTCCCCACGCAAGCCACGAGCCTGCCTTCGGAATGCGCGTACGTCGCAACCGCCCCCTCGAACACCACACGCCCGCGCCCGACGTTGCCGTCCTCGTCTTTTTCCATTGCGGCCCACACGGCGTCCCACGAGCCGAGGTCGGACCAGCCCGCATCGAGCGCGACCACCACGCCCTCGGGCGTCCAGCCATTGCTGCCCGATAGCCGCTCCATGACCGCGTAGTCGATCGAGTCGGCGGGCGCGCCCTTGAAGGCCTCCGTGCCCGGACGGAACACGGCGCCGTCTTCCTTTCCATCGACGAATGCAGCAAGGCACGCTGCATGCATGTCGGGCTGCAGTGCGCGCAGCGAGTCGAGCCAGACGCTCGCGCGCATCACGAAGATGCCGCTGTTCCACCAGTAGCCGCCCTGTGCGATGTATTGCGTGGCGAGTTCCGGCGCGGGCTTTTCGACGAAGCCGTCGATACGGTGCGCGCCGTCGGCAATCGCCTCGCCCACACGGATGTAACCAAACCCCGTTTCGGGCGAGCGCGGCGGCACGCCGAGCGTCACGATAGCGCCGCGCTGCGCGTGGCGCGCGGCGCATTCGAGCGCGCTCTGCAGCGCATCCGTATCGGCAATCGCATGGTCCGAAGGCATGACGATGAGAATCGCGTCGTCACCGTTCGCGCACGCAAGCGCTGCACCGAGCGTGAGCGCCGGCGCCGTGTCGCGCCGCGCGGGCTCGACCACGAGCCGCGCGTCGATACCGCACGCATGCAACTGCTCGGCGATCACGAAGCGGTGTTCTTCACCACATACGACGATTGGCGCGCTCGCGACCTGCCACTCCGATGAAAAGCCGTCTAACCGATGCACGGTTGCCTGCAGCAGCGTATCGCTGCCCACCACACCAATTAGCTGCTTAGGGAAATGTTCGCGCGACATCGGCCACAAACGCGTTCCGGAACCTCCCGCCAGCACGACAGGCACGATACGCGTGCACGCCGCGGCTTCGACGCGAGCCTGACTCTGGCCCTCCTGAATCGATGACCTCTCATTCATCTTCGGACTCCTTCATATCGGGCAGGATCACCTCGGCTCGCGAAAAGCGACCCCGTTTGTAACGAAGTGCGACCGTTGTTACCGCGGCGTTACGAGACGGCTACGCCGGCCTCGCGGCGGCTTTGCTCGCGGTATTCGGTGGGCGAAATCATCATGCGCTTGCGAAAGATCTTGGCGAGGCGGTCGCCATTGCCCATGCCCGTGCGGCGCGCGATCTTGTCGACCGGCAACTCCGAATCGGTGAGCAGGCTGCAGGTGATGGCAAGGCGCGCATGCAAGAGGTAATCGGATGGCGTGATGCCCATCTCCAGCTTGAAGCGGCGCAGGAAGTTTCGCTCGCTCATCGCTGCGACCTGTGCCGCGTCGGCTATCGAAATGGCGCGCTGACAGTTTTCCTGCAGCCAACGCGCGGCTGCACGGACTTTGTCAGCCGGTGCGCTGCCGAGCGCATCGCCGAGAAACGGCAACAGGTTGCCGCCCGAATCGGGCATGAGCCGCTCAGTCACGGCACGCGCCACATCCACACCGAGATCGCGCTTGACGAGCGTGAGTGCGCTCTTCATCGACTCGAGCCGGTCGCCGGCGTCGCCGCTTGCTTCCTCGCGGCCCGTTTGCACCGCATACGAGCCGAACTCGTGCTGGGTGCGCTGGCCGCACAGACTCGCCGCCTCGAGCAGTGAACGACCTTCACCAATCGGACGAATGGTGCCGGTATTCGCATGCACGCGACGCAGCCATGCGACGAGACGCTCGTCGTTGGCGGCCGCGAAGGCGCCCTTGCCACCCGCCACGAACAGCGCGTCGAAACCGACGTAGTGGCGAGCATCGAGTCCGTCCGTCCAGACCCGCACCGACGACGAGCACGTCACGTTGCCGCCATCGGCCGAAAGGATGCTGACATCGTATGGTGAACTGCGAGCGGTATCTGTCGAGAGTTCGTTCGCCACATGAAACACTTCAGCCACAATGCCGGCGCCGAGGAGCGAACAACCATCGAACAGCAGAATTGCGATATGACGCACCTCTCGACTGATGCCCGCGGTCACTAGATGCGGGCGACTGAACGACGGTAAATCCAGACTTGCGTACGCCATGCTTTTCCCCTAAACAATCCCCCGTATCAAGCGAAAAGTCCCGGTAATAGCATTTCGATAGCATTCCATGTGCAGTGCATCATATGCAGAGAAAAATTCCTGCAACGACGACTGACCGAAACTGGCGAGACATTGGCGCATTTAGTCCGGTCGAGGACCGTTTAGAAGCTTGGGCGCCAAGTCGAATGACAAAACGCAAACTGCGTGAAAGGCAATTTGTTCGATTACATCGGTTTGGGCAAAAGTGCCGGATAACCGTTACAGGCCGGTATTTTCGCCTTTGTTACGACAAAATCGTTCGATGCCTTCCGATCGATGCGTGCGCATGGGATGGAAGAGAAACGAGCAATAAAAGACTGCGCCTCTATTCGTCTGATTAAATGATGTTTAAGAAGCTTTGCGCCCGGATTTCGAGCACGCGATGCGAATTTTAAACCTGTTAAATCCTGTTTGCGCCGCACAATAAAAAAATTCACAAAATCCCGCCTTATATGATTGGACTCCGAGAGCACTGCACAACCTGCACGCGGAGCTTCGAGGGAAAATTGCGCGAAAAGCCTGGACGCTGGCGTCAAATGACTGGCTCGAACAACTAGGCTTACCCTTTCATGCAGTGAGGAACCTGCCCATGACATCGCGCCTAGCCCTTGCATCCGCACTCGTGACGCCTCGTTTCGCGCGCCGCTCGCGCGCCTGTTCATGGTTGCCGGCTGCGGCGCTCGCACTCGGCATCCTTCTGCCGGCCATGAATTGCCGCGCCGCCGACGCGCCCGTTTGCAGGAGCGCCGACAGCCGCGCGGCGACAGACGCAAGCGACGATCCCATCTCGGCCGATACGCCCGGCAGCGACGGCACGCGGCTTTTTCCGCGCGGCAAGAGCGTGCGAATCGACGTGACCACGCGCGCGACGCGCGACGACAAGGTGCAATGGCAGATCGCGGATACGTGGAGCCGCCCGCAGGCCAGCGGCAACTTCACGGTAGCAGCCGGCCCTCGCGTCACGTCGCTCACCTGCACGCTGCCACAGGCGGGCTACTTCGCGTTTTCGGCGTCGCTGGCTTCGCAGCCCTCGACTGGTTTGCCCCAGCGCGGCACGCGGCCAGCCGGCATCACGACGTTCGGCGTGCTGCCCGATGTGAGCGCAGCACTTCCCGCACCCGCCTTTACACGCCAGGACCTGCACCGCTTCGGCGGCCAAGGCTCAGCATATATCGCGCCCGGCCAGCACTGCTGCGGCGGCGACGGCTTGCGTCCGCTCTACACGAACCTCGGCCTGGCATGGGCCAACGACAAGCGCGGCTGGTACGTCATGGAACCGAAAGGTCCCAATACATTCGATCCTGCCGCCTCAGAACTCGATCTGCAGTTCAAGCCCGGCGACATCATGCGCTTGATCACGGTCGACGGCTTTCCCGCGTGGGCGAGCCCGAACGGCCAGGAGACCCACAGCTACCTGCCTTCTTCACTGGCCCAGTTGCGCGATTACATGGCGCGCGTAGGCACGGAGTCCGCACGCATCCGCGCGCGCGTCTTCCCCCGCCAGGCGCACAATTACTATCAGGTCACATGGGAGCCCGACAAGGACGGCGGGCTGCCGTGGAAAGACACGGACGCGCATTTCGTCGATCTCTACAAGACCGTCTACGAGGGCTTGCACTCCACCGACACGTCGGCGATCGTGATGGGCCCAACCTATGCAGGCGTGCAGGGCAACACCGAGTGGCTCAAGAAGTTCGCACCGTTTGGCATTGCTAAATATATCGACGGCGTGACGATCCACGGCTACTACGATTTCGGCACGAGCCCTTCGCATCCACCGGAGCGTTTGTACGGCGCGCCCGAAAAGGGCACGCTTTCGCTGCCCGAGGCCATGCGCGAGCTGCGCGCGACAATGCGCGACATGCTCAAGCCCGGCGCGCCGCTCTTTGTCACCGAAACAGGTATTAGTTACGACATTGGTACGAACTACGCGGCCAACTATCCCGACGCGCAAACGCTCTACGCGCAAGGTGCGGTGGTCGCGCGCGCGCATCTGATCCTGCTTGGCGAAGGCGCGGACACCACGTTCATCTTCTATGGCGCGGACATGCCGGAGACGACGCCCGGCTATGGCGTGTTCTTTGAACTCGAGCATCCGAAGGGCATGTACGGCGCCTCGAACATCAGTCCGAAGCCGGCCGCGCTCGCGGTCGCGACCATGACGCGGCTGATCGACGGTACGTATACGCTCGGGCCGCTGCGCGGCACGCCGGCGGGCGTCTATGCGTACGCGTTCGCGCGTCCGGGCGGTGGCGGCAATAAAGACGGCAAAGGCGGCGGCAAGGTGATCACCGCGCTGTGGAGCCACGACAACGCTCGCTGGAGCGCGAAGACGGGCTTCGATGCCACGCGTGCAACGAACTACACGCTTCAGGTGGACGCGCGCGGGCGCTCGGGCCAGGTCAGCGTCTTCGACATGATGGGCAATCCGACCACGATGACTTACAACGACGGCATGCTCCCGCTGCGCCTGACCGAATCGCCCGTTTATGTGGTGTCGGACAACGCCGATATCGCCAGATCGAACGCTGTCACACCCGCGGGCTACGTCGCGCCGAAGCCTTGAGCGCCTGGTCGGCTAGCCGCATCTTGGCCCACGATAGCGAGACTTCGGCGGTTGCGGACAGTGCAACGCGATATTGGCCCGCCTAGACTGCTCTTGAACGTGCCTCGCACGCGCCGTGTGCGCAGCGACTGCGCTTCGGATCATCTAATCGACACGACCGACACCCCGCGGATACGCTCGTCCATGCTCTCACCGACAGAATTCCTGGAGGTGGTGCGGCTCGCACCGCTCGTCGCGATCGACTTGATCGTCGCCGACGCCGACGGCCGTGTGCTCGTGGGCCAGCGGCGCAATCGCCCCGCACGCGGCACCTGGTTCGTTCCGGGCGGACGCATTCACAAGGACGAACGGCTGGACGCCGCGTTCACGCGCATCGTCGAAACAGAGCTGGGCATTGCGAGCATGCAACGCTCCTCGGCGCGCTTCGTCGGCGTATACGAACATCACTATCCCGACAACTTCGCGGCGGAGAACGGTATCGGCACGCACTATGTGGTGCTCGCCTATGCATTCATGCTGGACAGCACGGTGCCCGTCGGGCGCTTCGACCAGCATAGCCAGTACGCGTGGCTCTGGCCCGAGGAGCTACTCAAGCGCGACGACGTGCACAAGAATACGAAACAATATTTTTGCTGAAAACGCGCAAGCGCCACACACACACCCGCCCCTCTGCGTTCCGCGCGCGGCTTTCGAATACCTCGCGCGTGGGGTGCGTTCGCCCTTGTGCGCGCTTGTATGTACTGGAGGCGCCCAAGCGCAACGCCCGGCCAGGGCCAGCCCCGCCTCCCAGCGCATATCGAGCCATTCTGCCAACTTCTCGGCATTTTCAGACTGCGCCGTGCGTCAGGGGCGCACCGGCCTATCATGAATCCCGAAAGCGTGATGTGACCGCGTGTAACAGCCCAAAGCAGCCCCAAGCAACCGGATCAGGGCGCGCGGCGCAAAAACGCAACGTACTCCTGCGAATCCTTTCTGCGCGAGGAACCGGCCATGTACATCGACAGGGTGGTCTGCCGGCAAGCCGCTTTCCAGCCGCGCGGCGCTCACTTGAAGTTCGGACACGTGGCCAAACGCATAGGCATCCTGGTTTTCGAGGGCTTCCCGCTCGGGGATGTGACCTTGCTCGCCGACGTGTTTCGTCTCGCGAACGATGCCTGCGCCGACACGCTTCCTGCTTATTCGGTCGTGATGCTTTCCGAGCCTGGCGGCAACGTGGCCAGCGGCTGCGGCCTGCGGATCTGGTCCGAGAGCCTGCATGGCCCGCTGCGCAGCGGCTTCGACACACTGTTCATCGCCGGCGGCCCCGGTGCGATGATGGCGCGCGACAATCCGCGGCTCATCACGCGGCTTCAGATGCTCGCACCGAAAGTGCGCATCATCCGCGCACTCGGCGAGGGCCGCGCCGTACTCGCCGCCGCCGACGTGCCCTTTCTGCGCACGGGCGGCAATACGGCGAATTCGGCGCAGCGGCTGCGCCGCGCGCTGGAAGCGCGCAACGCCGGCGCTTCGGTCGTGACGCCTTCCGAGGCGCTCGTCGCGGCGCTGAAAGTGGTCAAGCGCAATCATGGCGTCGCGCTCGCGCAGCGCGTTTCCGAGGACTCGATGCCGGGCTCGTGGGAACGGCTCGGCCCTATGCTCGACGATGGCGAAGCGGACAGCGCAAACGGCAAGATCAGCTCGGCCGCTCACTGGCTGCGCGAGAACTACCATCAGCCGATCTCGGTCGCCGATGCGGCGCGTGTCGCGCAGATGAGCATGCGCAACTTCCTGCGTCACTTCAAGACGCAAACGGGACTCACGCCGTCCGAATATCTGCTGCGCACGCGGCTCGATGCGAGTTGCCTGTTGCTCGCGCAAACCAATCTTCCGATCGACGAGATCGCGCAACGCTGCGGCGTGCCGCGCGGCGAGCGCCTTGCGCGCATCTTCCGGCGCAGGCTCTCGATTTCGCCATCGGGGTATCGCGCGGTCAACAGGCGGGCTTCGACCGAATGACTTCCGTTGCAAATCGATACACGATTGACTGCCTCACACGCAAGACGCCGCGTTTTCACGCGGCGTCTTTTCATTCGGTCTACTAATGGTTAACACCAGTGCGCGCCGTTACAGTATGCCGGAGCCGAAAATCTCCGTGTGAATGCGCGAGGCGTCGACGCCGCGGGCAACGAGCGCCTCGCGCTGCTCGCGCATGAACGCCACGGGGCCGCACAGGTAGTAGTCGGCGTCGGGCAGCAGCACGTCGGCTTCGATGCGGCCGATATCGATGCGCCCTTCGAAGTCGTAGTCCACGCCGCGGCGGTCGTTTGCGCCGACTTCTTCGTAGAACACCGCGCGCTTGACGTTCGGGTACTCGGAAACAGCGTGACGCAGGAAGTCGCGGAATGCGTGCACCTTCGCGTTGCGGCATGCGTGCACGAAGGTCACCTTGCGCTCGCTGCGCTCCGCGATCAACGTGGAGAGCATCGACTTCATCGGCGTGATGCCCACGCCGCCGCTCATCAGCACGACCGGCGTCGTCTTCTTGCGATCGAGCGTGAACTCGCCCATCGGCGCGCTCACGTGCACCACCGCGCCCTCTTCCACGCCGTCATGCATGAGGTTCGACACGTGGCCCGGCTGTGCCTCGCCTCGGCCGGCTTCGCGCTTCACCGAAATGCGCAGCCACTTGCCGTGAGGCGCGTCCGAAAGGCTGTACTGACGCGGCTGGTCCACGCCAAGCTTGTCGACGAAGCGCGTCACGCTCACGTACTGCCCCGGCTCGAAGCCGCCTGCGGATGCGCCGTCGGCCGGCGCGAGATAGAACGAGGTAATTTCGTCGCTTTCGACTTGCTTGCGCATCACCTTGAACGGGCGGAAGCCGCTCCACGAGGCGCCCTCGTACAGCTTCGCCTCGGTGCCGATCATGATGTTCGCGAGTTGCTCGTAGGCCACGGCCCAGGCGTCGAGCGTGGGCTGGTCCACGGCGTCGCCGAGCACGTCCACGACCGCGCCGAGCAGATGGCGGCCGACGATCGGATAGTGCTCCGGACGGATGTTCAGGCTCGCGTGCTTGTGCGCGATATGCGTGACCGCGCCACCGAGCGCGCCCAGATTGTCGATGTTCGCCGCGTAGGCATAGACCGCGCGTGCGAGCGTTTCGGGCTGACTGCCGCTTTGCTGGTGCGTCTGGTTGAAGATGTTCTTGAGCTCGGGGTGCGCGGCGAACATCCGCTTGTAGAAATGCGTGGTGATCGTGGCGCCGTGTTCGGCGAAAACGGGCGCAGTGGCCTTCACGCGGGCCATCTGGTCGGCGGTGAGCGCAGTCATTTGCAGCTTCTCCTCGTTAAAGATGCACATAAGATACATCTTTAACGCGGCAGCCCGACCCGGGCATTTTGTCGCACCCCGGCAATCTGCGGATTGTGCGAGGCGTGAATTCGCGGCGGATGGCCGTGGGGGGACTTCGGCAGGGCTTTTGCGGTGCGTTAGCCAGTCCCTTTCGGCGATGACGCGCTGCTTGTGCCCTTTTATTCCCTACTCGCCCTTGCCTGCGCCACGGTCGTGCCGCCAAAGCACGTCGCTGCCTCCCTCAGCCCGATTAAGCACGCGCGCGAGCACGAACAGCAGATCGGAGAGCCGGTTGACGTAGCGGCGCGGCGTATCGGCGAGCGGCGGGCCCGAGTTCGGCGCTGCGCCCAGTGCGACGACAACGCGCTCGGCGCGCCGGCACACCGTGCGGCACACATGGGCGAGCGCGGCAGCCCGTGAGCCGCCTGGGAGAATGAATTCCTTGAGCGGCGGCAGCGTGCCGTTGTAATGCGCGAGCCAGGCGTCGAGCCGCGCGAGGTGTTCGTCGGTCACGAGCGTGTGGCCCGGAATGCACAGTTCGCCGCCCAGATCGAACAGGTCGTGCTGGATGGCGACGAGCGCCTCGCGCACGTCGTCGGGCAGCGTCTCGCACAGCAACACGCCGATCTGCGAGTTCAGTTCGTCGACGTCGCCGATCGCGGCGATGCGTGCGTCGTCCTTGCGCACGCGGCTGCCGTCGCCGAGACCCGTAGAGCCGTCGTCACCGGTGCGCGTTGCGATCTTGCTCAGGCGATTGCCCATGTTGTGCCCTCCGAGGCGAAAAATTCGCGCAGTTCGCGCGTGACGCGCGCCCAGCGCCACCAAAAGCGCGCATATCCGGCGGCCATTATAGGTTTGATGCGTCGCAGCAAAGGGAGCGCGGCTTTGCGCCCCGGACGTTCAGCGTAAAATGGTCCACGCCAGAAGTCATACCCATACGAAGGAGACACCCGCGTGAATCACCCCGCGCCGCCGGCTCTCGCACGCCGCCCGTTCCCCGCCGAACTCCTCGATGAACTGCGCAGCGCGTTCGGCGAACGCGTCTCCACCTCGGAAGCCGTGCGCGCCCACCACGGCCGCGACGAGTCTCCCTTCGATCCGCAACTGCCCGACGCCGTGGTGTTCGCGCAGAGCACCGAGGACATTCAGACCGTCGTCAAGCTGTGCGCCCGTCATGGGGTGCCGATCATTCCCTACGGCAACGGTTCGTCGCTCGAAGGTCACTTGCTGGCCGTGCAGGGCGGCGTGTCGATCGACCTCTCGCAGATGAACCGCGTGCTCTCGATCAACGCCGAAGACCTCACGGTGACGGTCGAGCCCGGCATCTCGCGCAAGCAGCTCAATGAAGCGCTGCGCGACACGGGTCTTTTCTTCCCGATCGACCCGGGCGCCGACGCGAGCATCGGCGGCATGACGGCCACGCGCGCCTCGGGCACCAACGCCGTGCGCTACGGCACGATGCGCGAGAACGTGCTCGGCCTGACCGCCGTACTCGCCGACGGCCGCGTGGTCAAAACCGGCACGCGCGCACGCAAGTCGTCGGCAGGCTACGACCTCACGCGCCTTTTCGTGGGTTCGGAAGGCACGCTCGGCGTGATCACCGAAATCACGGTGCGGCTCTACCCGCAGCCCGAGGCGGTCTCGGCGGCGGTGTGCGCGTTCCCTTCGATGGCCGAGGCCGTGCGCACGGTGATCGAAACGATTCAGATTGGCGTGCCGATCGCGCGCGTGGAATTCATCGACTCGCTCGCGGTGCGCGCGATCAACAAGCATTCGAATCTCACGCTGCGCGAGAAGCACACGCTCTTCTTCGAATTTCACGGCACCGAGGCGGGCGTCGCGGAGCAAGCACAGCTCGTGCAGGAGCTTGCCGCACAGCATGGCGGCGAAGGCTTCGAGTGGGCCACGCACCCCGAGGACCGCAGCCGCCTGTGGAACGCACGCCACAACGCCTATTTCGCGATGCTGCAACTGAAGCCCGGCTGCCGCGCCGTGACGACCGACGTGTGCGTGCCGATCTCGCGCCTCGCCGAATGCGTGATCGAGACCGAAACCGATCTCAAAGCCTCGCCGCTGCCCTGCCCGATCGTCGGCCACGTGGGCGACGGCAACTTCCACGTGGCGATCCTGATCGATCCTGACAAGCCCGAGGAGATCGACGAGGCCGAGCGCCTGAACCATCGCATCGTGCAGCGCGCGATCGCAATGGACGGCACCTGCACGGGCGAGCACGGCGTGGGTCTGCACAAGATGGGTTTTCTCGTGGAGGAGCACGGCGCGGACACCATCGACACGATGCGCGCGATCAAGCACGCACTCGATCCGCACAACCTGATGAATCCGGGCAAGATCTTCAGCTGGGCGGCGTAACCAACGAGCAAGCGCGACACGCGCGCAAAAGCGCTTAGCGAGCGCAAACAACCGCAACAGACGGGAGGAGACATGAACGCACCAGACGCGAACTTGCCCGAGCTGAGCCCGGAGGCGCTCGCGCAGCGTCAGCGTGAGGTGGTCCAGGCGTTGATGGCCGTGCTGCCAGCGCATTGCCTGCTGCATCGCGAGGAGGACACCGTCGCCTACGAGTGCGACGGCCTTGCCGCCTACCGGCGGCTGCCGCTCGCAGTGGCGCTGCCGGAAACCGAGTCGCAGGTGCAGCGCATCGTGCAGATCTGCCGGCGGCTCGACGTGCCGGTCGTGCCGCGCGGCGCGGGCACCGGCCTGTCGGGCGGCGCCATGCCGATCCGGCACGGCATCGTGCTCTCGCTCGCGCGCTTCAAGCGCATTCTCGAAGTCGATCCGTACGCGCGCACGGCTACCGTACAGCCTGGCGTGCGCAATCTGGCCGTTTCCGAAGCGGCGGCGCCTTTCGGCCTCTACTACGCGCCGGATCCCTCCTCGCAGATCGCCTGCACGATAGGCGGCAACGTTTCGGAGAATTCGGGCGGCGTGCACTGCCTCAAGTACGGTCTCACCGTGCACAACGTGCTGCGCGTGCGCGCCGTGACGATGGATGGCGAGATCGTCGAATTCGGCTCGCTTGCGCCCGATGCGCCGGGCCTCGATCTGCTCGCGGTGATGATCGGCAGCGAAGGCATGTTCGCGATCGTTACCGAAGTGACCGTCAAGCTGATTCCGCGCCCGCAAACGGCGCAGGTCATCATGGCGAGCTTTGACGATGTCGTGAAGGGGGGCGACGCCGTAGCGGGCATCATTGCCTCGGGCATCATTCCGGCGGGCCTGGAGATGATGGACAAGCCAGCCACGCGCGCCGTGGAGGAGTTCGTGAACGCCGGCTACGACCTCGACGCCGCCGCGATCCTGCTGTGCGAAGCCGACGGCACGCCCGAGGAAGTCGCCGACGAAATCGCGCGCACGACCACGGTGCTGCGCGAGCATGGCGCCACGCGCATCCAGATCTCGCGCACCGAGGAAGAACGCCTGCGCTTCTGGTCGGGCCGCAAGAACGCGTTTCCGGCGGCGGGCCGCATTTCGCCCGACTATTACTGCATGGACGGCACGGTACCGCGCCGCGCGATCGGGCCGCTGCTCGCGCGCATCCACGAGATGGAAAAGCAGTATGGGCTGCGCTGCATCAACGTATTCCATGCGGGCGACGGCAACATGCACCCGCTCATTCTCTTCAACGGTAATGACCTCGACGAATGGCACCGCGCCGAGGCCTTTGGCTCGGACATTCTCGAAACCTGCGTAGAACTGGGCGGCACGGTGACGGGCGAGCACGGTGTGGGCATCGAAAAGATCAATTCGATGTGCGTGCAATTCTCGCCGCAGGAGCGCGATGCGTTTCACGCGGTGAAACACGCGTTCGACCCGGCCAGACTGCTGAACCCCGACAAGGGGATCCCCACGCGAGCGCGCTGCGCCGAATACGGGCGCATGCACGTGCGGGGCAATCTGCTGCCGCACCCTGAATTGCCGCGCTTCTGACAGACGCACGACCACGCGCAAGGCATCGCGCCATTTATGCGTTTCGCGTGACCCGCATGAGGGTCCGCTCCGGGTTGTCAGGCGAGGTTCGCTCAGTACAATCGAGCGAACCATATAACGAACGAGCGCGACCATCACGACATGGAAGAGGACGACATCGTCTCGGACTGGTCCGAACGCATCCGGGCAGCGAGCGCCGATGGGCGGGCGTTGCGCATTCGCGGAGGGGGCACCAAGGACTGGTACGGCCAGTCGCTCGAGGGTGAGATTCTCGACACGCGCGCACACCGCGGCATCATCGCGTACGACCCAGCCGAACTGGTGATCACGGCCCGCGCCGGCACACCGCTTGTCGAAATCGAAACGGCGCTTGCGGCCCACGGCCAGATGCTCGCGTTCGAGCCGCCGCACTTCGGCGCCCAGGCCACCCTGGGCGGCTGCATTGCCGCAGGCATTGCCGGTCCCCGGCGGGCGAGCGCGGGCGCACCGCGCGACTTCGTGCTGGGCGCGGTGCTCATGAACGGCCACGGCGAGGTGCTGCATTTCGGCGGCCAGGTAGTGAAAAACGTGGCGGGCTACGACGTCTCGCGGCTCATGGCGGGCTCGCTCGGCACGCTCGGCCTGCTGTTGGAGCTTTCGGTGAAGGTGCTGCCGGTTGCGCAAGCGGAAACCACGCTCAAGTTCGACATGAACGGCACCGACGCCGTACGCAAGCTCAACGAATGGGGCGGCCGCCCGCTGCCGATGACGGCGAGCGCCTGGCGCAACGGAACGCTCGCGGTACGCCTCGCCGGCGCGGAGGCGGCCGTGAAAACCGCGCGCGCGAGCCTGGGCGGTGAGGTGGTGGACGCCGTGGAGGCCGAGCGCTTCTGGGCGGGGCTGCGCGAGCAGACCGATCCGTTCTTTGCCTCGATCGCACCGAATGCGGCGCTGTGGCGGCTCGCGCTGCCCTCGATCGCGGAGCCCTTGCAACTGCCAGGCGCGCAACTCATGGAGTGGGGCGGCGCGCAGCGCTGGTGGATCACGGAAACCGACGCGCAAACGGTGCGCATCAGCGCGAAGCAGGCCGGCGGTCACGCCACGATGTTCCGCACGGGGCGTGACTACGACCGCAGTGCGGGCGTCTTCACGCCCTTGCCCGCGCCGCTCATGAAGATCCATCGCGGTCTGAAGGCCGCCTTCGACCCGGCCCGCATCTTCAATCGCGGCCGGCTGTATTCCGACTTCTGACGACACCCACACGCGGCGATGCAGACGAACCTCGCGGACTTCATACGCAACACCCCCGACGGCGACGAAGCCGACGCGATCCTGCGCAAGTGCGTGCATTGCGGCTTCTGCACCGCGACCTGCCCGACCTATCAGTTGCTCGGCGACGAACTGGACGGCCCGCGCGGGCGCATCTATCTGATGAAGCAGATGGTGGAAGGCGCGCCCGTGACGAAGAGCACGCTCACGCACCTCGACCGCTGCCTCACGTGCCGCAGTTGCGAGACGACCTGCCCTTCGGGCGTGCAGTACGGGCGCCTCGTGGAAGTGGGCCGCAAGCACGCGGAACAGATGGTGCAACGGCCGCTGCGCCAGCGCCTCATGCGCCGCCTGCTCGCGGGCCTGCTGCCGCGCCGCGCGCTTTTCACGCCGGCCATGCGCCTTGGCCAGCAGGTGCGCCCGCTTCTGCCCAAGCGCCTGCGCGACAAGGTGCCCGTGCGCCAGCGCTCGCTTGCGTGGCCCACGGCGAAGCACGCGCGCAAGATGCTGATGCTGCAAGGCTGCGTGCAGCCCTCGATGATGCCCAACATCAACATCGCCACCGCGCGCGTGCTGGATGCACTGGATATCGAGACGATCGTCTCGCCGCAATCGGGCTGCTGCGGCGCGATCCGCCTGCATATGGGCTACGCCGACGATGCGCTCGACGACGTGCGCGCGAACATCGACGCCTGGTGGCCGTACATCGAGCAAGGCGTGGAGGCGATCGTGATGAACGCCTCGGGCTGCGGCGCGACGGTGAAGGAATACGCGCACCTGCTGCGCGACGACCCGGCCTATGCGGAGAAAGCGCGCCGCGTGGTCGAACTCACGCGCGATCTTTCGGAGCTGCTGCCCGCGTTCGAGGAACAACTCGTGGCCGCAACGAGACGGCGCGGCATCAAGACGGTGGCCTGGCATCCTCCCTGCACGCTGCAGCATGGCCAGCAGTTGCGCGGCGGCGTGGAAAAGCTGCTCACCGCGCTCGGGCTCGACGTGCGGCTGCCCGCCGACAGCCATCTTTGCTGCGGCTCCGCAGGCACCTATTCGATCATGCAACCGCGCCTTTCCTATACGCTGCGCAACCAGAAAGTGGACCGGCTGCAGGCGCTGGAGCCGCAACTGATCGTTTCCGCCAACATAGGCTGCATCACGCACCTGCAAAGCGGCACGGCGATTCCGGTCACGCACTGGATCGAGCTGGTCGAACATATGCTGGCAACGAATTGAGCCATCGGCAACGGAACCAGCGTAACGAAGCGCGCGGCGCGCCAACAGTCGGCCATTCGGTATAGCCTTTCTGGCCAGTGTTTTGCGCCGTGCGCAGTCCGTATAATGGCCGTCGTTCTGTTCGTTTTGGATCCAAAAGCGGCGCGAGCCACGTTACGCGTCAGCCTTCAAGCCCGATGACCGATCTTTCCCACAATCTCGAAGCTGTCCGCGAGCGCATCGCCGCCGCCGCCCGCAACGCCGGCCGCGACCCGCAAAGCGTGGAGTTGCTCGCGGTTTCGAAGACGTTTCCCGCGCAGGACGTACGCGCCGCTCACGCTGCCGGCCAGCGCGCGTTCGGCGAGAACTACGTGCAGGAATCCGTGGACAAGATCGAGGCGCTCGCCGACCTGCGCGCGAGCATCGAATGGCATTTCATCGGGCCGCTCCAATCGAACAAGACACGCCCCGTGGCCGAGCGTTTCGACTGGGTCCATTCGGTCGATCGTCTGAAGATTGCCGAGCGCCTTTCGGCGCAACGTCCCGCCGGCATGGCGCCGCTCAACGTCTGCCTCCAGGTCAACGTGAGCGGCGAGGCCAGCAAGAGCGGCGTCACCCCGCAAGAAGCGCAGCAGGTCGCCAAGCAAATCGCCGCCCTGCCCAACCTGCGCCTGCGCGGGCTCATGTCGATTCCCGAGCCGGAAACCTCGCTCGAGGCGCAACGCGCGCCGCACCGCCAACTGCGCGAGCTGTTCGAAGCGCTACGCGCAGAAGGCCTCGCGCTCGACACGCTCTCCATGGGCATGTCGGCCGACCTCGAAGCCGCGGTGCTCGAAGGCGCGACGATCGTGCGCGTCGGCACCGCGATCTTCGGCGCGCGCGACTACTCTCACTGATTCATTGAACGATTCCATCACCATGAAAATTGCCTTCATCGGCGGCGGCAACATGGCCGCCGCGCTCATCGGCGGCCTGATCCGCAAGGGCGTTCCCGCCGACAATCTGTACGCGATCGATCCGAACGAGGACGCCCGCAAGCGCAGCGCCGAACAGTTCGGCGTGCGCACCGGCGCCGCCGCGGATTCCGCGCTCGCGTCGTATGACGCGGTGCTGATCGCCGTGAAGCCGCAAATCGCCAAAGCCGTGGCCGAAGGCATCGCCCCGCACCTCGGCGCGCATCAGGTCGTCATCAGCATCATGGCCGGCATTCGCATCGACGACCTTTCGCGCTGGCTGAACGGCCATGCGCGCGTCGTGCGCACGATGCCGAACACGCCCGCGCTGATCGGCATGGGCGCAACCGGTCTCGTCGCAAGCAGCGGCGTGGACGCGGCGGGCCGCCAGCTCGCGTCCGACGTGCTCGGCGCGGTGGGCCAAACGGTCTGGTTCGACGACGAAGCGAAGATCGACGCGGTCACGGGCATCTCGGGCAGCGGCCCGGCCTACGTGTTCTATTTCATCGAAGCGCTCGAAGAAGCGGCGCGTCAGCTCGGCATGGACGAGCAGCAAGGCCGCGCGCTCGCCATCGCCACGTTCGCGGGTGCTGCACAGCTCGCGCTGCAATCGGACGAGCCGCCCGCCGTGCTGCGCGAGCGCGTGACCTCCAAGGGCGGTACGACGGCTGCCGCACTGGCGTCGTTCGACGCATCGGGCGTGAAGGCCGCCATCGTCAAGGGCGCGCTCGCGGCCGATGCGCGTGCGAAGGAAATGGGCGAGGAATTCGGCAAGCAGTAAGCCTGCCGCAGCGTCATACAAAAAAAAAGCGCCGGGTGTGTCATGCACCCGGCGCTTTTTCGTTTGGAGTCGAGCTGGCCTTAGAGTCCCGCGACGGCGTAATGGGCCGCGATCCCCACGAACAGCACGCCGCCCAACCAGTTGTTGTGGCGGAAGGCGGCGAAGCACGGCATGCGCTCGCGGCCCTTGATCAACGTGTAGTGGTAAATCGCACAACCCGCCGCAGCCGCCCAGCCAAGCCAGTAAAGCCAGCCGAAACCCAGCGTCAAACCCACCCACACGTAAATGCCAAGCGTCACCGCGTAGCAGAGCATGATCGCGAGCACGTCGAACCGGCCGAACGTGAGCGCCGAGGTGCGAATGCCGATCTTGATGTCGTCGTCGCGATCGACCATGGCGTACTCGGTGTCGTAGGCGACGGACCAGAATACGTTCGCGACCAGCATGATCCATGCGAGCGCCGGCACATGGTCCTGCACGGCGGCGAACGCCATCGGAATGCCGAAGCCGAACGCAATGCCCAGGTACGCCTGCGGAATCGCAAAGAAACGCTTGGTGAACGGATAGGACGCCGCCACGAACAGCGCCACGACCGAAAGCTGCTTCGTGAGCGCGTTGAGCGGCAGGATCAACAGGAACGACACGAGCGCGAGACCCGCGGCAATTGCTACCGCCTCCCAGGCGCGAATGCGGCCCGACGTGATGGGACGCTCGGCGGTGCGCTTCACGTGGCGGTCGAAGTCGCGGTCGGCGTAGTCGTTGATCGCGCAGCCCGCCGAGCGCATCAGCACCGTGCCGATCGTGAAGATGATCAGCAGCGAAAGCGGCGGACGGCCGTCGGAAGCGATCCAGAGCGCGTTGAGCGTCGGCCACAGCAGCAGCAGGCTGCCGATCGGCTTGTCCATGCGGACGAGCCGCAAATAGAGCGGGAGTCGGGCGAACATGATCGGGGCGGGAAAAGCGATGCCGCTATTGTAGGCCAGGGCGCCGCCTTGCCGCCCGCGCCCTTGCCGCGAGCCGCACCCGCGCAAAATACAAAGGCCCGCCGGACGTCCGGCGGGCCTTTCATTGCCCTTCCCGTGCGGCGCCGCTGCGCATCAGGCCAGCAGCGAGCGCAGCATCCACGCGGTCTTTTCGTGCGTCTGCATGCGTTGCGTGAGCAGGTCGGCGGTCGGCTCGTCGTTGGCGGCTTCCGTCGACGGGAAGATCGCGCGCGCGGTGCGCACCACGGCTTCCTGGCCTTCCACCAGCTGGCGGATCATGTCTTCCGCGTTCGGCACACCGTCCGCTTCGGGAATCGACGAGAGCTTCGCGAACTCCTTGTAGCTGCCCGGCGCATGCACGCCCAGCGCACGAATGCGTTCGGCGATTGCGTCCACGGCCAGCGCGAGTTCGTTGTACTGCCCCTCGAACATCAGATGGAGCGTGTTGAACATCGGCCCCGTCACGTTCCAGTGGAAGTTGTGCGTCTTCAGATACAGCGTGTAGGTGTCTGCGAGCAGGCGCGAGAGACCATCCGCGATCTTCTTGCGATCCTTGTCGCTGATGCCGATGTTCACGTGCTGTACGGTTGCTTTTTTGGCCATGACGACTCCTTGTGTAGCAGTGAGACTACGCGTGCGTGTTGCGATCCGGTTGCGTCGCCTGGCGCCTCTCGATAATGGCGCGCGAACGCTCGATCGGCCGTCAGTGTAGCCTGGAAATATCGGAAACCCTGTTCATCCGGCCCTACTGCCGAGCAACGTGCGCAGCACGTTTAGTGCCCCGTGAAGTGCGCAAGGGCTTGCATGGCGATCGCCACGAAGCCGCTCGCCACAATCGCGAAACCCACCATGCGGCGCACGATCTGCGTGCCTTCCGCGCGCGTGCGCGCCATCGTGGCGGCCTCGCCTCGTCCCATGGTCCTGAGGGTCATCGTCATCGTACGGGTCATGATCGTGCTCCTTTGGTGCTTCGGTGCTTCCTGGAAGTCCTGCTTCGGGCGCGGCTCGTTGTCCCGGCGTTGCGACAACAAACCGCGCCTTCCACCTTATTTAGCCAGCTTCGCGATCGCGTCGATCACACCTTGCGCATACGCCGGGTCGGCGCGGCGGAAGTGCTCGATCTGGCGCGCCACGATCTCCGCGGGCACACCGCTGATGTGTCGCGCGATGTTCGCGAAAAGCCGTTCGCGCTGTCCCGCGTCGAACAGCCGGAACAGCGCGCCCGGCTGGCTGTAGTAGTCGTCGTCTTCGCGGTGATCGTAGTGATCGACCGCACCCGCTGCGAGCGGCGGTTCACCGGCCTGCGGACGCTGAGCGAAGTCGCCGAAGCGGCTCGGCTCGTAGTTCACGTTGCCGCCCAGGTTGCCGTCGGTGCGCATGGCGCCGTCGCGGTGGAACGAGTGGAACGGGCAACGCGGCGCATTCACCGGAATCTGGTGATGGTTCACGCCAAGCCGGTAGCGCTGCGTGTCGCCATACGAGAACAACCGCCCCTGCAACAAGCGATCCGGCGAGAAGCCGATGCCCGGCACCACGTTCGCCGGTGTAAAAGCGGCCTGCTCGACATCGGCGAAATAGTTCTGCGGATTGCGGTTCAACTCGATCGTGCCGACGTCGATCAGCGGATAGTCCTTGTGCGGCCAGACCTTCGTGATGTCGAACGGGTTGTACGGCACCTTCGCGGCATCGGCCTCGGGCATCACCTGAATACGGAAGTGCCACTTCGGGAAATTGCCCTTCTCGATCTCGTTGAACAGATCGCGCTGCGCCGATTCGCGGTCCTGAGCAACCACCTGCGCCGCTTCGGCATCGCTGTAGTTCTCCACGCCCTGCGCCGACTTGAAGTGGAACTTCACGTAAAAGCGCTCGTTATTCGCGTTGATGAACGAGAACGTGTGCGAACCGAAACCGTGCTGCTGGCGATAGTTCTTCGGAATGCCGCGGTCGCTCATGAGGATCGTCACCTGATGCAGCGACTCCGGGTGACGCGACCAGAAGTCCCACGCGGCCACATTGCTGCGCATGTTGGTGCGCGGATCGCGCTTTTGCGTGTGGATGAAGTCCGGGAACTTGAGCGGATCGCGAATGAAAAACACCGGCGTGTTGTTGCCGACGATGTCCCAGTTGCCCTCTTCCGTATAGAACTTGATCGAGAAGCCGCGCACGTCGCGCTCGGCATCGGCTGCACCGCGCTCACCCGCCACGGTCGAGAAACGGATGAAGAGCGGCGTTTCCTTGCCGACTTCGCCGAACACCTTGGCCTTCGTGTAACGCGAGATGTCGTGCGTGACCTTGAGCGTGCCGAACGCGCCCGAGCCCTTCGCGTGCACGCGGCGCTCGGGAATCACTTCGCGGTCGAAGTGCGCGAGCTTTTCGAGCAGCCACACGTCTTGCAGCATCACGGGGCCACGCGGGCCGGCAGTGAGGGAGTTCTGGTTATCGACGACGGGTGCGCCGGCTGCCGAGGTGAGAGTACGGTCGGTCATGCTGGATTCCTTTCTTGCTTGCGGGTGTGTTCTGGAATGCGGGGAATGCTGCGGCGCGCTGGCGCGAGAGCGTCAGGCAGACAACGCGCGGTCGACCAGCAGCGAGAACCACACAGTGCGAAGGCCGGAATCGGCGCGTGCCGAGGTGCTGGGTGCGGGCGTGTTCGAGTGGGTGGTTTGCATCGCTTCCTCCAGTTGGGTTGCCGGTTGGTGTCGGTTGGAGGAAACTTTATCAAAGACTATCTATATCGATAATTTGATTTACTTAATCTATCGAATAGACGTTGATTATTGGGGTCGCAAGAAACGCAGGGGGAGGGAACGGTGGCGCGGGCGAATGCCGCGCCAGAGAGGAAAACGCGCCGCGCAGCCCGAAAGCGCACGGCGCGATGACCGTCAGGCAGCCTCGGCGGGTGCCTCGATCTTCTTCACGCCGGGCAACTCGCAGGCGTGAATGGCGTCGACGATCGCCTCGATCGCCGGCATGCGCGTGAAGCTCTTGCGCCACGCGAGCACCACGCGGCGGTCGGGCACCGGTTCGTCGAACGGCACGTACGACAGCAGCCCGGAATCGACGCCGCCCGCGTGCGGCTTCACCTCGGTCACCGACATGCGCGGCAGCACGGTAATGCCAACTCCGCTTGCGACCATATGGCGGATGGTTTCCAGCGACGAGCCTTCGAAGGTCTTCTGGATGCCGTCGGCGTTTTGCGAGAAGCGCATCAGTTCCGGGCACACGCCCAGCACGTGGTCGCGGAAGCAATGGCCGCTGCCGAGCAGCAGCATGGTTTCCTGCTTAAGGTCGTCCGGATCGATCTTCGGGCGCTGCTCCCACGCATGGCCCGAAGGCAGCGCCACGACGAACGGCTCGTCGTAGAGCGGACGCAGCGTGAGGCCGGTTTCGGGGAACGGCAGCGCCATGATTGCCACGTCGATCTCGCCCTGCTTGAGCAGTTCGATGAGCTTGAGCGTGTAGTTCTCCTGCAGCATGAGCGGCATTTGCGGCACACGCTTGATCATCTGCTTGACGAGCGTGGGCAACAGGTACGGCCCGATCGTGTAGATCACGCCGAGGCGCAGCGGCCCGACGAGCGGATCCTTGCCCTGCTTGGCGATTTCCTTGATCGCGAGCGTCTGCTCGAGCACGCGCTGCGCTTGCGTGACGATCTGCTCGCCGATGGGCGTCACGCTCACCTCGCTCGTGCCGCGCTCGAAGATCTGCACATTCAGTTCGTCTTCGAGCTTCTTGATGGCGACCGAAAGGGTCGGCTGGCTCACGAAGCAGGCTTCCGCGGCCCGTCCGAAGTGGCGCTCTCGAGCTACCGCGACAATGTATTTCAATTCAGTGAGCGTCATTCGGGGACCAATCAAAAAGGGTGATTCAATAGCTTGTACTTATACACCTATGGCGGCGATTCGCCAATAATCAACACCCCTATGCGGGGCGTGATCAAAGCAAAAGGGTCAGACGGCGTTGGCGCGCGCAGGTTCCGCGCAATGCGCTAAATGGACTATTTACGCTTTCAGATATTGCTCGCGCGCGCCGAGCCAGCGGTTTAAATGCTGCGTGACGACGTGCGGAAACTCGTGCAGCAGGCGATCGGCGGCGCCGCGCGCGGGCTCGATGAGCCACGCGTCGTTTTCAAGGTTCGCGAAGCGCAGCATCGCCGCGCCGGATTGACGCGCGCCGAGGAATTCGCCGGGGCCGCGGATTTCGAGGTCCTTGCGCGCGATCTCGAAGCCGTCGGTCGTTTCGCGCATGGTTTGCAAACGCGCGCGGCCCGTGAGCGACAAGGGCCCCGTATAGAGCAGCACGCACACCGAAGCGGCGCTGCCCCGCCCCACGCGCCCGCGCAACTGGTGAAGCTGCGCGAGGCCGAAGCGCTCGGCGTGTTCGATCACCATCAGCGAGGCGTTGGGCACGTCCACGCCCACTTCGATCACCGTCGTCGCCACGAGGAGTTGCACTTCGTTGCGTGAGAACGCGTCCATGACCGCGGCCTTGTCCGTGGAAGCGAGGCGGCCGTGCACGAGGCCCACGGTGAGTTCCGGCAGCGCGGCCACGAGCGTTTCATAAGTCTCGACGGCCGTTTGCAGCTGCA
Organism: Paraburkholderia sp. J8-2; assembly: GCF_905220195.1. Lineage (NCBI taxonomy): Bacteria > Pseudomonadati > Pseudomonadota > Betaproteobacteria > Burkholderiales > Burkholderiaceae > Paraburkholderia > Paraburkholderia sp. J8-2. The sequence goes on from NZ_CAJMZA010000002.1 coordinate 193,158, forward strand.
ACGTCTCGCTTTCCTCGATCAGCGGACATACCCAGTACACCTGACGACCCGTGAGCGCCGCCGCGCGCACACGCGCGATCACTTCCTCGCGGCGCGCGTCGGAAATGAGCTTCGTGAGGATCGGCGTGCGGCCGGGCGGCAGCTCGTCGATGGTGGAGACGTCGAGGTCCGCGTAGTAAGTCATCGCAAGCGTGCGCGGAATGGGCGTGGCCGACATCATCAGCTGATGCGGCTGGAACTCGCGATGCGCCTGATCCGGAGACTGCGTTGGCAACCGCGCGTTCTGCGCCTTCGCGCGCAACGCGAGCCGCTGCTCGACGCCGAAACGATGCTGCTCGTCGACGATCACGAGGCCGAGGCGCGCGAATTCCACGGCCTCCTGAATGATCGCGTGCGTGCCGATCACGAGCTGCGCCGTGCCGAGCGCCGCGGCTTCGAGCGCCGCGCGCTTTTCCTTCGCCTTCAGGCTGCCGGCAAGCCACGCCACCTGCACGCCGAGCGGCTCGAGCCAGCCTCGCAGCTTGCGTGCGTGCTGTTCCGCGAGAATTTCGGTCGGCGCCATGAGTGCGGCCTGATAGCCCGCGTCGATGGCCTGCGCGGCCGCGAGCGCCGCGACCACGGTCTTGCCGCTGCCAACGTCGCCTTGCAGCAGGCGCTGCATCGGGTGCGGCTGTTCGAGATCGTGAGCGATTTCGGCCACCACGCGCTCCTGCGCGCCGGTGAGCGTGAACGGCAGCGCGCCACGCAGACGCGCGAGCAGCGTCTCTTCGCTCTTGCGCCCCGCGACATGCCGCGCCATGGCGGGTGCCGCGCGCGTGCGGCGCTCTTCGTGCGCGCGCTTGAGCGAGAGTTGCTGCGCGAGCAGTTCCTCGAACTTGATGCGGGTCCACGCGGGATGCGTGCCTTCGATGAGCGCGTACTCGTCGGCGTTCACGGGCGGGTGGTGCAGGGTCTTGACCGCGTCCATGAGCGGCGGCACGTCCAGCGGCGCCATGAACTCGTGCGCCACGGCTTCGGGCAGGAGTTCGGGCAAATGCGCGCGCGAAAGCGCGTTGTCGATCGCCTTGCGCAGATACGCCTGGCTCACGCCCGCAGTGGACGGATACACCGGTGTGAGCGCCTGCGGCAGTGGCGCGTCGCCTTCCACGACCTTCACGGCCGGATGCACCATCTCCATGCCGAAGAAGCCGCCACGCACATCGCCACGCACGCGCAGACGCTTGCCGATCGCCATCTGCGCGACCTGCGAACCATAGAAGTTCAGGAAGCGCAGATGCAGTTCGTCGCCGTTGTGGTCTTGGAGCTTCACGACCAGTTGGCGGCGCGGACGGTAGGCGATCTCGTTGTCGAACACCACGCCTTCGGTTTGCGCGATGCCGCCCGGCAGCAGTTCGCCGATGGGCGTGAGCGTGGTTTCGTCCTCGTAGCGCATCGGCAGATGCAGCACGAGATCGATGTCGCTGCGCAGGCCGAGTTTCGCGAGGCGGTCGGCGGTTTTGGTGAGCTTGGGCTTGTCTTTGGCCGCGGCTTTTTCTGCGGCCACATCTGCGCCCTTTTCTGCCGTTTTTTTGCTGGCGCGTTTGCGCGCGGGCGGTGCGGCCCCTTGCGCCGCCTCCTGTTGCCGCGTCCGCGCGCCATCCTCGGGCAGGCGCGCGTCGTCGGGCGCGTCGCTCGCGGCATCGGGTTCGGACATCAATCGGCTAACGGATGAGGGCATGGGCAGCTTCGCAAGTACAATATCGGCTTTCCGGCATGGCGCGGCGCGTGCAGCGCGACGGCCTTTGCCATCGGGCGCATGTCGCACAAGCGCATGTCCCGCAATCATAGCCGCTCACTGAACGTGGGCGGCCATTGCAGCCGCTTTTGGGGGCGCAACCGCTTGGCGGTTCGGCCCAGTAAAGCCGCCGCGCGCCGGGCCTCCGGCGCATTTCCGTTACTTCAGGCCGCATGTTCAAGCTTTCCGATTTCGATTTCGACCTCCCCGAGGAACTGATCGCGCAGACCGCCCTGCCCGAGCGCAGCGCGAGCCGTCTGCTGGAGGTCGACAACACCACGCAACCTGCGCGTTTCACCGACCGCCGCTTCTCCGAGTTGCCCGCGTGCATCGCGCCGGGCGACTTGCTCGTCTTCAACGATACCAAGGTGCTGAAGGCGCGTTTCTTCGGCCAGAAGGCCAGCGGCGGCAAGATCGAGGTGCTCGTGGAGCGCCTGACCGGCGCGCGCTCGGCGCTCGCGCAGATCCGCGCGAGCAAGAGCCCGGGCCCCGGCACGGTGCTGCGCCTCGCCGATGCGTTCGAGGTGACGGTTGGCGAGCGCGTCGATCAGTTCTACACGCTGCACTTTCCCGACGACTGCCTCACGCTCATCGAGCAACACGGCCGTCTGCCGCTGCCGCCCTATATCACGCACGACGCCGACGCGAGCGACGAAACGCGCTATCAAACGGTGTTCGCGCAAAATCCGGGCGCGGTGGCCGCGCCCACGGCGGGCCTGCACTTCGACGACGCCCTGCTCGCGCAACTCGACGCGCAAGGCGTGGAGCGCGCCACGCTCACGCTGCACGTGGGCGCGGGCACGTTCCAGCCGGTGCGCGTGGAGAACATTGCCGAGCACAAGATGCATAGCGAGTGGTACGAACTGCCGCAATCGCTCGTCGACAAGATCGCCGCCACGCGCGCGCGCGGCGGCCGCGTGATCGCGGTGGGCACGACCTCGATGCGCGCGCTCGAAGCCGCCGCGCGCGACGCCGACCGCGAAGGCCGCGCACTCGCGGCAACGCAGGCGGAAACCGATATCTTCATTACGCCTGGGTACACGTTCCGCGTGGTCGACCGGCTCGTCACGAACTTCCACCTGCCGAAATCGACGTTATTGATGCTCGTATCGGCGTTCGCGGGCATCGAAACGATCCGCGCGGCGTATCGTCATGCGATTGCCGAGCGGTATCGGTTCTTCAGTTACGGTGATGCGATGCTGCTCACCAGAACAGACAACGCGCTGAACAAGTAACACCCACGCTTTCCAGGCCGTCACGCGATCTGCACACGCGCGGCGGCGTTTCACTACCTGCGCCGGACTTGTCGACTGGCGTTAGCGCTTTAGCGCTTACGCCAGTCCCACGCAGAGCGCCGGTTGCACAGGAGTCCACGCATGACCGACGGTCATCAAAACAACGCACGCGCCGAACACGGCGCTTATTTGGGTCAACTCGTGGGCGAACGCCCGCAAAACGGCCTGAAATTCGAGCTGCTCGGCACCGACGGCCTCGCGCGCCGCGGGCGCGTCACGCTCAATCACGGCGTGGTCGAAACGCCGATCTTCATGCCCGTGGGCACCTACGGCACCGTGAAGGCCACGCAGCCGCGCGAGCTCGAGGAAATGAAGGCGCAGATCATCCTCGGCAACACCTTCCACCTGTGGCTGCGCCCGGGTCTGGAAACGATCGAGGCGCACGGCGGCCTGCACCGCTTCATGGGCTGGAACCGGCCCATCCTCACGGATTCGGGCGGTTTCCAGGTGTTCTCGCTCGGCGACCTGCGCAAGATCTCGGAAGACGGCGTGCGCTTCGCGTCGCCCGTGAACGGCGACAAGCTGTTCCTCTCGCCCGAAGTGTCGATGCAGATCCAGAAGGTGCTGAACTCGGACATCGTCATGCAGTTCGACGAGTGCACGCCCTACGCGACCAACGGCGTGCCGACCACGCACAAGGAAGCCGCCGACTCCATGCGCATGTCGATGCGCTGGGCGCAGCGCTCGATCGACGAATTCAACCGTCTCGGCAACCCGAATGCGCTCTTTGGCATCGTGCAAGGCGGCATGTTCGAGGACCTGCGCGACGAATCGCTCGCCGGTCTCTCGCAGATGCCGTTCCACGGCTACGCGATCGGCGGTCTTTCGGTGGGCGAGCCGAAGGAAGACATGATGCGCGTGCTCGAACACATCGCGCCGAAGCTGCCCGCCGACAAGCCGCACTACCTGATGGGCGTGGGCACGCCGGAAGACCTGGTGGCGGGCGTGGCCGCGGGCGTCGACATGTTCGACTGCGTGATGCCCACGCGCAATGCCCGCAACGGCTGGATCTTCACGCGCTTTGGCGACATCAAGATCCGCAACGCCGTGCACCGCAACTCGCTGCGCCCGCTCGACGAGCAATGCGGCTGCTACACCTGCCGCAACTTCACGCGCGGCTACCTGCACCATCTGCACCGCGTGGGCGAGATCCTCGGCGCGCAGCTCAACACGATCCACAATCTGCATTACTACCTGGAATTGATGAGCGAGATGCGCGCGGCCATCGAAACGAAGACGTTCGCGGCGTTCCGCCAGCGCTTCGCCGAGCAGCGCGCACGCGGCGTGGACTGAGGCCAGCCGCCAGACATTACAATAACCTTTCGCAACTTGGCGCAGAGAAGGCATTCGCTGCGCTCGACCCACCCCGGTTTCACGCACAAGCATGCCGCGCCGGGGCGGGATTCGAGATAAGCACTTGATCGCAAAGCCTATTTTGCGTCATCGTCGCGATGAATGCCGGTGGTAGAATAACCGGCTCGCTTTTTGATCGTAAAAAACGGAGAGACCAACGTGTCGTTCATTTCCAATGCCTTCGCGCAAGGCAGTGCAGCAGGTGGTGCCGAATCGAGCCTCATGAGCTTCCTGCCGCTCATTCTGATGTTCGCCGTGCTGTACTTCATCATGATCCGTCCGCAGATGAAGCGTCAGAAGGAACATCGCAACATGCTCTCGGCCATGGCCAAGGGCGACGAAGTGATCACGAGCGGCGGCATCGTCGGCAAGGTGACCAAGGTCAGCGAAGCCTACGTGGGCGTCGAAATCGCTGATGGCACGGAAATCACCGTGCAGAAGTCGTCGGTCTCGACCATCCTGCCGAAGGGCACGATCAAGTCGCTGTAAAGCTTCATTGCATCATCGAGGCCGTTGCCTCCGAAAGAACGGCCTCGCGCGCCCGGCCCGCCCTCGCAGCCACTGACCAGAAAACGTCAATGCAGGAACGCCCCGAAGGCAACGCCGGACGCGCACGCAGCGCTTAAGGCCATTCCCCTCCCCCGTTGGGTCAACCAATGAACCGTTATCCCCTCTGGAAATATGTCGTGATGCTGGTGGCGCTCGTCATCGGCTTCGTGTACACATTGCCCAATTTCTTCGGCGAAGCGCCCGCGGTCCAGGTGTCGAGCGGCAAGGCCACGGTCAAACTCGACTCGGGCACGCTTGCCCAGGTCGAAGCCGCACTCGCCGCGAACAATATCAAGGCGACCGACCTCACGTTCGACAACTCGTCGATGAACGCGAACATCCGCGTGCGCGTCGCCGACACGGACACGCAGCTGCGCCTGAAAGACGCGCTCAACCACGCGCTGAACGCCGACCCGAGCGACCCGCAGTACATCGTCGCGCTGAACCTGCAGAGCGCCTCGCCGCGCTGGCTCAGCTCGCTGCACGCGCTGCCGATGTATCTCGGCCTCGACCTGCGCGGCGGCGTGCACTTCCTGCTCCAGGTCGACATGAACGGCGCGCTCAACAAGAAGCTCGACTCCGACGCTTCCGACGTGCGCACGCTCCTGCGTGACAAGAACATCCGCGACGGCGGCGTGAACCGCGTGAACCAGTCGGTGGTCGTCAATTTCGCCGACGCCGACGTGGCCGAGCAGGCGCGCAAGGTCCTCGCGGGCTCGGGCGGCATTACCGAGCTGCAGTGGGCCTCGCAGAACAACCCCGAAGGCGGCGTGCAGCTCGTCGGCACGTTCACGCCGGCCGTGAAGACGGCGGTTCAGCAGGCCGCGCTCAAGCAGAACATCCAGACGCTGCATAACCGCGTGAACGAGCTTGGCGTGGCCGAGCCCGTGATCCAGCAGCAAGGCGACGACCGTATCGTGGTCGAGCTGCCGGGCGTGCAGGACACTGCGAAGGCGAAGGACATCATCGGCCGCACGGCGACGCTCGAAGCGCGCCTCGCCGACCCGATGGGCCTGCATCCGGACGTGAACGCGCCGGTGCCGCCGGGCGACGAGCTGTTCACGCAAGGCAACGCCGCGCCGGTGCTGCTGCGCAAGCAGGTGATCTTCACCGGCGACCGCATCATCGACGCCTCGGCGGGCTTTGACGAGCATCAGCGTCCGTCGGTCAACATCCGCCTCGACTCGGCGGGCGGCCGCGCGGTGCGCGCCGTCTCGCGCGACAACATCGGCAAGCCGATGGCGATGGTGCTGTTCGAAAAGGGCAAGGGCGAAGTGCTGACGGTGGCGACCATCCAGTCGGAACTGGGCGACCGCTTCCAGATCACGGGCCAGCCCACGCCGCAGGCCGCCGCCGACCTCGCGCTGCTGCTGCGCGCAGGCTCGCTTGCCGCGCCGATGGACATCATCGAGGAACGCACGGTTGGCCCGAGCCTTGGCGCGGACAACATTCGCAAGGGTTTCGACTCGGTGATCTACGGCTTCGCCGCCATCGCCGTGTTCATGATCGCGTACTACATGCTGTTCGGCGCGATCTCGATGATCGGCCTTTCGGTGAACCTGCTGCTGCTCGTGGCGGTGCTCTCCATGCTGCAGGCCACGCTCACGCTGCCGGGTATCGCGGCTATCGCGCTCGCGCTCGGTATGGCCATCGACGCGAACGTGCTCATCAACGAGCGCGTGCGCGAAGAACTGCGTCACGGCGCGCCGCCGCAGCTGGCTATCCAGAACGGCTACGCGCACGCCTGGGCGACGATTCTCGACTCGAACGTGACCACGCTCATCGCCGGTCTCGCGCTGCTCGCGTTCGGTTCGGGCCCGGTGCGCGGCTTCGCGATCGTGCACTGTATCGGCATTCTCACGTCGATGTTCTCGGCCGTGTTCTTCTCGCGCGGTCTCGTGAACCTCTGGTACGGCGGCAAGAAGAAGCTCAAGTCGCTCGCGGTGGGTCAGGTGTGGCGTCCGGAACCCGACGAAGGCACGCCCGCGCTCGCAGGCGCCGACGCCGGCACGGACACGGGCCGCGCGGTCGCTGCAAACGCCGCGAAGCGCGAACCGGCCAAGGCCGGTGTGAAGGGCGCCACGCGCGCCAAGCCGGTTGTGCGCCGCCGCGACGCCCAGGGCGGCACCGGCGGTTCGGGCAACAACACCGGCTCGTCCCGCTGATACGGAGTCAAGAACATGGAATTTTTCCGCATCCGCAAAGACATCCCGTTCATGAAGCACGCGTTGATCTTCAACGCGATCTCGCTGATTACCTTCATTGCGGCGGTGTTCTTCCTCTTCCACCGTGGCCTGCATCTGTCGATCGAGTTCACGGGCGGCACGGTCATCGAAGTGCAGTACCCGCAGGCCGTGCAGCTCGAGCCGCTGCGCGACTCGCTCACGAAGATCGGCTACGGCGACGCCCAGGTGCAGAACTTCGGCACCTCGCGCGACGTGCTGATCCGCCTGCCGCTCAAGACGGGCCTGAGCTCGGCGCAACAAAGCGACCAGGTGATGGCCACGCTCAAGGCGGCGGACCCGCAAGTGCAGTTGCAGCGCGTGGAGTTCGTCGGGCCGCAGGTCGGCAAGGAACTCGCCACCGACGGCCTGCTCGCGCTCGCCTGCGTGGTGGCGGGCATCATCATCTACCTGTCGTTCCGCTTCGAATGGAAGTACGCCGTGGCCGGCGTGATCGCGAACTTGCACGACGTCGTGATCATTCTGGGCTTCTTCGCGTTCTTCCAGTGGGAGTTCTCGCTCTCGGTGCTCGCGGCGGTGCTCGCCGTGCTCGGCTACTCGGTGAACGAATCGGTCGTTATCTTCGACCGGATTCGCGAGACCTTCCGGCGCGAGCGCAAGATGAGCGTCACCGAAGTCATCAACCACGCGATCACGAGCACGATGTCGCGGACCATCATCACCCACGGCTGTACGGAAATGATGGTGCTCTCGATGTTCTTCTTCGGCGGCCCGACGCTGCACTACTTCGCGCTGGCCCTGACGGTGGGTATTCTCTTCGGCATTTACTCGTCGGTGTTCGTCGCGGCGGCGCTCGCGATGTGGCTCGGCGTGAAGCGCGAAGACCTCGTGAAGGACAAGAAGGAAAAGTTCGATCCGAACGATCCGAACGCGGGCGCGCAGGTTTAAGCGGCGCACCAGCAAAAAAGCCGGTTCTCACGAACCGGCTTTTTTTTCGTGCATACGCAACGGCCTTCGCCGCTCCGCCCTCCTGCCTACTGCTTGATGCCTTCGGCCTGGATATGGAGCGTGGTCTTCATCTTGAAGCCGTACTTCTTGCCCGAGTCCATGCCGAAGTCGTCGCGGTTGAATGCGGTTTCGGCCTCCACGCCGCACACCTCGCGTTTGAGCACCGGGTGCGGCATGCATTTGAACGACGCGATCTCGAGCTTGAGCGGCCGCGTCACGCCGTGCAGCGTCAACTCGCCGATCACCTCTTTGGGCGTATCGCCGTTGAAGACGATGCGCGTGCCCTTGTAGGTGGCCGTGGGGTACTTCGCGACATCGAAAAAGTCGTCGCCCACCAGATGCTGGTCGAGCTGCGGATTGCCGGTCTGGATCGATGCCGGATCGATCGTCACGTCCACGGTGCCCGTTTTCGCCGCGCGGTCCAGCGTGACCGTGCCCGTGGTTTTCGTGAACTTGCCGCGCCACGTGGAAAGGCCGCCGAAGTGATCAGCCTCGAAGCTCGGAAACGTATGATTCGGATCGAGCTGGTAAGTGTCGGCGGCGCGTGCGGCTTGCGTCACCAAGGCGGCCAGCGATACCACGGCGGCCCCAGCGGCCATCATGACGAGCTTGTTCAAAGGCATCTCCTTGAAGCCGTCGTTCTACTTGTGCGCGACGACGATATGAAATTTGATCAGCACTGCGTCGGCGACGATCGAGGTGTCTTTCCACTCGCCGGTGCCGATTTCGAAGGCGAGCCGATGGACAGGCAGCGTGCCGTCGAACGTCTGCGTCCCGCCCTGCTGCGTGAGCACGACGGGCACGGCCACGTTCTGCGTATGCCCCTTGATCGTGAGTTTGCCGCTCACGCTGTACTGGTTCGTTCCGGTCGACGTGACGGCGGTCGAGACGAAGGTTGCCTGCGGGAACGTCTTCGCGTCGAACCATTCGGGCCCGCGCACCGAATCGTTGTAGGTCTGATCGCCCAGATCATAGCTCGCCGTGTCGACCGTGATCTTCGCGGTGCCGCCCGCGGGCTTGCCCGGGTCGAAGTCGATCTGCGCGTCGAACTTCGTGAAGCTGCCCTGCACGGGCACGTTCATCTGGCGCGACACGGCAACGATCGTGCTCTTCGCCGCGTCGAGTTGCGCGCGGGCGGCCCCGCCCGCGAGCAGCGCCGCAGCGGCCCCGGCACACAGCGCCGCGGCCCGGACGGCCGGCTGCCACCGATAAGAACGAATCCACCTCGACAATGCTTCCATGATCGTCTCGCCTTGATTGCGTAGTCGTTCGCTTCGTGAACTGGCTTCGGCCACGTTCCGCAGCCATCCTGTCCCATGCCCGAAAGATAATCCAGTTTGAGTGACAGCAAACATCTGCAGATAAGCGCCCGGTCACTGCGGTCCTCGCACGCGAGAACGGCGCAAACGTGGCACACTCGCAGCCCGCTCGTCGCGCGGGCGAGCGCCGCCCGGCTGTCGCACCCGGCCGCCTGCTGCGCGGCGGACCTGTCCGGGGCCCGCGGCTCGTTGCGGCACGCCGCCGGGCGCGTTTGGTAACATGGCGCGAGGCGCTGTCAGCACCTTCCGGCATGCGCGCCGCCGTCGCGCGTCTTTCGTTCACGTCGTTTTGCGTCACCTGCCCGCATGGCCCAGGACAAACTGATCGCGTGTCACGATTGCGACGCGCTCTACCGCAAACCGCGGCTGCTCGGCCGCCAGACAGCGCGCTGCTCGCGCTGCGGCGCCACGCTCTACAGCAGCGCCGCGTCCCAGATCGACCGCATCTGCGCCATGACTATCGCGGCGCTCGTCACCTTCATCATCGCCCAGTCGTTCCCGATCATCGAGCTCGATGCGAACGGTATCACTACGGAGTCGAGCCTGTTCGGCGCCCTCGTGGTGCTCTGGCACGAGGACATGGAGATCATCGCGGTAATCGTGTTCTGCGCAACCATCCTCTTTCCGCTCACGGAGATGGTGGCGCTGCTCTACGTCCTGCTGCCGATACGGCGCGGCTTCATTCCGCCAGGCTTTAACTTCGTGCTGCGCGCCATCCAGTTCGTGCGGCCCTGGGGCATGCTCGAGGTGTTCATGCTGGGCGTGCTCATCACCATCGTGAAAATGGTGAGCCTCGCGCGGGTCATTCCCGAAACCGCGCTGTTCGCCTTCGGCACGCTCACGCTGATGTTCACCGTGGTCGTCACGTTCGACGCGCGCACGCTCTGGGACATCGCCGACAGCCTGCGCGACGCCGCACGCGCGGCGCGCGAGGGCGGCGCGGGTCCGGGCGCGCAGGCGGGCGGCGCCGACGGTCCGCAATCGCCACAATCGCCGCAAACGCCGTCGCCGGCCGCGCCCCACCCGCTCGCCGAGCCCGAGATCCGCGCGCCAGGCGCAGGCGCGCAAGACCCGGCGCCGCCGCGCGGCGGCCCGCTCCCCAAGGGGCCCCGATGAAATACCAGACCGCCACCGACGCCGGCTACATCGCCTGCCACGCCTGCGGGCACGTGCAGCCACACGAGCGCGAGCGCCAGCACGTTCGCTGCGCACGCTGCGGCTCGCCCGTGCACGAGCGCAACCCGGACAGCATCATGCGCACGTGGGCGCTCCTCATTGCGGCGGCGCTGCTCTACATTCCCGCGAACCTGCTGCCCGTGATGCATACGTCCTCGCTCGTCGGCGACGAGGACGACACCATTATGAGCGGCGTGGTCTACTTCTGGACCTCCGGGGACTGGCCGCTCGCCGTGATCGTTTTCATCGCGAGCATTCTCGTTCCCATGCTCAAGCTTTCGGTGCTCGCGCTGCTCGCGTTCACGTCGCAGCGGGGCTCGAAATGGCGGCCGGTCGAACGCACGAAGCTCTATCGGCTCGTCGAATTCATCGGGCGCTGGTCGATGCTTGACGTGTTCGTTGTCACGCTAACCGTCGCGCTGGTACGCTTCCAGTCGCTTGCGGTCATCACGGCGGGCCCCGGCGCGATCGCGTTCGGCTCGGTCGTGATCCTGACGATGATCGCCTCCATGCAGTTCGATCCACGCCTGATCTGGGATCCGGTGGACGAAGACAAACACAAACCTGCGCAACACTCTCAGGATCAACCCCATGAATAGTCCGAAAGGACCGACCCCGCCCAATCTGCCGGAGCCGGAGATCGTCAAGCCGCGGCGCTGGCTCCCCTCGCTCGTCTGGATCGTGCCGATCGTCGCGGCGCTGATCGGCGTGGCGCTCGTCGTGAAGTCGGTCGCCACGCGTGGGCCGACCATCACGATCAGCTTCGTGAGCGCCGAAGGGCTCGAGCCCGGCAAGACCAAGGTCAAGTACAAGGACGTGGACATTGGCTCGGTGCGCGCGATCAAGCTCTCGCCCAACCTTTCGCATGTGATCGTCACGGTCGAGCTGACCAAGGACGCCGAACGATTCGCCGTGAAGGACAGCCGCTTCTGGGTCGTGCGCCCGCGCGTGGGCGCAAGCGGCGTTTCGGGCCTCACCACGCTGCTCTCGGGCTCGTATATCGGCGCGGACGCCGGCCGCTCGCAGGATTCGCAAAGCGATTTCGTCGGGCTGGAGGCGCCGCCCGCCGTCACCATCGACGAGAAGGGGCATCGCTACACGCTGCATAGCGCGACACTCGGCTCGCTCGACATCGGCACGCCGATCTTCTTCCGGCGCATTCAGGTTGGTCAGGTCACAGGCTATTCGCTCGACAAGGACGGCACCGGCGTGACGGTGCAGGTGTTCGTGAGCGCGCCCTTCGACCAGTACGTGGGCACCAACACGCGCTGGTGGCACGCGAGCGGCGTGAACGTGCAGCTCGATTCGAACGGCATCAAGGTCAACACGCAGTCGCTTGCCACGATCGTGGTGGGCGGCCTCGCGTTCCAGGCGCCGGCCGGCCAGTCCATGGGCCCGCAGGCGCCCGACAACGCCACCTTCGCGCTTGCCTCCGACGAGACCGAGGCAATGCGCGAGCCGGACGGCGCGCCGCAACGCGTGGTCATGTACTTCAACCAGTCGTTGCGCGGCCTTTCGGTTGGCGCGACGGTCGATTTCCGCGGCATCGTGCTCGGCCAGGTGACCGACATCGGCATCGAGTACGACCCGAAACAGCACAACTTCACGATGCCCGTGACGATCGACCTCTACCCGCTGCGCCTGTCGCGCCGCATCCGCGGCGAAGCGCCCGCGCCGCACACGCCGCAAAGCCAGGAGCTGATCAAGCGGCTCGTCGCACGCGGCCTGCGCGGCCAGTTGCGCACCGGCAACCTGATCACGGGGCAGCTTTACATTGCGCTCGACATCTTCCCGAAGGCGGGACCGGCGACGATCGACTTCAACCACGATCCGCTCGAACTGCCGACGGTGCCGAACTCGCTCGAAGAGCTGCAGCAGCAGGTGGCGGACATCACGAAGAAGCTCAACCAGATTCCGTTCGACAAGATCGGCAACAACCTGAACGAGTCGCTCAAGAACGCCAACCAGCTGTTCGGCAAGGTGAACGAGCAGATCCTGCCGCAGCTGCAAGGCACGCTCGACGAAGCGCAGAAGACCTTCAACGCCGCGCAGTCCACACTGCAGCAGGATTCGCCGCTGCAGTCCGACGTGCACCAGGCGATGCAGGAACTCACGCGTACGCTGCAATCGCTCAACGCGCTCGCCGATTACCTGGAGCGCCATCCCGAATCGCTGCTGCGCGGCAAATCTGGAGACAAGCCATGACGTTCCGACGCGTCCCCTCTCTTGCCACGCTCGGCGCGCTGGTCATCGCAGCCGCACTGGCGGGCTGCAGTTCGCCCGCCAGCCGGTTCTATACGCTCAGCCCGACCGACGACACCGCTCGCACCATCGCCGCGCCCAGCGCGGGCAACGCGCAGTGGCTGATCGAGCTGGCCCCCGTGGATGTTCCGCCGCAGGTCGCCAAAGCGCAGATGGTCGTGCAAACCGACGCCAACCAGGTGCGCGTACTCGAGCAGGAGCGCTGGGCTTCGATGCCTGGCGACGAGATCCGCCGCGCACTCTCGGGCGACCTCACGCAGCAGCTCGGCACCATCGACGTGTACGGCTCACCGCATCCCGAGGGCGTGCCCGTGTACCGCGTAAGCGTGAATGTGCAGCGCTTCGAATCGTGGCCGGGCTCGCATGCGCTGATCGACGCCGTGTGGAGCGTGCGCGCACTCAACACGGAAACAGTCCTGACCTGCCGAAGCGTGCTCAACGAGAAGGTGGGCGACGGCTACGACGCGCTTGTAATCGGCCACCGGCAGGCGGTCGAGGCGCTCTCACAGTCGATCGCGAGCGGCGTGCGTGCACTCGCGGCCGCACCGCGCGTGAGCACGCCAGCGAATGGCGCGAAGGCCGGCGCGCGCGCGAAACCGGCGCCGAGCGTCGCCTGTCCGCAGATGGCGGCCGTCGTTGGCTGAGTTGGCGGCTTGCTGACGGGGACCTAGGGCGTGCCTGATCCGTAGGCTCCGATAGTGATCGGGAGCCAATAAAAAGAGCCCGCACGCATTGCGTCCGGCGCAGGGCAAGTGACGAGGCAAATGGCGGCCACATGCGGGCATTGAGCGATCTCCCGCAGCGGAGGCGGCATGTAGGCCTGGCCGCCCCCGCAACCCGCGTACAATAGCGCCTTCCCCGCAGCGTCCCATCCTCGTTCATGTCTTTCGATTTCTTTGCCCCCTGCCCGCGCGGCCTCGAAGCCGCGCTCGCCGCCGAACTGGCCGAAACCGCGCAACGGCGCCTGCCGCCCGGCGCACTCCAGGTCGGCGCCGAGGTGCCCGGCGGCGTGCATTTCCGCGGCAACTGGGCCGGCGGCATCGCCGCCAACCTGCATTCGCGCATTGCGAGCCGCGTGCTGCTGAAGATCGCGCAGCGCCCCTACCGCAGCGAACAGGACATCTACGCGCTCGCGCGCGAGCAGCAGTGGGAGAAGTGGTTCTCGGCGAACGAGACGATCCGCATCGACATCACCGCGATCAAGTCGCCGCTGCGCAGCCTCGAATTCGCCACGTTGCGCGTGAAAGACGCGATCTGCGACCGCATGCGCGAAAAGGCCGGTGCGCGTCCGAGCGTCGATACCGCCTACCCTGATGTGCGCATCTTCGCCTTCCTCACCGCGAACGAGTGCACGCTCTATCTCGACACTTCGGGCGAGCCGCTCTTCAAGCGCGGCTGGCGTCTGGACAAGGGCGCTGCCCCGCTGCGCGAGAACCTCGCTGCGGGCATCCTGCGCCTCACGGGCTGGACGCCCGGCACGCCGCTCTACGACCCGATGTGCGGCAGCGGCACCTTCCTCGCGGAAGCGGCGCAAGTCGCGCTCGACATCGCGCCTGGGCTCGATCGCCGCTTCGGCTTCGAGTCGCTCAAGCAGGCCGACATGGCCGCGTGGCGGCACCTCAAGAGCGAGGCGAACACCGCGCGCAATCTCGCGCAAAGCAAGACCAGCGACCTGCTGATCTATGGCAGCGACATCTCCGATGTCATGCTGGAAAAGGCCCGCGCGAACTTCAAGCGCGCGGGCTTCGGCAATGTGGCGCTCAAGCAGCTCGATGCGCGCAACATGACGCCGCCCTCGGCTGCGCCCGGCATTCTCGTGGCCAATCCGCCGTACGGCGAGCGTATCGAAGTGCGGGGCCGCAATGCGCGCGGCGAGGCGCGCCCGACGGCGCGCGAGCTGCGCGGCGACGATGATGAAGGATTCCGCCGCGCCAAGGACGAAGCACCCGACGCCGAGTTCTTCCAGGCGCTCGGCGACGCGCTCAAGCAGCGCTTCACGGGCTGGCGCGCCTTCGTCCTCACCTCGGACCGCAAGCTGCCGGGCCTGTTGCGCCTGCGCGAAGCCGCCAAGACGCCGCTCTTCAATGGCGCGCTCGAATGCCGCCTGTTCCGCTTCGACCTGATCGCGGGCAGCGTGCGTCAGCGTCCGGCCAGCGGCGGCGCGAACCCCGCTGCCGGCAACGACAACGCCAGCTGACACTGGCGCACGGCGCGCACGGCGGGTGAGGATTTCACCCGCCGCCGCGCCGCGCGTGGCTCAGCCCTGCACCACTGCAGGCGCGTCCGGCGCGTTCAGCGCCAACGGATACCCTTCGTACTCCGGAAACATCTTCGGCACCGTGAACGCCGGCATCGAATAGCGCGAAAAGCACCGTGAGGTCGAAGCCGGATGGATCAGGTGCAGGCAGCTCGCCTGCGTGTCGTCCGCCGCGAGCACCTTGCGGCCCGCTTCGACTATGCGGCGGATGAAGCTCTCGTCTTCGCTCAGGTCGATATCGTCGAAGCGCGCTTCTTCGAAAAGCGCCTTGCGATACACGTACGAGAACCCGTAGAAAAGGATGAAGTCCGCGCCGATCTTCATCTTGTCGTGGAACTCGACCGTCGCGACGCTATTGCCAGTCAGCACATAGTGCAGCCCCACGCGCGCGTTCAGGTCCATGTAGCCAAAGAACCGCGTATGCGGCGCGAACATCCAGAACGTCGCGAGCTTCATGAGGTCCGCACCGTTCTCCTCCAGCATGCGCACCATACCCGCGAGATAGTGCGAGGCGTAGTGGTCGTCGTCGTCGAAGTGGGCAATCAGCGCGCCGCGCGCCTCGTTCACAAGAAAGTTGCGTTTGCCGCCGATCGACATGCGCGTTTTCGACCAGTAGTAGCGCACACGCGCGTCACGCTTCGAGAGCGCGCTCAGGAAGGCGCTGGGCTGCGGGCTGTCGTCGAGGATGAGCCATTCCCACGCCACGCGCTGTCGCTGGATGCAGCGCCAGATGGCCGGCAGAAAAGCTTCGCGGTTGCCCGTGGGCGTAATGATCGAGACGGTGGGAGACATGCGGATGCGGGGATATCGAACTCTTCGATTACAGCAGAGACGCGCCGAAGCCTCTCTCGAAAACATTCGAAACAGCCGCCGAGGCTCGACCGGCGCGGCGCGCCAAACCTACTGACAACACGCTGTCAGCAGCCCCCTGGCACACTGCTTCTACGCCATCCGGCGAGGCTGCCGCCGCCTGGCTGCCGCCATTCACCGTCCGCCGTTGCCTTCGAGGAGTGCACCGTGTCTACCGATCTGTCCCGTGTGATCTCGTGGTTCGAAATTCCCGCGCACGACCTGGAGCGTGCCGCCCGCTTTTACGAAACCGCCTTCGACACTGCGCTGCAGCGCGAAGTGGTCGGCGGCGTCCCGATGGCGCTGTTCGCTCACACCGATACTGAAACGGGCGGGTGCATCGTGTTCAATCCGCACGACGCGAAGCCCGATCCGAAGGGCGTACTCGTGTATCTGAACGCCCAGCCTTCGGTCACGGCCGTGCTCGACCGCGTGGAAAAAGCCGGCGGCAAGCAGCAGGGGCCCGCTGTCGAGTTGCCGAACAACTACGGCTATATCGGCTTCTTCATCGATACCGAAGGCAACCGCGTCGGCCTGCACGCGCCGAAGCTCGGTTGATCGCGACCGGGCGCCGCGCGCGCGCCCGGCGCTATCATCTGTAGCTATCCAGAACACCGCGCCGATCACCGCGCCCGCCTTCGCAACCGCCCAGCCATGACCCGCCGCGCCGACCGCCTTTTTCGCATCGCCGAACTGCTGCGCGGCCGGCGTCTCACTACCGCCCAGCAGCTGGCCGACTGGCTCGAAGTCTCGCCGCGCACGGTCTATCGCGACGTGCGCGACCTGCAGCTCTCGGGCGTGCCCATCGAAGGCGAGGCGGGCATTGGCTACCGGCTCGCGCGCACGGCGAGCCTGCCGCCGCTCACCTTCACCGCCGACGAACTCACCGCGCTCGCCGTGGGCGCACGCATGGCCGAGTCGTGGGGCGGCGCGGCGCTCGCGAGCGGCGCCCGCGGCGCGCTCGCGAAGATCGCCGCGGCCATGCCGGCGGAAAAGCGCGCCGTGCTGGAACGGCTTGCCGTGTTCGCACCGGCGTATCACATGGATCACGCATTCTCGGACAAGCTCGACGCGCTGCATCGCGCCGTCGACACGCGGCTCGTCGTGCGCTTCGCGTACTGCGACCGTATTGGCGCGCATACGCAGCGGCGCATCTGGCCGCTTGGGCTCGTGTACTGGGGCGCGCAGTGGACCGTGGGCGCGTGGTGCGAAATGCGCGAGGACTTTCGCAACTTCAACATCGCGCGCATGGAAAACGTGGAAGTGCTCGAGCAATTTCCCGACGTGAGCGGGCGGCGGCTCGCCGACTATTTGCGCCGCGTGAATGCGCCTTCACTATGAGCGGCAACGGCACCCCGGAATTGAAAAAGGCGCACATCGCTGCGCGCCTTTCGTGTGGGTTTGCAGCAAGCGGCGCTTATTCCACCGCTTTCACCATCTCCTCGATCACCTTCTTCGCGTCGCCGAACACCATCATCGTCTTGTCCATGTAGAACAGTTCGTTGTCGAGGCCCGCGTAACCCGCCGCCATCGAGCGCTTGTTCACGATGATCGTGCGCGCCTTGTACGCCTCGATGATCGGCATGCCCGCGATGGGCGACTTCGGATCGTTCTTCGCGGCCGGATTCACCACGTCGTTCGCGCCGAGCACGAGCACGACGTCGGTCTGGCCGAACTCGTTGTTGATGTCCTCCATCTCGAACACGAGGTCGTAGGGCACTTCGGCTTCCGCGAGCAGCACGTTCATGTGGCCCGGCATGCGGCCCGCCACCGGGTGGATCGCATAACGCACGTCCACACCCTTTTCGACGAGCTTGTCGGTGAGTTCCTTCAACGCATGCTGTGCACGTGCCACCGCGAGGCCATAGCCCGGCACGATCACGACGCTTTCCGCATTGCCGAGCATGAACGCGGCATCATCGGCCGAACCCGACTTCACCGGACGCTGCTCCTGCGCCCCGCCCGCCGCCGCCGCGCCTGCCTCGCCGCCGAAGCCGCCCAGCAGCACGTTGAAGAACGAGCGGTTCATCGCGTGGCACATGATGTACGACAGAATCGCGCCTGAAGAACCCACGAGCGACCCCGCGATGATCAGCATGGCGTTGTTCAGCGAGAAGCCAATGCCCGCCGCCGCCCACCCCGAGTACGAGTTCAGCATCGAGACGACCACCGGCATGTCCGCGCCGCCGATCGGGATGATGATGAGCACGCCCAGCGCGAACGCGATCAGCGTCATGATGATGAACGGCAGCCACGACTGCGTGAGGAAGAACAGAATGCCGAAGCCGACCATGCCGATCGCGAGCATCAGGTTGATCAGATGCTGGCCCGGATAGACCACCGGCGCGCCCTGGAACAGGCGGAACTTGTACTTGCCCGAGAGCTTTCCGAACGCGATGACCGAACCGCTGAACGTAATCGCGCCCACGAACGTGCCGATGAACAGTTCGATGCGGTTGCCGTACGGCAGGAAGCCCGGATATGGCGCGTCTTCTGCGACCAGCCCGAACGCTGCCGGCTCGGAGACGACCGCATACGCGATGCACACCGCCGCGAGACCGATCAGCGAGTGCATGGCCGCGACGAGTTCGGGCATCTTCGTCATCTCGACGCGTGCGGCGACATAGGCCCCAAGGCCGCCGCCCACCACGAGCGCCGCGAACAGCAGCGCGAGACCGAGCCCGAGATTCGAGCCGAACTGTGCGGACTCCTTCACGATCAGCGCAAGGGTAGTCAGAATGGCGATGGCCATGCCGACCATGCCGAACACGTTGCCGGCGCGTGCGCTCTTCGGGTTGGACAGCCCCTTGAGCGCCTGGATGAAGCAGACCGACGCCACCAGGTAAAGCAGCGTAACGACGTTCATGCTCATTTACGCACACTCCTTGCTGGCAGGAGAGGAGAGCTTTTTCGGCTCCTTCTTGCGGAACATCTCCAGCATTCGCCTCGTGACGAGGAACCCGCCGAACACGTTCACGGCCGCGAGCAGCACGGCGAACGTGCCGAAGAACTTGCCCGGGCCGCCCACCGTAAGCCCGGTGGCGAGCATCGCGCCCACGATCACGATCGCCGAAATCGCATTGGTCACGGCCATGAGCGGCGTATGCAGCGCGGGCGTGACGTTCCAGACCACGTGATAGCCCACGTACACGGCCAGCACGAAGATGATCAGGTTGATGACGGTATGGTTGATGACTTCCATTCCTGTTCTCCCCTTATGTCTTGCGCGTGACCTGGCCGTCGCGGGCCAGCAGCGTGGCCGCGACGATGTCGTCCGCGAGATCGATGTTGAGCGTGCCTTCCTTCGTGACGATCAGCTTCAGGAAGTCAAGCAGGTTGCGCGCGTAGAGCGCGGAGGCGTCGGCGGCGACCATCGAGGCGAGGTTCGTGTAGCCGCAGATCTGCACGCCGTGGTGCGTCACCACCTTGTCGGCCTCGGTGAGCGGGCAGTTGCCGCCGCGCCGGCCGCTTGCCTGATCGGCAATGGGGCCGCGTCCTGCCGCGAGGTCGATCACCACCGAGCCCGGCTTCATTGCCTGCACGGTTTCGGAAGGCAGCAGCGTCGGTGCGTCGCGGCCCGGGATCAGCGCGGTCGAGATGACGATGTCGGCCTGCCTGGCGCGCTCGTGCACCAGCGCCGACTGGCGCGCGAGCCACGATGGCGGCATGGGCCGAGCGTAGCCGCCCACGCCGACGGCGGCTTCCCGCTCTTCATCGGTTTCGTAGGGCACGTCGAGGAATTTCCCGCCGAGCGACTCGATCTGTTCCTTTACCGCCGGGCGCACGTCCGAAGCTTCGATCACCGCGCCCAAACGCCGCGCCGTGGCGATGGCCTGCAGGCCCGCCACGCCCGCGCCGAGAATCAGCACGCGCGCGGCTTTCACCGTCCCGGCGGCGGTCATGAGCATCGGCATGAAGCGCGGATAAAGGTTCGAGGCCACGAGCACCGCCTTGTACCCGGCGATGTTGGCCTGCGACGACAGCACGTCGAGGCTTTGCGCGCGCGTGGTACGCGGCGCGGCTTCGAGCGCGAAGGCCGTCACGCCTGCCTCGGCCAGCTTCGCGGCGTTTTCCGCATTAAAGGGATCGAGCATGCCGACCAGCACCGCGCCGCGCTTCATGAACGGCAATTCGCTGACGGTGGGTGACTGGACCTTGAGCACGAGGTCCGCGCCGAAGGCCGTGGCCGCGTCGGCGACCTGCGCACCCACGGCCGTGTAGGCCTCGTCGAGATAGCTCGCGCCGGCACCCGCGCCGGCCTGGATCGTGACCGTGTGACCCTGGGCGACGTACTTCTTGACTGTCTCCGGCGTCGCGGCCACGCGGGTTTCGTTCGCCCGCGTCTCTGCAGGCACTCCGATATGCATCGTTGTTTCCTCCTCGACCTTCTTGTTCTAGCTGTTCTGGCTCGAATCGAGCGAAGGGAGACCGACGGCATTCAGGCGCCGGCATCCATTGCAACGGCAAACGACGGCACCACTTTAACCGAAAGCGGCGGCGGCTTTGTAGCGGGAATTGCCCGCTTTTGTGCGATGCACACAACACGCTGCGTCGTCCGACCGGACGGTCGGCAGTACCAGGCGAGCCGGGCATGCGCCCCCGTTGCGCCGCCCGGGGGCCCGATCCGGCCCCGGGCAGCGTTTGCGGCGTCCCGGTAAAATACCGGCCCATGAATGAGGAAACCTGGGCACCCCACGTCACCGTGGCCGCGATCGTCGAGCGCGACGGGCGTTTTCTGCTCGTCGAAGAGCACACGCCAGCCGGCCTGCGTCTGAACCAGCCCGCCGGCCATCTGGAAGCGGGCGAAACGCTGCACGAGGCGGTGATACGCGAAACGCTCGAGGAAACCGCGCATGCGTTCACGCCTGAGGCGCTGGTCGGCGTGTATATGACGCACTTCGGCAAGCCGGGCGAAAGCGGCGCGACGTATGTGCGCTTCACGTACTGCGGCAGTGTTGCAGTCGAGCCGGAAAACCGCGCGCTCGATCCTGACATCGTGCGCACGGTGTGGATGAGCGCCGACGAGTTGCGCGCGGCGAGCGAGCGCCATCGCACGCCGCTCGTCATGCGCTGTGTCGACGATTACCTCGCAGGCAAGCGCGTGCCGCTGGATTTCATCCAGACGCACGCGACAGCACCGAAAGCGGCACCCCAGGTCGCACCCAAGTTGAGTTAAGGCAGCAACGAAATGAGCAAACGTAAGGTCGTGGTAGGCATGTCGGGCGGCGTCGATTCGTCGGTGACCGCATGGCTGCTCAAGGAGCAGGGGTTCGACGTCGTCGGTCTCTTCATGAAGAACTGGGAAGACGACGACGACGGCGAGTACTGCTCGACGCGCCAGGACTGGATCGACGTAGTGTCGGTCGCGGACCTGATCGGCATCGACGTGGAAGCCGTGAACTTCGCCGCCGAATACAAGGACCGCGTGTTCGCGGAGTTCCTGCGCGAGTATTCCGCGGGCCGCACGCCGAACCCGGACGTGCTCTGCAACGCCGAGATCAAGTTCAAGGCTTTTCTGGACCACGCCATGTCGCTCGGCGCGGAAACGATCGCCACGGGCCACTATGCGCGCGTGCGTCAGAACAACGAGCGTGGCGGTCGTTTCGAACTGCTGAAGGCGCTCGACCACACGAAGGATCAGTCGTACTTCCTGCATCGCCTGAACCAGGCGCAGCTTTCGAAGACGATGTTCCCGCTCGGCGAGATTCCGAAGACGAAGGTGCGCGAGATCGCCGAGAAGATCGGCCTGCCGAACGCGAAAAAGAAGGATTCCACAGGAATCTGCTTCATCGGCGAACGGCCGTTCCGCGACTTCCTCAACCGCTATCTGCCGACCCAACCCGGCCCGATGATGACGCCCGATGGCAAGGTCGTGGGCGAGCACATTGGCCTGGCGTTCTACACGTTCGGGCAGCGCAAGGGCATTGGTCTTGGCGGCAGCAAGGACGGCAGCGGCGACCCGTGGTTCGTCGCGGGCAAGGACATCGCCTCGAATACGCTCTACGTCGTGCAAGGCCACGATCATCCGTGGCTGCTCGCGCACGAACTGCGTGCGGGCAATGTGAGCTGGGTGGCGGGCGAGCCGCCGGCGCAGGACCATGCGTGCGGCGCGAAAACGCGCTATCGCCAGGCGGATGCGCCCTGCTCGTTCCACACCGCAGACGAATTCGGCGCGGGCCAGTTCACGCTGCGTTTTCCCGATGCGCAATGGGCCGTGACGCCCGGCCAGTCGGCGGTGCTCTATGACGGCGACGTGTGCCTGGGCGGTGGCATCATCGAAGCGGTGACGACGCTCGCGCCGCACGTGCCCGCGGTACTGCCGCCCGAAGCGCCGAAGAAAAAGAAGCGCGTAGCGCGCAAGAAGCCCGCTGCAGCCACGACGGCGTGACGCAAGCACCGTCAAGCAAAACGTAAGAGAACACTGCGCGGCGCCCTGGGCGCCGCGTTTTTTTTGGCGTCTTTCGACACCTGCCAGACACCGATCAAACGGCGTGCCCGCTTCTTGCCCGTTTCTTGCCCGCTTCTTGCCCGCCTCCCAGCCAGATTCACGAACTTGCGGCATCATTCCCGCAAGCCGCGCCCGGCAACCGCGCGGCTCACGCGCACCGCCCCTTCACGAGAGGAGCGCACAAGGGCGCGCATTACATCAAGTTCGAGGAGTCCCCCCAATGTTTTCCCGACGTTATCTCGCCATGTGGGGCGCGGTGCTGCTGCTTGCAGCCTGCGTCGCCGCGGCTGCCCTCCATCACCTGTCGTGGTACTGCGTGATCGTGCCGGTGCTGCTCGTCGCGCTCGGCGTCTACGACATGTTCCAGGAGCGCCACGCGATCCTGCGCAACTACCCGATCTGGGGCCATCTGCGCTTCCTGTTCGAGTTCGTGCGGCCCGAGATCCGCCAGTACTTCGTCGAGGACGACACCGACGAAAAGCCGTTCTCGCTTGCTCAGCGCAGCCTCGTCTACCAGCGCGCGAAGAACGCGGTGGACAGCCGCCCGTACGGCACCGAACTCGACGTGAAGGCCGTGGGCCACGAATGGATCAGCCACTCGCTCGCGCCCACGAAGCTCGCGGGCAGCGACTTTCGCGTACTCGTAGGCGCGAACCGCGCGCAGCCGTACTCGATGTCGATCTTCAACATCTCGGCGATGAGCTTCGGCGCGCTCTCGGCCAACGCGATCCGCGCGCTCAACATGGGCGCGAAGAAAGGCGGCTTCGCACACGACACGGGCGAAGGCTCGATGTCGAAGTATCACCGCGAGAATGGCGGCGACATCATCTGGGAAATCGCCTCGGGCTACTTCGGCTGCCGCAACGACGACGGCACCTTTAGCGCCGACAAGTTCCAGCGCCTCGCGAACGAACCGCAGGTGAAGATGATCGAGGTGAAGCTCTCGCAGGGCGCGAAGC
Organism: Paraburkholderia sp. J8-2; assembly: GCF_905220195.1. Taxonomy (NCBI): domain Bacteria; kingdom Pseudomonadati; phylum Pseudomonadota; class Betaproteobacteria; order Burkholderiales; family Burkholderiaceae; genus Paraburkholderia; species Paraburkholderia sp. J8-2. The sequence continues at coordinate 216,590 of NZ_CAJMZA010000002.1, forward strand.
CCGGCCATGGCGGCATGCTGCTCGCCGCGAAGGTCACGCCCGAGATCGCCGAAACGCGCGGCATTCCCATTGGCAAAGATTGTGTCTCGCCCGCGCGCCACTCTGAATTCTCCACGCCGCGCGGGCTGCTCGAATTCGTCGAGCGTCTGCGCAAGCTCTCGGGCGGCAAGCCCACGGGCTTCAAACTGTGCATCGGGCATCCGTGGGAGTTCTTCGGCATCGCCAAGGCGATGCTCGAAACCGGCATCCTGCCCGACTTCATCGTCGTGGACGGCGCGGAAGGCGGCACCGGCGCGGCCCCGCTTGAATTCACCGACCATATCGGCACGCCGCTGCAGGAAGGGCTGCTCCTCGTGCACAACACGCTCGTGGGCATTGGCCTGCGCGACAAGATCAAGATCGGCGCGAGCGGCAAGATCATCACCGCGTTCGATATCGCACGCACGCTCGCGATCGGCGCGGACTGGGTGAACTCGGCGCGCGGCTTCATGTTCGCGGTAGGCTGCATCCAGGCGCAGAAGTGCCACTCGGACCGCTGCCCCACCGGCGTCGCCACGCAAGACCCCGTGCGCCAACGCGCGCTGAACGTGCCGGACAAGGGCGAGCGCGTCTTCAACTTCCATCACAACACGCTGCACGCGCTGCAAGAGCTGATACAGGCCGCTGGCCTTTCGAGCCCGTCGGATCTGCGTGCGCATCACATCGTGCGGCGCGTGTCGTCGTACGAGGTGAAGCTGATGTCGGAACTGCTCAAGTACCTGAAGCCCGGCGATCTGCTCGAAGGCCGCTATCGCTATCAGCTGTACGAGAAGTGGTGGCCGGTCGCGCGCAGCGATTCATTCGCGCCGGCGGAGGAAAAGATCGCTTGAGGAAGGCGAGGTGCGACTGACGCGAAAACGCCCGGCGGCACGCAATGCCGTCGGGCGTTTTTGCATCGGCTGTCTGAGAACTGCCGATCAGCCTTGCGGCACCGTGTCGATGAACGACTGGCGCTGCGAGAGCTTTTCGAAGTGACGCGCGAGATTCGGATGCGCCTCACGCCAGTTCAGCTCCGGCATGCGGAAGTCGAGATAGCCGAGCGCGCAGCCCACGGAAATATCCGCGATCGTGTAGCGGTTGCCCGCGCACCACGGGTTGCCGTCAAGTCCCTTGGCCATCGCGGCGAGACCTTCGTGGATCTTGCGCTCCTGGCGCTTCACCCAGGCCTCGTTGCGCTGCTCCGGCGTGCGTTGCGTGCCTTCGAGGCGGATCAGCACGGTCGCGTCGAGCATGCCGTCGGCGAGCGCTTCCCAGCAACGCACTTCAATACGCTCGCGGCCTGCGGGCGGAATGAGCTTGGCCACAGGCGAAAGCATGTCGACGTACTCGCAGATCACGCGCGAGTCGAACACGGCCTCGCCGTCGTCCATCACGAGACACGGCACCTTGCCGAGCGGGTTGAAATCGTGAATCTCCGTTTCCTCGCCCCACACGTTCTCGAGCACCAGCTTGTAGTCGATTTTCTTTTCAGCGAGCGTGATCCGCGCCTTGCGGACATACGGGCTGCCGAGCGAACCGATAAGTTTCATACCACCTGCCTTTTCTGGAATCCGGCCGAAGTATACGTTGGATTCGTATTTTTCTGACGTGCCGTCTGTTGCAGTGCAGGATTTTTCCTACAAATTATGTAGGCAGGAGACAACCTCGGCGGCAGCGGCGCTCACTGCGGCTGACCGCGACCACGCGCGTCCGTTTGTAGCCAGCGCTACAATCTCACGATGGACTCGACCCTCAAGCACAGCGCCCCGGCCGCCTCGAGCGAAGCCCACCCAGCCGCCAACGTGGCCGACGCAGCCGACATGCAGCGCGGCCCCGACGGCGGCGCGGCGCTCTATCGCGCGCGCCGCGAACGCGTGCTCGCCGCGCTGCGTGCGCAAGGCGGTGGCGTCGCGCTCGTGCCGACCGCGCCCGAGGCACTGCGCAATCGCGACGCGGACTATCCGTACCGGCACGACAGCTACTTCTACTACCTCACCGGCTTCACGGAGCCCGAGGCGCTGCTCGTGCTCGACGCGAACGCGGGTGAAAACCAGCCCGCCGCGATCCTGTTCTGCCGCGCGAAGAACGTCGAGCGCGAAACGTGGGAAGGGTTTCGCTTCGGTCCCGACGCCGCGCGCGAGGCGTACGGCTTCGACGCCGCGTTTCCCTTCGACGAACTCGACGCACGCATCCCGCAGCTCATTGCGAACCGTCCGGCGCTGCACTACGCGCTCGCGGCTTCCGGGCGCTTCGACGCGCAGGTGAAGCGCTGGATCGATGCGGTGCGCGCGCAGGGGCGCAGCGGCATCACCGCGCCCGCAGCCGCATACGACCTGCTGCCGCTGCTCGACGACATGCGCGTGATCAAGGACGCGCACGAACTCGACACGATGCGCCGCGCCGCGAAGATCTCGGCGCTCGCGCACGTGCGCGCGATGCAGACATGCCGGCCCGGCATGCGCGAATACGAGATCGAGGCGGAGCTGCTTTACACGTTCCGCAAGCACGGCGCGCAGGCCCCCGCCTACGGCTCGATCGTCGCGGCAGGCGCGAATGCGTGCGTGCTGCACTACCCGGCGGGCAACGCGGTGGCGCGCGCGGGCGACCTCGTGCTCATCGACGCCGCGTGCGAGTTGAACGGCTACGCCTCGGACATCACGCGCACGTTCCCCGCGAGCGGCCGCTTCACCGGCGCGCAACGCGAGCTTTACGACATCGTGCTCGCCGCCCAGCAGGCCGCCGTCGATGCCACGCGCGCCGGTGTGAACTTCGAAGCGCCGCACGACGCCGCGGTGCGCGTGCTTGCGCAGGGGCTGCTCGATACCGGCATCATCGACCGGCAGCGCTTTGCGAGCGTCGACGACGTGATCGCCGAGCGCGCCTATGCGCGCTTCTATATGCATCGCACCGGGCACTGGCTCGGCATGGATGTGCACGACGCGGGCGATTATCGTGAGCGCGATATTGCGCCGAGCGCCGGAAAACCCGACGCCCCGCCGCCCTGGCGCACGCTGCGCCCCGGCATGACGCTCACGATCGAGCCAGGCCTCTACATCCGCGCGGCAGAGGACGTGCCCGAGCGCTACTGGGACATCGGCATTCGCATCGAGGACGACGCGATCGTCACCGAAACGGGCTGCGAGCTGATCACGCGCGGCGTGCCCGTTGCGGCCGATGAAATCGAAGCGCTGATGCAGGACGCGCAGCGCGGCGCCTGACGCAAGCGCAGACACAACCACGCGAAGATCCCACACGAAACGAAGCAAACGACATGAACGCAGTTTCCGGCAGCGCGAACGACACTTCCACCGGCGCGAACACGCCCGCTCATTTCGATCACGACGTGGCGATCGTCGGCGCCGGGCCGGTGGGTCTCGCGCTCGCGGGGTGGCTCGCGCGGCGCAGCGCCACGCAAGGGCTCTCGATCGCGCTGATCGACGCGCGCGAACCCGAGGACAGCGCCGGCGACCCGCGCGCCATTGCCGTTTCGCAGGGCAGCCGCACGCTGCTCGAGGCGCTCGCATGGCCGCACGACGCGACGTCTATCGAGCGTATTCATGTCTCGCAGCGCGGCCATTTCGGGCGCACGCTGATCGACCGGCACGACTACGACTTGCCCGCGCTTGGCTACGTGGCGCGCTACGGCGCGATCGTTCAGGCGCTCGCGCGTGCCGTGCACGGCACGCCGGTGCACTGGCTGCATCACACGCAGGCGCACGATCCCGTCGTGGAGCACGACGGCGTGACGCTGCCGGTCGTGAGCGCGGGCGTTGAGCGGCAGTTGCGCACGCGCATCCTCGTGAACGCCGAAGGCGGCCTGTATCGCCCGCTGCCCCAGCGCGATACGCAAAACGATTCCGACGAAGCCGACGCAAATGCGATCGTGCCGGCCGCCGAAACCAAACGCACGCGCGACTACGGCCAAACGGCGCTGGTCGGCGTGGTGACGCTCGCGGCCCCGCAGCCACACGTGGCGTGGGAGCGTTTCACGAGCGAAGGCCCAATCGCGCTCCTGCCGATGGGCGGCGTGCGCGGCGCGGACTACGCGCTCGTGTGGTGCTGCTCGCCTGCGCAAGCCGAGCGGCGCGCGCAGCTTTCCGACGCCGACTTCCTCGCCGAACTCGGTGTGGCGTTCGGCCCGCGCATGGGCCGCTTCACGCACATTCACGGTCGCGCGGCTTTCCCACTCGGCTTGAACGCGCTCGACGCCCTCGTTTCCGGTAACGGCCGCATCGCAGCGGTCGGCAATGCCGCGCAGACGCTGCATCCGGTGGCGGGCCAGGGCCTCAATCTCGGCCTGCGCGACGCCCACGCCCTTGCCGACTCACTCGCGCAGCACGGCGCCACGCCGCGCGCGCTCGCCGAGTTCGCGGGCCGCCGCGCGTTCGACCGGCGCATGACGATCGGCACAACGGATACGCTCGCCCGCCTTTTCACCGTCGATTTCGGTCCGCTCGCCACGCTGCGCGGGCTCGCGCTCACGGCGCTCGAATTCGCGCCGCCAGTGAAGACGGCGCTCGCGCGGCAGATGATGTTTGGGCAGCGGAGTTGAGTCAGCCAACTAAGGGTCGCATCGCTTTTTTTTGCATGATTGTTTTCACGCTGAAGCGCCGCCCTACAACAAGACCAGGGTCCGCGCTGCGCGACCTTGCATCCCGTTAACGCTAAAATACGCGTTTCCCCTTTTGCAAATTCACGCCGTTCGCCGCGCCAGCCGGATTGCCATCCGGGTCGCGGCACCGGCCTCGCCCGCGCGTCATGTTCACTATCGGCCGTCACACCTTGCGTAATAACCTGTTCGTCGCCCCCATGGCGGGCGTCACGGACAGGCCGTTCCGTCAGTTGTGCAAGCGCCTCGGCGCGGGCTATGCGGTGTCCGAAATGGTCGCATCCAACGCGCAGCTCTGGAAGAGCGAAAAGACCATGCGCCGCGCCAATCACGCGGGCGAAGTGGAACCCATCTCCGTGCAGATCGCCGGCGCCGATCCGGACATGATGGCCGAAGCCGCGCGCTACAACGTGGCGAACGGCGCGCAGATCATCGACATCAACATGGGCTGCCCGGCCAAGAAGGTCTGCAACGTCGCGGCCGGCTCGGCGCTCCTGCAGAACGAGCCGCTGGTCGCGCGCATCGTCAAGGCCGTGGTCGACGCCGTGGGCGTGGGCCCCGACGCCGTGCCCGTTACGCTCAAGATCCGCACGGGCTGGGACCGCGACAACCGCAACGCGCTCACCATCGCGCGTATTGCCGAAGAAAGCGGCATCTCCATGCTCACCGTGCACGGCCGCACGCGCGCCGACCTCTATCACGGTGAAGCGGAGTACGAAACGATCGCCGCAGTGAAAGCCGCGGCACGGATTCCGGTGGTCGCGAACGGCGACATTACGTCGCCGCAAAAGGCACGAGAGGTCCTCGCGCTCACGGGCGCCGACGCCATCATGATCGGCCGCGCAGCGCAGGGGCGCCCGTGGCTGTTCCGCGAAATCGAACATTTCCTCGCGACGGGCGAACTGTTGCCGCCGCCGCGCGTGGACGAAATCCAGTCGATCATGAATGAGCATCTGGAGGACCACTACGCGTTTTATGGCGAATTTACGGGCGTGCGTACTGCACGCAAGCATATCGGCTGGTACACTCGCGGCCTTTGCGGCGCCAACACGTTCCGGCATCGCATGAATACGCTGGACACCACGCGCGAGCAGCTTGTCGCCGTCAACCAGTTCTTCGACGAACAGAAGGCGCGCTCCGAGCGCCTCGTCTACGTCGACGACGAGAACAACGACAGCGACGGCAGCGACGAATCAACCGATCGACTGGCAGCATGAGCAAGCACAACATCGAACAATCCGTCCGCGAGAGCCTTGGCATCTACTTCCAGGACCTCGACGGCAGCAATCCGCACGACGTCTACGAAATGGTAATGGCGTGCGTCGAAAAACCGATGCTCGAGGTGGTGCTCGAGCAGGCAGGCGGCAATCAGTCGCTGGCCGCCGAGTATCTCGGCATCAACCGCAACACGCTGCGCAAGAAGCTCCAGCAGCACGGCCTGCTGTAACGCCGCTGCGTTTTACTGGACCTTCGGCGCGGACTCCTCGATCTATCGGCAACTCTCCCACATCATGATCAAGCAAGCGCTCATCTCCGTTTCCGACAAGGCAGGCATTGTCGACTTCGCGAAATCCCTGTCGGATCTCGGCGTCAAGATCCTGTCGACCGGCGGCACCGCGAAACTGCTCGCGGACGCGGGCCTTCCCGTCACCGAAGTGGCCGACTACACCGGCTTTCCGGAAATGCTCGATGGGCGCGTGAAAACGCTGCACCCGAAGGTCCACGGCGGCATTCTTGCGCGCCGCGACCTGCCCGAGCACATGGCCGCGCTCGAAAAGCACGACATCCCGACGATCGACCTGCTCGTCGTGAACCTCTACCCGTTCGTCCAGACGGTGTCGAAGGAAGAGTGCACGCTCGAAGACGCGATCGAGAACATCGATATCGGCGGCCCGACCATGCTGCGCTCGGCGGCGAAGAATCATCGCGACGTGACCGTGGTGGTCGACCCGGCCGACTACGCGAAGGTGCTGGAAGAGATGCGCGCGAACGGCAACACCGTGAGCTACGCCACGAACTTCCGTCTCGCGACCAAGGTGTTCTCGCACACGGCGCAGTACGACGGCGCGATCACGAACTACCTCACGAGCCTGACCGAAGCGCTCGAGCACAAGTCGCGCAACACCTACCCGGCCGTGCTGAACCTCGCGTTCGACAAGGTCCAGGACCTGCGCTACGGCGAAAACCCGCACCAGAGCGCCGCGTTCTACCGCGACCTCACGACGCCCGCCGGCGCGCTCGCGAACTACACGCAGCTCCAGGGCAAGGAACTTTCGTACAACAACATCGCCGACTCGGACGCGGCCTGGGAATGCGTGAAGACGTTCGACGCCCCGGCCTGCGTGATCATCAAGCACGCGAATCCGTGCGGCGTGGCAATCGGCGCGAACGCGCTCGAAGCCTACTCGAAGGCGTTCCAGACCGACCCGACCTCGGCGTTCGGCGGCATCATCGCGTTCAACCGCGAAGTGGACGAAGCGGCTGCCCAAGCCGTGGCGAAGCAGTTCGTCGAAGTGCTGATCGCGCCGTCGTTCTCGGCAGCCGCGAAGGCCGTGTTCGCCGCGAAGCAGAATGTGCGTCTGCTGGAAATCGCGCTGGGCGACGGCCATAACGCGTTCGACCTCAAGCGCGTGGGCGGCGGCCTGCTCGTGCAGTCGCTCGATGCGAAGAACGTGCAGCCGCACGAACTGCGCGTGGTGACGAAGCGCCACCCGACGCCGAAGGAAATGGACGACCTGCTGTTCGCATGGCGCGTGGCGAAGTTCGTGAAGTCGAACGCCATCGTGTTCTGCGCGAACGGCATGACGATGGGCGTGGGCGCAGGCCAGATGAGCCGCGTGGACTCGGCGCGCATCGCCAGCATCAAGGCCGAGAACGCGGGCCTGAAGCTCGCGGGCACGGCGGTCGCGTCGGACGCGTTCTTCCCGTTCCGTGACGGTCTCGACGTGGTGGTCAACGCGGGCGCGACCTGCGTGATCCAGCCGGGCGGCTCGATGCGCGACGACGAAGTGATCGGCGCCGCCGACGAGCACAACATCGCCATGGTGATGACAGGCATTCGCCACTTCCGTCACTGATCCTTGCGCGCGGCGCGTGACCTGCACGTGACGCGCCGCTTGAGCCTGGCCCGCCGGACTTGCGTCCCGCGGGCTTTTTCTTTGCAGGGCGCGCCGGGTTCGCTCGCGCCCTCGAGGCTCGCGGCAGGCATGCCGTTCGTTGTACCATCGCAGCACATCCGTTTTTCCCGCATTTCATGAGAATTCTCGGCATCGACCCCGGCTTGCGCGTCACCGGCTTCGGCGTGATCGAGCGTCACGGCCATCAGCTCACGTATGTCGCAAGCGGCGTCATCCGCACCGCCGACGCCGATCTGCCCACGCGCCTAGGCACCATTTTCGAGGGCGTCTCCACGCTGATCCGCCAGCACGCGCCCGACCAGGCGGCGATCGAAAAAGTGTTCGTCAACGTCAATCCGCAGTCGACGCTCCTGCTCGGTCAGGCGCGCGGCGCTGCCATTTGCGGGCTGGTTTCGGGCGGCGTGCCGGTGGCCGAATACACCGCGCTGCAACTCAAGCAAGCCGTGGTGGGCTACGGACGCGCGACCAAAGAGCAGATGCAGCAAATGGTCGTGCGCCTGCTCGCCCTCACGGGCACGCCCGGCACCGACGCGGCCGACGCGCTCGGCATGGCGATCTGTCACGCGCACGGCGGGGATGCGCTCGCCACGCTCGGCGGACTTGCGCCTGCGCTCGCGAAGAAGGGCATGCGGGTGCGGCGTGGGCGGTTGATAGGCTAAATGCGCGGTTGAATGTGTGGCTGATTACGCGACTAATGCGCCTCGCCCAAACGGCCAACGTTCCAGCCATGCGCTCCGGAGTGCCCTGCCCTCCGCTACACTCTTGAGCTTTCCCTCATCACAGAAACCGCCATGATCGGTCGCATTGCCGGCGTATTGCTGGAAAAGAACCCGCCGCACCTGCTCATCGACTGCAACGGCGTCGGCTACGAAGTCGACGTGCCGATGAGCACGTTCTACAACCTGCCCAGCAACGGCGAAAAAATCGTGTTGCTCACGCAGATGATCGTGCGCGAAGACGCGCATCTGCTCTTCGGCTTCGGCACGCAAGAGGAACGCTCGACGTTTCGCGAACTGCTCAAGATCAGCGGCATCGGCGCGCGCATGGCGCTCGCCGTGCTCTCGGGCATGAGCGTGCACGACCTCTCGCAAGCGGTCACACAGCAAGATGCGGCGCGCCTCACCCGCGTGCCCGGCATCGGCAAGAAAACGGCCGAGCGTCTGCTGCTCGAACTCAAGGGCAAGCTCGGTGCGGACCTCGGTGCAATGGCCGCCGCCGCTTCGCCTTCCGACCACGCGAACGACATCCTCAACGCGCTGCTCGCGCTCGGCTATTCGGAGAAGGAGGCGCTCGCCGCGATCAAGAACGTGCCCGCCGGCACCGGCGTTTCCGAAGGCATCAAGCTCGCGCTCAAGGCACTTTCGAAGGCCTGATCGACTTCGCGCAGGCTCGAGCCAGGCTGTTAGTTGCGGCACGATCCCGGGGCTCGGGACGGGCCGCCGCCGCATAGTCTGCGCGGTACAATCGCTGGATGATCGAAACCGACAAACTCGCCGCCAACCACGCCGGCGCCGACCGCGTGATCGCCGCCACGCCCGCCTCGACCCACGAGGAAGCGTTCGAACGCGCGTTGCGCCCGCGCCAGCTCGACGAATATGTCGGCCAGGAAAAAGTGCGCGGCCAGCTCGAGATCTTCATCGAGGCCGCGAAGCGCCGTTCCGAACCGCTCGACCACGTGCTGCTGTTCGGACCGCCGGGCCTCGGCAAAACCACGCTCGCGCACATCATCGCGCGCGAAATGGGGGTCAATCTGCGGCAGACGTCGGGCCCCGTGCTGGAGCGCGCGGGCGATCTCGCAGCGCTGCTCACCAATCTCGAAGCCAACGACGTGCTCTTCATCGACGAAATTCACCGGCTCTCGCCGGTCGTCGAGGAAATCCTGTACCCGGCGCTCGAGGACTACCAGATCGACATCATGATTGGCGAAGGGCCGGCCGCGCGCAGCGTGAAGCTCGACCTCCAGCCGTTCACGCTCGTGGGCGCGACCACGCGCGCGGGCATGCTCACGAACCCGCTGCGCGACCGCTTCGGCATCGTCTCGCGCCTCGAGTTCTACAACGCGAGTGAACTCTCGCGCATCGTGCAACGCTCCGCATCGCTGCTCGGCGCGCAGATTCACCCTGACGGCGCGCTCGAAATCGCGCGCCGCTCGCGCGGCACGCCGCGTATCGCGAACCGTCTGCTGCGCCGCGTGCGCGACTACGCCGAGGTGAAAGCCGACGGTGCGATCACCGCCAAGGTCGCCGACGCCGCGCTGCGCATGCTCGACGTCGACCCCGTGGGCTTCGACCTGATGGACCGCAAGCTGCTCGAAGCCATCCTGCACAAGTTCGACGGCGGCCCGGTGGGCGTGGACAATCTCGCCGCCGCAATCGGCGAGGAACGCGACACGATCGAGGACGTGCTCGAACCGTATCTGATCCAGCAGGGCTATCTGCAGCGCACGCCGCGCGGCCGCGTGGCCACGCAACTGAGCTATCGCCACTTCGGCCTCACGGTGCCAGACGACGCATCGACGGGCGGCGACTGGGAACCGGACGCGTCGTAAGCCGCAGTACATTTGCACGGCACACCTTCAACGCACTTCAACGCAGCGCGAGCGAGAGCACGATGTCCGATCATGCTGGCCTGCCTCCCAACGCTCCTGAGCCGACCGGCCTTGCCGGTCAACTCGTGCGCCGCCTGCGCATGACGCTCGCCGAAAGCATCACGCATCTAACCACGGGCAGCGGCCCGAGACTCGATTACTCGCATCCGCCGGGCGACCCGGGCCTCTTCGGCCCCGACGCCGTCTGCTGGAAAGTCCACGCCGATTTCGCCGCGATGATGGCGGGAGGCGTCAGTGCGCTGCTGCTCCAGGCGCTGCATCCGCTTGCGCTCGCCGGCGTGTGGGACCATTCGACGTTTCGCATCGACATACTCGGGCGGCTGCGGCGCACCGCGACTTTCATCGCGGGCACGACATACGGCAGCCGCGCCGACGCGCTGGCCTTGATCGAACGCGTCAAGACGATTCACTTCGCCGTGACGGGCACCGCGCCCGATGACTGCCCCTACCGCGCGAGCGATCCCGCATTGCTGACGTGGGTGCACGTGGCCGAAGTATCGAGCTTTCTCGGCGCGTATTTGCGCTTCGTGAATCCCGCACTGCCCGGTGAGATGCAGGATCAGTACTACGCCGAAGTCGCGCGCATTGCCGAACTGCTGGGCGCTGCGAACGTGCCACGCTCGCGCGCCGAAGTCGATGCGTATTTGCAGTCGATGCAGCCCGCACTCGTCGCGAGCGAGCGCACGTTCGAGGTCGTGCGCGTGCTCATGGATGCGCCGGCGCCGCGACCGGGAATGCGCCCTGCTGGCGCGCTGATCAGGAATGCGGGCATCGACCTGTTGCCGCCTTTCGCGCAGCAGATGCTCGGCTTCGATTCCTTCTCCTTTGCGCGCCGCGCGCTCGTGCAGCCTGGCATGCGAGCGGTCGCACCGGTATTGCGCTGGGCGCTCGTCAATGGCGTGTCCAAACGCGCGCGGCGGCGGGCTGCGGCCAAACCCGCGCAATAAGCACTGCGCAATAGCAAAACGGCCAACCCGCTCGCGCCGGTTGGCCGTTCCGTTTGCAGCGCGCCGAGATGACCTGGCGCCTGCGTGCTTACATCTTCACCACGTCGAGCAGCGTCTTCTTGCCTGCCTTGTAGTTGTAGAGCGAGATCACGCCGTGCTTGAGGTCGCCCTTCGCGTCGAAGGTGGTCTCGCCAATCACGCCCTTGTAGTCCGTGCCCGGGATCTGCGCGAGGACCTTCGCGGGATCGGTCGAGTTCGCGCGCTTCATCGCATCGACGACGATGTACACCGCGTCATACGTGAACGGCGCATCGAATTCGATCGGGTGACCGAAGCGCTTCTGGTACTTCGCCGCGAACGCCGCACCGCCATTCATGCGCTCGACCGCCATGCCCGCCTGCGAGCAAACGATATTGTCGGTCGCCGCGCCCGCCAGCTCCGCGAGGCTTTCCGTGCACACGCCGTCGCCCGACAGCACCTTCGCGCGCAGCCCCAGTTGCTTCGCCTGCTTCGCGAACGGACCGCCGGTGGCGTCCATGCCGCCGTACATGATCGCGTCCGGGTTCTCGCCCTTGATCTTCGTGAGGATCGCGCGGAAATCCACGGCCTTGTCGTTGGTCGCGTCGTGCGAGAGCACCTTCATGCCAAGCGACTTCGCCGTCTTCTCGAACTCGTTGGCGAGGCCCTGGCCATACGCGGTCGAGTCGTCGACCACGGCCACGGTCTTCACGTTCAGGCTTTTCGCTGCGTAGTCGGCAAGCGCGGGGCCTTGCTGGGCATCGGTCGCGACCACGCGGTACGTCGTCTTGAAACCCTGCTGCGTGTACGAAGGATTGGTCGACGACGGCGAGATCTGCACGATGCCCGCGTCGCTGTAAATCTTCGAAGCCGGGATCGATGCCCCCGAATTCAGATGGCCAATCACGGCAACGACCTTGTCGTCGACGAGTTTCTGCGCGACCTGGGTGGCCTGGCGCGGGTCGGCGGCGTCGTCCTGGGCGTCGAGCGAGAGCGTAATCTTTTGGCCGTCGATCGTAAGACCCTTGGCGTTGATTTCCTCGATGGCGAGGCGCGCGCCGTTCTCGTTGTCCTTGCCGAGGTGGGCCGAACCGCCCGTGAGCGGCCCGACGTGGCCGATCTTGACGACCTGGTCGGCCGCCGCGTTGCCCGAGAGCGCTGCGAGCGCCATGACCGCTGCGCTCACCGGCAGCAGCTTGTGAAGCTTGAACGTCATTGAACTTTCTCCTGCGTTTTTTTCTGGGAATACCCGTTCGTATAACAACCTTGGGCGCGCGGCTTCACGCCTGCCATGCGCGCGCGTCCCTCTACAACGCGGAGCCGGGCCAGGAGCCCGGTGGCCAGAGCACCCAAAGGTCGGACAAATGTTAGCAGGACGCTTAACTTTGTGGTTGGGCTTTGGAAGGAATCCGCAAGCGAGCGGAAAGGAGATAGCTGGAGCCTTAGCCTGGAGTCAGACGGGACTGGGATCAACGCGGGGAAGGGAAAGGCTGGAGAAACAGGACAGCGCGGCGGCCCACCGCGCTGTGTGAGGAAACAGATTAGCGGCCCGGCTCCGGCGTGCGCTTGAAGCCATCGTCGGCGCTAACGCCGCCCAGATGCGCCACGTCGCCCCATGCGACGACGCGCGCCTGCATCACGTAGTCGCCGCGTTCGAAATCGACGACGTTCACGCTCGTGTTGAGGAGCGGCCACGCGCGCGGCGCGTCGAGCGAGAGGCCGTTCGCGAAGCGGTAGACGCAGTCGAGCACGCCGCCGTGCGCGACACACGCAATGCGCCCGCCCGGATGCATGGCCAGGATCGGCTCGAGCGCGTGCAACACGCGGTGATACAACTCGCGCTGCGACTCGCCCTCGGGCGGCGCGAAGCCGGGGTCGCGCGTTTGCCAGTGCGCGTACTCGTCCGGAAAGCGCTCGGCGATTTCGTCGCTGTCGTGGCCCTGGAACGCGCCATAGTTGCGTTCGCGCAGCCCTGCCGTGAGCTGCACCGGCAAACCCAGGGCTTCCGCAACGGGCTGTGCCGTCTGTTGCGCGCGCAACAAGTCGCTCGACCAGATTGCATCGATCCGCGCGCCCGACTGCACTTCCTTCGCGAGCCGTGCGCCGAGCTGCTGCGCCTGCACCACACCACTTTGCGCGAGGGGAATGTCGATATGCCCCTGGATGCGCTTGATGCGATTCCAGTCCGTTTCGCCGTGGCGGATAAAGAGGATCTGCGTGTTCATGGTTCAGTTGCGCACTTGCAGCCAGAACGTGACGGGGCCGTCGTTGACGAGCGACACCTGCATGTCGGCGCCGAACTCGCCGGTCTCGACGGTCGGATGCTTCTCGCGCGCGGCGGCAACGAAATAATCGAACAGACGCCGCCCCTCTTCGGGCGGTGCGGCCGGCGTGAAGCTCGGGCGCAGGCCACTGTTCGTATCGGCGGCAAGCGTGAACTGCGAGACGAGCAGCAAGCCGCCGGGAGCGCCATTGCCGTCGATGTTCTGCACGCTCAGGTTCATCTTGCCCGCCGCGTCGCTGAACACGCGATAGCCGAGCAGCTTCGCGAGCAGCTTGTCGGCGTTGGCTTCGGTGTCGCCACGCTCGGCACACACCAGCGCGAGCAGCCCCTGGCCGATCGCACCGGTCACGCGTTCGCTGCCACCTTGCGCCACGCGTACTTCCGCTCGGCGCACGCGCTGGATCAGGGCAATCATGCGGTGAGCGTCACGCGCGCAAAGCGCCGCTTGCCCACTTGCACGACGAACTCGCCCGCCTCGACCTTGAGGCCCTTGTCGGACACAGTCGCGCCGTCGATCTTCACGCCGCCCTGCTCGATGTTGCGCAGTGCTTCGCTCGTGGAGGGCACGAGCCCCGCCTGCTTGAGCAACTGGCCGATGGCAAGCGGCGCGCCTGCGAGCGTGATCGACGGAATGTCGTCGGGCACGCCGCCCTTGGCGCGGTGGTTGAAGTCTTCGAGCGCGCGCTCGGCGTCGGCCTGCGAATGAAAGCGTGCGACGATTTCCTGCGCGAGCAGCACCTTGAAGTCGCGCGGGTTGCGGCCCGCTTCGATCTCGCGCTTGAAGCCCTCGATTTCGTCCATGGGACGGAACGAGAGCAGCGTGAAGTAACGCCACATCATCGTGTCCGAAATGGACATGAGCTTGCCGAACATGTCGTTGGGCTTTTCGCTGATGCCAACGTAGTTGTTCTTCGACTTCGACATCTTCTCGACGCCGTCGAGGCCTTCGAGCAGCGGCATCGTGAGAATGCACTGCTGTTCCTGGCCGTACTGCTTTTGCAGTTCACGGCCAACGAGCAGGTTGAACTTCTGGTCCGTGCCGCCGAGCTCGAGGTCCGCATTGAGCGCGACCGAGTCGTAGCCCTGCATGAGTGGATACAGGAACTCGTGGATCGAGATGGGCACGCCGCCCTGGAAGCGCTTGGTGAAGTCCTCGCGCTCGAGAATGCGCGCGACCGTGTAGCGCGACGCGAGCTTGATCATGCCGTCGGCGCCGAGCGGCATCGACCATTCGCTGTTGTAGCGAATTTCGGTCTTTTCGCGGTTGAGAACGAGCGCGGCCTGCTCGAAGTACGTTTTCGCGTTCGATTCGATCTGCTCGCGCGTAAGCGGCGGGCGCGTGGCATTGCGGCCCGACGGGTCGCCGATCAGCGAAGTGAAGTCGCCGATCAGGAAGATCACGGTGTGGCCGAGATCCTGAAGCTGGCGCATCTTGTTGAGCACGACCGTGTGGCCGATGTGGATGTCGGGCGCGGTCGGGTCGAGGCCGAGCTTGATGCGCAGCGGCTTGCCCGTGGCCGCGCTGCGGGCGAGCTTCTGCTCGAACTCTTCTTCGATCAGCAGTTCGTCGACGCCGCGCTTCGTGACGGCAAGCGCGTGACGGACTTCGTCGGTGACCGGAAAGGCGTCTTTTGCGGCGGCGCTGGCGCCGTTGCTGGAGTTGGACTCGTTGCTCATGCTTCGATCGGTTCTGTCGTTAAGTCTGGGTCTAGACCGCAATTTTACGTGATTCGACTGGCCAGGCTGAGGTTTGCGGCGCTTTGCAGGTCTTTGCGGCTCTTTGCGGGTCGCGCACGCTGCGGCGACTCGCATCGCGCCCCGAGCCTCATGCTCAGGAACGGGCAGCGCGCTCCACACGCAGGATGCCCTTCGCGCGCGCCTGCCAAAGGTCGTAGGCGGCCTGCATGGCGAGCCACAGGTCGGCGCGGCCCCCGTTTTCCTCGCCAAGCCACGCCTCGAGGCGCAGTGCCATTTCCGGCGAAATACCGGCGCGGCCGTTCAGCACGCGCGAGAGCGCGGCGCGCGTGACGCCGAGTTGCGCAGCCGCTTCGGTCACGGTGAGCCCCAGTTCGGGAAGAATGTCCTCGCGCAGCGTTTCGCCGGGGTGCGGCGGGTTATGCATGCGTATCGTGTCGTTCATCTTGCTCATGCCTCAGTGGTAGTCGTGATAGTCGACAAGGACCGCGTGGCGGCCTTCGAACGCGAAGGTCAGGCGCCAGTTGCCATTGACGAGAATCGCATGGTGCCCGTCGAGACGGCCTTCCAGCGCATGGCAGCGCCAGCCTGGCACGTTCATGTCCCGCGGCGACTCGGCCTCGTCCAGCCGCGCCAGCTGACGCCGCAGGCGCGGGATGTGATCGGGCCGGATGCCCGCTTTGCTGCCAGTGAAGAAGAACGCCTTCAGCCCTTTGTGATTCCACGACTTGAGCATGATTCTCCAGACTAAGCAGAACGAACATGGATAGGTCTGGAGCCAGGATCGGGTCAGTACGCGCCTTCCCGTATAGCGTATAGTTTCACTATACGGATCACACATTGCGCAGTCAACCCTCAGACTTCTGGAAGTTGATTTCGCGCAGGGCTCCAGTGCCGCCCGGGTTCGAGCGGCGAAGATGAGCGTCGCATGTCGCGAAGGCAGCCAACAGTCAGCCAACAGTCAGCCGTTCGGCTTACGCTCGAACGGCATTGCGCCGATAATTCCTTCGCAGGACACTGAATTGTCTTAATCAAGGAGCACAACGTGGCGCCACGCGACGCACGAAACGAGAGCGCACACGCCGCCGACGGCGTGTATTTCGGCCTGATGTCGGGCACGAGCATGGATGGCGTGGACGGCATTGCCGTGCGCTTCGAGGCTGGCCAGCGGCCAGTGGTGCTGGCCGAGGCCTTCGTCGGTTTCGCACAGGGGCTGCGCGAAGCGCTCTTTTCGTTGCAGCAGCCAGGCGAGAACGAGATCGAGCGCGAGGCGCTCGCCGGCAACGCACTTGCGGCCCGCTATGCGGTGTGCTGCCACGAGTTGCTGCGCGCGGGCAATGTTTCCGCCGGCGATGTGCGCGCAATCGGCGCTCACGGGCAGACCGTGCGGCATCGTCCGGAGAAGGGCTACACGGTGCAGATACAGAACCCGGCGCTGCTTGCGGAACTCACCCACATCGACGTGATCGCCGACTTCCGCAGCCGCGACGTCGCCTCGGGCGGCCAGGGCGCGCCGCTCGTGCCCGCGTTCCACGCGACGCTGTTCGGCTCGCAGGAAGAAACGCGCGTGGTCTGCAACCTGGGCGGCATCAGCAACATCACCGTGCTTTCGTCGACGGGTGCCGTGCGTGGGTTCGATTGTGGCCCGGCCAACGCCCTGCTCGACCTCTGGGCCGAACGCCATCTGGGCAAGCCCTACGACGAGAACGGCAAGTTCGCCGCGAGCGGCAATCTGCATCAGCCGCTTTTGAACGCCCTGCTGGACGAACCGTTCTTCGAGCAGCAGCCGCCCAAGAGCACAGGCCGCGATCTCTTCAACGCCCAGTGGCTCGACGACAAACTCAAGGACTTCGAGTCGCTCACGCCGGCCGACGTGCAAGCCACGCTAGTCGCGCTGACCGCCGTGAGCGTGGCGCGCGAGATCGAGCGTCACGCGAGCGACTGCCGCGCCGTGTACGTCTGCGGCGGCGGCGCGCGCAACGCGGCGTTGATGGCGGCGCTGCAGAAGGCGCTCGAAACGGGCGGTGTGGCTGGTGTGCCGGTCATGACCACCGAGGCGCTAGGCGTGCCGCCGCACCAGGTGGAGCCGCTTGCCTTCGCGTGGCTCGCCATGCGCTGCGTAGCGCGCGAGCCCGGCAATCTTGCCGCCGTCACCGGCGCGGCCGGCGAGCGCGTGCTCGGCGCGATTTATCCGCGCTGACCAGGCCCGCTGACTGAGCGCGCTGAATGAGCACGCACCAATAAAAAACGGGGCCGAAGCCCCGTTTCTTTTACTGCAGTCGATCGATCAAACCGAGAACGACGAGCCGCAACCGCACGTGGTGGTCGCGTTCGGGTTCTTGATGACGAACTGCGCGCCATTGAGATCGTCCTTGTAGTCGATCTCGGCGCCGACGAGGTACTGATAGCTCATCGAGTCGATCAGAAGCTGGACGCCGTTGCGGTTCATCACGGTGTCGTCTTCGTTGACCGTCTCGTCGAACGTGAATCCGTACTGGAAGCCCGAGCAGCCGCCGCCTTGCACGAATACGCGCAGCTTCAGCTCCGGGTTGCCTTCCTCGTCGATCAGTTGCTTGACCTTGTCAGCCGCTGCTTCGGTGAAAACGAAGGGACCGGGCATTTCGGTCGCGGTAGTTTCGGTGACAGCGCTCATTCGAACTCTCCAAAAAAGCTTCTAGCCGCTATTGTAGGGCTCTTCCCGAGATCGTGCTTAAGCCCACAAAATCAAGGGTTTCTCCAAACTTTCGCAGCCTGCGCGCCAAGCGTGCGACGCGCCGACAAAAAACGAAAAAGCCGCCCGGCGCAGTGAGCGCGGACGGCTTTTGCAGCAGCGCTGTGCTCCGCAAGGAGCACAGGCCAAAGCGCCAATGCGAAATTAACGCTTCGAGAACTGCTTGCGGCGACGTGCCTTGTGGAAACCGACCTTCTTACGTTCCACTTCACGTGCGTCACGGGTGACGAAGCCAGCTTGCGACAGTGCCGGCTTGAGCGTTGCGTCGTAGTCCATCAGCGCGCGCGTGATGCCGTGGCGAACTGCGCCGGCCTGGCCGGTTTCGCCGCCGCCCGTCACGTTCACCTTGATGTCGAACGTCGTGCCGTGGTTCGTGAGTTCCAGCGGTTGACGCACGATCATCAGCGACGTTTCGCGCGAGAAGTAGTCAGCGATGGGCTTACCGTTGACGATGATGTCGCCCTTGCCCGACTTGATGAAGACACGAGCGACTGCGCTCTTGCGGCGGCCCGTACCGTAATTCCAGTTACCGATCATGTGGGCTCCCCTTAGATCTCGAGCGCCTTCGGCTGTTGTGCCGAGTGCGGGTGCGTTGCGTCAGCGTAGACCTTCAGCTTCTTGATCATCGCGTAGCCGAGCGGGCCCTTCGGCAGCATGCCCTTCACGGCCTTCTCGAGCGCGCGGCCCGGGAAGCGTTCTTGCATCTTGCCGAACGTCGTTTCGTAGATACCGCCCGGGTAACCCGAGTGACGGTAGTACTTCTTGTCGGTGGTCTTGTTGCCCGTGACCTTCAGCTTGCCGGCGTTGATGATGATGATGAAATCACCAGTGTCGACGTGCGGGGTGAACTCAGGCTTGTGTTTGCCGCGAAGACGGCGTGCCACTTCGCTGGCGACACGGCCGAGAACCTTATCCGTCGCGTCAATCACGTACCATTCGCGCTGCACTTCATGTGCCTTGGCGGAAAAAGTCTTCATGATCGATCCAAAAAATAACTTGTGCCCTGTTTTGGTCCTGCTTGTATGGTGACGCTCGTTGGCGCCGGCGCAGGCTCTCCCTGTCTGGGTTTCCCCATTTTCCCCGCGGGCATGGATGCGGGAAACCCACGATTATAAAAGGAAATTTGGCTGCAAGTCAAAAAATTGCTTGCACTGAGGCAGAGACGGGGCGAAACGAGGGCGACGGACGAAAAAAAGCCCGAACGCGTTGTTCGGGCTTAATCCACTCTTTGGAGGAGGGTGGAGGAGACATGCTGAGGTGTCGTGAAGCACGACAACCAATGAGACGAATTATACGGATGGGCCTTGTGCGACGCAAGAGGATTTGCATTGCGAAATACGACACCACAATATGAAATATCGTGGCACTAGCGCACCGAGAGAAAAATCCTTAAAAATCAGTCCATTGAGAATTAGTCACGCGAAAAGCATGGGGGATCACTAGAGCGAAACCCCTAATTGCTTAGTGGAAATCCGCCTTGTTGCCAGGATATCGCGCCGCAACATTCAAGCACAAGGCATAAGGCGCGCGCGGCCGTGTCCCCCCGGACATACCAGTAAGGCGCGGGCTACAATGCCGTCTGAATCAAGAAACCGCGCAGAGGCATACGCACATGGAATGCAAAGTTAGCTGGATGGGACAAGACGGCATGGCGTTCGCAGCCGAAACGGGCAGCGGCCATCTCGTCAACATGGACGGCGCGCCGGAAGGCGGCGGCCACAACCTCGCGCCGCGGCCGATGGAAATGGTGCTGCTCGGCACGGGCGGCTGCACGGCCTACGACGTGGTGCTGATCCTCAAGAAGAGCCGCCAGGAAGTGAGCGGCTGCAGCGTGACGCTCAAGGCCGAGCGTGCGAGCGAGGACCCGAAGGTCTTCACGAAGATCCACTTCCACTTCACCGTGACCGGCAAGAGTCTGAACCCGGCCACCGTCGAGCGCGCAATCAACCTCTCGCACGACAAGTACTGCTCGGCGTCGATCATGATCGGCAAGACCGCCGAGATCACGCATTCGTTCGAGATCGTCGCGGCTTAAGATCTGCGGCAGAAGATTGGCGGCAAAAGAAAAAGCCGGCGCGGTTCATCGAAGAACCGCGCCGGCTTTTTGCATGCGCATTGGCAAATTTGGGCTGCAAAGCAGGCCGATAAGCCGGATTCTGTGCACGCGCCGCGTCCGAAGACGCGCCGCGCGTGGCAGCCATTCCTCTAGGCGCGCCATTGCTGACGCGCTCAAGCTTCCTACCCGCAGACGGAATGGGGGCCCCATCCTGCATCCCGAAGATGCGCGCCTGCCTACTTGGAATTGCTCCGGGTGGAGGTTACCGTGCCGTCTACGTCACCGCAGACGCGGTGCGCTCTTACCGCACCGTTTCACCCTTACCTGATCCCGACCGAAATCGGGCCATCGGCGGTCTGTTCTCTGTTGCCCTGTTCCGCGTGTCGCCACGGATGGCCGTTAGCCATCACCCTGCCCTGTGGAGTCCGGACTTTCCTCGCCCCCTCGACCGAAATCTCGGGGCCGCGACTGCCTGGCCTGCTTTGCGAGGCGCGATATTAGCACGGCCAGAGGCGCCGCGCCGGGGGCCGGATCGATTGCTGCCCTTTAGCGAGCGCGGCGGCCGCCGCGAAAGACGGTGGCGTCGTCGTAGAACGACGGGCTTTCGTTATGCGCCCACCAGCCCGGGATGCCGAGTACAGGCAGCGGTGCGAAGCTGCGCCCGTTGAGTGCGGCGTCGGAGGCGAGCGTGACGCTCACTGTCTCGTCCAGATACGCGTCGCGTTGCGCGCGCGGCCACGCGAAATAGGCTTGCGGCACCTCGACCACCCATGCGTGCGCCGTGCACGCCGCATAGGGCGAAATCAGCTTTTCGAGCAGCGCATGGCCGAAGACGCGCACTTCGCAGCGCGCCTGGCCAATCGTCTCTTCGAACGCGGCTTCCCAGCTCGAGCGCTGCGCCACGAACAGCGTGCGCCAGTCGAAGCCGCGCAGCGCCGCGATGAGCGCCGCGTCCGATGAGGCATAGAGCACCGCGTTCTCGTCGAAGAGCGTGAGCGCGTCACGCACGCCGCCGCGCGTGGGGCCCACGCCCAGTAAGTCGATCGCCGCGGCCTGGCGTGCGTTGAGCGTCGCCTTGATGCGCGGGAACGCGAACCAGGCCAGCGCGTTGAAGAAGTCGTGGAGATTGTGCCGCGTCGGCACGCAGCCCGTCGCCGCGATATGCGCCTCGTAGGCCGAGCCATCGGGCAGGTCGTCCTGGGCAATGAAGCGCAGCGGCTTGCCGCGGCCCGTGCTTTGGGCGGCGGCGAGCGCGTCGGCGTTCAGTTCATCGAGGTACGCTGCGTATCCCGCCAGCGCGGCCTGCTGCCAGCGCCGTCCCCGCGCTTCGTGCTGCGCAAACCAGGGGCGGGACCAGTCGATGTCGGTGAAACTGCCCAACGGCATGGTCCGGCGCGGTTCGCGCGCGGGCATCGGTGCGTGCGCATCGGCTGCCCCACTCAGCCCAATCGTTGCGCCCGCAGCCACACCGTGCCCCGCCTCGCTCAAGCGAGCTTCCAGCCGATTGTCTCGCCGCCGCGCAGCGGCACGACGGGCGTGTCGCCGGCCTCGACTTCAGCGGGCAGCGTCCAGGTCTCGCGGCGCAGCGTGACCGTTTCGGTCGCGCGCGGCAGGCCGTAGAAGTCCGCGCCGTAAAAGCTCGCGAAGCCCTCGAGCTTGTCGAGCGCGCCTGCGTTGTCGAACGCTTCGGCGTAGAGCTCGAGTGCGTGCAGCGCCGTGTAGCAGCCCGCGCAGCCGCACGCGTGCTCCTTCAGACCCTTCGGGTGCGGCGCGCTGTCGGTGCCGAGGAAGAAGCGATGGTCGCCCGAGGTCGCCGCCTCCACGAGCGCCACGCGATGCGTCTCGCGCTTGAGCACCGGCAGGCAGTAGTAATGCGGACGGATGCCGCCCTGGAAGATCGCGTTGCGGTTGTACAGCAGGTGATGCGCGGTGATCGTCGCGCCGAGGAGACCCGGCGCGGCATGATCGGCGCGGATGTAGTCGACGGCATCCTTCGTCGTGATGTGCTCGAACACCACCTTGAGCGCCGGGAAATCGCGGCGCAGCGGCGTCATCACGCGGTCGATGAAGACCTTCTCGCGGTCGAACAGATCGATGTCGGCGCTCGTCACTTCACCGTGCACGAGCAGCGGCATGCCCACTTCCTGCATGGCTTCGAGCGTCTTCGCGCATTTGAGGATATCCGTCACGCCGGCGTCCGAGTTCGTCGTCGCGCCCGCCGGATACAGCTTCACGCCGTGCACGAAGCCGCTCGCCTTCGCGCGGCGGATTTCCTCGGGCGGCGTGTTGTCGGTGAGATAGAGCGTCATCAGCGGCTCGAAGGTCGAGCCCGCCGGCAGCGCCGCAAGAATGCGCTCGCGGTAGGCGGCGGCCTGCTCCGTCGTCGTGACCGGCGGCTTGAGGTTCGGCATGATGATCGCGCGGCCGAATTGGCGCGCCGTGTGCGGCAGCACGGCCGCGAGCATCGCGCCATCGCGCACGTGCAGGTGCCAGTCGTCGGGGCGGGCGAGCGTGAGAGTCGTGAGGGAAGAGGCGTTCATGGCTAGAGTCAGGCGCAGTAATAGGTCAAGCGGAATCGCCGGCGCGTTCACTCGAACGCGCTCAGGCCGCCGGAAATTCCGGGCATATCAGGGGAAAAAGCGAGGCGTCGACCGATGCGAGTCCAACACACGCATGGCCCGCACCGTCGCGTACACACGACAAATTGCGCTGCATCGACGCCGGCACGCGCCCTTCTACGCAAGCCTGCAATGCATCCGACAAAATTCGTATTGGCGACTCGCAGGCCGGTGATATGCTTGGAAAATCATATTGTAACGGGTCGACGGCGGGTCCCGCCTGGCACTGCAGCCACCGCCTCAGTCGTCTCGGCCGTCTCAGCCGCATTACGCACCATCAGCACCATGTGCCAACTTCTCGGAATGAATTGCGCCGCGCCGACGGACGTCACGTTCTCCTTCACAGGATTCGCGGCGCGCGGCGGCGCCACCGATCACCACGCCGACGGCTGGGGTATCGCGTTCTTCGAGGACAAGGCCTGCCGCCTCTTCATCGACAACGAGGCTTCGGCGCGTTCGCCGATCGCCGAGATGGTCAAGCACTACCCCATCAAGTCGCGCAACACCATCGCCCATATCCGCAAGGCCACACAAGGCAGCTGCGCGCTCGAGAACAGTCATCCGTTCCAGCGCGAGCTGTGGGGCCGGCACTGGATCTTCGCGCACAACGGCGACCTGCAGGACTTCAATCCGGTGATGTCGGGCGTGTACCAGCCGGTGGGCACGACCGATAGCGAGCGCGCGTTCTGCGTGCTGCTACAAGGCCTGCGCAAGGCGTTCCCGGGCGCGCAGCCGCCGCTCGACGAACTGTTCGCCGCGCTGGAGTCGCTCACGCGCGAGGTTACGCAGTTCGGCGTCTTCAACTTTCTGATGTCGAACGGCCAGGCGCTGTTCGCGCATTGCTCGACGCATCTCTACTATCTCGTGCGGCGCTGGCCGTTTTCGACCGCGCATCTCGTCGATGCCGATGTCTCCATCGACTTCGCCAAGTACACGACGCCAGAAGACCGCGTGGCCGTGATCGCCACCGCGCCGCTCACCGACAACGAGGTCTGGACGCGCTTCGCCCCCGGCGACTTGCTGATGTTCCAGCACGGCGACGTAATCGCCCAAACGAGCGTGCCGGTGCCGCAGAGGGTGCTCGACAAGCTCGCCAACCCTTCGCTCGACGCCTCGGCCAGTTCGCCGTGCGTCGCGCAGCCGGGCGAGATCGACGCGGAAGCCGTGGCCGCACTGCAAACCTGGGGCGAGTAAGCCGGGCGACGCCCGAAACGAAAAAAGCCGCGCATCGAGCGCGGCTTTTTGCTTTCTGCAAAGCGGGAGCAGAGCGGGCGAACCCGCAGCCTCAGTGCAGGATCTTGGCCAGAAAATCCTTCGCGCGGTCCGACTTCGGGCTCGCGAAGAAGGCTTCCTTCTGATCGTCCTCGACGATGGCGCCCTGGTCCATGAAGATCACGCGGTGCGCGACCTTCTTGGCGAAGCCCATTTCGTGCGTCACGCACATCATTGTCATGCCTTCCTGGGCAAGCTCCACCATCACGTCGAGCACTTCGTTGATCATCTCGGGGTCGAGCGCCGAGGTCGGCTCGTCGAACAGCATGGCGATGGGGTCCATCGACAACGCACGCGCAATCGCCACACGCTGCTGCTGACCGCCCGAGAGCTGGCCCGGGAATTTGTCGGCATGCGCGCGCAGGCCCACACGGTCGAGCAGTTTGAGGCCCTTTTGCGTGGCCTCGTCCTTGCCGCGGCCGAGCACCTTGATCTGCGCGAGCGTGAGATTCTCGGTAATCGACAGATGCGGGAACAGCTCGAAGTGCTGAAACACCATGCCCACCTTCGAGCGCAGCTTCGAGAGATTGGTGCGCTTGTCGCCAACCGACTCGCCGTTCACGAGGATCTCGCCCTGCTGGAACGGTTCGAGCCCGTTGACGGTCTTGATGAGCGTGGACTTGCCCGAGCCCGAGGGCCCGCACACCACCACCACCTCACCCTTCTTCACTTCCGTCGTGCAGTCGGTCAGCACCTGGAACTGGCCGTACCACTTCGAAACGTTCTTAATTGAAATCATCTTGCGACCTTTTTCTGAAGACCTTTCACAAGGCTCGACGCGATCACGCAAATCACGAAATAACACGCGCCCGCGAACAGTACCATCTCGACCATCGTCCCGTCACGGTCGCCGACATTGGTGGCCGTGCGGAAGAAGTCGGCGAGGCTGATCACGTACACGAGCGAGGTGTCCTGAAACAGCACGATGGCCTGCGTGAGCAAGAGCGGCACCATCGCGCGGAACGCCTGCGGCAGCACCACGTACTGCATGGCCTGGCCGTAGCGCATGCCGAGCGCGAAGGACGCGTTCACCTGCCCGCGCGGCACCGCCTGAATGCCCGCGCGAATGATCTCCGAATAATACGCGGCTTCGAAGAGCGAAAACGCGATCATCGCGGAAGCAAGGCGAATGTCGATGTCGGGCGAGAGACCCAGCACATTTTGCAGCACCTGCGGCACGATCAGGAAGAACCACAGCAGGACCATCACGAGCGGGATCGAGCGGAAGACCGTGACGTAGCCCTTGGCGAACCATTCGAGCGGCTTCACGCTGGAAAGCCGCATGAGCGCGAGCAGCGTGCCCCACAGAATGCCGACCACGATTGCGCACAGCGTGATCTTGAACGTGATGATCGCGCCCGTCCACAGCGTGGGCAGCGCGCCCGGAATGCCGCTCCAGTCGAAGTGATGCATTACTTGCCTCCGATGTAGCCGGGCAGACGCGCCTTCGCCTCGACCCAGCGCATGAGCGCCATGACGACGAGGTTAATGAGCACGTAAGCGAGCGTGACTGCGATGAACGACTCATAGGTCTGCGCCGTGTAATCGACGAGCTGACGCGCCTGGGCCGACAGATCGAGCAGGCCGATCGTCGAGGCGACCGCAGAGTTCTTGAAGATGTTGAGGAACTCGGAAGTGAGCGGCGGCACGATGATGCGGTACGCAACCGGCAGCAGCACATAGCGGTACGTCTGCCACTGCGTGAAGCCCATTGCGAGGCCGGCCGCGCGCTGGCCGCGCGGCAGCGCGTTGATGCCCGAGCGCACCTGCTCGCACACGCGCGCCGCGGTAAAGAGCCCGAGACACACGACCGAAGCCGTGAAGAACTGCACGCCCGGTGGTGACTGCTTGAACGCATTGCCGAGCGATTGCGGCACGATTTCCGGCAGTACGAAGTACCAGATGAAGAACTGCGCGATGAGCGGAATATTGCGGAAGATCGCCACGTACACCGTGCCGACGCCTGCGAGAAACTTGTTCGGCACCGTGCGCAACACGCCGAAGAACGATCCGACGATGAGCGCGATCACCCACGCGCACAGCGACACCGAGATCGTCACCCAGAAGCCGGAGAGGATCCAGCCAAGATACGTGGTGGGTTCGCCCGTCGAGACCGGGCTGAGCAGAATGCCCCAGTTCCAGTGATAGGACATCAAGAGACTCCAAGAAAAAGAACGGAAGAAGCGGCGCTTCTTCCGTTCCGTGCTAAACGCTAAATGCGGGTCGAACGGCCAAGGCCGTATTAATCGATCGCCTTGTCGTTCGGATTCTTGAACAGCGCTTTCATGTCGTCGCTCATCGGGAAGTTCAGGTTAAGACCCTTCGGCGGAATCGGCGATTCAAACCACTTCTTGTAGATCGTGTCGCCTTCGCCCGAGGTCTGGACCTTGGCGATGGCGTCGTCGGCGACCTTCTTGAACTCAGGATCGTTCTTGCGCATCATGCAGCCGTACGCTTCACGCGATTGCGGCTGACCGACGATCACGAAGTCGCCCGGATTGTTCGACTTGGCGCGCTCGCCCGCGAGCAGCGCATCGTCCATCATGAACGCCACGGCACGGCCCGTGGAGAGCGTCATGAACGACTCGCCGTGGTCCTTCGCGCTGATGATGTTCATGCCCATGCTCTTGTCCTGGTTCATCTTGCGCAGGAGACGCTCGGACGTCGTGCCAGCCGTCGTCACGACGGTCTTGCCCTTGAGGTCGGCGAAGTCCTTGATGCCCGAATCCTTCTTCGTCATGAGGCGCGTGCCGATCACGAAGATCGTGTTCGTGAAGGCGGCCTGCTGCTGACGTTCGGCGTTGTTCGTGGTCGAGCCGCATTCGATGTCCACCGTGCCGTTCTGCACGAGCGGAATACGGTTCTGCGACGTGATGGGCACCATCTTGACCTTCAGGTTCGGCATGTTCAGCTTCTGCTTGACCGCCTCGACGATTTTCATCGCGTAGTCTTGCGAGTAGCCGATCACATTCTGCTTGTCATCGTAGTACGAAAAAGGAATGGACGATTCGCGGTGCCCCAGCGAGATGACGCCCGTGTCCTTGATCTTCTTGAGCGTGCCCGCGTCCTGCGCGAAAGCGCTGGTGGCGACGAAACCAAGGAGTGCGAGCAGAGAGGCGGTCTTTTTGATTTGCATTGTTTTCTCCGGTACAAGAACCGCCGTCAGTTTAGCAAAGTAATTATTCTGAAAGAATAAAGGGTGACCCTGGCGCAACGCTGGATGTGCGAAGGCGGACGCTCCCTTGTGGAGAACATCCGCCTTCTATGCGCCTTGATGTGCAGCGCAAAAACGTGTCACTGCCCGGTCACTGCGCCGTCATGGTTCCGTCACCTTGCGGCGCGAGCGCGCCGGGCGTGCGATCAGGGGTACAGGCCGCGCATTTCGCGCGCCATCAGGATGCGTTTACATGCAACGATGAACGCCGCAGTACGCATCGAGACCTTCTGCTCGCTCGAGACCTGCCAGACCGCCGTGAATGCTTCGCGCATCACGCGTTCGAGACGTTCATTAATCTCGTTCTCGGTCCAGAAGAAGCTCGAGAAGTCCTGCACCCACTCGAAGTACGAAACCGTCACGCCGCCCGCGTTCGCCACGACGTCGGGGATCACGAGCACGCCCTTGTCGTGCAGGATGTCGTCGGCTGCCGTCGTGGTCGGGCCGTTCGCGCCTTCCACGATGATCTTCGTGCGGATCTTGCCGGCGTTCTTCTCGGTGATCTGGTTTTCCAGCGCGGCCGGAATGAGGATGTCGGTTTCGACGGTCCAGAATTCGTCGTTCGGCATGACTTCGGCGCCGGCGAAACCCGCCACGCCGCCCGTCTTCGCGACGTGCTCGAGCAGGGCTTCCGCGTTCATGCCGCTCGACTTGTAGAGCGAACCGGTGTGGTCCTGCACGGCGACGATCTTCGCGCCGGCTTCCTGGTACAGGCGGGCAGCAATGCCGCCCACGTTGCCGAAGCCCTGCACGGCAATGCGTGCGCCCTCGATCGACAGACCCGTGCGGCGCGCCGCCTCGCAACCGACGACGAACACGCCGCGGCCCGTGGCTTCGCGGCGGCCGAGCGAGCCGCCGAGCGAGATGGGCTTGCCCGTCACGACGCCCGTGGCCGTCTGGCCCTGGTTCATCGAGTAGGTGTCCATCATCCACGCCATGATCTGCTCGTTCGTGTTGACGTCCGGCGCGGGAATGTCGGTGTTCGGCCCGATGATGATGCCGATTTCGCTGGTGTAGCGGCGCGTGACGCGCTCGAGCTCACCACGCGAAAGCGTGCGCGGGTCGACGCGGATACCGCCCTTCGCACCGCCGTACGGCACGTTCACTGCAGCGTTCTTCACCGACATCCACGCGGAAAGCGCCATCACTTCGGAGAGCGTAACGTCCTGGTGATAACGCACGCCGCCCTTGCCAGGACCACGCGAAACGTTGTGCTGGACACGATAGCCTTCGAAGTGCGCAACGGTGCCGTTGTCGAGTTCGATCGGGCAATCGACGATCAGGATACGCTTCGGACGCTTGAGCGTTTCGAGCCAGCGCGAAAGCGAGCCGAGATACGGCGCCACGCGGTCGACCTGACGAAGATAGTTGCCCCAGGGGCCGAGATCATCGGCGTGGAGATAGGAAGGAACCGACTGCAGTTGGGATGACATGAACGCTCCGATCGAACAAGTGGTGCCATTGTCAGAAAACGCCCACGTGAAATCCAATGCCGTTTGATCATCCCGTTATGCTTTTCGTGCATAACGTCCCCGAAGTCGTAAAAACGTGTCGCGGGCTTCGTATTGCAAGCCTTACAGGTTGAAATAGCCTGACTGTTTGCGCGCCGGGCCGATGCTGTGTCAGCGCTTGCCCTGCGCGAGCTCCTCGCTCACCGCCTCCCACAATTCACGCACGAGCGCCTGGCGTGCGTCGTCGCCTTGCGTCGCGAACTTGTCGCGATAGAGGCGGATCTCCATGTCGAGCGTGAACTGGCCCTCCGGCACGCCGCGCGTGCCCCGGTCGAGGCGGATCAGTTCCCCCTGGGCTACCGCGTCTTCCACTGCGCTGTGCGGCAGAAAGGCGATGCCGTGACCCGCGAGCGTCATCGCCTTGAGCCCTTCTGCCATGTCGGTTTCGTACACGCGGTCCAGATAGAGCCGCGCCGGAGCGTTGGCAACGATCACCTCGGTCATGCGGCCGAGATACGCGTTCGGCGTGTAGGAGAGATACGGCGCGGGCGCATCGGGCGTGCCGGGCAGCGTATAACGCGCGCGCCCCGCGCGTTGCGCCGCCGAGTACGGGCTGATCGACTCGATGCCGAGCGTTAGCGTGTCGTAGCGCGCGGGGTCGAGCGTCACGGGGTGGCTCGGGTGGTGATAGCCCATCACGAGGTCGCAGCCGCCCTCCACGAGCGACAGCACGGCGTCGTGCACGTTCAGCGCGCGCAGCCGCGTGTGGATGCGGCCGAGCTTCGCTTCGATGCGCTGCAGCCAGCGCGGAAAGTACGTGAGCGAAAGCGTGTGCGGCACCGCGAACTCGATCGTCGCGGCGGGCGTGGCCGTGTGGCCGCGCAACAGGGTACGCGCCTCGTGAAACTGGGAAAGCATCGCGAGCGCCTGCTCGTAGAACACCTGGCCCGCCGCCGTGAGGCGCGTCGGATAAACCGAACGATCGATCAGCTCGGTGCCCAGCCACGCTTCGAGCGCCTGGATACGGCGCGAGAAAGCCGGCTGCGTCACGTGGCGCAGCTCGGCCGAGCGGCTGAAACTATGCGTCTCCGCGAGCGAAACGAAGTCTTCGAGCCATTTGAGTTCCATGCGGGGCCAGCGAGCGGATGAGAAGTCCGCATTCTAGGCCTGCGGGCGCTTGCCTGGGCGCCGGCGCGGCGAATATCGCGCCGCGCCGGGCAGATGCCATTAGCGGGGCAGCTCGGTGAGCGCGGTTTCCAGTTCGGCGACCACGCCGCTCCAGTCGCCGAGCGTGGACTGGCGAAACACGCGCGCCGAGGGATACCAGACCGAGTCCGCGCGATCCTTGCCCCAGCGCCAGTCGGGCTGCGCGGCGAGCAGCACCCACACCGGCTTGCCGAGCGCGCCGGCGAGGTGCGCGACCGACGTATCGACCGTGATGACGAGGTCGAGCGCCTCGATGAGCGCCGCCGTGGCCGAGAAGTCGTGCAACTCGTCGCCGAGCGCGTCCATCGGCCAGCGGCCCGCGACCGGTGCGAGCTGCGCGGCCCCCGGGCCCTTCTGGATCGCAAACCAGGCGTTGCCAGGGAGTGCGGAGAGCGGCAGAAGCGACTTGAGCGGCACAGAACGGAAAGCGTCGAAATGGTGACGCGGATTGCCCGCCCAGACGAGCCCGATGCGGCGACGCGCGGCGCCGGCCAGCGCGTTCACGCGTGCGTGCCAGGCGGCGGCCTGCACGATATCGGCGTGCATATAGGGGGTGTCGGCGTAAATCGGCCGGCCGCGAAACTTCAGCGGCAGGCTCATCACGTCGCACCAGAAGTCGTATTCCGAGGCGATGACTTCGTCGCTCGGCGCGGCGTCGAGCACGCGCGCGACACCCGGCACCGTCGCCGCGAGCGACGCCAGTTCCGGCGCGACCCACGCGTGAACCTGCGCGCCCATCTGCGCCAGCAGGCCCGCATAGCGCACGAACTGGATCTGATCGCCCACACCCTGCTCACGGCAGATCAGCAAGCGCTTGCCAGCGAGCGGCTCACCCTGCCACTCGGGGCATGGCAATTTACGGTAGTTGGCCTTGGCGGTCGAGGTGAGCTTGCGGTTCTCGAAGAGCGGCCAGCCGCCGGTGTAGTCTTCGCGCCGCAGCATCAGCATGCCGAGCTGAAAAACCGATTCAGGCAGGTCCGGGTTCAGTTCGAGTGCGCGCCGATAGTCGATCTCCGCTTCGTCGTAGCGCGCGAGCGCAGTCAGCGCGAATGCCAGATTGTTGATGATGCCCGCGCCATCGGGCTTGAGCTGCGCGGCACGCCGGTAAAGCGGAATCGCCTCTTCATAGCGATGCATCGCGTCGTAGGCATAGCCGAGTTCGAAAAGCGCGAGTACGTTGTCAGGCTCGCGCGCGATCACGGCTTCGAAGCAGGTGGCCGCTTCGGCGTGCTTCTCTTTAGCGCGCAGCAGCCGGCCCATGTGGATCAGCGCTTTCAGATCACGGGGATCGAGCGCCGCGGCGGCGCGGAACTCCGCAAGTGCTGCGTCTTTTGCGCCTTCGGTTTCCAGTGCGCGGCCGAGATTGAACGCGAAGTGTGCGGATTGCGGCGCCAGCGCACGCGCACGCCGATAGTGCTGCGAGGCGCCCGCGATATCGCCGAGCTCCATCAACGCATTGCCGAGATTGTTGTGTGCGTTCGCAAATTCGGGTGCGAGCGCGAGCGCCTTGCGCTGCCAGGCGGCGGCGCCCGCGTGGTCGCCCAGGCGGGTCGCGACCACGCCGCGGTTGGCAAGATATTCGGCATTGTCGGGCGCCGTCGCGAGCGCGCGGTCGATCAGTGCCGCGGCTTCCTTCAGCTGGTCGCGGCCGAGCGCAATCACGCCCAGGTAGTGCAGTGCACCGGAGTGTTCGGGATGCGCCGCGAGCGCGGACTGATAGTGGGCATGGGCGTCGTCGATCCGGCCCGCGCGGTGGCAAGCAAGACCGGCTTCGATCAGCACAGCGGCCTCGTCGGAAGAGAGAGTGGGGGCATCGGTGGTCATGGCGGCAAATATTTGATTAAGCGCAAACTTTTGATGTGAACGCACTCTATAACCGTCTCAAAACTCCAAATCCCGTTAACTGGCGGGCGCGACATCAGGCCTCAGGGGAACATCGCATCCCACCGCTCGGCTGCCGCTGACAGCGCCGGCGTCGGCCCCTGTCGGCAAGGTGATAAAATCTTGGGTTCACGCCGTCTCGAATCTGACTGCAACCGACTGCCAACTGAGCGTAACGCGCCACGTTACGTCCCCATCATGTCCGACACTCGTCCCGATACCCTCTTCGCGCTCAACGCGCTCTCCCCGCTCGACGGCCGCTACGCCTCGAAAACCGAAGCGCTGCGCGACTGGCTCTCGGAAGCCGCCTTCATGCGCAACCGCGTGACGGTGGAAATTCACTGGCTGATCGCGCTGTCGCAAGCCGGCTTCGCTGAAGTGCCGCGCTTCTCGCAAGCGTCGGAGCAGTTCCTGCTCAAGCTCGCCGAGAACTTCACGGCGCACGACGCCGCGCGCATCAAGGACATCGAGCGCGTGACGAACCACGACGTGAAGGCCGTGGAGTACTGGCTCAAGGAGTCGGTGAAGGGCCAGCCGGAACTGGAGCGCGCAAGCGAGTTCATCCACTTCGCCTGCACCTCGGAAGACATCAACAACACGTCGCACGGTCTGATGCTCGCGGGCGCCCGCGAGCACGTGATCCTGCCGGCGCTGCGCTCGGTGCATCAACGCCTCGTCACGCTCGCGCACACGCATGCCGCGCAGCCGATGCTCTCGCGCACGCACGGCCAGCCGGCCAGCCCCACGACGCTCGGCAAGGAAATCGCCAACGTCGCCGCGCGTCTGGCTCGCGCGATCCAGCGCATCGAGAAGGTCGAACTGCTCGGCAAGATGAACGGCGCGGTCGGCAACTTCAACGCGCACCTCTCGGCGTATCCGGAATTCGACTGGGAAGCGTTCTCGAAGGAAGTCGTCGAACAGCGCCTGAAGCTCACGTTCAACCCGTACACGATCCAGATCGAGCCGCACGACTACATGGCGGAACTGTTCGACGCCGTCGCGCGCGCGAACACGATCCTGCTCGACCTCGACCGCGACGTGTGGGGCTACATCTCGCTCGGCTACTTCAAGCAGAAGACGAAAGCCGGCGAAATCGGCTCGTCGACCATGCCGCACAAGGTCAACCCGATCGACTTTGAAAACTCGGAAGGCAACCTCGGCCTCGCGAACGCGACGCTGCGCCACCTCGCCGACAAGCTGCCCGTTTCGCGCTGGCAGCGCGACCTCACCGACTCGACGGTGCTGCGCAATATCGGCGTGGCGTTCGGCTACTCGCTGCTGTCGTACGACGCGCTGATCCGCGGTCTCGACAAGCTCGAAGTGAACCCGCAGCGCCTGAACGACGACCTCGACGCCACGTGGGAAGTGCTGGCCGAGCCGGTGCAAACCGTGATGCGCCGCTACGGCATCGAGAATCCGTACGAGCAGCTGAAGGAACTCACGCGTGGCAAGGGCATCACGCGCGAAGCGCTGCAGACGTTCGTCAGCGGTCTCGCGATTCCTGAAGACGCGAAGCAGCGTCTGCTCGAGATGACGCCCGCGTCGTACGTCGGCAAGGCAGTGGAACTGGCGAAGCGGATTTCGTAATCGCAACCCCGCAAGGCCATAAAAAAAGCGCTCGATTGAATCGAGCGCTTTTTCGTTTACCGCCGCGATTTCAGGAGGCCTGACTGCGGCGCGTTTCCATCTGCTTCATCACTTCGTCGACGATCTGCTCCGGCGTGAGTTCGATGCTCACCTCGATCGCCTCGTCGGCGCTGGGCGCTTCGAGCGTATCGAGCTGGCTTTGCAGCAGCGACGGGTCGAAAAAGTGGCCGGTGCGCGAGGCGAGGCGCTCGTGCAGCACTTCGAACGAGCCCTTCAGGTAGACGAAGCACACGTCGCGATCGTTGCCGCGCAGGATGTCGCGATACGAACGCTTGAGCGACGAGCAGGTGAACACGGCCGTTTCGTGGGCGCGCTGCTTCTCCTCGATCGCCGCGCGAATCGTGCGCAGCCACGGCCAGCGGTCTTCGTCGGTGAGGGGAATGCCGTCGTGCATTTTCTTCTTGTTGGCTTCGCTGTGGAAGGCGTCGCCATCCGTGAAGGTGCACTTGAGGCGCTCGGCGAGCAATTCGCCGATGCGTGTCTTGCCCGCGCCCGACACGCCCATCGCTATCAGAATCATTTACTGCTCCAGTTTCACAACACCGCCGCCAGGACGAACGTGAGGCCCAGCCCCAGCAGCGAAATAATGGTTTCGAGCAACGACCAGGTCTTGAACGTCTGACCCACGGTCATGCCGAAATATTCCTTGATCAGCCAGAATCCGCCGTCGTTGACGTGCGAGAAGATCAGCGAACCCGAGCCGGTGGCAAGCACGAGCAGTTCCGGCTTCACCGTCATGGCGCTGGCCGATGCGATCGGCGCGACGATGCCGCAGGCCGTGGTCATGGCGACCGTGGCCGAGCCCGTTGCGAGACGGATCAGCGCGGCGACGAGCCAGCCGAGCAAAAGCGGCGACAGATGTTCGTTCTGCGCCAGCTCGACGATCTGCTTCGACACGCCGCTGTCCATCAGCACGCGGCCAAAGCCGCCGCCCGCGCCCACGATCAGCGTGATGCCCGCGATAGGCGCGAGGCAGTCGCCGCAGAACTTCTGGATCTGCTCGCGCGTGAAGCCGCGTTGCGCGCCGAAGGTCCAGAAGCTTACCAGCACGGCGATCAGCAGCGCGACGTCGGAGGTGCCGATAAAGTGCAACAGATTGTTTGGCAACGT
Organism: Paraburkholderia sp. J8-2; assembly: GCF_905220195.1. Taxonomy (NCBI): domain Bacteria; kingdom Pseudomonadati; phylum Pseudomonadota; class Betaproteobacteria; order Burkholderiales; family Burkholderiaceae; genus Paraburkholderia; species Paraburkholderia sp. J8-2. The sequence continues at coordinate 251,092 of NZ_CAJMZA010000002.1, forward strand.
CTTGGGCGTGAACACGAGATCGGCCCAGCTGCCAACCAGCATGAGGATCACCGGCAGCAGGATCGTGAAGAGCGTGATGCCAAAGCCCGGCAGCTCGCTATCGGGCTTGGGGTCGGCTTTGCTCACGAACTGCTCGGAGAGCGGGTTGCTTTCCGGCAGCTTGATAAAGCGGTGAATGAAGAGCGCGAAAAGCGGCCCGGCAATGATCGCCGTGGGCACGCCCACGATCAGACCGTAAGCGATGGTCCGGCCGATGTCGGCGTGATACGCCTGCACGGCCAGCAGCGCGGCCGGGTGCGGCGGAATCAGGCCGTGCACGACCGAGAGCCCCGCCACCATCGGCAAGCCGATCAGCAGCAGCGACTTGCCCGTGCGCTTGGCGACGTTGAACGCGATCGGAATGAGCAGCACGAAGCCGACTTCGAAGAACACCGGCAGGCCGACGATGATCGCGACGAACATCATCGCCCAGTGGATGTTCTTCTCGCCAAACCAGCGAATGAGCGTCGTGGCGATGCGCTCGGCGCCGCCCGATTCCGCCATCATCTTGCCCAGCATGGTGCCAAGGCCCACCACGATGGCAATGTGGCCAAGCGTGTTGCCGTTGCCGGTCTCGAACGACTTGACGATTTGATCCATTGGCATGCCGACGGCGAGACCGAGCAGCAGCGAAACGATGATCAGGACGAGAAACGGATAAACCTTCAACCGCGTGATCATGAAGATCAGCGCGGCAATCGCGACGAGCGCGTAGATCAGCAGCGAACTGCCGTGGGCCACTCCCATGAGGCTCTTCTCCAGGTAGTTGTTCGAAGTCCTTTCAGCCTGTCCGGCACCACGTGTTTGCGCGTTGCGGCTGCGCACACGTCGAACCAGACGCAGGGCGAAAGGGGGCCGGCCGTCGCCGGGCCGGCGATTGTAGAGCTTATAACGACTTTTGGTGTGGCGTGCTTGAAAGACGAGCGAGCCGCGCAAAGCGTGCGCCTGAAAGGCGCCGTTTGCGCGGCTCGTTGCACACCCCTCGTACACGCGGGGGGGGCGGCATTCCAGTCATCGTTGCGCCGCAACATACGGCGCGTGCGTCAAGCAGAAGCGCGCGTTTATCGCACAGGGCGCGAAAGCTCGCTCGCGGCGTGCGCCAGGCGCGTGACTTCGTCCCAGTTCTGCGCGGCGATCGCCGCCTTCGGCGTGAGCCACGAACCGCCCACGCACACCACGTTGGGCAGCGCGAGGAAGGTCGGAGCCGACTCGGCGCTGATGCCGCCCGTCGGGCAGAACTTGAGCGTCGGGAACGGGCCGTGGAACGCTTGCAGCATGTTCAGGCCGCCGGCAGGAACCGCCGGGAAGAACTTGACGATCTCGTAGCCCAGTTCCATCGCGACGATGATGTCGGTCGGCGTCATCACACCCGGCAGCAGCGGCAGACCCGCGTCGAGCGAGGCCTGATGGATCTCGCGCGTGAGGCCCGGCGAAACGCCGAACTGTGCGCCGGCTTTCTTCGCGAGCGCGCAGTGCTCCGGCTTCGTGATCGTGCCCACGCCCACGACGATGTCCGGCGCGATCTTCGCGGCGCGCTCGATGGCTTCGAGGCCGGCCTTCGTGCGCAGCGTGATTTCCAGCACCTTCACGCCGCCCGCGTGGAGCGCGCGGGAAACGTGCTCGCCCTGCTCCGGCGTGTCGAATGCGAGCACCGGGATGACGGGACCCAGGCGGACGATATCGGCGACTGTGTTACTTGCCATGTTCAGGCTCCTTGATGATGAATTCAGTTCGCGGCGTGTGCCGGCGCATGGGCGGCCGCAGCGGCGGCTGCGGGTGCGGCCTGCTCGCCCACGAGCGGACCGAACACCGTCGCGCCCAGTTCAGCAGGCGCGGCAGTGGCGCGGAACACGCCGAACAGCTCGCGGCCAAAGCCCACTTCGTTGAGTTCCTGATGCGCGGGCTGCGCGACCGGGCGCGCGTCCCACTCGGCATCCTCCACTTCGATGTCGAGCACGCCTTCCACCGCGTCAATCACGATCGTATCGCCGTCGCGCACCTTGCCGATCGGGCCGTGCAGCAGCGTTTCCGGCGAAACGTGGATCACGGCGGGCACCTTGCCCGATGCACCCGACATACGCCCGTCGGTCACGAGCGCCACGTGAAAGCCCTTGTCCTGCAGCACGCCGAGCAGCGGCGTGAGGCGGTGCAGTTCCGGCATGCCGTTGGCGCGCGCGCCCTGGAAGCGCACGACGGCCACGAAATCGCGCTCGAGTTCGCCGCGGTCGAACGCTTCCTGCACGGCCTCCTGCGAATCGAACACGATGGCGGGAGCGCGCACCTTGCGGCGCTCCGGCGCGACAGCGGAAACCTTGATGACGCCGCGGCCCAGACGCCCCTGCATCAGGCGCAAGCCGCCGTCCGGCTGGAACGGCGTCGGAAGCGGACGCAGAACGGACTCGTCGGCGCTCTTCTCGACAGCCGGCACCCACGTGAGCTTGCCGTCGATGAGCTTCGGCTCCTCGGTGTAGTGACGCAGGCCACGGCCCGCGACGGTATTCACGTCCTCGTGCAGCAGGCCGCCGTCGAGCAGTTCGCGCACGAGGAACGCAATGCCGCCCGCCGCGTGGAAGTGGTTCACGTCGGCCTTACCGTTCGGATACACGCGCGCGAGCAGCGGCACGGCGTCCGACAGCACGTCGAAGTCGTTCCAGTCGATGATGATGCCCGCCGCGCGCGCCATCGCCACGAGGTGCAGCGTGTGATTGGTCGAGCCGCCCGTTGCCATCAGCGCGACGATGCCGTTGATCACGGCCTTTTCGTCGACCACATGGCCGATAGGCGTGTAGTTGCCGCGCTCGACGGTGAGTTCGAGCACGCGGCGAGCCGCGGCGGCGGTCAGTTCGTCGCGCAGCGGCGTATGCGGGTGGATGAAGGCCGAGCCCGGCAGATGCAGGCCCATGATCTCCATGAGCATCTGGTTGCTGTTGGCCGTGCCGTAGAACGTGCAGGTGCCGTGGCCGTGATAGGCGGCCGCCTCCGATTCGAGCAGCGCCGCGCGATCGCACTGACCCGTGGCGAACTGCTGGCGCACCTTGGCCTTGTCGTCGTTCGTGATGCCGCTCGTCATCGGACCGGCGGGCACGAAAATCGTGGGCAAATGGCCGAATTGCAGCGCGCCGATCAGAAGGCCCGGCACGATCTTGTCGCAGACGCCCAGGCACAGCGCCGCATCGAACATGTTGTGCGTGAGCGCCACGGCCGTGCTCATCGCGATCACTTCACGCGAAAAGAGCGACAGCTCCATGCCGGCGTTGCCCTGCGTGACGCCGTCGCACATCGCCGGCACGCCGCCCGCGAACTGCGCGACGCCGCCGCCTTCGCGCGCCGCCTTCTTGATGATGTCGGGGAAATCCTTGTACGGCGCGTGCGCCGAGAGCATCTCGTTATACGCCGAGACGATGCCGATGTTCGGTTCGCGAATCGACTTGATCGCGATCTTGTCGCGACCTTCGAGGCCGGCGAAGCCGTGCGCGAGATTCGCGCACGAGAGCGCGCCGCGCGCCGGGAACCGGTCCTGAGCCGCCGCGATGCGCGCCAGATAGGCCTCGCGCGTGGGCTTGCTGCGCTCGATCACGCGTTGCGTGACCTTCATCAACTGAGAATGCGGGGAAACCATCGAATCTCCTTCCTTCTTGTCTCGGCGGGGACGCTCGGGGCCGGATCGGGCGTGTTTTCGACGGTCCGATCAGCGATGGCGCGATGTTAGTAGAAAAACTACAAGCCGACAATCCCGGAAAGACCCTGGGAACGTAGCATTAAACGAACGCCTAGTCTCATTATGGGCGGGCCACACAGCGAACGACACCAGCCAGCCCGGAAAGAAGCAAACGGCGATCCTGTAGTTTTTGTACATAACCTCCGATCCGCTATAGTCCACGGATCTTTCAGCATAGTGCGAGTTTCCTGATGCTGCTGTCCCAGGTGAAAGCCATGCGCGAGCAATTGCGTCCTTCGGAGCGCAAGCTCGCCGACTACGTTGTCCAAGCCCCGCGCGAAGTGCTCGATCTTTCGATGACCGAGGTCGCCGAGCGCGCGGGCGTGAGCCAGCCGACCATCGCGCGGTTTTGCCACGCGCTCGGATTCTCGGGGTTCCGGGAGTTCAAGATCCGGTTGGCACAAGCGGTCGCCGCAGACCTGCCGACGGAGCATCCAGCCGTCTATCGCGACGTGAGCCCGGACGAACCGGTGCCGGGCGTCGCGGCCAAAGTGCTCGATCGGACGATCGGCGCGCTCGTTCAAGTGCGCAACAACCTTTCGACCGACTCGCTCGCCGCCGCCATCAATCTGCTCGCGCGCGCTTCGCGTATCGAGTTCTATGGCGCGGGCGGTTCGGGCATCGCCGCTCAGGACATGCAGCACAAGTTCTTTCGCCTTGGCATGCCGAGCGTCGCGTATTCCGATCCACATACGTTTCTGATGTCGGCGGCGCTGCTCGGTCCCGGCGACGTGGTCGTGACGATCTCGAACACCGGGCGCACGCGCGACATTGTGGACGCCGCGCGCACGGCGCTCGATCGCGGCGCGAAGGTGATCGCGATCACGCACGGCACCTCGCCGCTTGCGCGCCTCGCGAGCGTTGGGCTGCACGCAAACGTCGATGAGGACACCGACATTTTTTCGCCGATGACCTCGCGCACCTCGCATCTCGCGATCGGCGACATACTCGCGGTGGGCGTGGCACTGCAGCGGGGGCCGGAGCTTGCGGAAAAGCTTGCGGACGCGAAGGAGATCATCGCGAGGCGAAGGTTGGACGAGAAAGGCTGAGCGTTCGCGCCTCACATGGCGCGGCCCGCAGCAGACTTCGCTACAAAATAAAAAACGGACCCCGAGGGGTCCGCCTTGCGTTTTGGCCCGAACTACGGGGCCGACCAACAGGAAAAGCGCGGCTTACCGGAAGCGGCCATACCGCGCCGCAACCGGTTGAGCCTCAAACGCTTACCACTGGTACGACATACCGCCGCCGAAGGTGGCGCCGCCACACCACCCAGCGTCACCGTGTTATGCGCCGACGTGTCGTACATCACCGCATCGGCCAGCTTGCTGTTGATGTTGGTGATCTGACCATTGATGGTCGTCACGTTGCCCTGCAAGTTCGTGATCTGACCGTTGATGGTAGTCACATTGCCGGCAAGGTTAGAGATCGAGGTCGTATTGGCCGAGACCTGCGTGTTCGTCGCGAAAAGCTCCGAGCCGTTCACCGCGTCCGTGCTCGAAGCCGACACGCTGCCCGCCGCCACGTTGGTGATTGTGCGCTCGGCTCCTGATGCGCCTACGCTCACCGTACCCGTCGGGCTCACCCCCTGGTACTGGTAGGTAACTCCGCCGATCACACCGCTCGGAGTGCCAGCAACGGTTCCCGTTGTCGCGCCGTTGCCCAACGCCACGGAGTTCGCAGTGCCGGCGACTGCGCTATCGCCAATCGCAATGGCGTTCATACTCGAAGCCTGCGCAGAAAATCCGAGAGCCATTGCATTGGCGGCGCTGGCCAAGGAGCCGTAGCCCGATGCGATGGCGTGTACTGCGCCGTTAGCAACTTTAGCGCCAGGGCCCAGCGCCAACCCGTAGTCGGCAGAAGTGCCGACATATGCATCTGAGCCAAGCGCAAGAGATTTGACCGAAAGCGCGGAAGTGTTGACGCCCAACGCGACGGCATTGCCGCCACTGGCTATCGTGTGATAGTTCGTGCTGCCTGCGCCTATGGCGACGTCACCCGTCGACGTCGCGCTACTTCCGGTGCCGATGGATAATGCTGAAGCATTATTATTCGAGCCGATGTTGCCGCCATCGAGGGCAGACGCGACAGCTCCGAGTGATACGCCAGCAAGACCAAGCGCCGATGCGGCCCTCAGCGTCCGCACCGCAGACGCCTTCTTTTTACGTCCCGTGGCCATTTCCGGAGCGGCGACCCAAGTGCCGGTAGCCTCATTCCATATTGAACGGTAGATCTTATTCATATGTAATCCTAATCGATATGTCAAACACTAGAAACCGTAGCTGCGCTCAATCCCGGCTGAAGGCTTGTTCGAACTGACTCGAACGCGTTCGCGCTGGATGGCTTCCAGTGAAGCGCTGCCGCCGCACCGATGGCGGCGCTGCCTTGTTCGGGCCGTGGTTGCCGGCAGTGGTGATCGTATTCAGCCCATGCGTTCGGTCGCCGACCGCTGCTTGTTTGTGTCTAAAACCGGGAGGGGAGCGACTCACTGGCAGGTCACCTGCCCTCTCAGCCAGTGGGAGTTCCCTGCTGCCCCTGCCCACGAGCGGCAGCAATCATTTGAATTGCGGCCCGCGGTCGTGCTGACTCGTGCCAGACCAATCTATTCGACTTGTTCATTCCTCGCCCCCGATGATTGCCTTCAATTCGAAAAAACCGCTGCCCGTGCGAGATCAACGATTTACCTGGCTCATGCAGTTGCTCGCCGATTTTAGTGAATAATCAGAATTCCCTGACAAAGTCAGCAGAACGACATGCGATGATTGAGGCGACTATATGTGCTTGATTTCATGAGGGCCATAAGAGAACTCTTAAAGAACAATTTCATGCAAAATCAAGAAAAATAGCACTCCCACAAAGGCATTTCCGGCGAGTATCGCGGTGGCAATCGGCATCGCTAATTCAAAAGTCAGCACATCGAAATCACAGAAAAAAAGCTTTAATTTATTGCGATCAATCAAGATTTGATTTCAATAAAATAAATAATATTACTCAATTAGTTAAAGTAACTTACGTAACGCAAGAATAATTCCTACGCCGCATTTTAATTATTGAAGACGGCAGTCATCCACCTACAGAAAATGAGCCCCTCGGTTCGCCCCATATTCATGGCATATCCGAATACCCCTGGAAACATTGATTGGCGAAAACGGGTACAACCCGGCTTCAAACCCAAGCCGTTGCGCAAAAACAACCCCGGATTTCCGCAGTGGTTTTGAGACTAGTCCTATATCCCATCGTCCGTCAGCAAAATAGAATTTGTGTGTCGGGAAACGCTGACTCCGGGCTTCCGCGTCAACGAGCCACACTGGCGTCGCGCATGCGTCACCAAGTTCACGGTAGTCGCACGCTTTCATACCGGCCACGTGCTGGCTGCGCCCCTATCCGTTTCCCCAGCTGAGCGAGCCATCCGGCTTCGCGCTCACATACAAGGAAACGCCATGAAACGCCTCTTGATTCTCGCCGTCGTCGGCGCACTAACGTCGTCCGCTTTCGCCGCCGTGCCGGCTGCAAACAACCCCATTAGCGAACGCCTGCAGGTAGAACTCCTCGAACATCAATGGACGCAGGCCGCCGCAACCGGCGACGGCGCGGTTCTCAACGACCTGCTAGACGATAAGTTCTTCGAAGTATTGCCGGGCAACATCCGCCGCAGCAAACGTGACCTGCTGGCCGCCGCGTCAGTTGCCGCCGGCGGCTCGCAAGTGCTGGAGGATGTGCGCGTACGGGTGCTCGACAATGTCGCCGTGGTGACCGGCATCAACCGTTACACGCCAGCAACGGGTTACAAGGCTGTCGAGTATCGCTTCACGGACGTGTTCGTGAAGCGCGAGGATCAATGGCGCGTGGCGGCGGCACGCATGCGCCGTATGGATACTGGCAGCATTTGAGGCCGCCAGACGTGGAGGATTTGAAGAAGAAGACGGGAACGTTGTGTCAGAACGGCTTGATAACCGCCAGCGCCACCGCGGCAAGCATGCCAAGCACTGGCAGTTCGTTGAACATGCGATACCACTTGTCGGAGCGACGGTTCTCGCCGCGCTCGAAGGTGCGCAGCAGGCGCCCACAGTACGCGTGATAGATGATGAGCAGCACGACCACGCCGACCTTCGCATGGATCCACCCCTGCCCGCGTCCGATGCCCACAACGAGCCACAGCCACAAACCGCATAGCAGGGCCGGTACAGCGATGAGCGTCATGAAGCGGTAGAGCTTGCGCGCCATGATGAGCAGGCGCTTGACGGCCGCGGGCTCCGTTTCCATCGCGAGATTCACGAAAATGCGCGGCAGATAGAACAGGCCCGCGAACCACGAGGCGATCAGTACGATATGAAACGTCTTGACCCAAAGCATCGACATTCTTTTTTCTTCTTGATGGTCAATTAAGGGGGAGACGGCGTGCCGCCTCGCCTGGGCTAACGGCTACTGGCGGCCCTCACCGTGGCCGAGCACAACGTACTTGAGCGACGTCAGGCCCTCGAGGCCCACTGGGCCGCGCGCATGCAGCTTGTCGTTCGAAATGCCGATTTCCGCGCCAAGGCCGAATTCGAAGCCGTCGGCGAAGCGCGTCGACGCGTTCACCATCACGCTCGCCGAGTCCACTTCGCGCAGGAAGCGCATCGCGCGGTCATGATCCTCCGTGACAATGGCGTCGGTGTGGTGCGATCCGTAGTGATTGATGTGCTCGATCGCATCGTCGAGCGTATCGACCACCTTCACCGCCAGCACGGGCGCAAGGTACTCGGTGCGCCAGTCTTCTTCCGTAGCGTCCACGAGCGGACCCACGCCAGCGTCCGCGAGAATCGAGCGCGCCGCGGCATCCACGCGCAGTTCCACGTCCTTTTCGCGATAGAGGCGGCCAAGCGGCGGCAGCACGTCATGCGCAATGCCGCGCGCCACGAGCAGCGTCTCCATTGTGTTGCAGGTGCCGTAGCGGTGCGTCTTGGCGTTGTCGCACACGGTCAGCGCCTTTGCGAGGTCGGCGCGGTCGTCCACGTACACGTGGCAGATGCCGTCAAGGTGCTTGATCATCGGCACGCGCGCTTCGGCCATCAGGCGCTCGATCAGGCTCTTGCCGCCGCGCGGCACGATCACGTCCACGAATTCCGTCATGGTGATGAGCTTGCCCACCGCGGCGCGGTCCGCCGTTTCGACCACCTGGACCGCGTCCTGCGGCAGGCCCGCTGCCGCCAGCCCCTCGCCGATCAGCTTCGCGAGCGCCGTGTTGCACTCCAGCGCCTCGGAGCCGCCGCGCAGAATCGTGGCGTTGCCGGACTTCAGGCACAGCGCCGCGGCGTCGATCGTCACATTCGGACGCGATTCGTAGATGATGCCGATCACACCGAGCGGCACGCGCATCTGCCCCACCTGAATGCCGCTCGGGCGAAACTTGAGGTTGCCGATCTCGCCGATCGGGTCCGGCAGCGCCGCGACCTGGCGCAGACCTTCGATCATCGTCTTGAGCGCCTTGTCAGAGAGCGTGAGACGGTCGATGAAAGCGGCGTCGTGGCCCTTCTCCTTCGCTCGTGCGAGGTCGCGTGCATTCGCATCCTTCAGGTGCTGCGCGTCGCGCTCGATGGCTTGCGCCACCGCATCGAGCGCCGCGTTCTTCGCGGCCGTCGAGGCCCGTGCCATCGCGCGCGAAGCTTTGCGGGCGCGGCGGCCGAGGTCGGTCATGTACTGGTCGATATCCATGGTGTCTTTCGTCATGCGGCGCGTGAGGCACAGTCGGATTGCGCCGAGCGCGGTTCGATTCAAAGCGGTTCAGGCCGATTTTAAGGCCAGCCGCCAAGCTTTGCTGGACATGGCCGGGCGGCTCGGCATGCGCACCGGCCGCGCGGCAGGCATAGAGCAGGTGCCGAAGCGCCGGTTCGGGCAAGCCGTGGAGGGCTTTAGCCCGGCCGGCGCGACGGCCCTGCGGTGCGCGGTCGGGCCGCTGCCGCTGCGGCGGCTGCCGCAGCAGCCGGGCTGCGTGGCTGAGCGTCCGGCTGCGTGCGGCCTGGCGCCGCAGCGCTGCGCGCCGGCGCGCCGCCATCGCGAGGCGCGGCCACCGTCATCGCCAGTTCGAAGAGGCCGTCCCAGGCGTCGGGAGGCAAAGCGTTGCGCCAATCGGCACGCGATTGCCCCGAAAGGCCCTTCACCTGGCGGTCGAGCCGCGCCGCAAGCGCAAGTCCACGCTCCAGCGTCGCTTCGCTCAAGCGCGAAAGCGCCGGCCCGATAAGCCGCTCGCGCGGCCCCCACACGCGGTTCTCACGCAGCAGCATGGCGAGCGGCTTGCCGGCCGCCACGCCGCGCTTGATGCGCAGCAGCGTGCGGATTTCCTCGACCACGGCCCACAGCACCAGCACCGAAGCCTCACCCTCGCCCTGCAGCCCGTCGAGCATGCGCGCGAGGCGCCCGACATCGCCGGTCAGCATGGCTTCGTTGAGCTTGAATACGTCGTAGCGCGCGACGTTGAGCACGGCGTCGTGAATCTGCTCAAAGCTCAGCACGCCTTGCGGATATAGCAGCCCAAGTTTCTGGATTTCCTGATGCGCCGCCAGCAGATTGCCTTCCACGCGCTCCGCCACGAACTGCAGCGCGCGCCGGCCGTCCTCGCCTGGCGCAACGCGCTGACCTTGCAGCGCGAGGCGCTGGCCGATCCAGTTCGGCAGCGCCGTGCGCTCGACCGGATCGATCTTGATCGCCACACCGCTTTCCGAGAGCGCGGTGAACCAGGCGGACTTCTGCGTGGCCGCGTCGAGGCGTGGCAGCGTAACGAGCATCAGCACATCGGGATTCGCGGCCGCAGCGAGCGTCTTCAGTGCGTCCGCGCCTTCCTTGCCGGGCTTGCCCGACGGAATGCGCAACTCAACGAGTTGGCGATCGCCGAAGAGCGACATCGACTGGCTCGCGCCGAGGAGCGAACTCCAGTCGAAGCCGCGCTCGACGGTGAACACGGAGCGGTCGGTAAAGCCCGCCGCGCGCGCAGCCGCACGGATGCGGTCGCACGCCTCCTGGGCGAGCAGGTGTTCGTCGCCGTAGACGACGTACAGGCCGGCCAGTCCTCTCGCGAGGTGCGGTTCGAGTGCGTCGGGTCGCAGTTGCATGGCGCTCGGTCGAAGATCGCTCAGTAGAGGGAAACCGCGCGCATTACAGCGGCGGCGGCGGCAGCGGTGCGCGCGGCGCCACACCCGGCACGACCTGATCGGGCGTCGGGTTGATCGTTTTCAGCACGGCGAGGCGCCGCATGAGCTGATCGACGGCGTCGTTCTGCATGTCGGTGAACAGCAGGTCGGCTTCTTGCGTCTTGGCGGTCGAGAACTGATCGCTATACGTCATCGCGCGATTCAGCGCGATTGCGCTTGGCTGGATCAGCACGGAGCCGTCCGGCCTCGTCAGCGTGAAGTTGAGCGTGTAGTTGACCTGATATTCCACCACTGCGCCGACCGAATTGAGCGTGAGCGTACTGAAGCTGCGCCCTTCGGAAACGTGCAGCACAGCGTCGGCGTTGGCCACCGAATCGACCACGACCGAATCGCTGCCGCCTTCGACCATACGCGAGAGGCGCCCGACGAACGGCGGCGGCGCGCCGACGACGGCGAGGCGCTTGAAGGCGAAGTTCTGCTCGCCGCGCAACTGGAAGCCGCAGGCCGAAAGGGCGAGCGCGCTGCCCGCCACGAGCGGGAACAACCTGAGGAACGATCTGCGAATCACATGGACTCCCTGGGTTCGCGGCAGTGTCTGGGTGGCGGCGCAAGGCTGCGCCGCCAACGTGGCCTTGATTGGCGCTTAGACCACGACGTTCACGAGGCGGCCCGGCACGACGATGATCTTCTTCGGCGCACGGCCTTCCGCGAACTTGACGAACATCTCGTGCGCGAGTGCGGCGGCTTCGATCGCATCCTTCGGCGCGTCCTTGGCCACCGTCACGGCGCCGCGCACCTTGCCGTTCACCTGCAGCACGAGTTCGATCTCGGCCTGTTCCAGCGCCTTTTCGTCGACCTTCGGCCAGGGCGCGTCGAGCAGCGTGCCGTATTCGTCGCTGTAACCGAGCGCCTTCCAGAGTTCGAACGCGATGTGCGGCACGACCGGGTACAGCACGCGCAGCAGCACGCCAAAGGTTTCGCGCTGCACGCCCGCACCGGCGCCCTTGGCGCCGTCGATGGCGTTGAGCATCTTCATCGCCGCCGAAACGACCGTGTTGTACTGCAGGCGCTGATAGTCAAAGTCGGCCTGCTTGAGCACGCTATACACTTCGCGGCGCAGTGCCTTTTCGACGTCCGTGAGCGCCGCCGCGTCGAACGAGGCGCGCGACTGGATCGCGTCGGCGTTCGCGTGACCGAAGGCCCACACGCGGCGCAGGAAGCGGCTCGCGCCCTCCACGCCCGCGCCCGACCATTCGAGCTGCTGCTCGGGAGGCGCCGCGAACATCGTGAAAAGACGCGCCGTGTCTGCGCCGTACAGGTCGATCAGCACCTGGGGGTCGACGCCGTTGTTCTTCGACTTCGACATCTTCTCGACGCCGCCGAGCACCACGCTCTGGCCGTCGCTGTTGAGCGTCGCGCCAATCGGGCGGCCCTTGTCGTCGTGCGTGACCGTCACGTCGGCCGGGTTGTACCAGGTCTTCTTGCCCGCCGCGTCTTCGCGGTAGAACGTTTCGTTGAGCACCATGCCCTGCGTGAGCAGGTTCTTCGCCGGCTCGCCGAACTTCACGAGGCCGAGGTCACGCGAAACCTTCGCCCAGAAGCGCGAGTACAAGAGGTGAAGAATCGCGTGCTCGATGCCGCCGATGTACTGGTCCATCGGCATCCAGTAGTCGGTGCGCTCGTCGACCATGTTCACAGCGTCCGGCGCGGCGTAGCGGTAGAAGTACCACGACGAGTCGACGAACGTGTCCATCGTGTCGGTCTCGCGCTTCGCGTCGGCGCCGCACGTCGGGCACTTGCAGTTCAGGAACGCTTCGGACTTCGCGAGCGGGTTGCCCGTGCCGTCCGGCACGAGGTCTTCCGGCAGCACGACCGGCAGGTCCTTTTCCGGCACCGGCACGTCGCCGCAGCTCGGGCAATGGATGATCGGGATCGGCGTGCCCCAGTAGCGCTGGCGTGAAATGCCCCAGTCGCGCAAACGCCACGTGACCTGCTTGTCGCCGAGGTCGAGCGCCTTGAGGTCGGCAGCGACGGCGTCCACGGCCGCCGTGTAGGCAAGGCCGTCGTACTTGCCGCTGTTCACACACACGGCGCGTTCCTTGTCGCCGTACCATTCCTGCCAGCCGTCGAGCGAGTACGTCTCGCCTTCCACCGCGATGACCTGCTTGATCGGCAGGTTGTACTTTTTCGCGAACGCAAAGTCGCGCTCGTCGTGGCCGGGCACACCCATCACGGCGCCTTCGCCATAAGTCATCAGCACGTAGTTGCCGATCCACACCGGCACTTGCTCGTGCGTGACCGGATGCGTGACGGTGAAGCCCGTGGGCACGCCCTTCTTTTCCATCGTCGCGACGTCGGCTTCCGCCACGCCGCCGCGCTTGCATTCGTCGATGAACGCCTGCAGCTCCGGCTTGCCTTGCGCCAGTCGCGTGGCGAGCGGGTGCTCGGCCGCGATCGCGGCAAAGGTCACGCCCATGATCGTGTCGGCGCGCGTGGTGAACACGCGCAGCAGCTTCTTCTCGCCGTCCAGCTCGTACGGGAAGCCGAAGTTCACGCCGAAGCTCTTGCCGATCCAGTTCTGCTGCATGATCTTGACGCGCTCGGGCCAGCCGAGGCCGTCGAGGTCGTTCAGCAGTTCATCTGCGTACTGCGTGATGCGCAGGTAATACATCGGGATCTCGCGCTTTTCCACGAGCGCGCCCGAGCGCCAGCCGCGCCCGTCGATCACCTGCTCGTTGGCGAGCACGGTCTGATCGACCGGGTCCCAGTTCACCGTGCCGGTCTTCTTGTAGGCGATGCCCTTTTCGAGCATCTTCAGGAAGAACCACTGGTTCCACTTGTAGTAGTCGGGCTTGCAGGTGGCGATTTCACGCGACCAGTCGATGGCGAGGCCCATCGACTGCATCTGGCCCTTCATGTACTCGATATTGTCGTACGTCCACTTGGCCGGCGGCACGCTGTTGGCCATCGCGGCGTTTTCGGCAGGCATGCCGAACGCGTCCCAGCCCATCGGCATCAACGTGTTGTAGCCGTTCATGCGCAGGTAACGGTACATCACGTCGTTGATCGTGTAGTTCCGCACGTGGCCCATGTGCAGCTTGCCCGACGGATACGGCAGCATCGAGACGCAGTAGAACTTGGGCTTGTCGGCCTTCTCGGCCGTCCGGTAAGCGTCGGTGGCGCGCCATTCGCCTTGCGCGGCGGATTCGACGTCGGAGGGAACGTATTTTTCGAGCATGGTGTGGGTGGTGAACGCTGGAAACGGGCGGTTTCGGTGCCGGATGCACCGGGCCGGCCGTTCACGATACCGGCAGATTGCGGCGGTTTCGCTTAGCCCGTTTTAAAGGAAACGTTGATTATACCGTTGACTGGCGCGCGCTCAGTTCGCCGTTCAGTGCGCGCCGGCGGGCGGCTCGGTCACGAAGCCGAGGCGCGTGAGCCCGGCCTGCTGCGCGGCGCCCATCACCTGGGCGATCACGTCGTAGCGCGTCTCCCGCGCGGCGCGCAGCTGCAGCTCGGGCTGCTGCGACTCGGGCGCTTTGCCCGCCGCCGTGAAGCGCGCGCGCAGCTCGTCCAGCGTGATGGGCTGGGCGTTCCAGTAGAGCTTGCCGGCAGCGTCGATGGAAAGCGTGACGGTCTGCGCCGTTTGCTGCGCCGGCTCGGCGGCGACCTTCGGCAAATCGAGCCGGATCGCATGCGTGAAGAGCGGCGCGGTGATGATGAAGATGACGAGCAGCACGAGCATGACGTCGATGAGCGGCGTCATGTTGATGTCCGACATCGGTGCCGCATCGCGCTTCTTTTCGAGTCCGCCGAATGCCATTCGCGGTGCCTCCTACGACTCGGCGCGCGCGCCTTCGCGCATCGCGCCCTGCGCACCTTCGCGGCGCAGCGGCGCGCCTTCGGGCGCGCAGGCATAGGCGTGCAGATCGTGCGCGAAGCCGTCTAGATCGTCGCAAAGCTGGCGCACGAGGCGTCCGAGCACGTTGTAGGCGAGCACGGCCGGAATCGCGACCACGAGACCGAACGCCGTCATGATGAGCGCTTCGCCCACCGGGCCGGCCACGTTCTCGATCATCGCCTGGCCGCTCGCGGCAATGCTGCCGAGCGCGTGGTAAATGCCCCAAACCGTGCCGAGCAGCCCCACGAACGGCGCCGTGCTGCCCACCGAAGCCAGCAGCACCTGCCCGAATTCGAGCCGGCGCTGCGAAGCCTGAAGCGCACCGCGCAGCGCACGCAACACGCGCTCGCCGCGGTCTACGCGCGAAAGCATCATGCCGGGCGCGTCGGCTTCCTCGGCGGCGAGCGCCGCCTGAGCGAGCGGCAGGAAGACGCGTTCGCGGTCGACCCCACGCATGGCGGCCACGCCGTCAGCAAGGCTGCGCGCCTGCCAGAAGCGCGCAACGGCGCGCGGCCCCTGGCGCTTCGCGCGCAAGAGGATCCAGCTTTTCACGATGAGAAAGCACCAGCTCGCGACCGACATGGCGAGCAATACCCACGCTACCGCGTGGGTGACGGCATCGCCCGTCTGCAGATAGTGAATGACTCCGGAACTGGCTGCCATCGGACCTCGCTCACTGTCTGTCCGGCGCAGGCGCCGGACCATAAGGGAAACGCTCAGCGCAGGCCGAGCACGTCCTGCATATCGTACAGGCCGTTGGCCTTGTCCTGCAGAAAGCGCGCGGCGCGCACGCTGCCTTGCGCGTACGAAAGGCGGCTCGAGGACTTGTGCGTGATCTCGATGCGCTCGCCAATGCCCGCGAACAGCACCGTATGATCGCCGACGATATCGCCGCCGCGAATCGCCGAAAACCCGATCGTCGAGGGGTCGCGCTCACCGGTCACGCCTTCGCGGCCATACACGGCGCATTCGTCGAGATTGCGGCCGAGCGCCTTTGCCACGGCCTCGCCCATCGCAAGGGCGGTGCCCGAGGGCGCGTCGACCTTGTGGCGATGGTGCGCCTCGATGATCTCGATGTCGTAGCCGGTCTCGAAAAAGCGCGCCGCGTATTCGAGCAGCTTGAGCGTGACGTTCACGCCCACGCTCATGTTCGCCGCGAACACCACGCCGACCTTTTGCGCGGCCGCGCCGAGCTGCGCCTTTTGCTGGGCGTCGAAGCCGGTCGTGCCAATCACCATCTTCACGCCGTGGCGCTGCGCCGCCTCGAGGTGCGCGAGCGTGCCTTCGGGGCGCGTGAAGTCGATCAGGCAGTCGCTTTGCGCGAACACCTGCTCGATGTCGTCGGTGATGCGCACACCGGTGTCCTTGCCGAGGAATGCGCCAGCGTCCTGGCCAATGGCGGCCGAGCCCTTGCGCACGAGCGCGCCCGAGAGCGTGACGTCTGGCGAATTCAGAACGGTTTCGATGAGCATGCGGCCCATGCGGCCCGATGCCCCGGCGATTGCGATTTTCATGAGTCTTCCTGCCAATGTGTCGCTGGCCGCGGCGCGGGGTGCCACCCGGTGTCACCAGGCGCCACGAAGCGCCGCCGCCAAAAAACGCGGCGGCCGGTAGTGACACCCGGCCGCCGAATCGAAGCGTGGCGCGCCTCGCGCACCCCGCCCTGCCTGTTTTACCGGCTGGGTCAGCCGGCTCAGTTGCTCGGGGCCGCAGCCGCCCCGGAAGCCGGCACCGTGGGCGGCGCGGCGAGCGCCGAATCGCGCGCCGGGCCAGACGGCGCCGTATTGGTGTCGCCGGTGCCCTGCGCGCCGGCGGTCGGGCCGACCGGGTTGCTCTGCACGCCCTGAATTTGCGGCTGCGGCTGGCGATGCAGCTGGACCTGCGACGGCATCGTGCCGACGTTCTGCGGCAGCGCCGACGATTGCGGGTTGCCCGCGCGCACCGAAGGCGTTAGGCCGGCAGGCGTTTGCACGGCTTCCGTGGCGCGGTTTGCGGCGGCGGCGGCCTGCGCGTTGGCGTCCTGCGGCAGCGCACTGGTGGCGGTGCCGAGTTCGGACGACGGCGTGCGCGCCGTATCGCCGACCGTCGGGCCGGTCGCGCTCGTACCCACGTCGGGCGCGCCCGCTGCAGCCGCCACCGGCGCCGAAGCGCCCGATGCCGGCGCAGCCGCGACGGCCTTCTTCTTGCCGCTGCGGTCGCCGTCGATTTCGGCGAGCAGTTCGAGGTTCGACGGCAGGTCTTCACCGCCCGACCAGCTCGCTACGCGATCGCCTTCGAACAGCACGACGAAGTCACGCTGCTGAACCACGGCGGTCGAGCCGCGCTTGAAATAGAAGATATAGTCCCAGCGGTTCGCATGGAACATGTCGGTGAGGAGCGGCGTGCCGAGCAGCTGCTTGACCTCGGCCCGGGACATGCCCACCTTCATCTGCGCCGCGGCTTCCGCCGAGACGAAGTTGCCTTGCACGATGGTAATGCGGTAAGGCGTAATGCTTTGGGCGATGCTCTGCGTCACGCTGTTGTAGGTGGAACAGCCGGCGAGCGCCGCGAACGCGGCCGCAGCCAGCAGGGTGCACGCCAGGCGGCCGCCGTGCATGCGCCGGCCGATCGTTGTGAATTCTGGAATCATTTCCCTCACCGAGCGGGCTTTTCGCGAAGCCGCGCGTATTCTGTAGAAGATCGTTCGAAGTTCCGGCGAAAATGCCCGGAACGGTAAAAACGCATTAACATAACAACCTAGCATTGTACTCCAGGGACTTATCGTCATGACCAATCCAACCGATCTCAAGAACATCGGCCTCAAGGCGACGCTGCCTCGCCTCAAGATCCTGGAGATTTTTCAGCATAGCCCGGTTCGTCACCTCACCGCAGAAGACGTCTACCGCAACCTGCTGAACGAGGAGCTCGACATCGGCCTCGCCACGGTCTACCGGGTCCTCACGCAGTTCGAGCAGGCTGGGTTGCTCACGCGCAGCAACTTCGAATCGGGCAAGGCGGTGTTCGAACTCAACGAAGGCAGCCACCACGACCACCTCGTGTGCCTCGACTGCGGAATCGTTGAAGAATTTTTCGACCCCGAAATCGAAAAGCGCCAGCAGATGATCGCCAACGAGCGCGGTTTCAAGCTCCAGGAACACGCACTCGCCCTGTACGGCGCCTGCACGAAGGAAAACTGCCCGCACCGCAAGCACTGACCGCTTGCCGCTTGCAGGCTGCAGAAAAGGAAACGCCACGGCAGACCTGCCGTGGCGTTTTCATTTGGTGAACCGGTCTTGGGGAATGCCGGCCCGACTTCAGGCGGGCACGAGCGACGTGTCGGCCTGCACGAGCCGCCAGGGCTCTGCGAGCGCAATCTCATCGCAGTTCGGCTGCGCGCCGCCGCGGTCGACCACCACGAAGTCGCTCACCCGCTCAAAGGCGAGCAACGGGTGATGCCAGACGCCTTTGGCGTAATTGACGCCCTGCCCGCGCCCGGCCCAGAACGCGCGAAGCCCCGCCGGATCGAACTCGCCCGCCGGCGCGACCACCACCGCGTAGCCCGCGTCGCCAAGCGGCACGAATGCCTGGCTGCCGAGCGGATGCCGCTCCATCATCGCGATCTCGACGGGCCACGCGCGCGGCTGGGCGCGAAACACGCTGACGATGGGCCGGCCGCCCGCCTCGTTCACGTCGATGGCGGCGAGGTCGTGAAAGCGCTCGGTCGTGCCGCCGTTGATCGGAAAGTGGCGCGCGCCGGCGACTTCGATGACGTCGCCAAACGGCGCGAACGCCTCGCGCGTCAAGGGTTCCATGTGCAGGATCTGCATCGCGGCTCCTCGTTCAGACCGGTTCGCCCCACAGGCGCAGGCGCGACACGCCGCCGTCCGGGAAGATGTTGAAGCGCACGTGCGTGACCGGGCCGAGCGCGGCAATCGCGCTCTCGAACACGTGTTGCTTGTCCATTTCGAGCTTCTGCTCGCCGAGCAGCGCCGGCCAGAACATCGCCTGGGTGACGAGCGAGTCGTCGGTGCCGCCCGTCACGCTCGCCGCCTGAAGCGAGCAGCGGTCCGGGTAGTTGCCTTTGAAGTGCGCCGTGTCGACTTCGATCTTGCGGATGATGCCGGGCCGCGCGAGCGCCACGATCGCCCAGTCGTTGCCCGGTTCGCGGCGGCGGCGTGTTTCCCAGCCGTCGCCCATGTTCACGCCGCGCCCGGGCATCAGGATCGTGGCAGCGAGCCCGAAGTGCTGGTTGTTGGCCGCGACGAGATACGCGCCGTTTTCGATCGCCGCGAGATCGGCGAGGCTGCCGCGCTCGACCGTGCTCCAGTCGCGCTTGGGCTGCCCGTACACGCGCAGGCGCGCGAGACCGCCATCGGGAAAGAGATTCACGCGCAGATGCGTGAACGCGCGCGTATCGCGCACCTCGACGTAGTGATGCTGATTGCCCTGCAGCGTCGTCGCCGGGACGATGGTCTGCCAGTCGGCGTTGTCGCCTGGCGTTTCGTCGTCGCGAACCTGCGCGTAGCACGCCTCGATCGAAGCCGCCGGCGGAAAATTGCCCGTGAAATGGCTCGTGTCGAGATCCAGACCGTAGATCACGCCGGGGCGCGCGAGGCGCACGATGCAAAAGTCGTGGCCGGTCGTGCGCTTGCGGCGCGTTTCCCAGCCGTCCATCCACTTGCCGTGGTCGTCGTATTTGCCGGGGATGAAGACCGCGGGCTGCGGTTCGAGCATGCGCTCCTTCGGCGCGAAGAACTCGTCGCTCGCGTGGAGCGCGCGGGCGCCCAGACGCGGATCGGCAAGGTTCATGTAGCGGCGCGTGAAAGCGGGGGCGTTGGGGTCGAGAGTCGGAATGGCCATGATGGTGTCGTTCGCTTGAGTGGATCCGTTGATCGAAGAAAAGCGGCGCTCGGTGCGCCGCCGAAGTTCAGGCATGCGCGTGCTTGCCGCCAAGCGCGCTGTCTTCGCCGTGCACGGTGTCCGTGTCGCTGTCGCCTGCCGGCACGAAGCGGAAACCTTCGTCGAGATTCAGCACGCGCCTGGCGCGCACCTTGTCGATGTCGTGCTCCCACACGGCGACCACCACCGTCGCCACGCAGTTGCCAATCAGGTTCGTGAGTGCGCGAGCGATGCCGACGAACCAGTCCACCGGCAGAATCAGCACGAGGCCGAGCACGGGAATCGCGGGAATGGCGGAAAGCGTCGCGGCGAGAATGACGATCGCCGAGCCGGGAATGCCGTGCGCCCCCTTCGAGGTGATGAGCGAGACCAGCACCACGACGATGAGGTCGTGCATCGACAGCGGCGTGTTGGTCGCTTGCGCGATGAAGATCACGGCGAGCGTGAGGTAGATCGAAAAGCCGTCGAGGTTGAACGAGTAGCCCGTCGGGATCACGAGACCCACGGTGGAGTCCTTCACGCCCATGAATTCGAGCTTGCGCATGATCTGCGGCAGCACGGCGTCCGACGAAGCCGTGCCGAGCACGATCGAGAGTTCTTCGCGCAGGTAGCGGATCAGCTTGAACACGCTGAAGCCCGCGAGGCGCATGACAATGCCGAGCACGACCGCGACGAACACGATGCAGCTCGCGTAGAACACGATCACGAGCAGCCCGAGTTGCTTGAGCGACGCCACGCCGTAGGTGCCGGTCGTGAACGCGATCGCGCCGAGCACGCCAAGCGGCGCGAGCTTGATGATGAAGCCCATCACGCGGAAGAACACCTGCGAGAGTTCGTCGATCAGGCTGTTCACGCGCTGCGCCTTCGGGCCGAGCAGCGAGAGCGCGCTGCCGAACAGCACCGAGAACACGAGAATCTGCAGGATGTCGCCCTTTGCGAAGGCGTCGAAGGCGGTCTCGGGAATGATCTTCAGCAGGAAACCGGCAGTGTCCTTCAGGCTCTTGGCGTGCTCGGTGTAGGTCGCGAGCGAGGCGGCGTCGAGCGAGCGCAGATCCACGTTCATGCCCGCGCCCGGACGCGTGACGTACGCGAGCACGGCGCCGATCACGAGCGCGACGGTCGTCATCGCCTCGAAATACACCACCGATTTCAGGCCGACACGGCCCACCTTCTTGAGGTCGCCCGCGTGCGCCATGCCGCTCACGACCACGCAGAACACAATGGGCCCGATCACCATCTTGATGAGCTTGAGAAAGCCGTCGCCGAGCGGCCGCAACGATTGGGCGAAATGGGGAAACACCGCGCCTACCACGATGCCCAGTACGAGGGCGATCACTACGCGACCAAACAGCGAATTGAAGAACTTCGTCACGACTGTCTCCTATGTCGATGGGACTTGGAGCAACGCTCCTTAGTCCCATCCCATGCAAAGCCAACGAGGGGGAGCAAGCAACTGTTCTGACTGGTCTGACCAGCACTGTTATGGCGGATAGTAGGAAGCCGATATACCGGAGTCAAGGTCGGGAGACGGGGTGTTTACCCTTGTGCGGTCTGACCAGTTTGCGGGCCGGATCTGGGCGGCTTGAGCGGCGGCGCAAAGGGCGTTGATGCGGTGCGTCATGCAGCAAAGCCGCGCAGGACTACAATACCGGTCAGACCACGCGAACGCAGCCCGCGCCAACCGATGAAGAACGTTCCGCACACCGTTACCGACGCCGCCATCGCCACGATTCGCGAACGGATCGAAGGCGGCTTGTATCCGGTCGGCAGCCTGCTGCCCGCGCAGCGGCAGCTTTCCGAGGAACTGGCGATCAGCCGCGCGTCGCTGCGCGAGGCGCTCTCGACGCTCGAGGCACTCGGCATGCTGTCGATCCGCGCGGGCAAGGGCGTGTACGTGACGAGCGCGCAGGCCACGAACGCTCACCCGTGGCGCTTCGCCGACCAGTCGTCGCTGCCCGACACCTACCAGATGCGCTACGCGCTCGAAGGCTTCGCCGCGCGCATGGCGGCGCTCGCCATCGGCGACGCCGACGTTGCGTGGCTCGAGGCGAACACCGAAGCGCTGCACAGCGCCCTTGCCTGCGACGAACTCGACGAAGCCGCGCAACTCGACTTCGAGTTCCACATGCGCATCGTGAATCTCGCGGGCAATGCGGCGATCGAATCGATCCTGCGCAGCAGCGCCGACATCATGAAAGAAAGCCAGCGCATGCCGTTCTACCGGCGCGAGCGCGTGCTTTCCACGCATCGCGAGCACGGCCTGATCGTGGTGGCGCTCAAGGCGCGCGACTCAGTCGCAGCCGGCGAGGCAATCGAGGCGCACATCGCCAATGCGGCACAGCGTGCGGGCGTGTACTTCCCCACGCCGCCCGCGTTCGCCGCCGCATCACAAAGCACCATCGAAAAATAAGGACGAAAAAAAACCGCCCGGAAACACTTCCGGGCGGTTTTTCATGCAGCTACGAGCGTGCTTACTTCGCGTTCGCGAGCGCCACAGCCGTGTCCAGCATGCGGTTCGAGAAGCCCCACTCGTTGTCGTACCAGCTCGACACCTTCACGAGACGGCCCGAGACCTTCGTGAGCGTGGCGTCGAACGTCGACGATGCCGGGTTGTGGTTGAAGTCGATCGAAACCAGCGGTGCGGTGTTGTAGCCCAGGATGCCCTTGAGCGCGCCTTCCGAGGCTTCCTTCATGATCGCGTTGACTTCTTCGACCGTCGTGTCGCGCTTGGCGATGAACGACAGGTCGACGATCGACACGTTGATGGTCGGGACGCGGATCGCGTAACCGTCCAGCTTGCCATTCAGTTCCGGCAGCACGAGGCCGACAGCCGATGCCGCGCCCGTCTTCGCCGGGATCTGGCTGTGCGTGGCCGAGCGCGCGCGGCGCAGGTCTTCGTGATACACGTCCGTCAGAACCTGGTCGTTCGTGTAAGCGTGGATCGTGGTCATCAGACCCGTTTCCAGACCGATCTTGTCGTTCAGCGGCTTGACGAGCGGTGCCAGGCAGTTGGTCGTGCACGATGCATTCGAGATGACCGTGTCCGTCGCCTTCAGCACGTTGTGGTTCACGCCGTAGACGATCGTCGCGTCGACGTCCTTGCCGCCCGGCGCCGAGATGATGACCTTCTTCGCGCCGCCCTTCAGGTGGGCGCTGGCCTTTTCCTTGGTCGTGAAGAAGCCCGTGCATTCGAACACGATGTCAACGCCCAGCTCGCCCCACGGCAGTTCTGCCGGGTTGCGGTTGGCCAGCACGCGGATACGGTCGCCGTTGACGACGAGGTAGTCGCCGTCGACGCTGACTTCGCCCGGGAACTTGCCGTGAGCCGTGTCGTATTGCGTCAGATGCGCGTTGGTCTTCGCGTCACCCAGGTCGTTGATCGCAACGATCTGGATGTCGTGCTTCTTGCCGTTCTCGTAGAACGCGCGAAGCGTGTTACGGCCGATGCGGCCGTAGCCGTTGATAGCGACGCGAATGGTCATGGTTTATCTCCTAAGGGCTGAAAAATTCTGAAACCAGTGCTGCGCTGGCGACAACGCCGGGCTGGGGCGGCCAGACGGGGCGCTCAAGGCAGCGGGCCCGCCAGATCTTGCCGATCAGGCGGGCCCGTAACGCATGCTTAGTTGTCGAGCGCGGCCTTGGCCGTTGCTACGACATGATCGACCGTGAAGCCGAAGTGCTTGAACAGCACGCCAGCCGGGGCCGATTCGCCGAACGTGTCGATGCCGACCACGCCGCCTTCGAGGCCCACGTACTTGCGCCAGAAGTCGGTCACACCGGCTTCGATCGCGACGCGGCGCACGCCCTTGGGCAGTACGCGCTCCTTGTACTCGGCGTCCTGCTTGTCGAACACGTTGGTCGACGGCATGGACACCACGCGGGCGCCGATGCCTTCGCGCTGCAGCGCTTCAACAGCCTTCATCGCCAGTTCGACTTCAGAGCCCGTGGCGATCAGGATGATCTTGCGGCTCGGGATGTCGTCGTTCCAGTCCTTGAGCACGTAGCCGCCCTTGGCGATGTTCGCGATCTGGGCGTCCGTGCGCTCGTTGAACTGCAGGTTCTGGCGGCTGAAAATGAGGCTCGACGGGCCGTGATGCGCGATCGACTCGGTCCAGGCCACCGCGGTTTCCACCGTATCGGCCGGACGCCAGAGCGTCATGTTGGGGATCAGGCGCAGGCTTGCGACCTGTTCGATCGACTGGTGGGTCGGACCATCTTCGCCAAGACCGATCGAGTCGTGCGTGAACACGAAGATCGACGGGCACTTCATCAGCGCGGCCACGCGCAGCGCATTACGGCTGTAGTCGGAGAACGTGAGGAACGTGCCGCCGAATGCCTTGTAGCCGCCGTGCAGGTTAATGCCGTTGAGCGCGGCGCTCATGCCGAACTCGCGCACGCCGTAGTTGATGTGGTTGCCCCACTGGATGCCGGTCTCGCCGGCCTTCGCGGCGCGCACGGGCTTCGAGGCCTTCCAGTTGGTGAGGTTCGAGCCGGTCAGGTCGGCCGAGCCGCCCAGCAATTCCGGCAGTGCGGCGGCGAGGCCTTCGATGGCTTGCTGCGAAGCCTTGCGCGTAGCAACCGTTTCCTTGCGCGAATCGGCGCCAGCGACGATCGCGGCGGCCTTCTGCGCCCAGTCGGCGGGCAGCTTGTGGGCCATGCGGCGCTCGAACTCGGCGGCTTCGGTCGGGTACTTCGACTGGTACGCGGCGAACTGGTCGTTCCACGCGGCTTCGAACTTCGCGCCTGCGGCCTTCGCGTCCCAGTCTGCGTAGACTTCTTGCGGCAGCGTGAACGGCTCCCACTTCCAGCCTGCGGCCTCGCGCCACTTGGCGATTTCTTCGCCGCCGAGCGCTGCGCCGTGCACGTCGTGACCGCCCTGCTTGGTCGGCGCGCCCTTGCCGATGATGGTCTTGCAGCAGATCAGCGTGGGCTTGTCCGAGGCCTTGGCCTTCTGGATAGCCGCGTCGACCGCGTCCACGTCATGGCCGTCCACGTGCGGGATCACGTTCCAGCCGTAGGCTTCGAAACGCTCCGGCGTGTTGTCGTGGAACCAGTTGACCACGTCGCCGTCGATCGAGATGCCGTTGTCGTCGTACAGCGCGATCAGCTTGTTCAGCTTGAGCGTGCCGGCGAGCGAGCAGGCTTCGTGCGAGATGCCTTCCATCAGGCAGCCGTCGCCGAGGAACACGTACGTGTGGTGATCGACGATCTTCGCGTCGGCCTTGTTGAACTCCGCTGCGAGCAGCGCTTCAGCGAGCGCCATGCCAACCGCGTTCGCCAGACCCTGGCCGAGCGGGCCCGTGGTCGTCTCGACGCCCGGCGTAATGCCGAACTCGGGATGGCCCGGCGTCTTCGAGTGCAGCTGACGGAAGTTCTTGAGCTCCGCCATCGGCAGGTCGTAGCCGGTCAGGTGCAGCAGCGAGTACAGCAGCATCGAGCCATGGCCGTTCGACAGCACGAAGCGGTCGCGATCGCTCCACAGCGGGTTCGTCGGGTTATGGCGCAGATGGCGCGACCACAGCGCAACGGCAATCTCGGCCATGCCCATGGGCATGCCGGGGTGACCGGAGTTCGCTTGCTGAACGGCGTCCATGGACAGCGCACGAATGGCGTTGGCCATCAACTGGGTGGTAGCGGGGGAGGCGGAGGACGAGGTCGTCATGTCGAGTCCGGAAGTGTGCAAAAAGCGGCGTGGGCGGCGCTGGTCGCGAACAGCGCAAACAGCGGGCGCACACAGCAGCGCGAGGGTCCGGAAGCTCGGCAAATCGCCCGCTCGGGCGCACATGCGGCGCCTGGAGACGCGAAACGGCCGGAGCAAACGGAGAGGGCTGCAAAGCGGAATATTCTAGCAGATCGTGGGGATTATCCCTGGCCGTAGGGCGCGGGGAATGCGGCATGCGGCCGGTGCCGGCCTGCCTCGGGAAGGGGCGAATCCAGGAACCCTATAATGCCGCTGTTGGCCCCATTTTTTCGCGCGCTCGTTTGCACGACGCCCAAGACCTTCGTGAGCGAAACACTCCTCTTCCATCCCGCCGCCGACGCGCTCTATGGGTTTCCGGGCGCACGCCGCCTCGCGGCCGCCGATACGCCGTGGCAGCGCATCGAAGTCTGGCATACGCCGCAACTGGGCTGTCTCTTCACGCTGGACGGGCGCCCGATGACCTCGGCCGGCGACGAATTCATCTATCACGAGTGCATGACACACCCGGCCGCGCTCACCCACCCCGCGCCGCGTGCCGCGCTCGTGCTGGGCGGCGGCGACGGCGGCGCGGCGCGGCAACTGCTGCGCCATCCGGGCATCGCGCGCATCGTCGTGGCGGAACTCGACCCGGACGTGGTGCGCCTGACAGGCGACTATCTGCCCGAGGTACGCGGCGACGCCTTTGAAGATCCGCGCGTGGAACTTGTGATTGGTGATGCGGCGGCCTTCGTCGCCTCGACGCAGGAACGCTTCGATCTTGTCGTGTTCGATTTGACCCCGCCGGATTCGCCCGCGGCCGGGCTGTACACGCCAGAGTTCTACGCCGCGCTCAAGCGCGTGATGAGCGCCGACGCACTCGTCTCGCTGCATCTCGGCTCGCCGTTCCATCACCCGGAACGCGTGGCGGCGCTGCTTGCCGGACTGCGCCGGGCCTTCGCCGTCGTGCGGCCGCTTGCCGCCTATGTGCCTTTATACGGCTCGCTTTGGCTCATGGCCATCGCGAGCGACACGCTCGACCCCGGCAGCGCCGGTCTGGCCAGGCTGGAAGCGCGCATGGCCGAGCGTCAACTCGAAGGTTTGCGATATTACGACGTCAAGTTGCACGCTACGCTCTTAGAAGTTCCACTCACAGCGAGAGATAAACTAGGCGAATTCCTACAGCTTTAGCGACCCTGCCCGTGGAAAATGGCAGGTTCCCAACGCTTTCATCGCGCGCCCACGCTCAAAGCGACGGCCGGCGCCTCATCCTAACCGCGAATCTGGAGAGACTCGATGACCCCACCCCGCCCTGCCGGCGTGCCGTGGCTGACCCCGTATCTGACGGTGCGCGACGCGCGCGCGTCGATGGACTTCTATCGGGCGGCGCTTGGCTTTGCGGTACGCGATAGCGTGGAGGACGACGGCGCGATCATGCACGTGGAGATGACGTACCACGATCAGTTGATCGTCATGTTCGCGCCGGAGGGTGCATTCGGTTCGACGGCGCGCACGCCCAAAAGCGCACAGACCGTCGCGCCGCAATCTTTTTATCTGTATGTCGACGATGTCGACGCGGTTTATGCGCGGGCGCTCGAAGCCGGCGCAAAATCGCTGAGCGAGCCACAGGACCAATTCTGGGGGGACCGCTTCGCGCAGGTCGAAGACCTCGACGGTTACCGCTGGGCGCTTGCTCGCCACTTGTCCTGAATCAATGAGAAATAGTCTTATGCCCCGCTTTTTCGTCGGCAGCGCCCTGCAATCCGACGAGGTTGTCACCCTTCCCGACGAAGTCACGCGCCATGTTCAGGTGTTGCGCCTGCAGCCCGGCGACACGATCGTGCTGTTCAACGGCCTTGGCGGCGAGTACAGCGCCGAGATCCTCGGCATGGAGCGCCGCGACACGCAGGTGCGCATTGGCCCTTATCGCGACTTCGAAGCGGAGCCGCCTTACCGGCTCACGCTCGCCCAAGGCATTGCCGGCAGCGACAAAATGGACTGGCTGATCGAAAAGGCCGTCGAACTGGGCGCGACGAACTTCGTGCCGCTCACCACCTCGCGCAGCGTCGTGCGGCTTTCGGGCGAGCGAGCCGTGCGCCGCCAGGCGCACTGGCAACGCATCGTGCAAGCCTCGTGCGAACAGTGCGGGCGCAACCGCATGCCCGACGTCGCGCCCACGCGCGAAATCGCCACTTGGCTTGGCTCGCTGCCGAAGCGCCCCGGCGAAGGTGAACTGCGCGTGCTCCTCTCGCCGCGCGCCAACGTCTCGTTCTCGACCTTGCCGATCGACCCGCCCTCGGGCGAGGTGACGGTGCTGGTCGGGCCTGAAGGCGGATTCTCGTCGCCGGAAGAAGCCGCGGCGCTCGACCACGGTTTTATCGCCGTGGGACTCGGGCCGCGCGTTTTGCGCACCGAAACGGCGGGCATCGCCGTGCTATCGGCGCTCGCCGCCCGCTGGGGTGGCTGGTAAGCCTCAGCACCCGGGAAAACCACTGGTAAAAATGACAAAGCCCGCCGAAAGGCGGGCTTGTGGTTTTCTGTCGCATGCACGCGACGAAACGCGAGCCGAAGGTCAGGCGAACGAATAAAAAACGCGGAACGGCACCTTGCGCTCGGCCCAGTATTCGGAAGCCTCGCGAAATACGTCGAGCAGCGTCTCACGCCCGTCCTTGTCGAACTTCTGGGCAATCGGCAGTCCTTCCAGCACGATCACGAAACCCGGCTGCTCGCCGGCCTTCTGCACGAGATCGGTCAGACAGTCGTACAAGCCGTCGTAGTTCTTGCCGAAATGCTTCGGAAACAGAAACGATGTGGCAATGGTTTCGAGCACTTCCTGCTTGGTTTGCGCGTTCGCGCAGAACGCATAGAGGAAATGCTGCTGCAGCCGCTGGGCTTCGTCCGAGAGATCCTGAATGCGAAACGCCCGGATCGACTGGACAATATTCGGCTGCACGGTCGAAAACAGGCTCATGGCCCCCTCGTTCGATGAAAGCCCCGCCTCATCCTGGCGCGCCTCGCTGTCTTGCTTCAACTGCATGACGCGCTGGAACAGGTTGCCCTCCCCGGACGCGAACAGATCGCTCGCGACCCGGGGGTCGTGCGCGTAAACGTTATCGCTCATGCCGCTCATCCCGGTGTCAATCAATAATTCGCCTGAAACTGGCGTAGTGGTCGTCGGAGTAGTAACAGTTGTCGGCCTGCTTGCGCGGACCGCCGCAAACAATGCGCCTGGCGCCGCGGTTGTGCGCGCTCGGCGTTGGGACCGTGTATTCGTGATAGTAGCCCCGCCGATGCGGTGGCAATATCCGTTCAAAATTCCCGAATACGACGCCGTCCTTCTCGTAAGGGAACGGGCCGCCCGCCGCAATCAGGCTCAACGTGGCCACCGCCTCACGCGGAAGTTCGTTGACCGAAATGCTGCCGACTGAATTACCCGCGTCTTCCGGCTGATTCGTGCGCGCCTGAGCACCACCCGCTGCCAGCGCTACGGTTGCGACTAGCGCCACCGCTGCGGCGCGCCACAAGCTAGACAAACCGCCGCCGAAACAATGAGTTAGACGAGGGGCCATTGCCTGGTTCCCGCTTCCCTGGTTACGCGTTCGACGACCATGAAAGGTGTAAGGGTATCGCTAATGATGCCTGGAAGCAACGTTCGTCAAGCGAGGACGACCAGAGCTTGACCGCGCACAAGGGCCAATCCGGTAAATTTTACAATCTCATTTTGCGCGATTTTGGCCGATCGCGCAGGATCTCGCGAGCAAAAAAAATCGGCGCACTCGCGAGAGCGCGCCGAATTTGGGGACAGCGTTACCGGCGTTGCCGGCAACCTGCGCGAGCGAGCTTAACGCGTCGCGTTCACATCTGCGACGAGCAGCGCCGTCATGTTGACAATGCGCCGCACCGTGGCGGAAGCCGTCAGCACGTGCACCGGCTTGGCGGCGCCGAGCAGGATCGGCCCGATGGCGATGTTGTTGCCCGCCGCCGTCTTGAGCAGGTTGTAGGAAATGTTCGCCGCGTCGATGTTCGGCATGATGAGCAGATTCGCTTCGCCTTCGAGCGTCGACTCCGGCAGGATTTCCTTGCGCAGGTTCGCGTCGATCGCCACGTCGCCGTGCATTTCGCCGTCCACATGCAGGTCCGGCGCGCGCTCCTGGAGGATGGCGAGCAGGTCGCGCATCTTCTGCGCGCTAGGCGCGTTGCTCGAACCGAAGTTCGAGTGCGAGCACAGCGCGATCTTCGGCTCGATGCCGAAGCGGCGCACTTCCTCGGCCGCCATGATGGTGATTTCCGCGAGTTGCTCCGGCGTCGGGTCGACGTTCACATGCGTGTCGACGATAAAAATCTGGCGGTTCGGCAGCACCAGCGCGTTCATCGCCGCATAGACGTTGCAGCCGGCCTTCTTGCCGATCACCTGGTCGATGAAGTGCAGATGGCGGTGCGTCGTGCTGACCGTGCCGCAGATCATGCCGTCGGCCAAGCCCTTTTCCACGAGCATCGAGCCGATCAGCGTCGTGCGGCGGCGCATTTCGAGCTTCGCCATTTGCTGCGTGATGCCCTTGCGCGCCATGAGCTTCGCGTAGCTCTGCCAGAACTCGCGGTAGCGCTCGTCGTGGTCGGTGTTCACGACCGTGTAGTCCTGCCCGGCCACGAGACGCAGGCCGTAGCGCGCGATACGCTGCTCGATCACCGAGGGGCGGCCGATCAGGATGGGCTTGGCCAGCTTTTCGTCGACCACGATCTGCACCGCGCGCAGGATGCGCTCTTCTTCGCCCTCGGCGAACACGATGCGCTTCTTCTCCGGCTCCACGGCGCGCGCGAGCTGGAAGATCGGCTTCATGGTCGTGCCGCTGTGGTAGACGAACTGCTGGAGGTGCTGCTCGTAGGCGTCCATGTCCTCGATCGGACGGGTCGCGACGCCCGAGTCCATGGCCGCCTTGGCCACGGCCGGCGCGATTTTCACGATCAGACGCGGGTCGAAGGGCTTCGGAATGAGGTACTCGGGCCCGAACTGCAGATCCTGAATGCCATAAGCCGTGGCCACCACGTCGCTCTGTTCCTGGCGCGCCAGTTCCGCAATCGCATTCACGGCGGCAATTTCCATCTCGCGCGTGATGGTCGTCGCACCCGCGTCGAGCGCACCGCGGAAGATGAACGGGAAGCACAGAACGTTGTTCACCTGGTTCGGGTAGTCCGTGCGGCCCGTGGCGAGCACGGCGTCCGGGCGCACTTCGAGCGCGAGCTCCGGCAGGATTTCCGGCGTGGGATTGGCGAGCGCGAGAATGAGCGGCTTCGCGGCCATCTGCTTGACCATGTCCTGCTTGAGCACGCCGCCCGCGGAAAGGCCAAGGAAGATATCGGCGCCTTCGATCACTTCGGCGAGCGTGCGTGCGTTGGTCTCGCGCGCGAAACGCTCCTTGTCCGGGTCCATCAGCTCGGTGCGGCCCTTGTAGACCACGCCCGCGAGGTCGGTCACGATGATGTTTTCGAGCGGCAGGCCAAGATCGACGAGCAGGTCCAGACACGCCAGCGCCGCTGCGCCCGCGCCCGAGGCGACGAGCTTGACTTCCTTGATGTCCTTGCCCACGACCTTCAGGCCGTTCGTGAAGGCCGCCGCCACCACGATGGCCGTGCCGTGCTGGTCGTCGTGGAAGACCGGAATCTTCATGCGCTTGCGCGCCTCACGCTCGACAATGAAGCACTCCGGCGCCTTGATGTCTTCGAGGTTGATGCCGCCGAACGTGGGTTCGAGCGCCGCGATCACGTCGACGAGCTTGTGCGGGTCCGTCTCGTTCAGCTCGATGTCGAACACGTCGATGCCCGCGAACTTCTTGAAGAGCACCGCCTTGCCTTCCATCACGGGCTTCGAGGCGAGCGGTCCGATGTTGCCGAGACCGAGCACGGCCGTGCCGTTCGACACGACGCCCACGAGGTTGCTGCGCGCCGTGAAGCGCGCGGCGTTGAGCGGATTCTCGACGATCGCCTCGCATGCGAACGCAACGCCCGGCGAGTACGCGAGCGAGAGGTCGCGCTGATTGATCATCTGCTTGGTCGGCGCAATCGCGATCTTCCCCGGCGTGGGAAACTCGTGATAGTCGAGTGCGGCTTCGCGGAGTTTGTTCGTGGCGGGATTCGACATGGGAGGCAGGACGTTAGTGCAGATTAGAATAACAACTCGAACGCTAATTCGAAGGCATTGTAGCGCCAATCTCCGACAGCATTCCTTACAGTTCGGGCGCAGGTGCCGCGACCGCAATGAGGGGAACACCGCGCCCGCGCGCCCTTCGCAGCGTCGGACACATCACTTGTCATAGACCTTTCGACATGCTTTCCGAGTTCTCCCTGATCGACCGTTATTTCGCGCGACGCGCCCGAACGAACACGCAACGCGCCGCGCTCGGCATCGGCGACGACTGCGCGCTCATATCGCCCGCTCCCGGCGAAATGCTGGCCGTCTCGACGGATATGCTGGTGGAAGGCCGGCATTTTTTCCCCGATATCGATCCGCACGCGTTGGGCCACAAGGCGCTCGCCGTCAATCTGTCAGACCTTGCCGCGATGGGCGCGCAGCCTTTGGGCTTCACGCTGGCGTTCGCGCTCCCCAAGCCGGGCGAAGACTGGCTGGCCGCATTCAGCACGGGCCTTTTCGAGCTGGCTGACCGCTTCGACTGCGAGCTGATTGGCGGCGACACCACGGCGGGCTCGCTCAATCTTTGCCTGACGGTGTTCGGCTCGGTGCGTCAGGATGTCGCACTTCGGCGCGACGCCGCGCAGGCGGGCGACGACATCTGGGTTTCCGGCACGCCCGGCGACGCACGCGCGGGCCTCGGCATGCTGCGTGGCGAATGGCAGGTGGACGAGCCGGACGCCGCCTACTTTCGACGCGCGCTAGAGTATCCCGAGCCGCGTGTCGCGCTCGGCCTGGCGCTGCGCGGCGTCGCGCGCGCCGCGCTCGACGTGTCGGACGGACTTGCCGGCGACCTGCGCCACATTCTGGAACGGTCGAACCTCGCCGCGACGATCGACGTCGACGCCCTGCCGCTCTCGCCCGCCCTCGCGCGCCTGCCGCGCGAGGTCCAACTGCAGTGCGCGCTCGCGGGCGGCGACGACTACGAACTGTGCTTCACGGCGGCGCCGGCGCAACGCGCAGCGGTCGAGGCGGCCGCGCAACAGGCGGGCGTGCGCGTCACGTGCATCGGTACAATGAGTGCCCTCGCGTCGCCTCAGGCCACCCCCGCAATCGCCTGGCGCGACGCCGCGTGCAAACCGCTCAACCTGAAGTTGCAAGGTTTCGACCATTTCCATGCAGACTGACCCCACGCCCTCTCCCGCCGACGAACTCGCGACGGCCGGGCGGCCGGAGCCCCAGCCTGGCGGTCCGCGCCGCGCCGACGCGCCGTTCATGCTCACGCATCCGTTTCACATCATCTCGCTCGGCTTTGGCTCAGGGCTCTCGCGCCTCGCGCCCGGCACGGCGGGCACACTGTTCGCGTGGGCGGCGTTCGAGGTGCTCAACCGCTACCTCACCGTCACGGAGTGGGGACTGCTGATCATCGTGGGCTTCTTCGCGGGCATCGGCATTACCGGGTTCACGGCGAACAAGATGCGCGTGGAAGACCCTTCTGCCATCGTCTGGGACGAGATCGTCGCGTTCTGGCTCGTGCTGCTCATGATCACGCCTGTCGATTTCATGGGCCGGCTCTGGGCCTTCGTGGTCTTCCGTTTCTTCGACATGGTGAAGCCGCCGCCCATCCGCTATTTCGACCGGCGCTTCAAGGGCGGTCTCGGCATCATGCTCGACGACATCGTCGCCGCTTTCTTTACGCTGCTCGTCATCGCGCTCTGGCGCATGTCGGTCTAACCCCACCTGAGCGCCACCTCAACGGATTGCTGCAATGCCTACCGATTCCGTCGTCCACCAACTTGCCATCCGCGTCGGCAACAAGCTGCGCGACGGGCGGCTCATGCTCGCGACCGCCGAGTCCTGCACTGGCGGTATGGTCGCCACCGCCATCACCGATATTTCAGGCAGCAGCGGCTGGTTCGAGCGCGGCTTCGTCACTTACTCGAACCAGGCTAAGACCGAAATGATCGGCGTGCCGCCCGAACTCATCGAAAAGCACGGCGCGGTCAGTGAGCCGGTGGCGCGTGCGATGGCCGAAGGCGCGCTCAGCAACAGCCGGGCACAAGTTTCGCTCGCCATTACCGGAGTCGCCGGTCCGGGCGGCGGCACGCCGGAAAAGCCAGTCGGCATGGTGTCGTTCGGCTGGAGCAACCGGCTGCATACGAGCGTCGAAACGCTGGTCTTCAAGGGCGACCGCGAGCAAATCCGCGTGCAGGCCGCCACACACGCGCTGCGCGGGCTGCTCGCGCTCATCGACGAACAGGAACGCTAATACCGGCCGGCGCCGCGCAGGATCGCTGGACGGCACCACTACGGAGGCGCACGCCATGGCTACCGCGAATGCCGCAGTCGAAGAACTGATCCGCCGCTTCGGGCTCGAGCCGCACCCCGAAGGCGGCTACTACAGCGAAACCTACCGCGCCGACAAGTTCGTGCGCCGCGACGGCGCGCCTGCAGAAGAGGGAACGCGCGCGGCTTCCACGGCCATCTACTTCCTGCTCGCGGACGGCGCCTATTCGGCCTGGCACCGCATCCGCTCCGACGAGCTCTGGCACTTCTACGCGGGCTCGCCCCTCGAGATTCATTCGATCGACGAGCGTGGCGTGCTCTCCACGCGCAAGCTCGGCCATGCGTTAGACCATCCGGGCACGGTATTCCAGGCCGTGGTGCCGGCCGGGCACTGGTTCGCGGCGCGCTGCTGCGATCCGTCCACTTATGCGCTGGTGGGCTGCACCGTTGCGCCGGGGTTCGAGTTCAGCGAGTTCGAAATCGCCGATGTCGACGCGCTCGTGGAGAAGTATCCGCTGCACCGTTCGATCATCGAGCTGTTCGGCAAACCCGCGTCGGTCGCGAAAAAGGATTGAGCGGCGCTGCCCATCTCGAAAATCGAGGATAAAAAAACGGCGTGCCCGAAAGCACGCCGCAATCGCCCTACCACTCCAGGCGGTCTCGATGAGATCGCCCTCGGGCTCGCGTTCCCTACGCGCGAGCCCTTGTTCCCCACTTACTGCATGGAGATCTGTACACGCCGGTTAGGCGCAAGACATGCCACCACGGCCGCTGTCGCCTTCTTGCCCGGGCAGGAATTCACCGGGTCGGCTGCGCCGCGGCCATTCACTTCGAAGCGCTCCGCCATCACGCCTCGGGCCTGGAGCGCGCTCATCACCGCTTGCGCCCGTTGCAGCGACAACTTCTCGTTATGCGCCGCCGAACCGAACCGGTCGGTGTAGCCATCGATCCTCAGCAAGCGAAGCTTCACGTGCGAATCGCGAACGCGCTGCGCGAGCTCGTCGACCATCTGCTTGCCTTCCGGCTTCAGCACGGCGCTGTCGAAGTCGAACAGCGCGTCAGCCGATAGCGAAACCGGCTTCGCCAGCTCGGGCGGCGGAGGAGGAGGCGCTGGCGGCACGCACTTGTCGAGCTCGCCGTTCACCTGCTGCGCGAGCTTCTGCGCGCGCTCGATCGAGTCCCAACCGTGCACCCAGCGCGTGCCGTGCGTTTCGTCCTGCTCTTTCCAGGCTTCGTCGGTCAGGGCAGACAAACGCCCCGCATCCTCGCCGCGGCATGGCGACTGCGACGCGCGCTCGTTCGTGCGCTCGATTTCCTGCAGCGCATTCACCCATTTCTCGCGCGTTTCGACCGGCGGCCAGTTCTTCTGGCCGTAGATCTGCTGGAACGGCACACTGCCGTCGATAAAGTGACGGCCGTTGTTCAGCGCACCCGCCGCGGCGTCGTTGTACACCTTCGAAACGAGCACGTGGCTGTCCTGGCGCTGCGCAATTTCGAGCCATCCTTCGGCCAACCCGCGCTGATACGGGTCGGTGATTTTCTGCGCGGCGGGCATCAGCGCCTCGGCATCGCTGCCCACGCTGGCGAACGCTTGCGCGCTCATCAGCGCGGCCAGCAGTGCGCCGCATATCAAAGTTTTCTTCATGGAATTCTCCGTGCCCGCCACGGTTTCCCGTGGCGGGCCTGGGTCACGGTCGATCAGAACCCGAACGTCGCGCCAACCGAGGCGCCGACGCTACCGCCGCCCGTCGACTTCGACACGTGCGCGTTCAGGAGCAGGCGATCGGACACGTACCAGTTCGCACCGAGTGCCAGCGCGGTTTCGCCACCGTACGTACCCGCCGCCGCCGCCATCTGGAAGTTGCCTTCCGCCCGTGCGTTCGGGATCAGCGACGAAGCCGCCATCGCTGCTGCGCCCAGCGAGTTCATCTGCTTGCGCACGACGCTGATCTGCTGGTTCGTGTAGGCGTTGGACTGCTGCGTGGCCTGCTGAACCGCGTTGCCCGTTGCGTTGTTGACCGCGTCGTTCAACTGGTTCACGTTGACCGCATCCGTGCCCGCCGTGCCAGCCGCGACGTTGGTGATCTGGCGTTCGTTGCCCGCCGAACCCACCGACACCGTGTTGTCACGATCGGCCACCGAACCGGCGCCCAGTGCGACCGCGTTGTTCGCACTGGCAGTCGAGCCCGCGCCAAGCGCCGTGGACTGGTTGCCGCTCGCCAACGCGTTCGCGCCAGCCGCCGTAGCATGCGTACCGCTAGCGGTCGCTGCTTCGGTATTGCGGTCCCCTTGCGCCGTGAACATCGGGTCGGACGCGTTCGCTGCCGCGTTGTTCACCACGCTCATCAACTGTGCGTAGTTCACCGCGTCATCGTCCGACGTACCGGCCGCCACGTTGTGGATCTGAACAGCGGTGGTCGAACCCGCGCCGCCCAGTGTGATCGAGTCGTGCGCCGACGAGTCGTACGTCACCGCGTTCGCGACCTGGCCTGCAATGCTCGTGACGCTCTGCTGCACCGCGTACAGTTGCGAACCGTTCACCGCATCCACGCTCGAGGCGTTCACTGCACCGTTCGATACACCCGTCAGCACACGTGTACCCGCCGTGCCCGTGAAGTCCACGGTCGTACCACCGGTCACATCACCCGAGAGCGTCGAGATGTTGCCCTGGATGGTCGTCACGTCACCGGCGAGGTTCGTGACGTTGCCCGCGAGGTTCGACACGTTCGTGTTGGTCGCGTACCCACAGCCGCGCTCGTGGTCGCTCCGTTGCCCAGTGCAACGGAGTTCGCAACCGAAGCGTTCGCAGCATTGCCAATCGCGATCGCGTTGGCCGCCGAGGCCGCCGCCTGCGGACCGATTGCCGTGCTGTTCGTGCCCGTTGCGTTAATACCCATTGCAATGGAATTGCCGCCCGAGGCAACCGTGTGGTAGGTATTGCTGCCGGCACCTATTGAGATATCGCCGCTAGAAGTCGCACTGCTTCCAGTACCGATGGAAAGTGCAGCACTAGTGCCGTTACCGCCAATGTTGCCGCCATCGAGGGCAGACGCGGCCGCGCTCAGCGACACAGCGGCAAGCCCGACAGCCGCAGAGCATCTCAACACCAACGCAGACGACGCCTTCTTCTTGCGGCCGGTGGCCAATTCCGAAGCGGCGACCCACGTCCCTGTCGCTTCATTCCAAACTGAACGATATGTCCTGTTCATTTAGCAATCCCAATTAATCTATAAAGATATTCAAAAAAGATTTGTGTGTCCGTTCCCAGCTGAAGCCTCGTTCAGACCGGCTCGAATTGCTTCGCTTCGCGACGAATCCCGGCGAAGCGCGAATCATTGATTTGTTTATGCAGTTCAGTCTGACGTGCCGCTCGACTCCATGTACGTAGTTTCTGCTCCGACAGCATCGGAACCAATCGGAGGAATTCGATTACGCGAAATGCAGCGCCACATGCAGCGGGCGGATAAAGACGAATCACGGACGGCGCTGCCAGACGGCGAATGCCACGTCGCCGTCGCAACTGAACATTCCCGTCTATCGGGTGCTCCCCAATGGGCGGCGAGCAGGCGTGCGATCCATGTCGGATGTGCGCACACTCTTCCCGCTATGAAGCATGCGATGTTACGGAGGAGAAGAGGCGAGACGTATCAGAGAACTCTTAATTTCTCTGCATCGCACCGGGGAATAGAGCTAATGCAAAACGAAATATTAAGAATGTTTTAAATGCACGATGTCGCAATGCGCGGCGCTGCGCCGGTCAATGCTGTCCGTGAAGCAAGTCCAAGGTGAACGACTGCCGGAAAACCGTTCGCCGCACCAACCGCGACGTGCAGTGGAGAACGAACCATCGCAACGGCGCGGCCGGCCGGCGCAAGCACCGCAAGGGGGAAGTTGACTGGTGAAGCTAGTGGAAGGACACGTCGAGAGACGTGCCTGACAGAGATAGATGCGAGCGCCGCCGCGACGAGTGGCGCACGAATGCAAGAATTGGCCGAGCTGGCAAGGACTCGCCTTGCCGTCTGGTTTAGTAGCGGGACGACTGCGAAGCGATAGCTCGCCACGTACCATCGTGCCGGACGAATACGTCGGTGAAGGTGTAGTTCTGCGGCTCATCGGTCGCAACGTGGCGGTACTGATTGACCCCCGTCACCACGGCCGTATCGCCATTGAATCGCACCTCGACGTCGGCCAGAGTTTGCGACGAACCAGGTGCGGGCGGCGGGGCGACCAACACATCCGACTTCGAACGGCGTTGACCATTGGCAGTCGTTTCGACGTACGAATTGTCGAGCAGACGGTCCAATACCGCCTTGTCGCCCTTCGCGGTGGCGCGCACCCAGGTTTGCTCCACCTGCTGAATCGCCGCTTCATCTGTCACCGGCTCCCTGGATTGGGCACCCGCACTGGCAAGCACGAGCCCCGCTGCAGCAGCCAGGAGTAGGCGTTTCATCATCTTGGATTCCTCTCTCTACATGACCATTCGGATCGCGAGCCTAACAAACGCAAGCGAGCGCAACCAGTTACGCAGCCCGAACTGTGTTCGAATCGGCTAACAAGATTGATCTTAGTTAAGCGGTTCGTCCGATCACATAGGAGGAATTCGAAAGGCAAATCGGTTCTCGATCTGCCTTTCGATTCAGCGAAACGCGTTGATGCGGTCCCGCGTGTCCCTGGCAGCCGTTGCAGCTGCCTGCGCGTAGTCTTCGCCCTTGCTCGCATAAATGATCGCGCGCGACGAGTTGATGAGCATGCCCGTGCCGTTTGCAGTGCGGCCCGCCTTCACGGTCGACTCGACATCGCCGCCTTGCGCGCCGATGCCCGGAATCAGCAGCGGCATGTCGCCTACGATCGCACGCACGGTCTCGATCTCCTTCGGGAACGTCGCGCCCACCACGAGGCCAAGCTCGCCGCTGGCGTTCCACTTTTGCGCCGCGAGCGAGGCCACGACCTGATAAAGCGGCTTGCCGTCAACCGTCAGGAACTGCAGATCGGAACCGCCAGGGTTCGACGTGCGGCACAGCACGATCACGCCCTTGCCCTTATGCGCGAGCCACGGCTCGATCGAGTCGAAGCCCATATACGGATTGACCGTCACCGCGTCCGCTTTGAAGCGTTCGAACGCTTCGCGCGCGTACTGCTCGGCGGTGCTGCCGATGTCGCCGCGCTTGGCGTCGAGAATGACGGGCAGGCCCGGATGCTTTTCGTGGATGTGCGCAATCAGCGCTTCGAGCTGATCTTCGGCGCGGTGCGCGGCGAAGTACGCGATCTGCGGCTTGAACGAGCTCGCATAAGGCGCCGTGGCGTCGACGATATCGCGGCAGAACTCGAAAATCGCGTCGCTGCGGCCGGCCAGCGCGGCCGGGAATTTCGTCGGCTCGGGGTCGAGGCCCACGCACAGCAGAGAGCCAGTGCGCTGCCAGGCGGCGCCGAGGGTCTGGGTGAAGGAGGTCATGATAGAAAGCTCGCAGCGAGCCGAATAAGGAAAACGGCGCGTATTTTACCCGGCTGAGGATCTCCGGCCGCGCCACGCCACCTCCGGCGCGGCCGCGAGACGAATCATCGGACGAAATGGGCGCGTAGCGCCGCCATGCGTCAGGCTCGCGAGCGTGCGCCCTTGCCGCCGCGCGTCCCCGCCCGGCCGCGCGCTCCGGCGCGATGCGGGCTCGCCGCCGCGCGCATGTCCATGCGCTCGACAGTGAACGAAAAACGCCGCAC
Organism: Paraburkholderia sp. J8-2; assembly: GCF_905220195.1. Classification (NCBI taxonomy): domain Bacteria; kingdom Pseudomonadati; phylum Pseudomonadota; class Betaproteobacteria; order Burkholderiales; family Burkholderiaceae; genus Paraburkholderia; species Paraburkholderia sp. J8-2. Next base: position 290,554 of record NZ_CAJMZA010000002.1, read on the forward strand.
GAGCCGCTCCCCATGCGCGAGCACGGTCATGCCGTTCGCGTCGCCACCGCCGCGCAGATTCATCGCATTGATCGGATGATCGACGGGCTCGAAGCAGAAGAAGTCCGCGCCGGGCGGCGTATAGAGCACGTAATAGTCGGTGTTGGCGCAGATCGAAAGCGAGAGCCGGCGGCGCTCCCACACCACGGCGGCACGTCCGCTCCAGCCGCTGAACGCATGGTTCACGAGCTGCGCCGGCAGCGGATAGGCAATACCGAATTGCCAGGCAGGCGGCGCGGGCACGTGGCGCACCGGCAGCCAGTCCTGGCCCGAGAGCCACAGGCCGCTTGCGGGTGCGGAGAGTTCGGTGCTGGCGTCACGCGCGAGGAAAGGATGCACGCCGAGGCCGAACGGCAGCGCGTCGCGGCCCGTGTTCTCCACTTCAAGGGCGATCGTGAGCGTGGCGCCGTCGAGCGCGTAGGTGAGCGCCGAGCGGTACGAATAAGGTTCGCCGTCGCTGCGGTCGAGCACGAGCCGCACATTTTCTCGATCAGCGCTTTCGACGCTCCACGGTGCGAGCCAGCCGTCACCGTGAATCGGCAGCGGTTCGCTCGCGCGATTGCGCGGCACTTCGATATCGCGTCCGCCAAAGTGAAAGCGCCCCTCGCCAATGCGATTCGAATACGGCAGCAACGGATAGCATGCAAGCTCGTTCGGGTCCATGCGCGCGCTCACGCGCTCGCAGCGGCGAAACACGGGTTCGAGCGCACCTTCGCTGCGCCAGTCGAAGCGTGTGATTCCGCCGCCCAGTTGGGGCGCGACGTCGAGCCTCAGATACGCGTTCGCGAGCGTCACGCAGGCCACGTCGCTCGAGCCGGCCGCGCCGATGGCCACCGCCGAAGTGCTTGGCCCCGGCATGACAGGATGGGTGGCGGCTTCGAGCCGCGCGCGGCGCGCGGCGGCGGCAGGCGAGACAACGGGCGCGGAAGACGGTGCGCTTGCGGCAGCGCCTGCGTGAGTGGTGGAACGGGGGGATCGACGCACAGCGGAATTCGCGACGCTCATAAGATGCTCCTCGAGAGGCATGTTTGATTGCCGCCGCAAAAGGCGGCTCACTGGTGGCCTTCCGGCGCCGTGCGCTTGCTCGTCTGCTCGCATTTGCACAGGCCTGCGGCCGCTTCTTGTGTTCGCCCTTCTAGTGGTACTGGCAAAGCCAACTGCACACTATCGATCGACTGCATCTGTTGCTGAACTGCAACGGCTATCCGTCTATTTGGGCTGCTCGCTACGCGCGGCGGTTCGCGCACTCACCCGCGGTCAGTGCGCACCTATCGTCAGACATAAGCGCGCGCATGCATTGCGGGTGACACGCGATACAACGAATTCAAACGCGCCGACGCCCTTGAAACCGCGGTTCTTCAAGGCCCTGGCGGCCAATCCGGACCGCGAACACGCCGCCTGCATGCGGCTCGCGCGCGAGGGCCTCCTCGTCCATTTCCTCGCGCGCGCTCGTGACATAAAGCGTGTCCAGAAGCGCACCGCCGAGCGTAACGCAGCTTGGCTGCGCTGTGGGAATCTTTACTCGCTCGGTTTCCACGCCATCGGCGCCGTAACGCACCACGCGCTCGCCGCCCCACTGCGCGTTCCAGAGGCCGCCTTCGGCGTCGACGGTCGAGCCGTCGGGCACACCGGTGTCATCGGTGAGCGCGACAAACGTGCGCGGGTTTGCAATCGTTCCATCGGCGCCGTAGTCGCACGCGCGAATCTCGCGCGAGAGCGTGTCGCAGTAGTACATCGTCGCGCCGTCCGGGCTGAACGCGATGCTGTTCGAGATCGCCGGAGCGGGCAGCGACAGGCGTTCGAGCGTGAGGTCGCGATTGAGCCGGTAAAAGCCGCCAATGGCTTGCCTCGGCGTGCCCTCGTACTTTGTGCCGAACACGAAGCGGCCCTGGCGGTCGCAGCGCCCGTCGTTCAGGCGCGTGGGCACGCCGGGCTCCACCTCGACGATGGTCTCGATCGCGCCCGTTTCCAGGTCGAAGAACGCGAGGCGCGACTCAAGACCCAGCAACAGCGTGCGTTCGTCCTCGCAAAGCGCGAAACACGCCAGGCGCTCGGGCATCGCCCAGGTCAGGTGCTTGCCATCGCGCGGGTCGTAACGCGCGAGATGCTTGCCGGTGATGTCGACCCAGTAGAGCCGGCCGCGGCGTGCGCACCAGGTCGCGCCCTCGCCCAGTTCGCACTTCGCGTGCACGAGCAGTTCGGCCACCGCTTCGCTCGAAGCGCCATCGCTTGCGCTCATGCCCAGCCTCCGTCCACGATGATGTCCTGCGACGTGATCATGCGGCTGTCGTCGGCGGCGAGAAAGAGCGCCATGCGCGCGAGGTCTTCGGGCAGCAGTTCGGCGTCGATGCACTGGCCGCGCTTGATGTCCTCACGCCCCTCGTCGGTGAGCCAGAGGCGGCGTTGCTTCTCCGTCATCACCCAGCCCGGCACGAGCGAATTCACGCGGATGCCATAGCGTCCGAGATCCTTCGCGAGCCCGCGTGTGAGCCCCTGCACCGCCGACTTGCTCAGCGTGTACACGGGCATGCCCCACTGCTTGAGCATCCAGCTGATCGAGCCCAGGTTGATGATCGAGCCCGCACGTGCGGCTTTCATGTCCTCCGCCACCGCCTGAGCGGCAAACAGCTGGTGCCGCACGTTCACAGCGACGCACTCGTCGAAGGATTCCGGCGTGACTTCGGCCAGCGTATGGCGGCGGTCGTTGGCGGCATTGTTCACCAGCACCTGAATCGGCCCGAGCGCCGCCTTCACGTCGGCAATGGCGGCGCGCAGCGCGTCGATGTCGGTGAGGTCGCAGGCCGCGAAAAGCGGCTTGTGGCGCGAGTCACCAAGTTCGTCGGCAAGCGCCTGGCCTGCGCTCGCGTCGATATCGAAGAACGCGACGCGCGCGCCCTGCGCCGCGAAGTGTTCGACGAACGACGCACCGATGCCGGTCGCGCCGCCCGTGATCAGCACCACGCGGTCGGCCAGGCTCGGATAGCGCGCGTAGTGTTCATGCGCGTGGCGCGCGAGCGCGTTAGCGGGAGACGACATCGTGTTGGGCTCCTGATGAATGGCTCAGTCCGGGGTTTAATCGCCGGATTTAATCTCGTGTTCCACGGTTCTTCAACTGATCGAGCAGCACTGCCGCGAGCAGGATCGCGCCGCGCACGAGGTACTGGTAGAACGCGTCGATGTTAAGCAAATTCATGACGTTTTCGACGGTGCCCATAATCAGCACGCCGATCACCACACCCGAGATCGTTGCGCGGCCGCCCAGCAGCGAGACGCCGCCCAGCACGCACGCCGAGATCACGTTCAGCTCGAAGCCTTCGGCCGCGTTCGGCTGGCCCGACGTGATACGCGAGGCGAGAATCACGCCCGCGAGCGCGGTGACTGCGCCCTGAATCAGGAAGATCCACACGCGCGTGCGCTCGACCTTGATGCCGGCGAGGCGCGACGCCTCCGGATTGCCGCCGATGGCGAGCGTATTGCGCCCGTACACGGTTTGATTGAGCATCACGCCGAACACGATGAAGCAGACGAGCGTGACCCAGATCGGCAGTTGCACGCCGAAGAGCGAGGCCGTGCCCATGGCGATGAACGTATCCGACGACACGCCCACGGCCTGGCCGTGCGAGGCGATGAAGCCGAGGCCGCGCACGATTTCCATCGTGGCGAGCGTGGTGATCAGCGCGTTGATGCGCAGATACGCGATCACCGCGCCGTTCACGAAGCCAATCGCGGCGCCCGCCGCCACCGCCGCAACGATGGCGATGAACGTGTTGTTCGTGGCGTTGAGCACCATCGCGCAAAGCACGCCCGCGAACGCGACCGTCGAACCCACGGAAAGGTCGAAGTCGCGCGAGGCGAGACAGAACATCATCGTGCAGGCCACCATGCCGATCTGCGAGACCGACAGCGCGAGGCCGAGCATGTTCTCGATCGAGAAGAAGTGATCGACAGTCAGCGACATCACGATGAACATGACCGCGAAAATCACGATCAGGCTGTACTCGGTGATCTGCTGCCACCACTTCTGCTTGTCGGTGGGACTCGGAATCAGCGCGTCGGCGACGCTCTTGGCGGTTTCAGCCGCCAGGTTTTCTCTTGCTTGCATTTCAGTTTCCTCCCCGTCCACTCATGCAGCCTTGGCCTGCACGCGCTTGGGCAGCGCGAGGTCAAGCACCGCGTGTTCGCTCGCCGCGCTGCGCGGCAACTCGCCCGAAATACGGCCTTCGCGCATCACCACGATGCGATCCGACACGCCGAGCACTTCCGGCAATTCCGACGACACCATCACGATCGCGCAGCCGCGCGCGGCAAGCTGGTAGATCACGTTGTAGATTTCATGCTTCGCGCCGACGTCGATACCGCGCGTCGGTTCGTCCAGAATCACGACTTTCAGGTCCGGTTCGGCGAGCCAGCGCGAAAGAATCGCTTTCTGCTGGTTGCCGCCCGAGAGAAAGCGGATTTTCTGGCGGCGGCTCGGCGTCTTGATCTTCAGCAGCTTGATGAAGCGATCCGCCGTTTCCGCTTCCTTCTTGCGGTCGAGGAACATGCCCGCGCGCAGGAAATGCCGGCGGCAGCTGATGTTGATGTTCTCCGAGACCGTTGCCATCGCAACGATGCCCTGCTCCTTGCGGTCTTCCGGGCACAGCACGATGCCATGGCGAATCGCGTCGCTCGCGCTTTTCACGCGAATGGTCTTGCCATCGAGTTCGATTTCGCCCGCGCGCCGCTTGTGCGTGCCGTAGATGAGCTGCATCAGTTCGCTGCGCCCCGCACCGACGAGCCCGAAGAACCCGACGATCTCGCCCGCCTTCACCTCGAAGCTGGCCGCTTCGTTCAGCGGATGGCCTTCAATGCCGCGCACGGCGAAGCGCACATTGCCATGCTCGCGCGGCGTGTAGTTGTAGATGTCGCTGATCTCGCGGCCCACCATTTCGTGCACGAGCGTTTCGCGCTTCACCTCTTCGAGCTTCTCGTGCGAGGCGACCTTGCGGCCGTCGCGGAAGATCGTGCACGCATTGCACAGCTCGTAGATCTCGTCCATGCGGTGCGAGATGTAGATAAGCGCGCGATTGTCGGCGCGCAGTTCGCGCACGAGCTTGAACAGCACCTCAGTCTCGCGGTGCGAGAGCGAGCTGGTGGGCTCGTCGAGCGCGATCACGCGCGCATTGCGCAAGAGCGCCTTGCAGATTTCCACCATCTGGCGTTGCGCGATGGAAAGCTTGCGCAGCTTGGCAGCCGGATCGAGATCCACGCCCATGGCGGCGAGGCGCTCACGCACGAACTTGCGCGCCTCGCCACGCTTCACCCAGCCAAGCGCATTGGGCAACGCGCCGAGCAGCAGGTTTTCCGCCACGGTGAGGTCGGGCACGTACTGCAGCTCCTGGTGAATCACCGCGATGCCCGCGCCGATCGAAGCCGCCGCATCGGAAAAGTGCACCTCGTTGCCATCCATCAGGATGCGGCCGGAATCGGGCTGATACTCGCCGCCGAGGATCTTCAGGAGCGTGGACTTGCCCGCCCCGTTCTCGCCCATGAGGCCATGCACTTCGCCTGCGTTCACCTCGAACGACACGCCGTCGAGCGCGCGCACGCCTGGGAACACCTTGCCGATATTGTCAAAACGCAGTGTCGCTGACACTTCGGTTTCCTCTCATTCGATGCGTTGCGGGGCATGCGCCCCGCAACGGGAAACACCTCAAACCACGTCTCTCAAACTTACTTCGAAGCGAGACCCATCTGCTGACGCACGCTTTCCACGTTGTCGCGCGTGGCCAGCATGCCGCTCGTCAGCGTGAGCAGCGGCGGCTCCTTGCCTTGCGTGATCCACGTGTACATCAGGTCCGAGGTTTCCTCGCCATGGCGCTTCGGGCTGATGATGACGGTGCCGTAGAAGCCCGTCGGCTGCGGCTTCTTGAACTCGTTCAACGCCGAGTCCGAACCGCCGATGCCGATGCCGATCATGTTGTCGGCCTTGAAGCCGCGGCCTTCCGCTGCGCGCACGGCGCCGAGCACGCCTTCGTCGTTCAGCGCGTAAGCGACCCAGTGCTTGTACTGCGGGTTCTTCGTGAGCGCGATGTTGGCGGCGTTGAAGGCGTTTTCCGTGTCGGTCTTCGCTTGCGGCGCCATCACGATGTTCGCCTTCGGGAAGCCTGCGGCCACGAGTGCATCGGTCGCGCCCGTCGTGCGGTCATGCGCCGTCGGCAGCTGCTCGTAAGTCACGTCGATCGCGCCGACGTCCTTCATGTCCCAGCCGCGCTTCTTGATTTCAGCGGCAATGCCATCACCCACTTGCTTGCCGATGTTGTACGCCGAGATGCCCATGTGCGGCACCGACTCGATCGGCTTGCCCGCGCCGTCCACGAGACGGTCGTCCACCGTCATCATCTTGAGGTTGTCGGCCTTGGCCTTGGCAACGATGCCCGGTCCGAGCTTCACGTCAGGCGTGCAGATGATGAAGCCCTGCGCCTTTTGCGCGGCCAGGTTGTCGATCGCGCTCATCACCTTCTCGCCCGAGGGCGCGCCGATCTTCACCAGCGTGAAGCCCTTTTCCTTCGCGGCCATTTCCGCGAACTTCCATTCGTCCTGGAACCACGGCTCTTCGGGCTGCTTCACGAGAAAGCCGATCTTCACCTGGTCGGCGGCCTGTGCAATGGGCGCTTGCGCGAGCGTCACGCTTGCGGTGACCGCGGCGGCTATCAGCGTCAGAAAGATGCGTCGTTGCATGTTGTCAGTCTCCTTGTCTTCTTCAGTCACGGGAAGGGTATCGGCCGCCTCTTCTTTTACCCACCGAAAACGCGCGGCCAGCGCTTCGGCGGATTGCTGCGTGTTCGTTATTCCTTCGTGCTGCGAATTACTTGTTCACATCTTTCATTCGTGATGCAGTGCCGTGCGGCCGCCATCGATCGTGATGCAGCTCGCGTTGATGAACGGCGCTTCGTCCGAAGCGAGAAACACCGCCGTCATCGCGACTTCCTCCGGGCGGCCAATGCGCTTCATCGGCGGCAGCTCCAGCGTGGCCTTGCGCGCGGCTTGCGGGTCGGGCTGCGCGTTCCACCAGTCGTGCGTGAGCTGCGTTTCGATGTAGCCCGGCGCGATCGCGTTCACGCGCACGTTCTTCGGCGCGTACTCGATACCGAGCGCACGCGTGAGCCCGATCACACCGTGCTTCGCCACTGGGTACGGGAAGCAGCCCGGAATGATCTGGAACGCGTGCGTCGAGGCGATATTGATGATGCTGCCCGCGCGCCGCTCGACCATGCCCGGCAACACCGCGCGGCAGCCGTTCCACACGCCGTCCAGATCGACGGCGAAGCAGCGGCGCCAGTCGTCGTCGGTCATCGTGAGCGGGTCGGCGAACACGTTGATGCCGGCGTTGTTCACGAGCACGTCGACCGGGCCGAACGCGCGTTGCGCTTCTTCCACGGCGGCGCGCACCGAAGCGCTCTGCGTCACGTCGGTTTTGACCGCGAGCGTTCGCGCGCCTTCGCAGGCGTTTGCAATCTCGCGCGCTGTGGCTGCGGCCGTCGCGCCATCGAGTTCCGCGAGCACGACGGCGGCGCCCTCGGCCGCGAACGCCCGCGCGATCGCCGCACCGATGCCGCGTCCGGCGCCCGTCACGAGTGCGACCTTGCCCGTGAGGCGATTCACTTTTGCGCTCCGTGCGCGCCCAGTTGCGTCACCCGCCAGCCTTCGATGAAAGCCAGCGCGTTCGCGCGCGTAGCCGCCGGGTCCTGGCCCGGCTTGTAGAGCGCCGAACCCAGGCCGAAACCGCTCGCGCCTGCCGCCAGCTGCGGCCCCATGTTGTCGGGCTTCACGCCACCCACGGGGAGCAGCGGCACCACCGGCGGAATCACGGCGCGCCACGCCTTCGTCACGGCCGGCCCGAGTTGCTCGGCGGGGAACATCTTGAGCGCGTCGGCGCCATGCTTGAGCGCCGCGAACGCTTCGGTCGGCGTGGCGACGCCGGGCACGCACGCGAGGCCCTGGAGCTTCGCGGCGAGAATCACATCGGTATCGGCGTGCGGCATCACGATCAGCTCGCCGCCCGCTTCGCGCACGTCGCGCACGCGCTCGGTCGTGAGCACGGTGCCCGCGCCGATCATCGCGTCCTCGGGCAGCGCCTCGCGCAATGCCGCGATGCTGTCGAGCGGCTGCGGCGAATTGAGCGGCACCTCGATGATCCGGAAGCCCGCTTCGTAAAGCGCGCGGCCATGCTCGGCGGCTTCGGCGGGCTTGATGCCGCGCACGATCGCGACCATGCCGCACGCGCCGAACGCAGCGACGAAGCCGGCGTGTGGCGTGTACGGGGCGGGCAGATTCAGTTCGGGTTCCATGTCGGCTTCCTGTTGCTTGGCTTCGTGTCTGGTTCGATTCCGCAGGCTCGATTCGTCGGTGCGCGTTTAGCGCGGCGCGACGAGTCCGGCCTGTACCGCAATGCGCCAGAGTCCGTGTTCGGTCGCATGACGCACGAGATGCGCGCCGCTGCATCCGAATGCGGCAAGCGCCATGCGGTAGCGCTCGCACAGCGACTCGGCGCCGATGAGCTGCGGCGCGCAACCGGCAAGCGCCACGTCGCGCCGCGCCAGCGCCGCTTCGAGGCCTGCCAGTTCGTGCCCGATCACGAGCCCCGAGAGATAGTCGGGCTGCTCGTCGGCGGCGAGCTGGGCCGTGAGGCCGAGCGTGCGGGTGCTGAACGCCGTGGCAAGCAGGCCCACGCAGCCCTGCTCGCGCGCCACGCTCACGCCGCGCAGGAACGCGGCCGTATCGGGCTCGACGGGATGCTTCATCGTGCGACCCAGGATCGTATGCGCGCATAGCGCCGCGTAGACCTCGCCCGTCATGAAGGTGTAGAAGCGCGCAATGCGCTCGCCCTCCACGACCACCCATTTCGCGTGCGTGCCGGGCAGGCCGACGAGCGACGGTTGCGCCGCATTCTCGTCGCTTGATCCGCTCAACGCGCCGAAAATCTGCGTTTCCTCGCCGCGCATCACGTTGGGCAGCGCCCCCGGCTCCAGGACGCCCGGCACCACGGCGACTTCGGCGCCGCACGCAGCGCGCACGCGCACAATGCCGGCCACCAACGCCTGGGCGCTCGCCGGCGTCTCGACATAAGGCGCCTGCACCCAGCCCTGGGCGCTGCCGACCATGCCCGCCGCCAGCACCGGCAGCGCGGGCGCTTGCGCGAGCCACACGCCGCACGCTTCGTCGAAGGCGGCGTCGAAGCCGCCTTCTTCGGCTGGCACAGGCAGATTCATGATCCCCGCCGTCGAAACGCGCGTGGCGATCACCTTGCCTGCCGCATCGAACAAATACGCACGCAGCGAGGTCGTGCCCCAGTCGAGCGCGATGAGCGCGGCTTCGCGGGCGAGCGCGTCGTCGCTAGCTTCGGTCGCCGCGCCGCTTGCAGGCTTCTCACGCGCTTTCATCGGCGAATCCTGCGCGTGGTGGGCTGCGGCGCGCGCCAGCCCAGTTCCTGCGAAATCGCGCGCGCTTCGCGCTGCACGACCGCAATCAGTTCGTCCATACGTTCGAGCGGCATATAGGGAATCGTGCTCGCCACCGAAAGCGCCGCCACGATCGCGCCAGACGCGTCGCGCACCGGCGCCGCCACGCAGCGGATCGAAATTTCGTTCTCCTCCAGATCGAACGTGTACCCGCCCGCCGAGTAAGTGGCCATGCGCTTGAGGAAGGTTTCCGGTTCGAGACTGTGATCGGGGCGGAAGCTCACGCCCGCGAGCGTGCGGCGCGACGCGTCGAACAGGTCGCGCCACGTTTGCGGCGTGAGGTCGAGCATCATCGCCTTGCCGATGCCCGTGGACGCGAGCGGCATGCGGTGCCCCACGCGCGAGCGCATCTCGAGCCCACGCTGGCCGGGAATCTTGTCGATGTACAGCACGTCGTCGCCGTCTCGCACGCCGAGGTGGATCGTGTCGAGCGTTTCGTCGGCGAGCGCCTGCAGATGCGGGCGGGCAACGGCCGTGAGCGGCATCTGCTCGAGCGCGATGGTGCCGAGTTCGATGAGCTTCGGCCCGAGCAGATAGCCGCCCTGCACCTGGCGCAGGTAGCGCGCTTGCACGAGGCTCGAAACCAGGCGGTGCGTGGTGCTGCGCGTCGTGCCGAGCACTGCGCCGAACGAGCGCAGGTCGCGCACGCCGGCCGCGGCGGCTTCGAGAATGGCGAGGCCGCGCAGGAGCGTCTGGGTGCCGGCCTGCTGCATCGAGCCGTCGAGCAGCGCGCTCGCGACGCCGATTTCATCGGCGGCGGGGCGGGCTTTTGGCTGCGCTGCGGATTGCACTGCGGCGGCGCTGGGCGCGGCGTTTTGCACGGGCGCGGCCTCTTCGGGGAGGTTCGCGGCGAGTGTGGAAGACATCGCTTTGTTCATGGCGAGGGCGATGAAGGCTGACGGTCGAAAAGGCGCGCGCCGTCAGGCGGCGCGCGAACCCTGCTTCGGGAGACGGCGCGGCGCATGGGCGGCCGGGGCACATCGGGCATGTAGCGGCGGGCGGCGCGTGGCCGCGCAAAGCGCTGGCTGAAGCATGGCGGACGTCTCCTTTGCTGTCCGGTTCGCTGCGCGCCTTGCGCGTGCGCCGGATTTATCTGGGTCTGCCGACGGTGTTTGCCGCGCACGAGGTCATCGCGGCATGTCGGATGGCTGGATTGTAGGCAGGTTTTTTCGAGTTCTCCAATATGTGATTGGGTCGCTCATATATTGGGAAATCAACAAAACGACGGCCCTCAGCCGAACGGCTAACGCGGGACGGAAACCGCGGGATCGTTGACGCAAGCGAGGGCGCGCCCGTGCAAGCCTGCAGAGACTTGAGCGAAGTCATACCCGGTGCATACCGGGCCGCTCAATGCACTGGAATCTATATAAAATTTTGTATAATCCTGCTCATGCCAAGCCATTGGAGTTTTGCGGCAGCGCGCTCGCGGATCTGCGGAAGTTTCCGGAACAGGTACGTCAGGAAGCCGGGCGGCAATTGCGGCGCGTGCAACGCGGCCTCGACCCAAACGACTGGAAGCCCGTGAATCCGGTAGGCCGCGGTGCGCGTGAAATACGCATTCGCGATTCGAACGGCGCGTTTCGCGTGATTTACGTCGCGCACATCCGCGATGCCATTCATGTGCTGCATTGTTTTCAGAAGAAGTCCGAGAAAACGGCCTTCGTCGATCTTTCGCTTGCCGCGCGCCGCTATCGCGACGCCTTAAACAAGGAGTCCAAACCATGAGCCGCCAGAGTCACGGGAACCACGAACGCCAACGCTTCGACAGCGTCTGGGACGCGCTCGAAAACACGCCCGAAGCCGCGCAGAACATGACGCTGCGCAGCGACCTCATGATCACCCTCGAAGAGCACATCAAGCGCAACAAGCTGACCCAAACGCAGGCCGCCGCGCTCTTCGGGGTGACGCAGCCGCGCGTGTCCGACCTCATGCGCGGCAAGATCGATCAGTTCTCGCTCGATTCGCTCATCAACATGGCCGTAGCCGCGGGCATGAAGGTCGAAATGCGCATCACCGTGCCCTCCCCGCGCGACGGCGACACGCAAGAAAAAACGGCTGCCGGATAACTCCGGCAGCCGCTTCCTGTCACGCTACGCGCAATGCGCTGCGCCCTTACTTCCCGGCCGGTGCCTTGTAAGCCACGCAGTCCACTTCGACCTTGCAGTCCACCACCATGCTCGACTGCACGCAAGCGCGTGCCGGCGGATGCTCGCCGAAGTACTCGCGGAACACCTTGTTGAACGACGTGAAGTCGCGCGCGTCGTCGAGCCACACACCGCAGCGCACGACGTGCTCCGCGCCGTAGCCCGCTTCCTTGAGGATGGCGAAAAGATTCTGGATGGCCTTGTGCGACTGCTCGACGATACCGCCGTTGATCACCTCGCCGCCTTCCATCGGCGTCTGGCCCGAGACATACAGCCAGCCGTCGGCTTCCACGGCGCGCGCGAACGGCAGATGTTGTCCGCCCTGGCCCTTGCCGCCTTCCGCTCCAATTCGTTTCATCGTTTGCTCCTTTGAGATCGTGCGGCGCGCGCGGCTTTTTGGGCCACGCGCGCCGAGGGTCGAAATTCGATAGATAAAGCTTGCTTAAAAGGCGTTCGCCTCTGCCTGTTCATCGCGCTTGCCACGCGCGACGAAGTGGCCCGCGCGCTCGCCCGTGGGCTGGCCATCGCGGTACGAGAGCACGCCATTGACCCACACCGCGTCGATGCCTTCCGCCACCTGCTGCGGCTGCTCGAAGGTCGCCGCGTCGCGCACGCGGGCGGGGTCGAACAGCACGAGGTCGGCGTGCCAGCCCACATGCACCTCGCCGCGTTGCGAAAGGCCGAAGCGCCGCGCAGAAAGACCCGTCATTTTGCGCACCGCTTCTTCGAGCGGCAGCAAGGCCGCGTCGCGCGCGTAGTGACCGAGCACGCGCGGAAACGCACCCCACAGGCGCGGGTGCGGCAACGGGTCGTTCGGCAAGCCGTCCGAGCCGACCATCGTGGCCGGATGAGAAAGAATGCGGCGCACGTCGTCTTCGGACATGTTGTGGTACACCGCGCCCGCCGGCTGCAGGCGCTTGCCCGCTTCCTGCTGCGACACGCCCCACTCGGCCGCAATGTCCTTGATCAGCTTGCCGGCCTGCTCGGGGTGCGGCGTGGACCACGTGATCGTGATGTCGATGTCGCCTGTCACCTGCTTGAGGTCCAGCGTGGAAGAACTGCGGCTATACGGATAACAGTCGCACCCCACCGGCTGATACTTGCGCGCGCTTTCGAGCGACGCGAGCACCTCCGTGCTGCGCCCCCAGTTGGAAGGGCCCGCGCACTTCAGATGCGAGATCACAACCGGTACGCGCGCATGCTTGCCGATGTGGTACGCCTCGTTCATCGCCTCGAGAATCGCGTCGAACTCGGTGCGCATGTGCGTCGTGTAGACCGCGCCGGCGAACGCGAGCGGCTCCGCCAGCGAGGCAACCTCTTCGGTCGACGCCTCGAACGCGGAACCATACGCGAGGCCCGTGGAAAGGCCGAGCGCGCCGTGCGTGAGCGCGTCTTCGAGCTGCGCGCGCATGGCCGCGATCTCGTCGCCGGTGGCGGCGCGCTGCAGATCGTTCATGTGATTGTTGCGCAGCGCCGTATGGCCGATCAGCGCGCCCACGTTCACGGCGGGCCGCGCCGCGTTCACCGCATCGACGTAAGCGGAGAACGTCGGATAGGCGAACGCATCGCGCTCGCCGAGCAGGTTCATCGGATCGGGCGGATCACCCTTGAGCGTGACCGGCGACGCGCTGATGCCGCAGTTGCCCACCACCACCGTCGTCACGCCCTGGCTGATCTTGGGCAGCATTTGCGGCGAGCGGATCACATGCGTGTCGTCGTGCGTATGGACGTCGATGAAACCCGGCGCGAGCGCGCGCCCATTGGCCTCGATCACCTCTTCCGCGAGCCAGTTGGACAGGTTGCCGATCGCGACGATGCGTCCGTCGCGCAGCGCCACGTCGCGCTCGACGGGCGGTGCGCCGGTGCCGTCGTAAAGCATGGCGCCGACGATCAACGTGTCGGCGGCTTCGGGGTGCGAATGCATACGCGTCTCCTCAGGATGGCTCTCAGTTCGACGCTCAGTCACCGAGCGGCTGGCGTTCGCCGCCGCCGCGATGCGCGTCCAGCGTGTGTTTCATACGGCGCAGCAGCTCGCGGCTGGCCTCCGGTTGCGCAAGCGCCAGTTCGGTCACGAGCACGTCGAGTGCCATCATCATCGCGTAACGTGACGACGACGGCTTGTAGATGAAATCGGTCTCGCTCGCGACGATCGGCACGAGCCAGTCAGCGAGCGCGGCGAGCGGCGAAGCCGGGGCGGTGAGCGCGACGAGCTTCGCGCCGTAGTCGCGCGCGATCCGGCACGCATCGACGAGTTCGGGCACGCGCCCTGTTACGGAAAGCGCGACGACCACGTCTTCGGACGAAAGCGTGCTCGCCACCATGCGCTGCAGCAAGCTGTCCTGGTACGACGCCACAGGACGGCCCAGGCGCACGAGGCGAAAGCGCATTTCGTCGGCGAGCGCGCTCGAGCCGCCGCCCATGCCGAACACGTAGATCATGCGGGCGCGCGCCAGCGCTGCGGCGGCCTGCGCAAACGGCGCCTGGCGCAGCAGTTCGTGATTGCGCGCAAGCGCCGTGTGAATTTCGTCGTAAACACGGGTGGCGAGCGGTTCGGCTTCAGCATCGGCGGCGCGCGGCTTGTCCGCGCCTGCGGAGTCGCCAGCGTGGCCGCCGCGCAGGAAGCGGTCGCCCACGGCGGCCGCCTGCGCGAGCCGCAGCTTGAGTTCGCGCACGTCGTGGCAGCCCACCGCCTTCGCAAAGCGCGTGACCGAGGCAATGCTCACGCCCGCGCGCTGCGCCAGTTCGCCGATGCTCGCGCGCGCGGCGCTGGCAAGATCGTCGAGGATCAGCGCGGCCACGTCGCGCTCGGCCGGACGCAGTTCGGGCACGCATTGCGCAATACGCGCGACGATGTCGAAGCGAGCCGGATCGGCAGCGGTGTTCATTGCAGGGAGTCTGTTAATAAATAACAATTCACGAAGCGATGTTACTTTGTGTACTATCTCCGAGTCAACGCCGGTCCATGAGACGCCGGTGTAGATAAGACGCATGGAGCATATGGAGCGAAGGCAAATGAAAGTTACAAACTATCAGAGTGCAGCAATCGACCCGAACAGCAAGGGCCTTGGCAACGTACCGGGCGCAAGCGTGCCGCTCGGGGACGCGGGGCGCCTCGAATGGAATCTACTCGAAGAGGACGTGAGCCTGCCGGCAGCTGTGCTCTATGCCGACCGCGTCGAGCACAACCTCAAGTGGATGCAGGACTTTGTCACGCGTTATGGCGTGAAGCTCGCCCCGCACGGCAAAACGACGATGGCGCCGCAGCTCTTTCGCCGTCAGATCGACACGGGTGCGTGGGGCATCACGCTCGCCACGGCGCACCAGACGCGCGCCGCCTACCGCGGCGGTATCTCTCGCGTCCTGATGGCGAACCAGCTTGTGGGCCGTCACAACATGGCGATCATCGCCGAGCTGCTGAGCGACGCGAGCTTCGAATTCTTTTGCCTCGTCGATTCGGTCGAGGGCGTGGAGCACCTGGGCGAGTTCTTCCGCGCAACGGGCCGCACGCTGCAGGTGCTGCTCGAACTGGGCGTGCCGCGCGGCCGCACGGGCGTGCGCGACACCGACACGCGCAACGCCGTGCTCGCCGCCATCGCGCGCTATCCCGACTCGCTCAAGCTGGCAGGCGTGGAAATCTACGAGGGCATCCTCAAGGAAGAAAGCGAAGTGCGCACCTTCCTGCGCGACGCGCTAAATGTCACCCAGGAACTGGCCGCCGCCGGCCGCTTCGCGCGCGCGCCCGCGCTGCTCTCGGGCGCGGGCTCGGCCTGGTACGACATCGTCGCGGAAGAATTTGCGCCGGCCACGCAAGCCGGCACGATCGACGTGGTGCTGCGTCCGGGCTGCTACGTCACGCACGATGTGGGCGTCTACAAGCAGGCTCAATCGCAAATCCTCACGCGCAACCCCGTGGCGCGCGAGATGGGCGTGGCGCTCCTGCCCGCGTTGCAGCTTTGGGCCTACGTGCAGTCGATTCCGGAGCCGGGCCGCGCCATCATCGGCTTCGGCAAGCGCGACGCCGCGTTCGACGCCGGCTTTCCGGAACCGTCGCGTCACTATCGCCCGGCGAGTGGCGGCGCACCGCGCGAAGTGGCGACAAGCGAAGGCTGGGAAGTGTTCCAGATGATGGATCAGCACGCCTACCTGAAGATTCCGGCGGGCGCGGACCTGAAGGTCGGCGACATGATTGCGTTCGACATCTCGCACCCCTGCCTCACGTTCGACAAGTGGCGCCAGGTGCTGATGGTCGATGCGAAATATCGCGTGACGGAAGTGATCGAAACGTTCTTCTGAGTGCGCCATGCCTCGTTGAAAACTGGGAGGCCGGCTCAGCGCGCGTCGGAGCCGGCCTCACGAGCCTGCGCGAGCGCGGCCGCCGCCGTGGCCGCCTCGCCGATGCGCGCCTCCATCATCCCCAGCGCGCCCGACAGCGCCGCGAGCGCATCGTCGGGCAGCGACATCGTTACGTTCAGGAACGCGTTGCGGCGCGGCAGGCCCTCTTCGATCACGGCACGGCCCGCGTCGGTCAGCGTGACGTTGGTGATGCGGTTGTCGCGCTCGTCGGCGCGGCGCGCGATCCAGCCGAGCGACTCCAGCGCCTTCAACTGCCGCGTGAGCGCGCCCGGGTCCACGCGCAGCCGCTCGACGAGCCGCTTTTGCGACGACACGCCGTCCTGATCGTAAAGCGCGAGCAAAATGCGCCAGCGCGGCAGCGGATGCCCGACCTGCGCCTCGAACGCCGACATGAACGCGCGGTAGGTCCGTCCAAACTGCTGCACGATGGCGATGCGATCCTGAATTTCCATGCTTTGTTTTCCTGCCGGCTTTCTTGCCGGCTTCTGCCGGTACCCGCTGCTGGCCCAGTGCGGGCCGGCTGCGGGCCGAGGCAATTCAATCCGCGTGAATGACGGGCTCCACCTTGCGCTGCAGTTTGACCGGCGGCACGCGCCGGGTTTGCCAGATCGACACCACTGCGATCACCGCCGCCAAGGCAATGCCCAGGTGAATCGCGCCCACGAGCGCTTCGCGCGCGGCTTCGAGCAGCGGCGCGCCATTATGCCCGGCGTGCGTGAGATCGGCGATCAGCGTTGCCTGCGCGTCGCGGTTGATGAGGATCTGCGGGTCGGCGAGCTGCGGCAGCCAGTGCGTGGCGTGATCGGCATCCAGCGCGCGCTGCACACCGCGCGAATAGAGCTGCGTGACCATCGTGCCGGTGAGCGCCGTGCCGATCATGCCGCCGATCATCCGCAGCGACTGCAGCAGCGCCGTGGCGATGCCCAGATGCTCGCGCCCGGCGGTCTGCTGCGCGAACACGGTGAGGTTCGGCATGACGAAGCCAAGGCCGACGCCCGCCATGATCATGAACGCCATGAGCAGGCCGCGCGGCGTGCCGCGCGTGGCGAGCGCCACCGCGAAGCAAGCCGCCGCAATCATCGTGAAGCCGATGTAGAGCATCAGGTTCGGATTGCGGATGCGCGAGACAACGCGCCCGTTCGCGATACTGCCGATCGTGATGAACACCACGAGCGGCGTGATGACGACGCCCGCTTCCTTCGGCGTCATGCCAAAGCCGCCCTGGAACAGGAGCGGGGCATAGAACAGCAGCGAAAACATCGTGAAGCCGCCCAGCACGGCCAGCGTAAAGAGCGCATTCAGGCTCGCGTTGCGGAACATGTCGACGGGCAGAATGGCCTGCGGGCAACGGCGCTCCCATTGCCAGAGCGCCCAGCCGGCCGCCAGCGCGAGGGCGAGCAGGCCGATGGCCGAAGCGCTGAGACCGTGCCCCGGCAGACGCTCCACGAAAAGCTGCAGGCTGCCGAGTGCGATCGCAATGAGAAGCGCACCCGGCCAGTCGAGGCGCATTCGCGCCTCGTGCGCGACATGACGCAGATGCGGCAGATACTTCCACACGAAAAACAGCGAAAGCAGGCCCACGGGCAGATTCACGTAGAACACGGAACGCCAGCCGTAGTACTGCGTGAGAAAGCCGCCGAGCGACGGCCCGACCGCGTTGGCGATACCGAACGCAGAGCTCATGAGCACCTGCCAGCGCAGGCGCACGACGGAATCGGGAAAGAGATCGGGAATGCAGGCGAACGCGGTGCCGACCAGCATGCCGCCGCCGATGCCTTGCAACCCGCGCGCGATCACGAGGAACAGCATGCTGTTGGCGGCGCCGCACAGCACCGAAGCGGCGGTGAAGACGACGATCGACGCGATCACGAACGGCTTGCGCCCGTAATAGTCGCCGAGGCGCCCAAAAATGGGGACGGTGATAACCGAAGTGAGCAGATAGGACGTCGCGACCCACGCGTAAAGCTCGAAGCCGCGCAGTTCGGAGACGATGGTCGGCAGCGCGGTGCCCACGACGGTCTGGTCGAGCGCGACGAGCATCGTCACGAACGAGACGCCGAGCATCGCGAGCAGCGACTCCCGGAACGGCAGAACCTGCCCGCTCGAATGGTGGGCAGCAGTATGAACGGCCATTTTTTGATCCAGCAACGGTTGACGCGTCAAAGGTTGTTCATCATAGCATGGCGCGATCCACTACACTGGGGCGTCGAACGGTGGCGATGCCCCGCCGTCGTCGCTGAAAATCCGGGAGCGCAATGGAACCCATAATCGAACCCACGAGCGAACCCACCGCCGCCGAAGCGGCCCGCGCGGGTGCTGCCGCGGCCTTCACCGCGTTCGATCTCGACGCGCTGCGGCGCGCCAAACATCAGCTCGAAACGCCGCCGCTCGGCATGAAGCTCGCGGCCATCGTGGGTGCGCCGGTGGAAAAGTTGCTGGCGCGGCTGCCCGGCGTCGCGAACGACAAGGTGGCCGACGCGACGCAAGCCGCGCTGCGCAAGTGTCTGCAACTCGCACTGAAAACGCTCGGCAAACAAAGCGCCCTCTCCACCGCCGAACCTCGCACGAGCACAAAGCGGAGCAACCTGCTGCACAAGTTCGCCGTAGCGACCACGGGCGCGGCGGGCGGCGCATTCGGCCTTTTCGCGCTGCCGGTCGAGTTGCCCGTCACGACCACGCTGATGTTTCGGTCGATTTGCGACATCGCGCGCAGCGAAGGCGAAGATCTGGCCAGCACCGAGACGCAGCTGCAGTGCCTGACCGTGTTCGGCATGGGCGGCCGCTCGCCTGCCGACGACGAAGCCGACTTCGGCTATTTCATCGTGCGCGGCGCGCTTGCGAAGGCGGTATCGGCGGCATCGTC
This sequence comes from Paraburkholderia sp. J8-2, assembly GCF_905220195.1. Lineage (NCBI taxonomy): Bacteria > Pseudomonadati > Pseudomonadota > Betaproteobacteria > Burkholderiales > Burkholderiaceae > Paraburkholderia > Paraburkholderia sp. J8-2. Next base: position 309,453 of record NZ_CAJMZA010000002.1, read on the forward strand.
GGAAATGGCCACGAAGGGCTTTGCCGCGCACGGTTCGACCGCGCTCCTCAAGCTCATGCAGACCGTGGCGGCGCGTTTCTCCGTGCAGGTGAGCGAGCAGGTCGCGGCGAAATCGATACCGGCCATCGGCGCGGTGCTCGGCGCCATGGTCAATACCGTGTTCATCGACCATTTCCAGCAGGTGGCGCATGGTCACTTCACCGTGCGCCGGCTCGAGCGCCGCTACGGCGAAGCCGCCGTGCACGCGGCCTATGACGCGATCGACGTCTCGCTCGATTGAGGCGGCTGCGGCTTCTCGTCGCCTCGCGCCGGCGCACCGGTCACGCGGCGCACGAAGCTCGCGGCAACGTCGAGCGTGCGGCGCGCCTCAGGCATGAACGGCGCATAGATCGGCCAGATATGCGGCATGCCGCTGGCAATCTCGCACTCCACCGGCACGCCGGCGGCGCGCGCGCGTTCGACGACGCGGCGCGTGTCGTCGAGCAGCGTTTCGGAGCTTCCCACGAAGAGGCTTAGCGGCGGCAAGCCGCGAAAGTCCGCATAGAGCGGCGATGCGTAGGGATCGGTCGCACTTGCCGAGCCGAGGTAGAACGGCGCAATGCGCGCGAATACCTCACCGCTGAACATGGGATCGCGCCCGTCGTTCTCGCGTATCGAAGCGCCCGTGGCCGCGAGATCGGTCCAGGGGGAAAAGAGCACGGCGCCAGCGGGGAGCGGATCGCCCGCGTCGCGCAAGGCAACGAGTGCGGCTAGCGCAAGCCCGCCGCCCGCCGAATCGCCGCTAATCACAATCGAACCCGGCCGCGTTCCGTTTGCCAGCAAATGGCGATACGCGGCCAATGCGTCCTCGAGCGCTGCCGGAAACGGATGCTCGGGCGCAAGACGATAGTCGAGCGAGAAAACGTCGGCGTCAGCGCGCTTGCCGAGACCAAACGAAATCGCGCGCTGCGAGCGCGGCGAGCAGAAGTAGTACCCACCGCCATGCAGATAAAGGAGTGTGCGCTGCGCGGGCGAGCGCTCGCGGATGAGCCACTCGCCGCGCAACGGGACATCGGAGGCGTCGTACTGTTCGCGCAAGCGCCAGCCGTTCGGCACGCCTGGCGTCCAGATGCGTCTCGCCGTCAGCATGCGCACACGTGCGACGTTGATCGACTTGCGTGTTTGCGGCAGAAAGCTGCGGCGCAAGAACCTGCAGATCAGCCTGCTTTGCCAGCTCATCGGTTCAGCCCTCCGCGGCATTCAAACTGGGCTCAACCTGCACTCGGTGGCGGTTAATGTCGACGGGCAATTGACAGAGTCCCGCAATCAGACTTCGATTGCGGGAACCAGCGGCGCGCGCAATGCGGTGAGTGAGGCGAACGATCGCGCGCCGATCAATTGGCGGGCAGCACCTGGCCGCGAATCTCGCCTGACGGGTTCTGCGCGGTATGAACGTTGAAATACCACTGGCCACCCATTAGCTGGGTCACCTGCTGCTCGTTGAGCGTGGCGGAGCCCTTGATCGGGCTTGCCGTTTCGCCCTTCGGAATCGGGACCTGCACCCCGGCGTTCTGTCCAACCGGCGCGGGACCGTGGAAGTGCGCAGCCGTCGCCGGGCCGGAGAGGCCTTCGTAGGTGACCGTCCAGTTCAGCGATTTCGTGGACGTGTCGAACGTGGCGTTGACCATGCCGTGGCCCTGGCTCACACGCGGCGGCACTTCGCTGGACGGTTCGAGATCGGCTTTCAGCGCGACGGTGTCGGCGTACGCGGCACTGGAAGCGAGGACACATAGAGCGAGAGCGAACTGCAGCGGACGAAGCAAATTCATGGAATTTCTCCTGTTTTTGTGGCGCGCTGCACCAGAAGGCGCAAACCGCGCTCCCACATGCTAGAGCATATCCGCCGGGCGCGTTCGCTGCGCCGATGTCGGCCCTGCGTAAGCCGCGTGCAATAAAAAAAGGCGCCGCAAGCGGCGCCTTTCAACCCAAGTACTACCTTCTTGCCATCCGGCGCTACGCGCTCCCTTCTGCGATGCTTGCAACAACCCCAACCGGGAACGCGACGCCTCCGAATGCTTAGAAGCGGTGACGGATACCCGTCGTGATGATCCCCTGGTTCTTCGACGACGAGAAGTTGTCGTTGCCCTGGAAGCCCACTTGCGTGATACCCACTGCGTTCTGGCCAGCACCCCACATGCCGACGCCTTCGAGGTACACGTCGGTGCGCTTCGAGAGCGAGTAGTCGGCTTGCAGAGCGAACTGGTGCCAGTGCGCCGAGTTGCTGCCGTTCGCGTCGAGCACCGAGCCGTTCGCGTTCGTGTACGTGTACATCGCGCCGATGCCGAGAGCCGGCGTCAGGTTGTAGCGTGCGTTGGCTTCGATGTTGTTGAAGCGCAGCGAATTGCCCAGCGTGTCGTTGACGCGCGACTGCGTGAACACGACGCCGCCGACCATCGGACCGTAGGTGTAGCTTGCGCCTGCACCCCAGTTGCGCTGGCGCTCATTCCCGCCGAGCGCGCTCAGTGCGCCGAGCGTGTTCGCCATCGGCGAACCCTGGACCGCCCCGCCACCGTTGGCATTCACGCCATTGATCTGCGTGTAGGCCGCGCCAAGACGCAGGCCTTGGTATGCATAGCTCATACCGGCGCTGTATGCGCGGTTGACCGCGAAGCCGCCAGCCTGGTTCGAGAACGCGTAGAGGCCGCCGAACTGGAAGCCCGAGAAGTTCGGGCTGGCGTACTTGATCGAGTTGTTGAGCGAGAACGTGCCGTTCAGGTCATCGTTGTCGATGAGGTGCGCCGTGTAGTTGCCGCCCCAGGTGCCCACAGCGGTGAGCGGGCTCACGTAGTCGATCATCGAGTCGAACTGGCGACCGAACGTGACCGTGCCGTACTGGTCTTGCGTCAGACCGACGTACGCCTGACGATTGAACAGGCCGCCGTTCTGCTGGCCGTTCGCAATGTTGAAGCCGCTTTCGAGGGTGAAGATCGTCTTCAGGCCACCACCAAGATCCTCAACGCCGCGCAGGCCCCAGCGGCTCGCCGAGAGGTTACCGCTCGTCAGGGCGAAATTCCGGTTGCCATCGACATTGGTCGTGTAGGTAATGCCGGCATCGACAATACCGTAGAGCGTGACGCTGCTTTGCGCGTACGACGCCGATGCAAAAGTCGCAGCGACTGCCGCCGCGATAGCCAGTTTCTTTTTCATATGCTTCCTTCGATGCAAGGCCTTTCGGCAAAAATGGATGCCGTCGCCGACCTCACGCCGGCATAGCGATTCCGTATTGCGGTTCATGCAGCACCGCGTTGATTTGCATGGCGAAGTTTATGGGCGTCGCATTTCGACGGACCACCCGATATCTCGGCAAAAGCCTTTTCGAATTAATTGAATCCTGCTGCGGTAAACCCTCAAACGCTTGTGACTCAATGCTCACGACTTATCTTGTTTTTCTCTCTCGCGGCCATTTCATTCGGTATCCCGATAAAGCGTTGCAGTCCGACAACACTGGCAATTCGGGATAAAGCGTCGATTCGGACGAATCCCATTCCGCTCGCCCAACGCGCATCGGTACTATCGCTCTCGGCGAACACCCACGCGCGCCCTCCGACTTCATTTCTTCATCGCAGCCCCCATCCACCTCGTGTCCACGCCCCCCAAAAACATGAATCAGCTTCAGGCCATGCGCGTGTTCGTCAGCGTTGCCGAGCACGGCTCGTTCGGCCGCGCGGCGACGAGTCTGAACATATCGAACGCGGTGGTCACCCGCTATGTAGCGTTGCTCGAAGCCCATCTGGAAACGCGGCTCATCAACCGCAACACGCGCAGCGCATCGCTCACCGAGGCAGGGGCCGCCTATGCGCAGGGCTGCCGCCAGGTGCTTGACGATCTGGCGCGCATAGAAACGCATATCGCGCATGGCGTATCGGTGCCGTCCGGCACGTTGCGCGTCGTTACCCACGCATCGTTTTCGCTGCACGACCTCACGCCGATGCTCAAGCGTTACCTCGACGCGTTCCCGAAAGTCCGCCTCTCGCTCACGTTGCTGCACCGTCCGGTCGACCTGATCGAGGAGGGGTTCGACGCGGGCATTGTGGCGCCGCGCCAGGTGAGCGGCGGCACGCTGATCCGCCGTCCGCTTTTGAGCGTCGCGCCGGTTGCCGTCGCATCGCCCGCCTACCTCGCAAGCCATGCTGCGCCGCAATGCCCCGCCGATCTCGCCCGACACACGCTGCTTGCGCCTTCCGCCGATATTCACGGCAACGAATGGCATTTCGAGGGCCCGGGCGGCGTGCGCAAACCCGTGCTGATCGAGCCGGCGTACGCTGTGAACAATTCCGTGATGCTGCGTCAGGCCGCGATCGCGGGTATGGGCATCACGATCCTGCCGGCAAACCACGTGGACACCGATCTCGCATCCGGCCAGCTCGTGCGCGTGCTTGCCGGATGGGACATTCGCGACGCAGACAAGGAACTCTCGCTCGTCTACCCCGGCCGCCGGAACGTTCCGGCAAAAACACGTTCGTTCGTTGACTTCACAGTCGAATGGTTTCGCCGGCACGACACCGCAGCGGCAAGCGCGATTACCAGCATTCCCTGTAATAGTTAATTGATCGAAATTGTCTCGATTTCTTTCCGCCTGCCGACTAAGCTAGGAACTGCGAGAAGTGACTCTTCATCGAAGGGTCTCCAAGCTTGAACGCGGCTTCGGCCGCGTTTTTTTTCGCCTGCGCGAAACACCGCTTTTGCCGCTTTTTGCTCTATTCGCTCGCGCCGGTCCATTTCCTCATTCGCATCATTCACGCGAGCAGAGCGGCCTGTTGCTCGATTCCGCCAAGCATCGCCTGGCACGTGCGGATGAGCGCATAGCCTTCCTCACGCAATTGCCCGGCAGTGTGACTGTTCATGTGACGGCGAAACGTCTCAAGCTCGGCAAGCAGCGCAGGGTATTGCAGCACGCCCACCGCACCGGCGAGCCGGTGATGCCATTCGCGCAAGCGTGCGACATCGGCTTGCTCAAGAAGCGGCGGCAACGCGTCAAGATCGTCGCGCATTGCCGAAACGAACGAGCTGAGCAACGTCTTCACGGTCGCCTCCCCGCCCCAGACCTGGATCATGTGCGCGAGATCCAGCGGCTCGAACGTCCGTGCGTGAGCGGGTTTTTCCGCGAGCGTTCCATCAGCACCGCCGCCCCAAGCGACAGGCGACTCCGAGATCCCCGGGGCATTCGGAGCCCTTGAAGCCCGCGACGCTGCCTGCCCCGCTGTTGTCCTCTGTCCGCCTGCCTCGCGCGTGGCTTCGGCCTGCACGGTGCGCCGCATGCTCTCCACGCCGAACCAGCGCGCGAGATGCTCGCGCAACGTGGCCACACGGGTCGGCTTGATGAGGCAATCGTCCATGCCCGCTTCGCTGCACCGGCTCATATTCTCGGGCGCCGTATTGGCCGTGATGCCGAGTATCGGCAAGCGCCGCCTGCCGTGCGCCTTCTGCTCCATTTGGCGCACGCGCCGCGCGAGGTCGTAGCCCGATACGTTCGGCATATGACAGTCGGTTATCAGGCAGCCGTATTCACATTCCGCCAGCGCTTCGAGCGCCTTCGCACCGTCGTCGACGACATCGCATGCGAACCCGATCAGTGCCAGTTGATGGCGGATCAACTCCTGATTGACGGGATGGTCTTCCGCCACGAGGATGAGGCGCCCGCCAGCGCGTTCCTGCTCGCGATCGGGCGCTGGGAGCGTCGTCTCGACATCGGTGGCCGGACGTGGCGGGCTGGCCGCCTTGACCGGCAGCCCCGCCAGCGCCATCGCGCAAGCGGCGCTCAAGCCACGCCACGACAACGGGTTGACGCTCACGCGCACGCCGCTCTCGGCCACGCGGTATCCGCTCGGCTTAGGGTTCTCCGTCAGGCAAAGCACAGGTGCACCGAACTTGCCCAACCGGTCGACCAGCGCTTCCGAGACGAACAGGAGATCGGCATTGTCCGCGCCCGCGGCGCGGGCGAGGTCCGCCGGCGCGACGCGGCGCATTTGCATGCCGAGCGCCGCGCCGAAATGCATCAATGCGGCCTCGACGCTCACGTCCTCGCAGGTCACGAGCGCGCGCTTGCCGCGCAGCCCGGCCGCCGAGCCGCTTCGAGCCTCCACGGGCAATTCGATGCGCAGTGTGAGGCACGTCCCGCGATCCACTTCGCTCTCTAGCTCGAGCGCGCCGCCCATCAGCGCAGCGAGCTTGCGGCAAATCGTGAGGCCGAGCCCCGTGCCGCCGAAGCGTCGCGTAGTCGAGGTCTCGGCCTGCACGAACGGCTCGAAGAGCTGCGCCTGCGCTGCGGGCGCAATGCCGATTCCCGTGTCGCTCACCGAGATCGATAGCCGCTGATGAGAGCGGAGCGCGCCGACATCGCGTGCGCGAACATGCACGCTCACCTCGCCCGCCAGCGTGAACTTGATCGCATTACTGAGCAGATTGAAGAGGATCTGCCGTAGGCGCACGCTGTCGCCGCGCAAGAGCGCCGCGACCTCCGGCTCCACATCCACGCGCACCTTCAGTCCCTTCTCGTGTGCACGCGCGGCCAGCAGTCCGACGGCGTTGTCGACAAGCTCGCGCATGTCGAACGGCTGCGAATCGATCACGAGGTGGCCGGCCTGGATCTTCGAGTAGTCGAGCAGATCGTCGAGTATCTGCAGCAGCGCCCCCGCCGACTCGTGCACCATGCCGACCATTTGCGCTTGATCCGGGTTAAGCGGCGTGCGCTCGAGCACCTCGACAAGACCGAGCACGCCGTTCATCGGCGTGCGGATCTCGTGGCTCATCATGGCGAGAAAGTCGTCCTTCGCGCGAGAGGCCGCCTCTGCAGTGTCGCGCGCCTGCTCGAGTTCGTCTGCGCGAGCGTGCTCGTCGTTCGCATCCAGCGCATAGCCGCTCCAGACGATCGCGCCGTCTTCTGCGCGGCGCGGCGCGAACTCCGCACGCACCCACACGAACCCGGCCGCGCCTTGAAAGCGGAACTCGGCGTGCACGGGAATGAACCGGCGCGCTGAGCGTTCGAGCTGCGAGGCGAGGCGCGCGCGATCGTGACGCCCCACCCGCGAGAGATCGACCGAATCCGCGCGGCGCAGAGCGTCGACGGTGTTGCCGAGGAGCCGCTGCGTGTCGCCGCCAATGTACGGAAACGAGTAGCGGCCATCGGGCGCGCGGCGCAACTGGAACACGATCGCGGGCAGCGAACCCGTCACCTCCGCGAGGAGCCGCTCCGATTCGCGTTCGCGCAGCTCGGCGCGCCGAATGTCGGTGACATCGATCATCGTGCCAAGTACGCAGAACGGCGCGCCCTGCGGGTCGCGGCACAGGCGCGTCCAGAAAATGCCATGACGTGCCTCCCCAAGCGTGTTCTCGAAGATCAGCTCGACACGCTGGCTCTCCCCTTCGACGATCGTGAGCCGGTAGAGATCGTCCATGCGGCGGCTGTTCTCGGGTCCCCATGCCATCACGGCCGAACCCGCGCGCCCGAGGACGCGGGCGCGCGTGAGGCCGGTCGATTCCTCGTAGGCGCGATTGACCGCGAGATAGCGGTTTTCGAGGTCCCGTGCCCCGAGGGGATACGGGATCATCTCCATCATCGTGTCTTGCAGTTCCACCTGCCGCGCGAGCACCTGCTCCGCGCGCCGCCGCCTGTGCATCTCGCGCTGAAGCAGCACGTAGGCGCGCAGCGTGACGAGAAGCAGCACGCCGAAGACGATCAGGAGCGGCAGGAGCCGCAGCGCGTTCACGCTCCAGCCGCCGGCCCGGGTGGAAACGACTGCGGTCCAGCGATTGCGGATCCGCTGCTGTTCGGCGGGCGACATCGCACCGAGCGCGCGATTGATGAGGCCCGCGAGCGGGGCGAGGTCGCAGCGCACGGCAAACGCGGTCGAATCATCGACACCTACCGCGCCCAGCACTTTCAGCGTCTCGAGATACGTGCCGCTGAGCGGCCCGTCGAGCGCGGCCGTGTTGCCGACCAGCACATCGGCCTCGTGGCGATCGACCATCGCGAGCCCGGCCGCGAGGCTTGCGACGCGCTCGACCTGCGTACCTGGCAGCACCGGCATTTCCGGTACATGCGGCGCCAGCACGATCCGCCGGCCCGCAAAGTCGCCAAGCGAGCGCGCCATCGGCTCGTCGCGACGCCCCACCATGACGAGCGGATAGTGCTCGAACGCGTCCGTGTAGGCCACGCCGGAGTCGAACACGCCGTCCCTCACAGCGGTCGCGGCGAGCGCGATCTCGCCACGTTGCAACGCGCCCCCCGCGCTCGTCCAGGGGGAAACAGGCACGCGCTCGAAGGTAATGCCGAGGGTGCGCCCCAGATAGTCGAGATAGTCGTTGGCCATGCCCGACGGCTCGCCGGCCTTGTTCGTGAAGCTGAACGGCAGCCAGCTGCTGTCGTAGCCCACTTTCAGCGGCGGCAAGGCGCGCAGCCACGCGCGCTCGTCGGCGCTCAGGCTGAACGCGGACGGCCGCACCTCTCCCGGCGCGCCGCCGTCGAACCAGCGCGCGCGCACGGCCGCTGCCGCGGCAGGCCGCACACCGCCCAGAAGAAGATCGAGCCGGTCGCGCAGTACCGACCTGGAGACCGGTACGCCATAACGCAACTCGCGCATGCGGTCGCGCTCCTCGAAGGCGACACGCAGATCGGCGAATTCTTCGAGCGTAAGCTGATAGCGCGCCACAGGCGAAAAGCCCGCATACACGTCGGCCTTACCCTGCGCGACGGCGCGCAGCGCGGCCTGTGTAGTCGCGAACGTTTCGATGCGCGCCTGCGCGAAGCGCTCGCGCAATGCGGATTCGAGTGCGTAGCCGCGCTCGACGGCGAAGGTCGCGCGCGCGAGGCGCGCTGGCTGGGTCGCGAGCGCGGTATTCCCGGCACGCGTGACGAATGCCGTGGTGCCGGTCAGGTACGGCACCGTGAAAGCAAGACAGCGCTCGCGCGACGGCGTGCGCGCGAGGCTCATTACGATGTCGATATCGCCCGCGCAGGCCGCCGCGAGCAACGCTGGCATGTCCGCAAAGGCGCGTGGCTGAAGCTTGACGCCAGCGCCGGCAAGAAGGCGCAGGTAGTCGGCGCTGAAACCGGTGAGCGTGGCGCCGTCGAGCACTTCGAGCGGCGCCCAGCCCCCCGCTACCACACCGACGACGAGCTGCGGCGGCAACGACGTGGCGACCGGCCGCGTGCGCGCGATGCCCTCGCCGGTTGGCTCACACGGCGTAGCGGCACTCGCCGCCGCCACGGAAAATACGAGCATCCATGCCGCGGCGAGCGCGCTAAGGCAGGCAAATCCGCACGCGTGCCCGCCCCCCCGCCTCGATGCAGCCGGGAGCGCACGAAGACGGAAGATGCGGAGAATCGACCTCATCGGCACGCGCCATACCGGATTTCAAACGCCGTCACGAGAAGGCGTGGGGACACTGCGCGGGCGGCGCATGAGGCGGTACGTCACGCCAGCAGCGGCTCCCCCCAGCAACGGGGCCGCCCAGAAGAGCCAGAGCTGATCGAGCGCCCACTCGCCGACGAACAGCGCGGGACCGGTCGAGCGCGCCGGATTCGCGCCGCCGTTGCTCACGGGGATCGCGACGAGATAGATGGCGGCAAGGCATGCGCCAATGGCGAGCGCCGCAGTCTTGCGGCGCGCGAGCGTGCTCGACATCAGGAGATGGAAGAAGACGAACACGAACGAGACCGACAGTTCCAGCAGGAACACGGCGCAGAGGGCGTATTCGCTCGGCGAATGCTCGTCGTAGCCGTTGCTGCCGAGGTCGGACACCGCGACGGAAAAACCCGGGCGCCCGCTTGCCACGCGTACGAGCAACGCCGCGCCGAAAATGGCTCCGATGGTCTGCGCAGCGAGGTAGGGCCCGGTATCGCGCACGGGAAAGCGCCCGGAGACCGCGTAGCCGATCGTGACTGCGGGATTGAAGTGGGCGCTCGCCGCGCGGGCGGCGGCATAGTTCGCCACGGTGAGCGCGAACCCGAAGGTCGCGGCGATCTCGAGAACGTTGAAGCCCTGGGAGGGCGGGCTCGCATTGAGCGCCGTGGCTGCGCAACCGGCGAACACGAGCCACGCGGTTCCCGCGCCCTCGACCGCCAAACGCCTACCGAGCTTCATTGTTTCGTCTCCGTTTCCGGACTGCTTCCCGGCCCTGTTCCGACTAGGCCGTCGTTTGATCGCATTGCCGGAACGGCAATATCTGACGAGCCACGCATTGAGCTTGGGATTATGGGGAGACGAGCCCCGCATTCAGATAGGAGAACTCTTAAAACGCTGTGCGCAATGCGCGATACACGGCGAGAGAAATTCCTACAGACGCTGGAATGAATCTGGGACGCGTCGCGCCGGGCTGAATCAGGTCAACCCCGCGTGCGTCGCGAAGTCGCTCAGATCGCGCTCCGTGACGAGCCCGAGCTTGCGCATGGTGCTGCGTTTTTGCGCGCTGATGGTTTTGCGGCTGCGCTGAAACCGCTGTGCAATCTGACCGACCGACATACCCTGCGTGTAAAGCTGAAAGACCTCCCATTCGCGAGCGCTCGGCATGCCCGAGCAGGGCGCACACGTGGCGTCGGCCCGCGCAAGCGTTTCGCGTGCGCGGCGCGAGAGAAACGGCATGCGGGCGCGAGCGGCGGCAACGGCAACGAGGAGATCGTGCGCGACGTCGCGCTTGTCGACAATGACGTTCAGGCCCTGATGCACCAGCCCCGTCAGAACCTGCGGCGTCGACACCATGCTCAGGACGACGATCGCAGGCGCGCATCGCGTTTGCGCGAGGCGCCGTAGCAGCGTAAGGGAGCCATATCCGCCGTCAAGGCCCGGCATGCAGAGATCGGAAATGACGACGTCACAAGCGGTCATATCGAGCTGCAGGGCGAGCGCATGCGTGTTGCTGGCTTCGCCAACGACGAGGGCTCGCGCCGTTGCATGCAGCAGGTTCGCTACGCCCAGCCGGATGCACGCGTGGTCATCGGCCACGATCGCGCGCAGCGGCTCGCCCAGGCGAAGCGCGTCTTCTCGAGCGGCCCGGGTAGTCTGCATCGGGGGCCTTGCGTGCACAGGATCGATCAGGTTGGGTCGCCCTGCGACACGCCGCATTCGACCGCGAAGCGATAGAGCTCGATATCGTTGCCGAGCGCGAGCTTCTTCATCGCCGCGCACTTTTGCGCGCTGATCGTCTTGACGCTGCGCCCGAGCAGACCAGCGATTTCCGTGACGCCGAGCCCCTTTGCATAATGCGTGATGACCTCGAATTCGCGCCGCGTGAGAAGACGAGACACTTCTTCGCGCCGCTCGGCGCGTGCTGCTTCCGTCAGCAGGTCACGCACGACTGGCCCGACATAGTGTTCGCGCGCCATCGCGGACATGATCGCAACCGGGATCAGGTCGATGCGGTCGCGCTTGCTCAGTACGGCGTTCACCTCGAGATCGATCGCCTTGCGCAGCACCGAGGCCTCGCTTTCCATGGTGAGCACGACCACCGCCTTTTGCGGGAAACCGGCGCGAAAGGCGCGGATAGCCTCGGGTCCGTCCAGCTCGCCGGGCAACGCCATGTACAGGTCCATCAGAACGAGATCAAAGGCGTGCTGCTCCGCCACGTCGAACAGTTCGGGCACGCTGCGCGCACGCGCGACGATCTGCACGTTGGGATAGTTGACGAGCATGCTTTCCAGCGCATACACCACGAGCGGATGATCGTCGGCGATGATGACGCGCACCGGTGCCGCGAGGTCGGCGGTATCGGTCATGTTGCGCGCCGCGAGGGCCGCGTGCCGATTGTCGCGCTCACGCACGGTGCGGCGGGTAGCGGCAGCCACGTCGGCATCGTCCGCCAGCGGCAAGGAAAGCAGGTTCATAAGAGTCCGTGAGCCCTGACAAAAGCGAAGAGTCCCGCGTCGTTGCTCACGCCGAGCTTCGCCATGGCGTCCCGCTTCTGGCTGCTCACCGTGCGCACGTCGCGGCCGAGGGCGCGCGCAATTTCCGTGATCGAACTGCCGCTTGCGAATTTGCGGATCACCTCCGATTCGCGCGGCGTCAAACGCGGCACACACATGTCGGGCAGGCAGGCGGCCGCCGCGAGTTCGCGCTCGACGGCCGGGCTGAGATAGGCAAGCCCCTGTGCGGCTGCGCGCACGATGGCGGCGAGTTCGTCCATGGGTTCGGTCTTACGCAACATGGCGATCACGCCCGCGTGCGCCACGGCGCGCAGGATGCCGGCGTTCGCAACGCTGGTCAGCACGACCACGGGCACATGAGGCCAGTCGCGGCGCAAACGCCGCACGAGGCGCAGGCCGTCTTCGGCTTCGCCGGAAGCAGGCGGCATGTTGAGGTCGGTGACGACGACGTCGCACGGGACGGTTTCGAGCGTCTGCAACAACTCTGGCGCGCCGCACGCTTCACCCACCACCTCGATATCGTCTCCGGCGAGGAGCGCGGAGCGAACGCCAAGCAGAACGAATGGATGATCGTCGGCGAGGACGACACGTAGCTTCACACTGAATCTCCTTCGAGGTGGATTTGTGTGGGTGCGGTGCGCCGCGTGGGCGCACCGGCAGCCAACAACATCGGCAAGGTCGTTCATCTGACCATTGAAATCCTGCCGTCGAAATCGGAGATTTCCGAAACGTTAAATGATCCTTAATTCGAGCTTCGTCATGCGTTATGCCTAACAGATGCGATTTTGTAGAATTATTTGTCGCATCGGTCGATATCCCGAGACAAATCCTACACACGGCATCATCAAGCCGTGGCACGCTCACGAGCGCGTTGTCGACTTTCGCCATTGCGCCCGGCGCCGCGCTCGCGCGGTGCGGCGAATGCAGGCCATGCCAGCGCGGCGCAAAGCGCAGCCGCCACCCAGACCGCGGGCCACCCAAACGACGACAACAGCAACGGGATGGCTGAAGGCGCGACGAAGAACGCGAGGAATGCGCCAGTGTTGCCCATGGCGAGCGCGGTTCCCACACGGCCGCTGCCTGCGAGCGTCGCGAGCTCGGTGAAAGCAACGCCGTGCCAAGCAGAAGCGGCTATGCCGCCCAACACGATCACTGCGGCAAGCAGCACGACGAACGCGCCGTTTGCGCGATGCGTATGCGACGCGAAGGCCGTCAGTGCGGCCAGCACAACGAAAAGCGCGACGGTGAGTGCGGCGCTGCCGCGCAACCAGGTCCGCCGCTCGCCGTGCCGATCGGTCCAGCGCCCGCCGTACACACGCATGAACGCCGCGCCGCCCTGCACCGCCGCAAGCGTCGCACTGACTGCCGCTGTGCCGGCATGGCCGACGTCGTGCAGAAAAATGCTCGCGAACGAGAGCACGGCCACCTGCGGAATGCACAGCACCCCAATGCCGGTCACCATGCGCCACACGGTTGCGCTGCGCAGCGGCGAGACCGACCGTTGCACGGACGCAGCCGGCGCGTGTGAGGCGAGCGGCGCATTCGCGCGGTCCTGCGTATGCGCGGGCTCGTGCAGCCAGGCGATCGTGAGTACGGCGGATACCGCACACAGGAGGGCGAGCGCGCCATACACCGCCGCGAATCCCACATGCTCGGCGAGCGCTGGCAGCATGAGCGCGCCAAGCCCGCCGCCGGCTGGCACAGCGGTTTGCCGGATGCTCATCGCAAGGCCGCGCTCGTGGGTGGCGAACCACGCCATCACCGCGCGCCCGCTCGAACCGTTCACGCTGCCGCCGAGCAGACCGAGTGCGAGCAGGCCCAGCGCGAGCGCCGTCGCGCTGGGCGCATGTGCGCCCACCGGTGCGCCCCAGAGCGCCATCGCAACGAGTGCGAGCGCGGTGGCGGTCAGCCCCGTGAGCAGTACGCGCCGATCGCCCCAGCGATCCGTCAGGAGTCCCCAGGGAAGTTCGCTCAGCACGATGCCAAGGCCCAGCATGCCAAGCACGACACCCAGTTCGCCCGTGCCGATGTGATAACCCGAGCGGATCAATACGCCCGTTGCGGGAATGCCGCCGAGCGCTGCCGCAAAACTGGCGTTCGCCGCCACGCCCACCGCGAGCACTTTCCAGCGGTGTGCCGCGCCCCGCGTTGTACTTCGTTCCATGATGACCTCGAGAAAACGGTTGACCGAGGGCATCGTAGAGGCGCAACATTCATCGGAAAAGCGGGAATTTCCAATCTATAAATTCGGAATTTCCGAATCGTGAATTGGCAAAAAGCACACTGGATCAAGCTGAACCATGAACGCACGCGGTTTCGACCTCGCGCAGTTGCGCACATTCATCGCGGTGACCGAGGCGGGCAGCGTTTCCGCCGGGGCGGAGCGGGTGTTCCTGTCGCAGTCGTCGGTGAGCGAGCAGCTCAAGAAGCTCGAGGAGCGCGTAGGCCAGCCGCTTTTCGTGCGCAGCAAGCAGGGCATGTCCGCCACGCCCGCGGGCGCGAAGCTGCTCGACCACGCGCGCCGCATCGTCGCGCTGTGCGACGCCGCCTTCGACGACATGCTCGGCCGCACGCTCGACGGCGAGGTGCGCATTGCGATCACGGACTATTACCGGCCGCACGACATCGCCGAGATCCTGCGGCGCTTCGCCAGCCAGCATCCGCGCCTGCGCCTGCATGTGACCGTGCAGCCGAGCGCCGTGATCGACAGCACCGCCGACGAGAACGCCTACGACATCGGGCTGTCGCTGCGGCTCGTGGAGGAAGGCCGCGGCACGCACAAGAGCACGTCGATACGGCGCGAGAAACTGGTGTGGGTGGGCGCGGCGCAAGCGCTGCGCGAGCGGCCCGCGCTTACGCCGCCCTGGCCGCTCGTGCTGCTGCCGGCAACCTGCCAGCTGCAGCGCCGCGTCGTGAGATTGCTCGACGAAGCGCGCATGCCCTACCTGATTTCGCATTCGGCTTCGGGCGTGGCCGGGCTGCAGCTCGCGCTCAAGGCGGGGCTGGGAATCTCGTGTCTGAACGAGTCGGCGATCGGCGAAGGACTGATGGCGTGCCCGGCTTCATTCGGCTTGCCCGCACTGCCTGCGGCCGAATTTCATCTGTTGCCGGGCCGCCCCGGCGAGTCCGCGCACGTGACGAACGCACGCGCGGCGCTCGCGCAATTGCTCGGCTGAGGCGCCCCGTGCTAAAGGCGCCGCGGCAGGGCGCTTAGCCGGCTGCCTGTACCAGCTCCGCAAAACGCAGCAGATCGACGTTGCCGCCGGAGATCAGCACACCCACGCGCTTGCCGCGCACGTCCACCTTGCCGTGCAGCACCGCTGCCGCCGCGAGGCAACCCGTGGGTTCGACCACGAGCTTCATGCGGCTAGCGAAGAACTTCATCGTATCGACGAGTTCCGCGTCGCTCACCGTGACGATCTCGCTCACGCGCTCGCGAATCACCGCGAAAGTCAGGTTGCCGAGGTGCTGGGTTTGCGCGCCGTCGGCGAGCGTCTTCGGCGTGTCGATGTGAACGATTTCCCCCGTCTGCAAGCTGCGCTGACCGTCGTTGCCCGCCTCAGGCTCGACGCCGATCACCGTGCACGCAGGCGAGAGCGCATGCGCCGCGGTCGCACAGCCCGATAGCAGTCCGCCGCCGCCAAGCGGCGTGATCAGCAGATCGAGTTCGCCCGTTTCCTCGAAGAGTTCCTTCGCGGCCGTGCCCTGCCCGGCCATCACGTGCGCGTGGTCGTAGGGCGGAATCAGCGTGAGGCCGCGCTCGGCGGCGAGCCGTTTGCCGAGCGCCTCGCGGTCCTCGGTATAGCGGTCGTAGAACACCACCTCGCCGCCGTAGCCGCGCGTGGCCTCCACCTTCACGGCGGGCGCGTCGTGCGGCATCACGATCACGGCCTTCACGCCGAGCAGACGCGCCGACAGTGCGATCGCCTGCGCATGGTTGCCCGAAGAGAACGTGATCACGCCGCCCGCCTTCTGCTCCGGCGTGAACTGCGCGATCGCGTTATACGCGCCGCGAAACTTGAACGCGCCCATGCGCTGCAAGTTCTCGCATTTGAAGAAAAGCTGCGCGCCCGTGCGTTCGTTCGCGGTGCGCGAAGTCAGAACCGGCGTGCGATGCGCGACGCCACGCAGGCGTTCGTGGGCGGCGGCGACGTCTTCGAAGGTAATAGGCAGAGTGCTCATGGTCGGTCTTCGGCTGGCAGGTAGGTGTAGACGGTCGAGCGCGCTACGCCGAGCGTGGTGGCCACGTCGGCGAGCGCATGACGCAGGTTCAGAAGTCCGTTCGCCGCGAGTTCGCGCACGGCCTCGCGGCGCTGCGCGAGCGTCATGCCGATGGGCGTGGTGTTGCGCGTGGCGGCGAAGCGTTCGAGCGCCTCGCGCACGCTGCCCGCGGCGCGCGGCGCGAGTGTTTCGGCCACGGGCGCGGCCGTGCCGGTCTGGATCAGCTGGCCGAGGCCCGCCGTCACCGCGCCGATCAGCGACACATCCATGTTCAGGCAGAGCGCCGCGACATATTCGCCCGCGCTGTTCTTCAGGCCGATGGACGTGCTTTTGGCCGGACGCCCGTCGGGAAAGCGGTTCGGATAGTTGGCCACAACTTCGGGAAAGCCGGAGTCGGTGATGCGCGCGAGACCCATTTCGGTGGCGGCGTCGCCGACCTGTCGTCCTGACAGATTGTTCGCGATCGCCACGACGGAATGCTCGGGCCGCGTGAGGTCGTGCAACACCACTTCGACGAGCGGCGCGAGCGTCTGACCGAGCGCGGCGACAATCTTCCCGCCTTCGCGCAGGAGCAGCGCGTTTTCGTCAGTGGAAGGGCCGGAACAGGGTTTGCGGGTTGGCATCATGATGTTGGACATTTTGACAGTTAATGACTGAATGTCAATTATTTGAATGGATCGCTGGCGTGGCTGCGCGTGGCCCTCCGACGCGCGAAAAAAAACCCCGCCCGAAGGCGAGGTCAAAACAGACACGGAGATAAACCCCACACGGCATTGCCACTCAGGCCGTGAAGCGCTCGCTGACGAACTGTGCAGACGGCACGCGCGAGCGCGCCGCGACCGCCTGTGCGGCGCTCACCATTGCAGGCGGACCGCAAACATAGAGATCGGGCGCCGCGCTGGCGCCTGCGAGCGCGGCGGCGAGCGCGTCGACGGGCGTGCTGTGCGCGCCATGCCTGCCATCGGCCGCTTCGCGCACGCAAAGCTCAACGTGCAGTTGCGGCAGCGCCGCCCGAAGCGCGTCGAACTCGTCGAGCATGAAAAGCTCGCTCTCGCGATTCACGCCGAAAAAGAGGCGCGCGTCGTTCATCTCGCCGTATTCGGCCATGCGGCGCAGCATCGAGAGCACGGGAGCGAGGCCCGTGCCGCCCGCCACGAACCAGCGCGGACGCAAACTATCGGCGATCAAACCGAAACCGCCTTGCGGGCCGTGCACGGTGAGCACATCGCCGGGCTGCGCCCGATCGCGCAGATACGCCGAAAACTCGCCTTGCGGCCGCAGCCGGATCAGAAACTCGAGGCGCCCTTCCCAGTTGCTCGTGTTGGCAAGCGAGAACGGACGTTTCACGCTTCCACCGGGCAACGCCAGCTCCGCGAACTGGCCCGCCTCGAACTCGGCGGCGCTGCCGCTGGTGTCGTCGGGTTCGAGAACCAGTTCGAGACGGCGCGTGTCGTCGGCAATCGTTTCCAGCGCGGCGATGCGCGCCGTACGCGTGGCGACCGGCTGCAGCAACACCTTCGTGTGATCGTACGGCGCGGCGACGCGCAAGTCGGCCGAAGGCTTCGTGCGGCACAGCAAAACCGCGTTCGGGTTGGCCGAAGCAAGTGCGTCCGCACTGTGATCGCCGAGCGTGTACGCGCCTTCGGTCACGGTCGCATGGCACGCGCCGCAGCTGCCGCGCCGGCATTGCGACGGCAGCGTGATGTCTGCCGCCGCCGCCGCGCTCAGCACGTCCTGCCCCGGCTCGCACGCGAAGCCGAACGCCTGGCCGTCGCGCGTGGTGAGCTCGATTTGATAACTCATGACGTTTTCACCCGCGCTCAAGCGGCCTTGCGCGCGAGCGCCGCGTTCAGGTCGGCTTGCGCGTCGCCGATCGGCGAGATGCCGAACTGCTTGACGAGAATGTCGAGAACGTTCGGCGTGAGGAAGGCGGGCAGCGTCGGTCCGAGATGGATGTTGCGCAGGCCGAGCGCGAGCAGCGTGAGCAGCACCGCGGCCGCCTTCTGCTCGAACCACGACACCACGAGCGTGAGCGGCAGATCGTTCACGCCGCAGTCGAAGGCCTTCGAGAGCGCGATGGCGATCTGGATCGCCGAGTAGCTGTCGTTGCACTGGCCCAGATCGAGCAGGCGCGGAATGCCGCCAATGTCGCCGAACTCGTGACGGTTGAAGCGGTACTTGTTGCAGCCGAGCGTCATGACGACGGTGTCGCTCGGCGCACCCTGCGCGAACTCCGTGTAGTAGTTGCGGCCAGGCGCGGCGCCGTCGCAGCCGCCGATCAGGAAGAAGTGGCGGATCTGGCCGGCCTTCACGGCGTCGATCACCTTGTCGGCCACGCCGAGCACCGTGTTGCGCGCAAAGCCGATGGTGATGGTTTCCTGCGGCGCCGTTTCGCGGAAGCCCGGCAGCGCGAGCGCGGCCTGCACGACCGGCGCGAACGCGTGGTGCTCGAGATGGCGCACTCCAGCCCAGCCCACCGGGCCCGTCGTGAAGATGCGCTGACGGTACTGCGGCAGCGGCTCGATCAGACAGTTGGACGTCATCAGGATCGGGCCGGGGAAGTTCGCGAAGTCGGCTTGCTGATCCTGCCAGGCGCCGCCGTAATTACCTGCGAGATGCGCATACGCCTTGAGCCTCGGGTAAGCGTGCGCGGGCAGCATTTCGCCGTGCGTGTAGATCTGCACACCGGTGCCCTGCGTCGCTTCGAGCAGCGCCTCCAGATCGCCGAGATCGTGGCCCGAAACCAGGATGGCTTTGCCCGCGGCCGGCGTCACGCGCACGGCGGTGGGTTCTGGCATGCCGAAGCGGCCCGTGTTCGCCGCGTCGAGCAGTTCCATCACCTTCAGGTTCAGGTTGCCGAGCGCGAGCGCGTGTTCGAGCAGGTCGCCGGCCTGCGTCGGTTCGCTCGCGAGAAACACGAGCGCGGCTTCGACGCCTGCGTAGACTTCCTCGCTTTCGTAACCGAGCACGCGCGCATGGTGAGCGTAGGCACACACGCCCTTGAGGCCGTAGAGCACGAGCGCGCGCAAGCCCACGACATCCTCGCCCGCCTTCGGGAGCCCGGCCTTGATGCCGACGAGCGCAGCCTGTGCCTGCAGTTCGGCAAGATCGTTGCCCGGTTGCCAGAGCGCTGCGCCGCCCGGCTGCGCAACGGCAACGCCTTGTGCGAGCGCGTGCGCCTCGTAGGTCGACTTCACACGATCGCGGTGTTGCGCGGCTTCGCGCAGCATCGCCACGAAACGGCTGGCGTTGAAGTTGACGTTGGTGAGCGTCGTGAACAGCGCGTAGAGCATAAAGCGGTCGGCTTCGCGATCGGGGCTGCCGAGGCCGCGCGCGAGCGCTCCATACTGGGCGATGCCCTTGGCTGCGTAGATCAGCAGGTCCTGCAGATCCGCAGTCGTAGCGTCCTTGCCGCAGTTGCCCTTGGCCGAGGCGCACCCCGGGGTGGCCTGGGTGCGGTCGGTCTGTTCACATTGATAGCAAAACACGGCTTTCTCCTTTTCCTTGTGGGGTGACGGCGCGAGCAGTCTTGTAAGATGCAAATTTCATGCATCTTTTAAATGGTGACGCGCCGGCGGGAGTTCTGCCGTGACAAAAATCAGAAAACGTGTCGCTTCAGGCGAGGAAGTGGCTGCGTGTGCGAAAACGTCGCAGGTCGGCGCCCGGTTCGTACAAGCCAATGAAAAGCCCCGGCCGACCTTGCGGTCGAGCCGGGGCTTCAGGCCCAGCAGATACGCCTGGACGCTTTAGAACGGAATATCGTCGTCCATTTCGTCGAAGCCGCCGCCAGCCGGCGCGCTCGAACGGCCACCGCCTGCGCCGCCGCCCGCACCACCACCGCTCGAACGCGGCGCGCCGCCGCCACCGCCCGACGCACGGCCACCGCCGCGCGGAGCCGACTGCTGGCTGTAGCCGCCGTCGTCGCCCATGTCACTGCCCGCCGAGGCGCCGCCGCTGCGGCCGCCCAGCATCTGCATCTGGTCGGCGACGATTTCCGTCGAGTAACGGTCGGTGCCGTCCTGCGCTTGCCACTTGCGCGTGCGGATACGGCCTTCGATATACACCGACGAGCCCTTCTTCAGGTACTCCGATACGATCTCGGCCAGACGCCCGAAGAACGACACGCGGTGCCATTCGGTCATTTCCTTGAACTCGCCGGACGCCTTGTCCTTGTAGCGGTCGGTGGTCGCGAGGCGGATGTTCGCCACGGCGTCGCCGCTAGGCAGATAGCGCACTTCCGGTTCGGCGCCGAGGTTGCCGACGAGGATCACCTTGTTCACGGATGCCATGAATTTCTCCTGTTTGATTCCGTTGCGAGGAGCGGCCGCGCGGTTCGCGCCGGCGAGCGCCCGATGTGTTTCGAGCGCCTACCCCGGTCGCGGACCGCCTCCGCGAATTGCGTTGCTGTGAACCGTTGGTTCTAACTCAGGCCCGCCTGGCTTTAAGCGCGTTTGGCTTCAGCCCGCCTGGGCGGCGCCTTCATATTGGCCGCGATTATAAGCCAGCACAAGACGAGCCCCGAGCACGCGTAGAACACGGCGCTCGCGCCGTCGTGCTTGAGGAGCCATCCGCCCGCCACGCCGCCGAGCGCGAGCCCGATCGACTGCGTGGTGTTGTACACGCCCGTGGCCGCGCCCTTGCGGTTGCCCGGCGCCAGCTTCGAGACGAGCGAAGGCTGCGAAGCCTCCAGAATGTTGAAACCGAGGAAGTACACGAACAGCACGGCCGACACGATGACAAGTGTATGCGCAAGCGAGCCGAGCAGAAGCTGGCCGATCAGGATAAGACCGATCGCAGAAACGAGCACGGCCTTCATCTTGCCCCGCTTCTCCGCGACGATGATGGCCGGCACCATCAAGACGAACGCGAGGCCCATGACCGGCAGATAGATCTTCCAGTGCGACGCGACCGGCAGGCCCGCGTCGACGAGCAGGCGCGGCACGACGAGAAAAAGCGCCGTTTGCGTGGCGTGCAGCACCAGCACGCCGAAGTTCAGGCGCAGCAGTTCCACGTTGTGCAGCACCTCGGCAAACGGCGCGCGCACGTGCACGGGCTTGCTGGGCGCGTCGGGCACGACCCAGATCACCACGCCCACCGCCAGAATCGAGAACACGCCAACCAGCGCGAACAGGCCGCTCATGCCGACCCAGTGAAACACGATCGGCGCGCCCACGATCGCCACGGCGAACGACATGCCGATCGAGCCACCCACCATCGCCATGGCCTTGGTGCGGTGCTCCTCGGCGGTCAGGTCGGCGATGAACGCCAGCACCGCCGAAGAAACGGCGCCCATGCCCTGAATCACGCGGCCGACGATAATCCACACCATGTCGTGCGCGCCCGCCGCGACGAAGCTGCCGATCGCGAAAATGACGAGGCCGGCGGCGATGACGGGCTTTCTGCCCACCATGTCCGACACCCAGCCGTAGAAAATATAGAGAAGCGACTGCGTGACGCCGTACGCGCCGAGCGCGATGCCGACCAGCAGAAGGTTGTCGCCGCCGGGAACGGTTTTCGCGTAGACGGAAAACACCGGCATGATCATGAAAAGACCGAGCATGCGCAGCGCGAAAATCGCCGCGAGCGATACGGTCGCGCGCAACTCGGGCGCGCTCATGCGTGAGGATGTAGCGGGTGAATTGGAGGACATCGGAGCGTTATGTGTTTGGACCGCAAGTGCCCGCACGTTTGTTGACCGGGACGCTCCCTGACGCGCCTCTTTCGAGGCCCTTGCACTTGCCGCTCCGGGCCCTTTCGAAGACCGTCAGCAAGCCGTAACGGCGGTCTGGAAAAGTCGTTATAGTAGCAGGTTTGGTTTCCCTTTCTCCCGCAGGTTCATGGAACAGATCCGTATCCGTGGGGCCCGAACCCACAACCTGAAGAACGTCAATCTGGACCTGCCGCGCCACAAGCTCGTGGTGATCACCGGGCTGTCGGGCTCGGGCAAGTCCTCACTGGCCTTCGACACGCTCTACGCGGAAGGCCAGCGCCGCTACGTGGAAAGCCTTTCGGCCTACGCACGCCAGTTCCTGCAGCTCATGGAAAAGCCCGACGTCGACCTGATCGAGGGTCTGTCACCGGCTATCTCCATCGAGCAGAAGGCGACGTCGCACAATCCGCGCTCCACGGTCGGCACCGTCACCGAGATCCACGACTATCTGCGGCTGCTGTACGCCCGCATCGGCACGCCCTACTGCCCGGACCACGAGATTCCGCTGGAGTCGCAAAGCGTCTCGCAGATGGTGGACGCCGCGCTCGCCCTGCCCGAAGAAACGAAGCTGATGATCCTCGCGCCCGTGATCGTGGACCGCAAGGGTGAGCATGCCGAGCTCTTCGACGACATGCAGGCGCAAGGTTTTGTGCGCTTTCGGGTGCGCTCGGGCGGCGGCACGGCCAACGAAGGGGAAGCGAAGATCTACGAGGTGGAGTCGCTGCCCAAGCTCAAGAAGAGCGAGCGTCACACAATCGACGTCGTGGTGGACCGCCTGAAGGTGCGCCCCGACATGAAGCAGCGCCTCGCGGAGTCGTTCGAAACCGCGCTGCGCTTAGCCGACGGCCGCGCCATCGCGCTCGAAATGGACACGAACAAGGAGCACCTGTTCAGCTCGAAGTTCGCCTGCCCGATCTGCTCGTATTCGCTGCCGGAGCTGGAGCCGCGCCTTTTCTCGTTCAACAACCCGATGGGCGCGTGCCCCGAGTGCGACGGCCTGGGCCAGATCACGTTCTTCGATCCGAAGCGCGTGGTGGCGCACCCGTCCCTTTCGCTCGCGGCGGGCGCGGTGAAGGGCTGGGACCGGCGCAACCAGTTCTACTTCCAGATGCTGCAGAGTCTCGCCGCGTTCTACGACTTCGACATCGACACCGCGTTCGAGGAGCTGCCGGAGAAAGTGCGCAAGATCCTGCTCTACGGCTCGGGCAAGCAGGAGATTCCGTTCTCGTACATCAACGAGCGCGGCCGCACGTCGGTGCGCGAGCACGTATTCGAAGGGATCATCCCGAACCTCGAGCGCCGCTACCGCGAGACCGACTCGGCCGCCGTGCGCGAGGAGCTGTCGAAGTACCAGAACAACCAGGCCTGCCCGCACTGCGAAGGCACACGCCTGCGCCGTGAAGCGCGCTTCGTGCGCATCGGCTCGGGTGATGAGGCACGCGCCATTTACGAAGTGAGCGGCTGGCCGCTGCGCGACACGCTCGGCTACTTCCAGACGCTGCGCCTCGAAGGCGCCAAGCGCGAGATCGCCGACAAGGTGGTCAAGGAAATCGTCGCGCGCCTCATGTTCCTGAACAACGTCGGGCTCGACTATCTCTCGCTCGAACGCAGCGCCGAGACGCTTTCGGGCGGCGAGGCGCAGCGCATCCGCCTCGCCTCGCAAATCGGCTCGGGCCTGACGGGCGTAATGTACGTGCTCGACGAGCCGTCCATCGGCCTGCATCAGCGCGACAACGACCGCCTGATCTCCACGCTCAAGCATCTGCGCGATCTCGGCAATTCCGTGATCGTGGTCGAGCACGACGAGGACATGATCCGCATGGCCGACTACGTGGTCGACATGGGCCCGGGCGCGGGCGAGCACGGCGGCATGGTGATTTCGCAAGGCACGCCCGGCGAAGTCGAGCACGATCCGGCCTCGATGACGGGCCAGTACCTCTCGGGCGCGCGCCGCATCGACTATCCCGACGAGCGCATCGAGCCCGGCGAGCGCCAGTTGCGCATCGTCGAGGCCTACGGCAACAACCTCAAGCACGTCACGCTCGACCTGCCGGTCGGCCTGCTCACCTGCGTGACGGGCGTTTCGGGCTCGGGCAAGTCCACGCTCATCAACGACACGCTTTATCACGCCGTCTCGCAGCATCTGTATGGATCGTCGGCGGAGCCGGCGCCGTTCGAGGCGATCGAGGGCATGGAGCACTTCGACAAGGTCATCAACGTCGACCAATCGCCGATCGGCCGCACGCCGCGCTCGAACCCGGCCACCTACACGGGCCTCTTCACGCCCATCCGCGAGTTGTTCGCGGGCGTGCCGGCCGCCAAGGAACGCGGCTACGAGTCGGGCCGCTTCTCGTTCAACGTGAAGGGCGGACGCTGCGAAAGCTGCCAGGGCGACGGCGTGCTGAAGGTGGAAATGCACTTCCTGCCCGACGTGTACGTGCCCTGCGACGTCTGCCACGGCAAGCGCTACAACCGCGAAACGCTGGAGATTCAATACAAGGGCCGGAACATCAGCGAAGTGCTCGACATGACGGTCGAAGCCGCCTACGAGTTCTTCAAGGCGGTCCCGGTGGTGGCGCGCAAGCTCAAGACGCTGCTGGACGTGGGCCTGGGCTATATCCGCCTTGGCCAGTCGGCCACCACGCTTTCGGGCGGCGAGGCGCAGCGCGTGAAGCTCTCGCTCGAACTTTCCAAGCGGGACACGGGCCGCACGCTGTATATACTCGACGAGCCGACCACCGGCCTGCACTTCCACGACATCGCGCTTTTGCTCGAAGTGATTCATCGGCTTCGCGATCAGGGCAACACGGTGGTCATCATCGAGCATAATCTCGATGTAATCAAAACCGCCGACTGGGTCGTGGACATGGGACCGGAAGGCGGCGCGGGCGGTGGGCAGATCGTGGCCCAGGGGACGCCCGAACAGGTGGCGAAATCGAAGGCAAGCTTCACGGGCCGCTATCTCGCGCCGCTGCTCAAGCGCCAGATTGCCGCGCTGGACACGGCGTCGGGGCAATGACCCGCTAAGCGGACCGGAAATTTAGCAGTAGAAATAGCTGCAGCAACAACGGGTCGGGGGCGCGTGCGCCCCCGAAGTTTGGAGACGGAATACACCCAACATGGTCAAGCGCAACGAAGCGACAGAAGATAAACAGGTGCGCGACCTGCGGCCAAGGCCGGTCAGGCTCACGAGCGACATGAGCCTGCCGAAACTTTCGGCAGTGGAGATCGGCAGCTATGTGGCCGCGCTCGCCGGCATGCTGGCGGTGCTGCACCTGAACCTGCTCGGCGCGCTGCTAGCGGGCATGCTCGTCTTCCAGCTCGTCCATACCATTTCGCCGCTCATCGAGCGGCGCATGTCGAGCAGCCGCGCACGCTGGCTCTCGGTGGTGCTGGTTTCCATCGTGATCGTCGGCATCCTCACGGGGCTCACCGTGGGCGTGATCGAGCAGTTCGAAAGCGACGTGCCGAGCGTGCAGAAGGTCATGGCGCAGATGATGACGTTCGTCGACCAGGCGCGCGGACGCATTCCCGAATCCATTGCCGCCTATCTGCCCGTGGACGTCGCGCAGATGAAGCTCAAGGCCCTTGCGCTCATGCACGAGCACGCCACCCAGCTCGGCCAGGGCGGCAAGAATGCCGCGCGTATCTTCGGGCATATCGTGATCGGCATGATCATCGGCGCGATCATCGCCATTGGCGCGCAAAAGAACGCCACGCGGCTGCCGCTTTCCACGGCGTTCGTTACACGCGTGGCGCGTTTCGCCGACGCCTTCCGCCGCATCGTGTTCGCGCAGGTGAAAATTTCGGCCATCAACACGGTGTTCACCGGCCTTTTCCTCCTGCTCGCGCTGCCGGTGTTTCACGCGCCGCTGCCGCTCGCGAAGATGCTGGTCGTGGTGACCTTCGTGGTCGGCCTCCTGCCCGTAATCGGCAACCTGATCTCGAACACGCTGATCGTCGCCATCGCGCTCACCGTGAGCCTGCCCGCGGCGGTCACGGCGCTCGTGTTCCTCATCCTGATCCACAAGCTCGAGTACTTCCTGAATGCGCGCATCGTGGGCGGCCAGATCGAGGCGCGCACGTGGGAACTGCTCGTCGCGATGCTCGTGATGGAAGCCGCGTTCGGCATTCAGGGCGTGATTGCCGCGCCTATTTTTTACGCGTATATCAAGCGCGAACTCATCTATCTGCGGCTCGTCTGAGCCGCCTTGTCCCAAGCCCGCGCGCGGCCTTCAGCGCCCGCGCGGCTCGGCGGGCACGTCGGTCATGCCGTCGTGCTCGATTGCGTAGATCGCCACTTGCACGCGGCTCGTGAGACCCAGCTTGCGCAGAATGTTGCGCACGTGAATCTTCACCGTGCTCTCCGCCAGGTCGAGCGTGCGCGCAATCTCCTTGTTGCTCGCCCCGCGCGCCAGCTCGCGCACGATGTCGCGCTCGCGCGCCGTGAGTGTCTCCGCACTTGCGCGCGCGCCGCCGGGTGAACCCTGTGCGCCAGTCGCGCCGGCCGATTGTGCCGGCTTGCGCATCTGCTCCACGAGCTTCGCCGTCATGTGCTCGGTAATGACCGGCTGGCCGCTCGCGGCCTTGCGGATCGCCGCCACCAGTGCGTCGGCGTCGATGCTCTTGAGCAGGAAGCCGCGCGCGCCCGCGCGCATCGCCGCCGTGAGTTCGTCGGCTTCCTCGGAGACGGTGAGCATGACGACCGCCGTGTCCGGCAGGTCTTCCACGAGCAGTTGCAGCGTTTCGAGCCCCGAGAGGCCCGGCATGTTCAGGTCGAGCAGGACGACGTCGGGCAAGTGCTGCTTCGCGCGCTTGACGCCCTCCACGCCGTCCGACGCCTCGCCCACCACTTCCAGGTCCGGCTGGCGCTGCAGGAGCGCGCTCACGCCCGAGCGAAAGAGCGTGTGATCGTCGATGAGCAGGATACGTATGGTCATGGGTTCGTTGTCGTGTCGCGATGTCTTCGGCCACCTTCACGCGGCCATGCGGCTTGCGGCGGGCAGGACCAGTTCGACGCGCGTGCCGCGCCCCGGCGCGCTTTCCAGCGCGAGCACGGCGGCAAGACGCCTCGCGCGCTCACGCATGATGTGAAAGCCCACGTGCGATTCGCCGCGCGAGGCGATTTCGGCGGGATCATAGCCCACACCGTCGTCCTCGATCGTGAGGCGGAAGTCGCGAGCGTTCACGACGCTCACCTGCACGTGCAGCGCCTCTGAGTGCTTGCGCGCATTCGAGAGCGCCTCCTGCAGCACGAACAGCACCTGCAATTGCTGGTCGGGCGGCAGCGGCGGGCCGTCTTCGTCGCGATAGTCGAGCGTCAGTTCGGCGTCCGACTGGCGGCGAAAGCGCGCTACGGTGTCCTCCACCGCGAGGCGCAGCTTGCCTGGCGCGAGTTTCGTGCGGAAATTCAGCAGCAACTCGCGCACGTCGTCGTAGCTTTCTTCCACGCCGCCCGCAAGCAGCGGCACGATCTCGCGAATCTCGCCGAGGTCGCCCCGCTGCGCCGCGCCGTCGAGCAGATGCACCTGCATCTTCAGGAAGCTCAGGCCTTGCGCGATGCTGTCGTGCAGCCCTTGGGCGACGAGATTGCGCTCCTCGGATACGGCGAGCTGACGCCCGAGCGCCACGAGCCGCCGGTTCATGAGCGCGACGCCGAGGTGACGGCCGAGCGTCTGAAGCAACTGGACGCCCGACGGCGGAATCTCCCGCTCGCGCCGGAAGTGCAGCGAGAACGTGCCGAGCGTCTCGTTCTGCGCGACGATGGCCGACACCGCGACGCTCACGAAGCCCGCCTTCAGGCAGCGCTGCGTGAAGGCGCTGCTTGCGCCGCTCTCGCCGCTTTCTTTGCTGCCCGCCGGCGCGCCAGGCTGCCCCATCAGGCCGAATACGACCGGCACCTCGGCCGTCGCGCCGCCGCACGTGCAGTCCGCCGCCGGCATGCACTGCTCCGCACGTGTAATCGATTCGGGCATGCCCTCCGAAACAAGCAGATGCAGATTGCCGTCGTCAGGCGAAACGACGCGCACCGTGCCGCCGTCGGCGTCGAATTCGCGCATCACGCGCGTAAGGAAATCGTGGCATACGCTTTCCGCCGCGCCCGGCGTGTTGAGGAACGCCGCCATCTCGTAGAGCGTGGCCAGTTCGCGGTTTTGCGCCGCCAGTTGCGCGGTCTTGGCGTCCACGCGCGCGGCAAGGTCCCGGTACAGCGCTTGCAGCTCCGCAACCATGCGGTTGAAGCCTTGCGCGAGATGGCCGAACTCGTCGTACGTTTCGACCGGCAACCGTGTGTCGAACTCGCGCGCCTCGATGCGCGCGAGCCCGTCCTGCAAGCGCTGCACGGGCGCCACGAACCACTGGTAGAGCAGATAGACGATCGCCAGCGTGCCCACGCAAGAAAGCGCCGCGAGCACGACCTGCGAAATGCGCAGCCACGCGGTCTTGCGCGCGTTCTCGCGCTCGATCAGGCTGACGAGCCGGTTCGCCTCGTCGACGAAGCCGGGCAGCAGGCCGATGTACGTCGAGGGCTCGCCTCCGCTGGCCGAGAGCTCGCGCAGCGCAGCGGGTTTGAGCGCCTCGTCCCACGCTGTCGCGACGCGTTCGAACTGCGCGTGGATGCCCGCATCCGCGGGAAGAAAGAGCGGCCGCGCCGGATCGCCGTCGCGCAGTTCACGCAGCGTCTCGTCGAGCTGATGCAACTGGGCGTCGACTTGCGCAGGCTTGCCCGTGCGGGCTTCCCACAGCGCGATCGCCACGGCGTTCGCGCGCATGCGCAGGCTGCCCGCATCGTTGATGGCCGCGCCGCCGCCTTCGAGCTGCCAGGACAGCCAGAGCGTGCCGCTGATCATCGCGAGCACGAGCGCGAGCGCAACCGTGGAAAGCACGACGATGCGCGTCGAGAGCCGCTTCGGGAACGGCGCGGCCTGCGGACCGGAAAAGCTGGCAGACGAGACGGAAGCGGTGGCGGAATCGGAAGACGGAGTCATGGCCGGTACCGGGGATCGGCCGCGCCGAAACGGCGGTGCCTATACCCTGCATTATCTGACGGAGCGAGGCCGATCTTGCGCTAAGTCGCGGTCCAGGCGGGCAACTGCGACACTATGCGTCAGATCGTCGGCCTTCCCGGGCGAGTCCCGGCCTCGCGAGATGCGCCGTCCCCGGGCCTGCCCGTATCGGGAAAAAAGCGGGGAATGCGAGTGTGGCTCGCTCCCCGCGAAGAACGACCGATCCCCACGGCCGTCCAGAGGCAAACGCCGGCCGCTAGCGTCGGCGCTAGCGGCTGCGCACGAGTTGCCACGCGCGCGAGAGATAGGTGATGGAGGCGAAGCCGCTCCACACGTGCACGAGCCGCGTGAACGGAAAGATCACGAACAGCGTCATGCCCATGAACAGGTGCAGGCGGAAGATGAGCGGCGCGCTGGCTATGTAGCTCGCGGCGTCGCCGCGGAATGTGACGATGTGCTGCGCCCAGGTCATGAGCCGCACCATCATCGCGCCGTCCATATGACTCGCCGATTCGCCGATGGTGGAGAGCCCGAGCAGCAGCGTGACGAGCAGCCACAACAGCAGCACCTTGTCGCCCACGCGAGTGACGGCCGAAACGCGCGCGTTCGAAAGCCGCCTGTGCAGCAGGATCGAGAGGCCCACCAGACACATCGAGCCCATCACGCCGCCCGCGACCATCGCCACGAGCTGCTTGACTGCATGCGGCACGCCGAGCCAGTCCCACACCGCAACAGGCGTGAGCAGACCGAACAGATGCCCGAAGAAGAGCCCAAGCACGCCGACGTGAAAGAGAATGTTGCCGAGGCGCAGATGCCCGCGATAGAGCATTTGCGAGCTGTCCGCCTTCCACGTGTACTGCTCGCGCTCGAAGCGCGCGAGGCTGCCGAACAGGAAGATGGCGGCGGCAATATACGGATAGATGCCGAACAAAAACTGATTGAACGTGTTCATGGCGATTCCTTTGCGCAGTCAGGCGCGCAAGCCGCCGCGCAGTCAGTCGAAGTGCTCGCGGTGGCCGCTGCGTACTCCGCTCGCGGGTGGAATTGAACGACCTGCGGCGAATGGCTCGCGCCGAACGCGTGCATCAGCGGCTCGACGCCGTCCGCGCCGGTGCCGAAGCGTTCGAGCGCCTCGTCCATGTCGCGCACGGGCGCGCCCACGAGCGGCAGCGGCTCGACATCGCTCAGCTCGCACAGCACCGCAAAAATGCCCGCATAGGGGCTTGCGCGCGTTTCGAGCTGATTGCCGAGCGCCGCGAGCACATGGATCGCCTCGCCAAGCAGCGCGCTCGCCTCGTCCTCGTCGATCAGGCCGAGCACTTCGAGAAAGAGCGGCACGTAGTCGGGCAGTTCGTTCGTCGCGACGTCCAGGCCGTGGCTACGGTATTCGTCGAGCAGATCGACCATCGCCTGGCCGCGCGCGCGGCTCTCGCCGTGCACGTGCTCGAACAGATGCAGCGAGTGGCGAGGATTGCGATCGAACGTGGCCACGTACGCTTCCTGCGACTCGACCAGCGAGCGCTCACGCAGCGCCGCAATGAGCGGCGCGAGTTCGTGCGTCGCGCAGCCGCCCTTCGGCACGGCCTCGAGTGCGGCCTCGATCTCGTCGAGTGCGTCGATCAAGGGCTGCTCGGGATAATCGAGCAGCGCGGAGAGAACCGGATAAATCGACATGACAATGTCCTCCCGCTCAAGCTTGCGAAGGCGTCTTGCGACGCGACTTCGGCATATCGACGTACACCACGCTGCCTTCGACCTTCGAGCCGAACAGCGAGCCCTCCGAAACGCCGCCCGAGCACCCATTGCCGAACGAGAAGCCGCAACTGCCCTTCTCGTTGAACGAGTCCTCGACCATTTCCTTGTGCGACGACGGCACGACGAAGCGGTCCTCGTAGTTCGCAATCGCCATGGTGCGATACATGTCCTCGACCTGCACGGGCGTGAGGCCCGTGCGCTCGAGGACCGCGTTGTCGTTCACGCCGTCCACGGTCTGTGTGCGCTTGTACGCGCGCATCGCCAGCATGCGCTCGAGCGCTGAAATCACGGGCTTCTCGTCGCCGGCGGTGAGCAGGTTGGCGAGATAGCGCACGGGAATGCGCAGGCTCGCCACGTCGGGAATCACGCCGTCCATGCCGATATGGCCCGCGTCCGCAGCAGACTGGATCGGCGAGAGTGGCGGCACGTACCAGACCATCGGCAGCGTGCGGTACTCGGGATGCAGCGGAAACGCGATCTTCCACTCGAGCGCCATGCGGTACACGGGCGAGCGCACAGCCGCGTCGAGCCAGCTTTGCGGCACGCCCTGGCGGCGCGCCTCGGCCTGGATGGCGGGATCGTGCGGATCGAGGAACACATCGAGCTGCGCCTGATACAGATCCTGTGTCGATTGAACCGATGCTGCATCGCTGATGCGGTCCGCGTCGTAGAGCATTACGCCCAGATAACGGATGCGGCCCACGCACGTTTCCGAGCACACCGTAGGCTGCCCCGCCTCGATGCGCGGATAGCAGAAGATGCACTTCTCGGCCTTGCCGCTCTTCCAGTTGAAGTACATCTTCTTGTACGGGCAACCCGAGATGCACATGCGCCAGCCGCGGCACTTGTCCTGATCGACCAGCACGATGCCATCGTCTTCGCGCTTGTACACCGATCCCGAGGGGCACGACGCCACGCACGCCGGGTTCAGGCAGTGCTCGCACAAGCGCGGCAGATACATCATGAAGGTGTTCTCAAAGCTCGAGTACATCTCCTTCTGCACGTTCTCGAACAGCTTGTCGCGACTGCGCGACGAGAACTCGCCGCCCAGATCGTCTTCCCAGTTAGGACCCCAATGGATCTTGTCCATCTTCTTGCCGGTAATGACCGACACGGGGCGTGCGGTGGGCGGCGTTTGCGAGAGACGCGCCTTCTGCAGATGTTCGTAGTCGTACGTGAACGGCTCGTAATAGTCGTCGATGCCGGGCAGGTTCGGGTTCGCGAACAGGTTCGCCAGCACCTTGAGCTTCGGGCCCTGGCGCGGTTCGATCTTGCCGCTCGCGTGGCGCACCCAGCCGCCGTTCCACTTCTCCTGGTTCTCCCACTCCTTCGGATAGCCGATGCCGGGCTTCGTCTCGACGTTGTTGAACCACGCGTACTCGACGCCGTCGCGCGAGGTCCACACGTTCTTGCACGTGACGGAGCACGTATGGCAGCCAATGCACTTGTCGAGGTTCAGGACCATCGCCACCTGGGCGCGGATTTTCATGATGCTGCTCCTTCCTTCATCGGGCCTTCCAGCCACTCGACCTTCTTCATCTTGCGCACGATCACGTACTCGTCGCGATTGCTGCCAACGGTGCCGTAGTAGTTGAAGCCGTACGCAAGCTGCGAGTAGCCGCCGATCATGTGCGTGGGCTTGAGCACCGTACGCGTGACCGAGTTGTGAATGCCGCCGCGCATGCCGCTCGTTTCCGCGCCCGGAACGTTGATGATCTTTTCCTGCGCGTGATACATGAGGCACATGCCGCGCGGCACGCGCTGGCTCACCACGACGCGCGCCGTGAGCGTGCCGTTCACGTTGAACACTTCGACCCAGTCGTTGTCGACGAGACCCGCCTCCTTCGCCTCGGCCTCCGAGACCCACACGTGCGGCCCGCCGCGCGACAGCGTGAGCATGCGCAGGTTGTCCGAGTAGGTCGAGTGGATGCCCCACTTCTGGTGCGGCGTGATCCAGTTCAGCACGAGTTCGTGCTCGCCGTTGGGCTTCGCGCCGAGCATCGGCGCGGTCGTCTTCGTGTCGATGGCCGGCTTGTAGTTGCACAGGCCCTCGCCGAAGTCGAGCATCCAGCGGTGATCCTGATAGAACTGCTGACGGCCCGTGAGCGTGCGCCATGGAATCAGCTCGTGCACGTTCGTATAGCCGGCGTTGTAGCTCACCTCTTCCGATTCGAGCCCCGACCACGTCGGCGCGGAAATGATCTTGCGCGGCTGTGCCTGCACGTCGCGAAAGCGGATCTTGTCGTGCTCGCGGCCTTCGGCCAGGTGCGTGTGATCGCGGCCAGTGATCTTCGAGAGCGCGTCCCACGCCTTCACCGCCACATGGCCGTTGGTTTCTGGCGCGAAGGTGAGGATCATCTCGGCAGCGTCGATGGCCGTTTCCAGACGCGGGCGTCCCTCGGCCGCGCCAGTGTTGTGCTGAATGCCCGTGAGCTGCGCGAACTCGCCTACCTCGTGCACCGTATTCCAGTTGATGCCCTTGCCGCCATTGCCGAGCTTTTCGAGCAGCGGCCCGACCGAGGTGAACTTGTTGTAGATCTCGCGATAGTCGCGCTCCACGAGCGTCATCGAAGGCGCGGTCTTGCCCGGGATCAGATCGCATTCGCCAAGACGCCAGTCTTTCGGCTCGAACGCCTGGCCAAGCTCGCCCGGCGTGTCGTGCATGAGCGGCGTGCACACGAGGTCCGTGCGCTTGCCCAGATGTTCGCCGCCGATCTCCGAAAATTTCTTCGCGATAGCCTTGTAGATTTCCCAGTCGGTCTTGCTCTCCCACAGCGGCTGCACCGCCTCCGAAAGCGGATGGATGAACGGGTGCATGTCCGACGTGTTGAGATCGTCCTTCTCGTACCACGTAGCCGAGGGCAGCACGATATCGCCGTAAAGGCACGTCGTGCTCATGCGGAAGTCGAGCACGGTGAGCAGGTCGAGTTTGCCTTCGGCCGCTTCGCGCACGTTCACTTCGGAGGGCTTGATCGCGTCGGCCTCGTCGCCGAACAGCGCGTTCTGCGTGCCGAGCAGGTACTTGAGAAAGTACTCGTGGCCCTTGCCCGAACTGCCCATGATGTTCGAGCGCCAGACGAACATGTTGCGCGGGAAGTTCGCGGGGTTGTCGGGGTCGTCGCAGGCGAAGTTCAACGCGCCGGACTTCAACTGGTCCACCGTGTACTGCACCGGCGGCACGCCCGCGCGCTGCGCGGCGTCCACCACGTCGAGCGGATTCGCGCCAAGCTGCGGCGCTGAAGGCAGCCACCCCATGCGCTCGGACTTCGCGTTGAGGTCGAGCATCGAGAGATTCTTGTAGCGCGCGCGGTCGGCGCCCGGGCCGAGGATCTCGTCGACGCTCACCTTCTCGTGACGCCATTGGCTCGTGTGGTTGTAGAAGAACGAGGTGCCGTTCATCTGGCGCGGCGGGCGCGACCAGTCGAGCGCGAACGCGAGCGGCGCCCAGCCGAATTGCGGACGCAGCTTTTCCTGGCCCACGTAATGCGCCCAGCCGCCGCCGCTCTGGCCGATACAGCCGCACATCATCAGCAGGTTGATGATGCCGCGGTAGATCATGTCGTTGTGATACCAGTGATTGAGCGCCGCGCCCACGATCACCATGCTCTTGCCGCGCGTGCGGTTGGCGTTGTCGGCGAACTCGCGCGCCACCTGGATCACGAGCTTGCGCGGCACCGTGGTGTGCTTCTCCTGCCACGCGGGCGTGCAAGGCACGTCGTCGTCATAGGAGGCCGCGACGTTCGGGCCGCCCAGACCCTGATCGACGCCGTAGTTGGCCATCTGCAGGTCGTAGACGGTGGCCACGAGCACGTTCGTGCCGTCGGCGAGCGTCACGCGCTTCACGGGCACGCGCCGCGCGAGCAACGCGGCGCCTTGGTTCTCCTCGCCGCCGAAGTACGGGAAACCTACCTCGACCACTTCGTCATGCTGATCGATGAGCGAGAGGCGTGGATCGATCTCGCGGCCGCTGCCGCCGTCCTTCATTTCGAGGTTCCAGCGGCCCACCTTCTTGCCGCCATCGTGCTCGCCTTCGCCCCAGCGAAATCCGATCGAGCCATTCGGCGCGACGATGTCGCCCGTCGCCGCATCGATGGCAAGCGTCTTCCATTGCGGGTTGTTCGCTTCGTCGAGATTCGCGGCGAGTTGCGACGCCCGCAGAAACTGGTCCGGCACGAGCGCGCCGTCGCGTCGGCTAAGCGTGACGAGCATCGGCATGTCGGTGTACTGCTTCACGTAATCGCGGAAGTACGCGGACTTACCCGTGGCGTGAAACTCCTTGAGCACCACATGGCCCATCGCGAGCGCCAGCGCCGCGTCGGTGCCCTGCTTCGGCGCGAGCCAGATGTCGCCGAACTTCACCATCTCGCCGAAGTCGGACGACACGGCCACCGTCTTCGTACCC
Source organism: Paraburkholderia sp. J8-2 (assembly GCF_905220195.1). Taxonomy (NCBI): domain Bacteria; kingdom Pseudomonadati; phylum Pseudomonadota; class Betaproteobacteria; order Burkholderiales; family Burkholderiaceae; genus Paraburkholderia; species Paraburkholderia sp. J8-2. The sequence continues at coordinate 344,441 of NZ_CAJMZA010000002.1, forward strand.
TTGTAGCGGACCTCGGTGTAGAAGTGCGCGTCGGGCGTGCGCGTTTGCGGCACGTTCGAGCCCCACACCATGAGATACGTGGAGTTGTACCAGTCGGCCGATTCCGGCACGTCGGTCTGCTCGCCCCACACCTGCGGCGAGGAAGGCGGCAAGTCGCAATACCAGTCGTAGAACGAGAGGCACGCCCCGCCGATCAGGCTCAGGTAACGCGCACCCGCTGCGTACGAGACCATCGACATGGCCGGAATGGGCGAGAAGCCGATCACGCGATCGGGACCGTACTTGCCGATGGTGTAGGCGTTGGCCGCCGCGATCATCTCGGTGGCCGTGTCCCAGCCCGCACGCACGAAACCGCCCTGGCCGCGCGCACGCTTGTAGTGCGCGGCCTTCTTCGGGTCCTCGACGATCGAGGCCCACGCCTGAACCGGCCCGAGCGTCTTGCGCGCCTCGCGCCACATCTCGACCAGGCGGCCGCGAATCATCGGGTACTTCACGCGCTGCGCCGAGTACACGTACCAGCTATACGATGCGCCACGCGGGCAGCCGCGCGGCTCGTGGTTGGGCAGGTCCGCGCGCGTGCGCGGATAGTCGGTCTGCTGCGTTTCCCATGTGATCAGGCCGTTCTTCACGTAGACCTTCCACGAGCACGAGCCCGTGCAGTTCACGCCGTGGGTCGAGCGCACGATCTTGTCGTGCTGCCAGCGGCTGCGATAGCCGTCTTCCCATTTGCGGTCCTCGTTCACCACCGCGCCGTGGCCCTTCGAAAACGTCGACTTCACGCGCGACATGAACTTCAACCGGTCCAGAAAATAACTCATCAGGTTCTCCGACTGCTGCTGGAATCGATCGATCGCCTGTCGCCGTTCGCGTGCGTCGCACGCGTGGCGCCTCGCGCTCGTATCGTTTCCGAGTATGGCGAGCAGGCGCTGGCCTGCCCATTCATCAAGGGGAGAGTGCGCGCAGCGCTTTGGGATGAGTCCCCGTGCGCCGCGCTACTCCCAAAGGACTAGTCCGAACCAGTCCGGATCAGCAAGGCATGGACGCGTTGCGGCGTGCGTAGAACAACCACGTCACCGCCGCGCACACCACATAGAAGCCGATGAAGCAAACGAGCGCGCCAACGGGTGAGCCAGTCATGTCGAGCGAGGTGCCGAAGCTCTTCGGAATGAAGAAGCCGCCGTATGCGCCCATCGCACCCGCGAAGCCGAGCACCGCCGCCGACTCCTTGCCCGCTTCGGCGAGCGCGCCGTGCTGCGCCGCATCGCCCTTGCCCTTCGCGGCGCGTTGATGCTGCGTCAGGAAGATCACGGGAATCATGCGGAAGGTCGAGCCGTTGCCAATGCCGGTGAGCGCGAACAGCACGACGAACATCGCGAGAAAGCCCCAGAAGCTGCCCTGTGCGCCGCCCAGCGCGCCGCCCGGCAGGAACACGATCACGCCGATGACCGCGACGATCATCGCGAGGAAGCTCCAGAGCGTGACGCGCGCGCCGCCGAGCTTGTCCGAGATCCAGCCGCCGACGGGGCGCGTGAGCGCGCCGGCGAGCGGCCCGAGGAAGGCCCATGCGGTTGGGTTGATGGCGGGAAACTCCGCCTTCGTGAGCAGCGCGAGGCCGGCCGAGAAGCCGATGAACGAGCCGAATGTGCCGACATACAGGAAGCACATGATCCAGTTGTGCGCGCGGCGGAAGATCACGGCCTGCTCGCTGAACGAGGCCTTCGCATCGGCGATGTCGTTCATGCCGAACCATGCTGCAATCGAGGAGACGACGATGAGCGGAATCCACACGAAGCCCGCGTTCTGCAACCAGATGCTGTGCTCGACGCCATCCTTCATCCAGGTCTGGCCGCCGCCGAGCAGGCCCGCGAACACAGCCGTCGAGATCACGATCGGCGTGACGAACTGCACGAGGGAGACGCCCAGGTTGCCGATACCGGCATTGAGCCCGGTGGCGAAACCTTTACGCGCCTTCGGAAAGAAGAAGCTGATGTTCGCCATCGACGAGCTGAAGTTCGCACCGCCAAGACCGCACAGCAGGGCGAGCACGAGCAGCGTCGAATACGAGGTGGACGGATCGCGCAGCGCGAAGCCCATGCCGACGGCGGGGATCAGGAGGCTCGCCGTGGAGATCGCCGTGAAGCGGCGGCCGCCGAAAATCGGCACGAGAAACGAATAGAAGATGCGCAGCGTGGCGCCCGAGAGCGCGGGCAGCGCCGTGAGCCAGAAGAGTTCGTTCTTCGTGAAGTGGAAGCCGCCCTTGTCGAGATTGACGACCGTGACGCTCCACAGCGACCACACCACGAACGCCAGCATCAGCGCCGGAATCGAAATCCAGAGGTTACGGGTGGCGATCTGCTCGCCGGAAGCCTGCCAGAACCGGGTGTTCTCGGGTTCCCATTGGGTCAGGAGATATTTGGACATGATTGTGCTCGTACAGTAGGCGCCGCACGCGCGGCGCAAGTGGAATCATTCGGAGTACGTGGTTTCCTTGAACGCAGGCGTTGCAGTCCGAACCTTGCGCGCGAGCTTCGCGCTGCCATGCGCGAGCGCTTCGGGGCGAAACGAGAAATGCATGAACAGCAGGCTCACCACGGTCGCGCCGAACATCAGCATGAAGCAGGTGGTGCGCACGCCCGTCAGGTCGACGAGCAGGCCGAACAGGATCGGCAGCACGAAGCCCGCGAGACCGCCCGCCAGCCCCACGACGCCGGACACGGCGCCGATGTTCTCGGAGTACTCGTCGCCGATGAACTTGAAGACCGAGGCCTTGCCCACCGCCATCGCAATGCCGACGACGAACATCAGCACCGTGTAGAACACCGGGCCCGTGCTGATATGCAGACCGATCGGACCATGCGCGCCGTGGATCGTGAAATCGGTCGGCGGGTAGCTGAGCAAAAAGAAGCACGCGAGCGCGACCCACATCACGGCCCACGTCGTGCGATAGGCGCCGTAGCGGTCGGAGAGCCAGCCGCCGAGCGCGCGCAGCACGCCGCCGGGCAGCGAGAAACAGGCGGCAAGAAACGCGGCCTGCTCGATGCCGAAGCCGTACTGGTTCACGTAGTACTGCGGCATCCACAGCGACAGGCCGACATAGCCGCCGAACACGACCGAGTAGTACTGCGCGTAGCGCAGCACGCGCGCATCGGCGAGCACGCGCATCTGGCTCGCCACGGTGGCCGTGCCGGACACGCGATGCGCCGGGTTGCTCGCGGAGAACATCCAGAACAGCAGCGCGGTCAGGAGCATCGCGACGGCGTACACCTTCGGCACGATGGTCCACGTGCCGGCCGCGACGATCAGCACCGGCGCCACGAACTTGTTGAGCGCGGCGCCCGAGTTGCCCGCGCCGAAAATGCCCATGGCAAGCCCCTGGCGCGACTTCGGGAACCAGCGTGCGACATAAGGCGTGCCGACCGAAAACGACGCGCCGGCGAACCCCACGAACAGGCCGAGCACGAGGAATTGCCACAACTGCGTCGCGTACGAGACGAGCCAGATCGGCACGATCGTCGCGAGCATGGTGATGAAGAAGACCATGCGCCCGCCCACGCGATCGGTCCAGATGCCAAGCGGCACGCGAGCAAGCGAACCGGTGAGCACGGGCATCGCGGCAATCAGGCCGAATTCAGTGTCGGTGAGGTGAAGCTGCTTCTTGAGCGGGATGCCGAGGATCGCGAACATCATCCAGACGGCAAAACAGATCGTGAAAGCGAACGTGCTCGAACCGAGCACGCGCCAGGCGCGGCTATCGGCTACGGGTTCCGCCTGCGGAGATAGGGCGGCTCTCATGTTTTTCCCTCTTGTCGTTTAGTTGACGTGACAAGCGTAGGAAAGACGAAAGGCGCGGCCTATTCTCCGCAGGGAGTGCGCGACGATGCGCCGCTAGATCTTAAGGAGTAGTACCGGGGGGAATAAGTTGGCGCGGAAGGAAAATCGCATGCGTGCGAATGCGCCGGTGAGCAACAAGAATAATTCGAAAAGCCGTAGCGCGTCATAAAACACGCTACGGCATGATGTCGCGCTTAATCGGCGAAAGATCAGCGGAACACGACCGTCTTGTGCCCGTTCAGCACGATGCGATGCTCGACGTGCCACTTCACCGCGCGCGCGAGCGTCACGCACTCCACGTCGCGGCCAATCGCGGTGAGCTGGTCCGGCGTCATGTTGTGGTCCACGCGCTCCACTTCCTGCTCGATGATCGGACCTTCGTCGAGATCGGACGTCACATAGTGCGCCGTCGCGCCGATGAGCTTCACGCCGCGGTCGAACGCCTGGTAGTACGGCTTCGCGCCCTTGAAGCTCGGCAGGAACGAATGGTGGATGTTGATCGCACGGCCTTCGAGCGCCCGGCAAAGCTGCGGCGAGAGGATCTGCATGTAACGCGCGAGCACCACGAGATCGACGCTTTCGCGGTTCACCACCTCGAGCACGCGCGCTTCCTGCGCAGCCTTGTCGGCTTCCGTGCCGCCGAGCAGCGGGAAGTGGTGGAACGGAATGTTGTAGCTCGCGGCGAGCTGGTAGAAGTCCTTGTGATTCGAAATGATCGCCGGAATTTCGATAGGCAGCTGGCCGGTGCGATAGCGGAACAGCAGGTCGTTCAGGCAATGGCCGATCTTCGAGACCATGATGACGACGCGCGGCTTCACGTTCGCGTCATGCAGTTCCCAACGCATGCCGAACTCTTGCGCGAGCGGCTCGAACGCGCTGCGCAGGCCGTCGAGGCCCGGGTCGCCGCCCACCTGCTGGAAGTGCACGCGCATGAAGAACTCGCCCGTGTGGCTGTCGCCGAACTGGGCCGAGTCGAGAATATTGCTGCCGCGATCGAACAAAAAGCCCGACACGGCATGCACGATGCCCGGCCGGTCGGCGCACGACAGTTTGAGAATGAAGCTGTGATCGGTCGACATGACCTGGGTAACTCCCGTCAATACTTTGGTGTTGCTAAAAGGGCTTTGGGCTTAAAAGAACCGGCGCCCTTTCACAGCGTCGGCGGTTCGAAGATCGCGGCAATGCCCTCGCACGCGTCTTCGTCTATCCATTGGCGGCGCAGCAGGCAGTCGAGCGTTGCAAGGCTCGCGTCCACCGTCATCGCACCTTCTTCGATCCAGCGCGCGGCTTCGTCGATACGCGCGAGGCGATGCTCGCCTACCTCGCCGTCCTGGTTGTGCGGCACGAAGTCGGCCGGGAGCACGAGATCGTAGATGAAGATCTGCTCGGCCTGCGTGCCTTCCGGCAGCGACTGCAGCACGTGCACGGTGCGTCCCGCGCGCGCCTCGCGCGCGAGGTCTTCGGCGATGCCCGCTTCTTCCCAGCACTCCTTCACGAGCGTGGCCTCGATGCCGAAGCCCCAGCCGATGCCGCCCGCCACGACGTTGTCCAGCATGCCGGGATCGGTCGCCTTGGTGTCGCTGCGCCGCGCGATCCACAATTGCGGCGCGCCGGGCGACACGGCATCTGCGTATTCTACGATGCCGTTCAGATGCACCGCGTACGTCATCGTGCCGAAAAAGCGCGAGGCCGCGCGTTCGATAAAGGCGAGCGGCGGCGCGTCGAAGGCGTTGCGGATCGCGTAGGTTTCGTTGCGCCAGCCCGGAATGTGCCCTTGCCCCGCGAGTGCGCCGATCACCGAGGCAAGCGCTGCGCTGCGTGCATCGACGCTATCGAAGTGCGGGGCGAGCGTCACGCGCGCGCTGCCCGCATCGCCGTCGATCTCGAACACGTCGGGCCAGCGTGCGAGCAGCGCCACGTCGTTCTGGCGTATCCAGCCCACGCGCTCGTCACCGATATGAAACGGCAGATGCGTGCCGGCGTCGAAACGACGCGCGTCGAGAATGCAAGGCAAGGTCATCGATCAGGACTCCGTAGATCAGTCGCGCAGGGCGATGCGAATGCCGATGGCGATGAAGGTGAGGCCAGCGAGACGATCGAGCCACACGCCCGCGCGCGGGCGGCGCTTGAGCCAGCCGCCGATCGTGCCCGCGCACAGCCCGAAGAGCGAGAACACCACGACCGTTTGCGCCATGAACACGAGGCCGAGTTCGAGCATCTGCAGCGTGACGCTTTGCGCGCCATGCGAGTCGACGAACTGCGGCAGGAACACGACGAAGAACAGCGTCACTTTCGGATTCATCATGTTGCCGATCACGCTCTGCCGAAAGATCGCGGCAAGCGGCTGGCGCGGCCGGTCGCCGGCGGCGGCGAGGCCCTGGCTGCGCAGCGCCTTCACGCCGATCCACACGAGATAGGCGGCGCCCGCGAGCTTGAGGATCTGGAACGCGAGCGGCGACGAGCGCAGCACGGCGGCCACGCCGAGCGCGGCGAGCGTAATGTGGAACGTCACACCCGTGGCGAAGCCGAGCGCGGCCACGAGACCGGCGGCGCGGCCCTGCGAAATGCCGCGCGCGAGCACCTGAAGGTTGTCGGGGCCCGGCGCGAACGTGATGGCGATGGACGTGGCGAGAAAGAGCGCGAAATTCGGCATGAGATCGACTCGTGGCGTGATGCGTTCGGGTTTCAGTGGCCGCCGAAGGCGGTCACGGTGAAGAGCGACAGGCCGGCATCGGTGAGCAGCTTCGAGCCGCCCAGATCCGGCAGGTCGATGATCGCGGCGCCCTCCACCACGCTCGCGCCGAGGCGTTCGAGTAGCAGCTTGCCGGCCATCATGGTGCCGCCGGTGGCGATCAGGTCGTCGACGATCACGACGCGGTCGTCCTTGCCGCAGGCGTCCTCGTGAATTTCGACCGTCGCTTCGCCGTATTCGAGCTGGTAGGTTTCGGAGACGGTCTTGTACGGCAGCTTGCCGATCTTGCGGATCGGAATGAAACCGACGTTCAGCTCGTAAGCGACGATCGGCCCGATGATGAAGCCGCGCGCATCGAGCCCCGCCACGTAGTCGAGCTTCGCGTCGACATAGCGCTCGACGAACAGGTCGATCAACACGCGCAGGCCCTTCGGATGGCCGATGAGCGGCGTGATGTCGCGGAACTGCACTCCCGGCTGAGGCCAGTCGGGCACCGTGCGGATCAGGCTCTTCACGAACTGGGCGGCTTCGGCGCTCGGGTTCGCAGGTGCGTTGGACATGATTTCTCCGGGTAATGACTAGTAAAGAACAGCGGTTGGACGGTTTAAACGGGGCAGGACCCCGAAGGCGCGATGTCGAGACGGGACGGCGATCGTAGCAGCGGCGGCGTATCAGGCCGCCGCCGCGCCCGCGCCGGCCGCGCCCGGCTTGCGATGGCGCGAAAGCCGCTCCTCGGCCTGCGCGAGCTGCTCGGGCAAACCGCGCAGCACGACGATGTCGGCCTCGCGCAACCTGGTCGACGGGTCCGGCTCCACGCCGCGAATGCCGTGGCGGCGAATCGCCGTCACCTCGACGCCGAGTTCGTACAGGCCCAGTTCCGCGAGCGTACGGCCCACGGCATCGGCGCGCTCGTCGACCGGTACGGATTGTAGCCGCACCTGCTCGTGACCGTCCTCGCCCACATCGTCGGTACCGTGGAAGTAGCCGCGCAGGAGGCTGTAGCGCTCGTCGCGCAGTTCCTCCACGCGGCGCACCACGCGCCGCATCGGCACGCCCATCAGCACCAGCATGTGCGAGGCGAGCATGAGGCTCCCCTCCACGATCTCCGGGATCACCTCGGTCGCGCCCGCGGCGAGCAGGCGTTCGAGATCGGCGTCGTCCACCGTGCGCACGATCACGGGCAAGGTGGGCTCCAGTTCGTGGATGTGATGGAGTACGCGAAACGCCGATTGCGTGTTCGCATACGTGATCGCCACGGCTGCCGCACGATGGATGCCCGCCGCGACGAGCGACTCGCGGCGCGCCGCGTCGCCGAACACCACCGACTCGCCCGCGGCCGCGGCAGCCGCCACGCGGTCCGGGTCGAGGTCGAGCGCCACGTACGAGAGGCCTTCGTATTCGAGCATGCGCGCGAGGTTCTGCCCCGCGCGGCCATAGCCGCACACGATCACGTGGCCGCTTTGCTTGATGCTTTGCGTGGCGATGCGCGTCATCATCAGCGACTGCTGCATCCATTCCGTCGAGGAGAGGCGCAGCACGATGCGGTCCGCGTTCTGGATCAGGAACGGCGCGGCGAGCATCGACAGCAGCATGGCCGCGAGGATCGCCTGGAGCAGCGTGGCATCGACGAGATGCTTGTCGAGAATGAGGTTCAGCAGCACGAAGCCGAATTCGCCGGCCTGCGCGAGGCCGAGGCCCGTGCGCATGGCCACGCCCGGCGAAGCGCCGAAAATCCGCGTGAGAGCGGTGATGAGCACGGCCTTGAGCACGAGCGGCCCAAGGAAGAATGCCGCCACCATGATGGGGTGCTGCCAGATCACGTGCGGGTTGAGCAGCATGCCCGTGGTCACGAAGAAGAGGCCGAGCAGCACGTCGCGAAACGGCTTGATGTCCTCTTCCACCTGGTGCTTGTACGGCGTTTCCGCGATCAGCATGCCCGCGATGAAGGCGCCGAGCGCGAGCGAGAGGCCGAACTTGTCGGTGATGAACGCCGCGCCCAGCGTGACGAGCAGCACGTTGAGCACGAACAGCTCCTGCGAGCGGCGCCGCGCGACCACGTTGAACCAGCGCGTCATGAACTTCTGCCCGACGATGAGCAGAATGCCGAGCGCGAGCACGATCTTCACGGCCGCCGTGCCGAGCGACTCGACGAGCGAAGCCGACGAGCCACCGAACGCCGCAATCACGATGAGCAGCGGCACCACAGCCAGATCCTGGAACAGCAGCACGCCCAGAATGTTGCGGCCGTGTTCCGATTCGATTTCGAGCCGCTCGGAAAGCATCTTGCTGACAATGGCCGTGGACGACATGGCGAGCGCGCCGCCCAGCGCCACGCACGCCTGCCACGTGATATGGACCCACGGCTCCAGCACGAGCCCGAGCACGAGCGCCACCACGATCGTGCCGAGCACCTGCGAGAGCCCGAGGCCGAACACGGCGTGGCGCATGGCACGCAGCTTCGAGAGCGAGAACTCGAGGCCGATGGAGAACATCAGGAACACGACGCCGAACTCGGCCAGGTTCTGCGCGCCGTGCGTGTCCGGCACGATGCCGAGCGAGCGCGGGCCCACGAGAATGCCGACCGTGAGATAGCCGAGCATCGGCGGCAGATTCAGATAACGAAAGAGCACGACGCCAACCACCGAGGCGAGCAGCAGGAACAGCGTCATTTCCAGCGGGGAGATCATCGTGTGAAGCGTCCTCGTTCGTCGGCCGCGGTTTGCGTGAGCGGCAATGCAAATTCTGCCCGGCGCCGGGTCAATGATCGACGCAAAGGCGGCTACATGGGAAGGGCTCAGAGAAACTGCTTGCTGGATAAGCCAGGCGGCTCGCGCACGGGGTTTGGGCGCTGGGGGCGCTGGCGCGGCGCGCAGACGCCTTTGCTATACTCCGCGGATGATAGCGAAAATCAATGGCGACCGGGCACTGAAGCTCGCTCGCGACGTGCTCGACATCGAAGCGGACGCCGTGCGCGGGCTTCGCGACCGGCTCGACGACAACTTCGTCGGCGCGGTCGACCTCATCCTCAGCTGCCGCGGACGCGTGGTCGTTTCCGGCATCGGCAAATCGGGTCACATTGCCCGCAAGCTCGCGGCCACGCTGGCCTCCACGGGCACTCCGGCGTTCTTCGTGCATCCGGCGGAAGCGAGCCACGGCGACCTCGGCATGGTCACCGCGGACGACGTCTTCATCGGCCTGTCGAATTCCGGCGAATCCGAAGAACTCGTGGCGATCCTGCCGCTCGTCAAGCGCATCGGCGCGAAGCTCATCGGCATGACGGGCAATCGCCCGCAGTCGACGCTCGGCCAGCTCTCCGACGTCCATCTGGACGCCGGCGTGGAGAAGGAAGCCTGCCCGCTGAACCTCGCGCCCACGGCCAGCACGACAGCGGCGCTCGCGCTCTCGGACGCGCTTGCGGTGGCGGTGCTCGACGCGCGCGGCTTCGGCGCCGACGACTTCGCGCGCTCGCATCCGGGCGGCGCGCTCGGCCGGCGCCTCCTGACCTACGTGCGCGACGTGATGCGCACCGGCGACGAAATCCCGAAGGTGGGCGACGACGTATCCGTGCGCGACGCCCTCTTCCAGCTCACGGCCAAGCGCATGGGCATGACGGCGGTCGTCAACGCCGACGGCCACGTAGCTGGCATTTTCACCGACGGCGACCTGCGCCGCGTGCTCGAACGCGTGGGCGATTTCCGCGACCTGCCGATCGCGCAGGTCATGACGAAAGGCCCGCGCACCATCGGGCCGGATCAACTTGCTGTCGAAGCCGTGGAACTGATGGAGCGCCATCGCATCAATCAGATGCTGGTCGTCGATGCCGAGGGCACGCTGATCGGCGCGCTCAACATGCACGACCTGTTTTCCAAGAAGGTGATCTGATGGCTACCCCACTCGACGCAACCGCGCGCGCCGCGCGTGTGCGCCTCATGATTTTCGACATCGACGGCGTACTGACCGACGGCGGCCTGCTCTTCACCGGCGCCGGCGACACGATGAAGGCGTTCAACTCGCTCGACGGCCACGGCGCGAAACTCCTGCGCGAAGCCGGCATCGACACGGCCATCATCACCGGGCGCCGCTCGGAAATCGTCGCCGTGCGCGCGAAGGAGCTGAAGATCACGCACCTGTGGCAGGGCGTGGAAGACAAGCGCGTGGCATTCGCCGAACTGCTCTCGCAAACGGGCATTGCCCCCGAAGCGTGCGGCTACATGGGCGACGACTGGCCCGACCTCGGCGTGATGCTCCAGTGCGGCTTCGCCGCCGCCCCCGCCAACGCCCATCCGGACGTGCTGTCGCGCGCCCACTGGGTGTCCGACAAGGTAGGCGGCCACGGCGCCGTGCGCGAAGTCACCGACCTGATCCTGCGCGCGCAGAACCATTACGACGCGTTGCTCGCCGAGGCCTGCGCGCCGCTGGCCGGGATGCCGCGATGAACCAGAAGTTCCGCCTCACCTCGCTCGTGCCGCTCGTGTGCGTCGCCGCGCTCGCCGGTTTCACATGGTGGCTGCTGCAGGCCGTCCAGCCGCGCGAAAAAGAGGCGGCGCCGCGTGCGCTCACGCATACGCCCGACTATTTCGCCGACAACTTCTCGGTGTCCGAACTCGACCAGTCGGGCTCCACGCAGTACCGGCTCACCGCCACGCACATGGTTCATTACGAGGACGACGAGAACAGCGACCTCACGAACCCGGCCGTGCGCGCATTCCAGCCCGGCAAGCCGATCGTCACGGCCACCGGGCTGCGCGGCACGGTCAACGCCGACGCCTCGATCGTCAATCTGTACGACGACGCGCGCATTTTGCGCGCCGCGGGCGCGGGCGACCCGGAAATGCGGGCTGATTCCGAGCATTTCAAAGTGCTCGTGAACGACGATGTGATCCTGACCGAAAAGCCGGTTAAACTTCGACGCGGCCAGTCGGTCATGACGGCCACCAGCGGCATGAACTACAACAATGTCACCCGGGTCATCCAGCTCTTCGGCAACGTCCGTGGAGCCATCGCCCCGGCTGACTCCGGCGGCTCGTCCTGAACGCCGGGCCGTCCACGCAAGGCACGATTGCATGAACGATTCGCTTCCCCGTCCACTGAACGGCCGTTCGCCTGACGCGCGCCGCGCACGCTTCGCTGCGCTGATGGCGCTCGCCAGCGCGCTGCTGTTCGCCGGCTTCGCGCCCGCGGCCCACGCCGAGCGCGCCGACAAGGACAAGCCGCTCAATATCGAAGCGGACAACATGACGTACGACGATCTGAAGCAGCAGACCGTCTTCACCGGCCACGTGGTCGCCACCAAGGGCACGATCCTCATCAAGGCCGACAAGCTCGTCGTGACGCAGGACCCGCAGGGCTACCAGTACGCAACCGGCACCGTCGCGCCGGGCACGCCCGCCGAAAAGCTCGCCTACTTCCGCCAGAAGCGCGAAGGCCTCGACGAATACGTCGACGGCACGGCTGAGCGCATCGACTACGACGGCAGGCAGGACCTGACCACGCTCACGACGCGCGCCACCGTGCGCCGCCTGCAGGGCCTCTCCACCGTGATGGATCAGGTCCACGGCAGCGTCGTCACGTACGACGGCCAGAACGACTTCTACACGGCGAAGTCGGGCAAGGACGTCGCAGGTCCCGGCAACCCGGGCGGCCGCGTTCGCGCCATGCTCTCGCCGCGCAACACCACCGGCGCACAGCCGACCGCCGGCGCCCCGGCAGCGCTCACGCCGTCCACCAAGCTGCAGGAAGCGCCGCCACAGTGAATACCGTCACCGCCCCCCAAAGCTACGGCCGCCAGCTGGCCGGCAAGACGAGCACGCTCGTCGTGCGCAACCTGAAGAAGCGCTACGGCTCGCGCACCGTCGTCAAGGACGTTTCGCTCGACGTGAAAAGCGGCGAAGTGGTCGGTCTGCTCGGCCCCAACGGCGCCGGCAAGACCACGTCGTTCTACATGATCGTGGGCCTCGTGCCGCTCGACGCCGGCGAGATCGACCTCGACGGCCAGTCCATCAGCCTGTTGCCCATTCACAAGCGCGCGGCGCTCGGTCTTTCGTATCTGCCGCAGGAAGCTTCGGTGTTCCGCAAGCTCACCGTCGAGGAGAACATCCGCGCGGTGCTCGAACTGCAGGTGGACGGCAACGGCAAACGTCTGTCGAAAGACGTCATCACCGAGCGTGCCGAAGCGCTGCTCGACGAACTGCAGATCGCGCATCTGCGCGAGAACGCAGCGCTGTCGCTCTCGGGCGGCGAACGCCGGCGCGTTGAAATTGCGCGCGCGCTCGCAACCGATCCGAGCTTCATCCTGCTCGACGAGCCGTTCGCGGGCGTGGACCCGATCGCCGTGCTGGAAATCCAGAAGATCGTGAAGTTCCTCAAGCAGCGCAACATCGGCGTGCTGATCACGGACCACAACGTGCGCGAGACGCTTGGCATCTGCGACCACGCGTACATCATCAGCGACGGCACCGTGCTCGCGGCCGGCGCGCCCGGCGAGATCATCGAGAACGAAAGCGTGCGCCGCGTTTATCTCGGCGAACACTTCCGCATGTAAGCTCCAGGGCGCGCCTCGCGCGCCCACTCACCGCAGTACCGCAGCGCCCGCTCGCGCGCGCGATCCGCATTCGCGTTTTTCCGGCCTTATCTTTCGCGTTTCCCCGTGTAACTCCGCTGTATCGACCTTGCCCCCAAAACGGTGCACGGCAGGGCGAGCGGCGACCCTGTTTGCGCACCAAATTCCGGGCACACGGCAGCGCGGCACACGCTCGTTTTTGCGAATGTCCCGTGGTTTCGTCCGCGTGGCAAACTCTTTACAATGGTTCGCACACCGCCATGAAAGCCAGCCTCCAACTCCGCCTCTCGCAGCATCTTGCGCTCACGCCACAACTGCAACAGTCCATCCGGCTGCTGCAGCTGTCGACGCTCGAACTGCAGCAGGAGGTCGCAACGGCGATCGCGCAGAACCCGCTGCTCGAGAACGAGGACGACTGGATCGCGAGCCCGCTGCGCGTGGCCGCAGACGGCTCGGTCATCGCGCAGCCGCCCACGCCTTCGGGCGCGGAGCCGATGCAGGGCGCGACCGGGTCGACCACGGCATCCAACGGCAGCGGCGAAAACAGCGAGAGCGAGCCGCGCGGCGTGGATGAGTATGACGGCCTCGGCGGCGACTCGAACGGCGAAGCGAGCCAGTGGAACCTGGACGACTACGGCCGCTCCGGCAACGCCTCCGACGACGACGACCTGCCGCCGCTGCAAATCCACGAATCGACCACCACGCTGCGCGACCATCTAATGGCGCAGCTGCGCGAAACGAACGCGAGCCAGCGCGACCGCGCGCTCATCACGTTCCTCATCGAATCGCTCGACGAAGACGGCTACCTCAGCGCGACTTGTGAGGAAATTCTTGCCGACATCCCTGAAGAGCTCGAAGTCGACGTCGATGAATTCAATGCGGCGCTAGCGCTGCTGCATAGCTTCGACCCCGCGGGCGTGGGTGCGCGCTCGGCCTCCGAGTGCCTCAAGTTGCAGTTGCTGCGCGTCAATTCGTCGCCCACGCGCACGCTCGCGCTCGAGATCGTGTCGAACCATCTGGAACTGCTCGCCGCGCGCGATTTCACGCGGTTGCGCAAGCAACTGAAGACGGGCGACGACGAGCTGCGCGATGCGCATGCGATGATCCGCTCGCTCGAGCCGTTCCCGGGCGCGTCGTATGGCAAGGCCGAAGCCGATTACGTGGTGCCGGACATCATCGTGAAGAAGGCCGGCCAGAACTGGCATGCCGAACTGAACCCGGAGGTGGTGCCGAAGCTGCGCATCAACCATCTGTACGCGAATATTCTGCGCAATAACCGCGGCGACCCGGGCAGCGGTTCGCTGCGCCAACAGCTGCAGGAAGCGCGCTGGCTGATCAAGAATATCCAGCAGCGCTTTGAGACAATCCTGCGTGTCGCGCAGGCTATCGTCGAGCGTCAGAAGAACTTTTTCGTGCACGGCGAAATCGCCATGCGCCCCTTGGTTTTGAGGGAGATTGCTGATACGCTGGGCCTACACGAATCAACTGTCTCGCGTGTGACAACCGGTAAATACATGCTGACTCCATTCGGGACACTTGAATTTAAGTACTTCTTCGGATCGCATGTTTCAACGGACACCGGAGGCGCTGCATCGTCCACCGCCATCCGCGCCCTCATCAAGCAACTCATAGGAGCCGAGAACACCAAATCCCCTCTTTCAGACAGCCGCATCGCCGAACTGCTGGCGGAACAGGGCTTCGTGGTCGCGCGACGCACAGTCGCGAAGTATCGTGAGGCGTTGAAGATTCCAGCGGTCAATCTGCGCAAGTCTCTTTAGCTTGTTCCGGCTTTCACGGAGCAAGCGTTTTCCGGTCGCTACGCCCGTTGGCGGACATGGCCGGCCGAGTTAGCCCGCCGTCGCAGGCCTTTCGGGGAGCCGCGCACTGGCAGACAGTCGACCGGCATTGCCGCACTTCACGCGTCACGCGGCCATTAGCCTGGAGAAGCACTATGAATCTGAAGATCAGTGGACACCATCTCGAAGTAACGCCAGCGTTGCGAGAATACGTGATCACCAAACTGGACAGGGTGCTAAGACATTTCGATCAGGTAATCGATGGCAATGTGGTCCTCTCGGTCGACAACCATAAGGAAAAGGATAAGAGACAGAAGGTAGAAGTGAACCTTCATCTGAAAGGCAAGGACATATTTGTGGAGAGCGCGAACGGCGACATGTACGCCGCCATCGATCTCGTGGTCGACAAGCTCGATCGCCAGGTCGTACGTCACAAAGACCGCGTGCAGGGACATCAACATGAGGCGATCAAGCACCAGCCTGCGCCCATCATCGAAATCCCGCCGCAGTGATCCCACAGTGTTCCTTGTGGCAATCTGCGCCATGAACCGGGGCTGGAGTCGATAGTTGATCCTCCGCCCCACGAAGCCAAGCCGCCCGAACCGGGCGGCTTTTTCGTGAGTGGGTGCAGTGCAGGGTTTTACCGCTGGGTGCAACCGGAGCACGAGGGTTGCGCTCATGCGTGGCGCATCGCACCATCGGCGTGAGCGCTTGTTCTATAATGATCCAGTCGTATTACGGGGTCTAACGGGGCAATTCGCACCAACAGGTCCCCACGGTCCCGGCACCGGGCTTCGTCGCCAGATCCAAAGCTGCCGCCAAAGCGTGCAGCGGTCGGGGTGTGGAGCATTCAGGCCACGTTTTCGCCTGCCAACATGAATCGTTTAGCCAAAATACTTCCCATCGAGAACGTCGTCGTCGGCCTGTCCGTTACCAGCAAGAAACGCGTCTTCGAACAGGCTGGCCTGATCTTCGAAAACCAGAACGGCATCGCCCGCAGCACGGTTACCGACAATCTTTTCGCACGCGAGCGACTCGGCTCCACGGGCCTCGGCGAAGGCGTCGCGATCCCGCACGGCCGCATCAAGGGCCTGAAGCAGCCGCAGGCCGCCTTCGTGCGCCTCGCCGAGCCGATCGCCTTCGAAGCGCCAGACGGTCAGCCCGTCTCGCTCCTCATCTTCCTGCTCGTGCCGGAACAGGCCACGCAGCAGCACCTTGAAATCCTGTCCGAGATCGCACAACTGTTGTCGGATCGCGAAACCCGTGAGCGGCTCCATACGGAAGAAGACCGCGAAACGTTGCATCGCCTGCTCACCCAGTGGCAACCTTGATGTAATGCGCGGCGGCGTCTCGCGGGGCGCGCGAGCGGGTACGCGCGGCCGAAGAGCGCGCGCGCGAAGCTCGTTGCAGGGGTGCAGCGCAAGGCGCAAGCAGCCGCGAGCCAACCGGGTCACACAATCTAGTCAGCCGTTAAGCGAGTCATCTCGCGGAGTCACCGACTCATGGACACTTCCAGCATCAACGCCCAAAGCATCTTCGACGACAACGCCACCACGCTGAAACTCAGCTGGCTGACGGGGCACGAAGGCTGGGAACGCGGCTTTTCGACCGAAACGGTGGCCACGGCCACGGCGAGCGCGGACCTCGTCGGCCACTTGAACCTCATCCACCCGAACCGCATCCAGGTGCTCGGCGACGCCGAAATCCATTACTACCAGCGCCAAACCGACGAAGACCGCTCGCGTCACATGGCCGAGCTGATCGCACTCGAGCCGCCGTTCCTCGTGGTCGCCGACGGCATGACCGCGCCGCCCGAGCTGGTGCTGCGTTGTACGCGTTCGTCCACGCCGCTCTTCACCACGCCGATGTCGGCGGCCACCGTCATCGACAGCCTGCGCCTTTACATGTCGCGCATCCTCGCGCCGCGCGCGACGCTGCACGGCGTGTTTCTCGACATTCTGGGCATGGGCGTGCTGCTCACGGGCGACTCCGGTCTCGGCAAGAGCGAACTGGGTCTGGAACTGATCAGCCGCGGCCATGGCCTCGTGGCCGATGACGCAGTGGATTTCGTGCGCCTCGGCCCCGATTTCGTCGAAGGCCGCTGTCCGCCGCTCTTGCAGAATCTGCTCGAAGTGCGCGGCCTGGGTCTGCTCGACATCAAGACGATCTTCGGTGAAACGGCCGTGCGCCGGAAGATGAAGCTCAAGCTCATCGTGCAACTCGTGCGCCGCCCGGACGGCGAGTTCCAGCGTCTGCCGCTGGAAAGCCAGACCGTGGACGTCCTTGGCCTGCCGATCAGCAAGGTCACGATCCAGGTGGCCGCGGGCCGCAACCTCGCCGTGCTGGTCGAGGCCGCCGTGCGCAACACGATCCTGCAATTGCGCGGCATCGACACGCTGCGCGACTTCATGGACCGCCAGCGTCTTGCCATGCAGGACCCCGACAGCCAGTTTCCCGGCAAGCTGATCTGACGCACGAAGACGCGTGGCCGGCGAGGTGCGGCCGGCGAGGCGCGCGATTCACGCCGCGCGCCCTCGAAACAAGCCTCTGCGGCCCGGAGAGCCAATACAGGCGCGCGGATCGGATGCTATGATGACCCAATCGGGTTCATCGACTCTCCCATGCGTATCATCCTGATCACCGGCATTTCGGGTTCCGGCAAGTCAGTGGCGCTCAATGCGCTCGAAGACGTCGGCTATTACTGCGTCGACAATCTGCCGCCGCGCTTTCTTCCGCAACTCGCGCAATATCTCAGCGACGACGGCTACGAACGCCTCGCCGTTGCTATCGATGCGCGCTCGAGTTCGTCGTTCGACGACATGCCGGAGATGATCCGCGACCTGGCGCTTCGCCACGACGTGCGCGTGCTGTTCCTCAATGCGAGCACGCAGTCGCTCATCCAGCGCTTCTCGGAAACACGTCGCCGCCACCCGCTTTCAGGCTCCGCCGCACACGATGCGAACGTGGGCATGCTCAAGTCGCTCGAAGAAGCCATCGAGCACGAGCGCGAACTCGTCTCGAACCTTGCCGAATTCGGCCATCAGGTCGACACGAGCAACTTGAGTTCCAACGCGCTGCGCCAGTGGGTGAAGGTGTTCGTCGAAGGCGAGCGCGGCTCGCTCATGCTGACGTTCGAATCGTTCGGCTTCAAGCGCGGTGTGCCGCTCGACGCGGATCTCGTGTTCGATGTTCGCACGCTGCCGAACCCGCATTACGACGCTCGTCTGCGGCCGCTCACCGGGCTCGATCAGCCCGTGATCGACTTTCTGAATGCGCAGCCGGCCGTCCACGAAATGATCGACGATGTTTATGCGTTCGTCGCGAAGTGGCTGCCGCATTTTCGCGCCGACAACCGCAGCTATCTCACCGTTGCGATTGGCTGCACGGGCGGACAGCATCGTTCGGTGTTCATCGCCCAGACGCTCGCCACGCGCTTTGCCGGCGAGTCGAACGTTATCGTGCGTCACCGCGACGCGCCTCTCGATGTCGGAGAGTCGTCACGGCTGATCGCCTAACCGGCTGCGCATCGCGCGGCCCTTAACCGAAAGCGTTGCGCCATGTCCTCGTCTCCTGCCGTGCTTGCCGATTTGCCGCTGTTCCCGCTGCATACGGTGCTCTTCCCTGGCGGCCTGCTGCCGCTCAAGATCTTCGAAGCGCGATACCTGGACATGGCAAGCGAGTGCCTGCGCGAGCGCACGCCGTTCGGCGTGTGTCTGCTCAAAAGCGGCGCCGAAGTCGCACAGCCCGACGAGACCGCCGTGCCGGAGTCCGTTGGCTGCCTCGCGCTCATCGAGCAATGCGATGTCGAAACCGTCGGCATGCTGCACATCAAGGCACATGGCACGCAGCGCTTTCATCTGCTCTCGCATCGCGTGGAAGCCGACGGCCTGCTAGTCGGCATGGCCGAACTGATTCCCGAAGACATACCGCTAGAAGGCGGCAAGCAGCTCGCGCAGTTCGGCGCGTGCGCGGAAGTGCTCGAACGCATCATCGCGACGATTCGCGAGCGCGATCCCGCGAGCCTGCCGTTTGCTGAGCCGTTTCGCTTCGGAGATCCCTCGTGGGTATCGAACCGTCTCGCCGAGGTGCTGCCAATCGCACTGCGCGCGCGTCAGAAGCTCATGGAGCTGAACGACGCGGGCGCGCGTATCGAAATCGTGCATCACTACATGCAGCAGCATCAGCTGCTTTGATGCGACGTTGACGCTGCTTTCTCGCTGACTCAGATCAGCGGTCCACGCAATCCGTCGAGCAGCTTGCGCACAGGCGCAGGCACCCCATACGCGTCGATATTGGAAAGCGACACCCATGTGCTCTGTCCATCGTTCACTTCGAGCGGCCCGACGTTGCGCTTCAGTTCGATCACGCGCGGCTCGATGTCGAGCTTGAAGTGCGTGAACGTGTGCGTAAGCGGCGCGAGCGTGGAGCTTGAGGCCGCACGCTCAGGCGTCACGCCGAACTCACGCGCGCGCTCGGCGAGCGCGGGTTCGTCGGCCGCTTCGGGCAGGCTCCACAAACCGCCCCAGATACCCGATGGGGGGCGCTTCTCCAGCATCACCGCGTCGCCGTCGAGCAGCACGAGCATCCACGTGCGCCGCGTGGGCACGGTCTTCTTCGGGCGCGCGGCGGGTAGTTCGCGCTGACGCCCCGTCGTATTCGCCACGCAGTCGTCGGCAAACGGGCAACGCGCACAGTCGGGCTTGCCACGCCCACACAGCGTCGCGCCGAGATCCATCAAGCCTTGCGTGTACGCGCTTACATCGGCGTCGCTCGCTTTGGGACCCGGCACGAGCGTTTCGGCGAGCGTCCACATCGCGTTCTCTACGCGCTTTTCGCCAGGAAAGCCTTCCACGCCGAACACGCGAGCAAGCACGCGCTTCACGTTGCCGTCGAGAATCGTCTCGCGCGCGCCGAACGCGAACGATGCGATCGCCGCCGCCGTCGAGCGGCCAATGCCGGGCAGTTCTGCGAGTGCCTCGACCGTCGACGGAAATTTGCCGCCGTGGGTTTGCGCGACCACCTGCGCGCAGCGGTGCAGATTGCGCGCGCGCGAGTAGTAGCCAAGGCCGGCCCAGAGCACCATCACGTCGTCGTCGGGCGCGGCGGCGAGCGATTCGACCGTGGGAAAGCGCTCGAGAAAACGCGCGTAGTACGGAATCACGGTCGAGACCTGGGTCTGCTGCAGCATGATTTCCGAAAGCCAGATGCGATACGGGTCGCGCGTGTTCTGCCACGGCAGATCGTGACGGCCGTGCTCGCGCTGCCAGGCAATCAGGCGCGGCGCAAAGCCGGTGAGCAGTTCAGCGGGATAGGCGCCAGCCGGCAGCGGCGCGGAGGTGGACGAAGTTCGGTACATGTCAAAGCTTGGTGCTTACCGCTGGCAGCGCGGACAGAAATAAGTGGAACGCTGGCCCTGCACGATCTGCTTGATCGGCGTGCCGCACACGCGGCAGGGTTGGCCCGCGCGGTCATAAACGAAGTATTCGAGCTGGAAATAGCCGCTTTGGCCGTTGCTGCCGACGAAGTCGCGCAGCGTGCTGCCGCCCTTCTCGATGGCCGAGGCGAGCACGGCGCGCACGGCGTCCGCGAGCAGTTCGTAGCGCGCGAGCGAAACGCGGCCGGCTGGGGTCGTCGGCCGGATACCGGCGCGGAACAGACTCTCCGACGCATAGATATTTCCAACGCCCACCACAATGTCGCCCGCGAGGAGCGCCTGCTTGACGGCGACCTTGCGCCCGCGTGTCTCGCGAAAGAGCAGCGCGCCGTCAAAGGCCGGCGTGAACGGCTCGATGCCGAGCCCCGCCAGCAGCGGATGCCCGAGCACGTCGCCCGCTTCGCGCGGGTGCCAGAGCACGGCGCCGAAACGGCGCGGGTCGCGAAAGCGCAGCGTGAAATCGTCGAAGAACCAGTCGACGTGGTCGTGCTTCTCAGCGGCCGGAGGCTTGGGCAGATTGCGCAGCACGCGCAGTGTGCCGGTCATGCCCAGGTGCACGATGAACCAGCCTTCGTCGACCTCGAACAGCAAATATTTGCCGCGCCGGCCAACGGAACGGATCGTGCGGCCGCGCAGCGTACGGGCGAGCGTGGCCGGCACAGGCCAGCGCAATGAGGGGTTGCGCACCTCCACACGCTCAACGCGGCGGCCCGCGACCCACGGTTCGATCCCCCTTCGGGTAACCTCAACTTCTGGCAACTCTGGCATGTCTGGCGGCCTGATTCCGATGCTGGTCCGGGTTGGTCTGCAACTTGCGTAAACGTGTGTGCGCGTTGTGCGCGTATTGTAGCCAGCGCGTTACAATCGACCGAAACATTCGACGGAATTCCATGGAACTGTCTTTCGTTAAGCTGTTCGCGAAGCGTCCCACGACGCCCAGCATGCCTGCCGCCTTCGCGCGTCGCCTCGTAGGGGCCGCTGTTCTCGCGGCCTGGGCGTTGACCACGTCGAGCGCGTATGCGCAGGATCCGTCCCCCGACACGGACGACACTTCCGTCACCATGCCGGACGCTTTCGGTCCCGCCTCGCCCGACGAGAAGAAGGATCTGCCGAGCGTACCGCTGTCGAGCCAGATCGTCTTCCAGGTGCTCGCCGCGGAAATCGCATTGCAACGCGACCAGCCTGCGCCCGCCTTTCAAACGTATCTCGCGCTCGCGCGCGACACGCACGACCCGCGCATGGCGCAGCGCGCGACCGAAATCGCGCTCGCGGCGCAAAGCCCTTCTGACGCACTGACCGCGGTCCAGCTTTGGCAGCAGTACGCGCCCGACTCCGAGCGCGCCGCGCAACTCGACGCCTCGCTGCTCGTGCTCGCCGGCAAGCCCGACGACGCCCAGCCGCTGCTCGCGCGCGAACTGGCGAAAGTCCCGGCTGACAGCCGCGGCCAGGCCATCCTCTCGTTGCAGCTTCTGCTGTCGCGCGGCCCGAATCGCGTGGGCGGCCTGAATGTGCTCAAGACGCTGCTCAAGGACGACTTGAACCGCCCCGAGGCGCAGCTCGCGATCGGCCGCCAGCAACTGCTCGCCGACGACGTGCCCGGCGCGCGCAAGTCGTTCGAGCAGGCGCTCGCGCTCAAGCCCGACTATCTTCCCGCCGCGCTGATGCTCGCGCAGATGGGGCCGGAGGAGCGTGCCGAAGGCATTGCGTCGATCGAGAAGTACGTCCAGCAGAACCCGAAGTCGCGCGAAGGCCGTCTTGCACTCGCGCAAACGTATCTCGCCGCCGACAGACTCGACGACGCACAAAAGCAGTTCGAGATCCTGCACAAGGAGAACGCGAACGACCTGATGCCGCTCATGGCGCTTGCGCTCATCAGCGTGCAGCAGAAGAAGTTCGACGCTGCGCAGAAGTATCTGACGCAATACGCACAACTGGCCGAGAAGAATCCGGCCGCGGACCCCGGTCAGGCCTATATCTACCTCGCGCAACTCTCGGTCGAGCAGAAGGACGATGCCGGTGCGCAGAAGTGGCTCGACAAGATCCAGCCGAGCAGCCAGCAGTACGTGCCGGCCCAGATCACGCGTGCGCAAATCCTGGACAAGGAAGGCAAGACCGACGACGCGCGCCGACAGCTCGCGAGCATTCAAGCCGAAGATCCGCGCGACCAGGCGCTGATCGCGCGAACCGACGCCGCGATCCTGTTCGACGCGAAGCGCTACCCGGAAGCCGAGGCACGCCTCGCGAAGGCGACCGCCGACTTCCCGGACGACCCGGACCTCACCTATGACTACGCGATGGCCGCGGAAAAGAACGGCCATTACGACATCATGGAAGCGCAACTGCGCAAGCTGATCAAGACGCAGCCTGACAATCCGCAGGCCTACAACGCGCTCGGCTACTCACTCGCGGACCGCAACCAGCGCCTGCAGGAAGCCGACAAGCTGGTTGAAAGAGCCTCGGCGCTCGCCCCGGACGACGCGTTCATCATGGACAGCGTGGGCTGGGTGAAATACCGCCTGGGCGACAATGCCGACGCGATCAAGCTCTTGCGCAAGGCCTACAGTCTCCAGCCGAACGCGGAAATTGGCGCGCACCTCGGCGAAGTGCTCTGGAAGAACGGCGACCAGGACGGCGCACGCGCAGCGTGGCGCGAGGCCCGCAAGCTCGAACCCGACAACGACACGCTCCTGAAGACGCTCAAGCGCCTCCAGGTCAACGATCTCTGATGGCAGATTTTTTCACTTCGGTTTCCTCAAAGGCACTATCCGCTGCGCGCGCCGCCCGCTTTGTGCGGCGCGCGTCGCTTGGCGCAGCAGCGGCAGCGCTCCTTGTACTCGCGGGCTGCGCCACGCAACAGCCGCCGCGCCAGCCGTCCACCTCGAACGCCACGACCTCGCTGACTACACAAACGAGCCGCGCCTATCATGGCCGTTTCGCTGTGCAGTACGTCGACCAGAACGGCCAGCAGCGCAACGCGTACGGCAACTTCGACTGGCGCGAGACCGACTCCACGGTGACGCTGCAACTGCTCAATCCGCTCGGCCAAACGCTCGCGCTCGTCACGTCCGCGCCGTCGCAAGCCACGCTGGAACTGCCCAACCGTCAGCCGCTAACGGCCGACAACGTGAGCACGCTCATGCAGCAGGCGCTCGGCTTCGCACTGCCCGTGGAAGGGCTGCGCTACTGGCTGCAGCCATCGGTTGCGCCCTCGTCGCACGCGCGCACCACGCCCGATCCGCAGAATCCGCAGCGGCTTTCGCAGATCGAGCAGGACGGCTGGACCATCGATTACGTCGCCTATGCAGACACGCCGGGCACGGGCGTGAAGCGCGTCAATCTCACGCGCGAAGATCCGCCGCTCCAGATCAAGCTCGTGCTCGACCAGTAAGCGCGCCGGTTACTGTCAGTTACTGTCTCTCTTCAGCAATATCTGGCCGGCATGCGCCGGCCAGGATTCAGGCATCCGTAAAGCATCATGATCGAAACCCAGGACTCGCTGCGCGACTGCCTAGCGCCCGCGAAACTCAATCTCTTCCTGCACATCACGGGTCGCCGCCCCAATGGCTATCACGATCTGCAGACCGTGTTCCAGTTGCTCGACTGGGGCGACACGCTGCATTTCACGCGTCGCCAGGACGGCCGCATCACGCGCACCGTAGAAGTGGAAGGCGTGCCGGCCGAGCATGACCTCACCGTGCGCGCAGCCACGTTGCTCAAGCAACACACGGGCACGAGCGAAGGCGTCGAGATCGATATCGAAAAGCGGCTGCCAATGGGCGCCGGTCTTGGCGGCGGCAGCTCGGACGCGGCCACGACGCTGCTCGCGCTCAACCGCCTCTGGAAACTCAACTTGCCGCGCGAAGAACTGCAGGCACTCGCACTCAAGCTGGGCGCGGACGTACCCTTCTTCGTGTTCGGGAAAAATGCATTCGCGGAGGGTGTTGGAGAAGCATTGGAGGCTGTACAATTGCCCCCGCGTCATTTTTTGGTTGTGACGCCGCGGGTTCATGTTCCTACTGCCGAGATTTTTTCAGAAAAATCGTTGACAAGGGACACAAAGGCCTGCACAATAGCAGTCTTTCTTGCACAGCAAGCAACGCAAAACGGATGGCCAGAAAGCTTCGGCCATAACGACATGCAAGCGGTTGTCGCAGGAAAATACGCGGAAGTAGCGCAGGTGCTTCGATGGTTTGAGAGTGTCTCGAATAGCATCGCACCAGCGCGGATGACCGGATCGGGTGCCAGCGTTTTTGCAGCATTCGCCAGTCGGTCCGAAGCAGAATCGGCACAAGCCAAACTGCTTGCGGAACAACCGGACTGGAGAAGCGCGGTAGCCTCGAGTCTGAATACACATCCACTCTTCGCTTTCGCGACATAGTTTTGCGTGGTTGATCGACCTACCGGTCAGCCAGGCTCGAAGTTGAGTGTAGGGGAGTCGCCAAGTTGGTTAAGGCACCGGATTTTGATTCCGGCATGCGAGGGTTCGAGTCCTTCCTCCCCTGCCAAAAATTCCAGGCAGTTCGCTCTGTGGGTTACCCAGGGCAGTTCGCCTAAGTAGTTCCTCTCCGCCCCCCAAGTCCGCAGCAGGTGCATGATGAGCAGCCATGACGGCCTGATGGTTTTTACTGGCAACGCGAATCCCGCGCTTGCCCAGGAAGTCGTCAAGATCCTCGGTATTCCCCTCGGTAAGGCTATGGTTAGCCGTTTTTCCGACGGTGAAATCCAGGTCGAAATCCAGGAAAACGTGCGTGGCAAGGACGTCTTCGTCCTTCAGTCGACTTGCGCACCGACCAACGACAACCTGATGGAACTGATGATCATGGTCGATGCGCTCAAGCGCGCATCCGCAGGCCGGATCACAGCCGCTATCCCCTACTTCGGCTATGCCCGTCAAGACCGCCGCCCCCGTTCGGCGCGCGTCGCCATCTCGGCGAAGGTCGTGGCGAACATGCTGGAAATCGCCGGCGTCGAGCGGATCATCACGATGGATCTGCACGCCGACCAGATTCAGGGCTTCTTCGATATTCCCGTCGACAACATCTACGCAACGCCCGTGCTGCTCGGCGATCTGCGCAAGCAGAATCACGAGAACCTGCTGGTCGTTTCGCCGGACGTCGGCGGCGTGGTGCGCGCCCGTGCGCTCGCCAAGCAACTCGGCTGCGATCTCGCGATCATCGACAAGCGTCGTCCGAAGGCGAACGTCGCCGAAGTGATGAACATCATCGGTGAAGTCGAAGGCCGCACCTGCGTGATCATGGACGACATGGTCGACACCGCCGGCACGCTCTGCAAGGCAGCGCAAGTGCTGAAGGAACGCGGCGCGAAGCAGGTCTTCGCTTACGCCACGCACCCGGTTCTCTCGGGTGGCGCAGGCGAGCGTATCGCTGCTTCGGCACTCGACGAACTGGTTGTGACCGACACGATTCCGCTGGGCGCCGAAGCGCGTTCGTGCGCGAAGATCCGCGCGCTCACGAGCGCAGGACTTCTTGCCGAAACGTTCTCGCGTATCCGTCGCGGCGACTCGGTGATGTCGCTCTTCGCGGAAAGCTGATCAGAATTGACGCGCAAGGCGCGGTGTTCGCAAGAGCGCCGCGCTTTTGCACGTAATCGGCGCGAACGGACGAAGGTTCGCGCTGCATCGCTGGGGGCCTCACAAGGCAATGGCTGGAAAGGCCCCGTTTTACTGCCTGGTCGCGGGCAGTGCATTGGAGAATCAAATGAAAGTCATCGCTTTCGAGCGTAACCTGCAAGGTACG
Source organism: Paraburkholderia sp. J8-2 (assembly GCF_905220195.1). Classification (NCBI taxonomy): domain Bacteria; kingdom Pseudomonadati; phylum Pseudomonadota; class Betaproteobacteria; order Burkholderiales; family Burkholderiaceae; genus Paraburkholderia; species Paraburkholderia sp. J8-2. The sequence continues at coordinate 370,509 of NZ_CAJMZA010000002.1, forward strand.
GGTGCGAGCCGCCGCCTGCGCAATGCTGGCAAGACCCCTGGCATCGTGTACGGTGTTGGTTCGGAGCCGCAACTGGTCGAACTCGACCACAACGCGCTTTGGCACGCCCTGAAGAAGGAAGCCTTCCACTCGTCGATCCTCGACCTCGAAGTGGCCGGCAAGTCGCAACAAGTTCTGCTGCGCGACGTGCAATACCACCCGTTCCGTCAGCTCGTGCTGCACGTGGATTTCCAACGCGTGGATCCGAACAAGAAAATCCACACGAAGGTGCCGCTGCACTTCATGAACCAGGAAACGAACCCGGCTGTGAAGCTGGGTGGCGCGATCATCTCGCACGTTCTGGCTGAAATCGAAATCCAGTGTCTGCCGGGCCAACTGCCGGAATTCCTCGAAGTCGACCTCGCCAAGATCGAAGCCGGCCAATCGCTGCACGCCAAGGACATCACCCTGCCCGCAGGCGTGACGCTGGTCCCGCACGTTGAGAGCGAAAACCCGGTCGTCGCGTCGGCACCCGTGCCGGCTGGCGCCCAGGCGGCTGCTGAAGGCGAAGAAGCGCCGGCTGCTGAGTAAGCGCAGCGGCTTCAACGAGCCGATCCTCTCGATCCGTTTCCCTGAAACGGACGACGTGACCCGCCGCGGTTCGCCCCGGCGGGTTTTTTTTCGCACTTTTTCGTACACTTGCGGGTCGACTGACTGATTTCCGCAGGCGGAACACCACAATGATCAGGTTGATCGTCGGGCTCGGCAATCCGGGCGCCGAATACACGGCGACGCGCCACAACGCGGGCTTCTGGCTCGTGGACCAGCTCGCGCGCGAAGCCGGCACGACGCTGCGCGACGAGCGGCGCTTCCACGGCCACTATGCGAAGGCGCGCCTCTACGGCGAGGAAGTGCATCTGCTCGAGCCGCAGACCTATATGAACCGCTCGGGGCAGTCGGTCGTCGCGCTCGCGAACTTCTTCAAGATCCTGCCCAACGAGATCCTCGTCGCGCACGACGAGCTCGATCTGTCGCCCGGCACCGTCAAGCTCAAGCTCGGCGGCGGCAGCGGCGGCCACAACGGCTTGAAGGACATTTCCGCGCATCTGTCGACGCAGCAGTACTGGCGTTTGCGCATCGGCATCGGCCATCCGCGCGATCTGATTCCCGAGGGCGCGCGCGCAGGCGCCAAGCCCGATGTCGCGAACTTCGTGCTCAAGCCGCCGCGCCGCGAAGAGCAGGATGTGATCGACGCCTCGATCGAGCGCGCGCTCGCCGTGATGCCGACGTTCGTGAAGGGCGAGGCCGAACGCGCGGTGATGCAGTTGCATCGCAATGGTTGAAACAAGGAGAGCGTCTTGAGTCGTTACTGGAGTGACATCGTCAACCGGCTCGTGCCTTACGTGCCGGGCGAACAGCCCGCGCTCGCGAAGCCGGTCAAGCTGAACACCAACGAGAACCCCTACGCGCCCTCCCCGCGCGTGCTCGAGGCGATCCGCCACGAGCTCGGCGAAACGGGCGAGTCGCTGCGCCGCTATCCCGATCCCGTCGCGAAGCGCCTGCGCGCCGCTGTGGCCGCGCATCACGGCATCCGCGCGGACCAGGTGTTCGTCGGCAACGGCTCGGACGAGGTGCTGGCCCACGCGTTCCAGGCGCTGCTCAAGCACGACAAGCCGATCCTCTTTCCGGACATCACATACAGCTTCTACCCGACCTACGCGCGGCTCTACGAGGTCGAGTACCGCACCGTGCCGCTCACCGCGCAGTTCACGATCAACGTCGACGATTACCTGCAGCCCAATGGCGGCGTGATCTTCCCGAATCCGAATGCGCCCACGGGTCACGCGCTGCCGCTCGCGGAAATTGAGCGTCTTGTCGCGGCGAGTGCGGAATCGGTGGTGGTCATCGACGAAGCCTATGTGGATTTCGGCGCCGAATCGGCCATCGCGTTGATCGACCGCTATCCCAACTTGCTGGTCGTGCACACGACTTCGAAGTCGCGCTCGCTCGCGGGTATGCGCGTGGGCTTCGCGTTCGGTCATCCCGATCTCATCGACGCGCTCAACCGCGTGAAGGACAGCTTCAACTCGTACCCGCTCGACCGTCTGGCGCAAGCCGCCGCGACGGCCGCTTACGAAGACGCCGAATGGCTCAAGACGACAAGCGCGCGCGTGATCGCAAGCCGCGAGCGCCTGGCGGCCGCGCTCGCGGCACTCGGCTTCGAAGTCGTACCTTCGGCGGCAAACTTCGTGTTCGCGAAGCATCCTGCGCACGACGCGGCGGCAATTGCCGCCAAACTGCGCGAAAAAGAGATCTTCGTGCGCCATTTCAACGCGCCGCGCGTGAACCAGCATCTGCGCATTTCGATCGGCACCGATGCCGAATGCGACACGCTCGTCGATGCCTTGAAGGCCATCGTCGCGTAAGAAGACGGCAAGATGAAATAAAAAACGCGCCTGTTGGCGCGTTTTTTATTCCCGAAGGATTCTGCGAGATTCAGGCGGCGTTCTTCGCCGCGATCAGCGCGTGGTACTTCTGCATCAATTGCTCCGGCGACTCGACATGCTCCGGATTCTTGGGGATGCACTCGACCGGGCACACTTGAATGCACTGCGGCTCATCGAAATGGCCGACACACTCGGTGCACTTGCCCGGGTCGATCACATAGATTTCCGGGCCCATCGAGATCGCGTCGTTCGGGCACTCGGGCTCGCACACGTCGCAATTGATACACTCGTCGGTAATCATCAGGGCCATGCTTATCTCACTTCCTGCCAGCACGAAGGCCGGCTCACACGTTGCTTAGCCCTATAGTTTACGCTGCTTTCGCCGCGCGTTCACGCCTTCGTAACCGGGCCGCCCATTGAGGCCACCTTGTCCTGCAGGCGCTTTTCCACTGAAGGAAACACGAACTTGCTGACATCTCCACCCAACTGGGCGATTTCGCGCACGATCGTGCCCGAAATGAACTGATACTGGTCAGAAGGCGTCATGAACATCGTTTCGACGTCGGGCAGCAGATAACGGTTCATGCCCGCCATCTGAAATTCATACTCGAAGTCCGACACCGCGCGCAGCCCGCGCACGATCACGCGTGCGTTGTTGGTGCGCACGAAGTCCTTCAGAAGCCCCTTGAAGCTCATGACCTGGACATTCGGATAATGGCCGAGCACCTCGTGGGCAATCTCGAGCCGCTCGTCGAGCGAGAAGAAAGGCTTCTTGTTGCGGCTGTCCGCAACGCCGACTACCAGCGTGTCGAAAATGCTCGACGCGCGCCGCACGAGATCTTCGTGGCCGCGCGTAAGCGGGTCGAAGGTGCCGGGGTACACGGCGACTACCATGAGGCTTCTCCTCTCAACAGAAATGGGGTGCAATGCACTGCCGTGGCGACGCTTGCACATATGCGTGCGTGACGGCCAGGCCGCCCGCCGCTTCTTATCGAACGCGCATTATTCCTCATTTTCGCGCTGCAGCAAATGATAGTGAACCGCACCCGCCCGGCCCTCGCGCACCACGCTCCAGCCCGCCAGCGCGGGCCGCGCCGCCGGATCGACCGGCTCGCCGGACTCCACGTAGAGCCATCCGCCCGGGGCGACAAGCGGCGCGGCCAGTTCGAGCGAACGCTCGAGCAGCGCGGTGTCGCCGAACGGCGGATCGAGGAACACCACATCGAACGAGCCTGGCGCGAGATTGGCCGCGAGGCGCAGCGCGTCGGCTTCCGCGACTTCGATCATGCGCGCGCCAAGGCGCGCCTGGTTCGCGCGCAACTGCGCCGCGGCGCGCGCGCTGCGCTCCACCATCACGACTCGCGCGGCACCGCGCGAAGCCGCCTCGAAGCCAAGGCCGCCGCTGCCCGCGAACAGGTCGAGGCAGCGCAGGCCGTCGAGGCGCTGGCCGAGCCAGTTGAAGAGCGTTTCGCGCACGCGGTCGGGGGTCGGGCGTAGTCCATCGAGATCGAGCACCGGCAGCGGCGTGCGCTTCCAGTCGCCGCCGATGATGCGGACCGTGTGTGTTCCGCCGCCGCCACGCGCGCGCGGATCGGACTGATGGGAACGGCCGCCTTGGCCACGTGAGGATGAGGAGCGGGTCATGCGTTGGGTCGTACGGCTGCGTTCATTTGACCGCTGGCAGTCAATCTGCCTGCGGAACTCGGCTGCTGGGTTCGGGCACGACGCTTCCACATCGCACCCTCCAATGCGCGCACGTTACCACAGGGGCGCGCACGTGCCGCGCGCACGCCGCAAGGACCCTGCGGCGACGCCGCCGCGACTCCAGGTAATGTGCCTGATAAAATGCCATGTTTTCCGCGCGTTACCTCTTCCCATGCCGTCGCTGACCGCCCCTCGGTCCGACCCGCAGCGCGCCTGACCCACCCCAGACCATGTTCAGTTTCTTCAAACGATTCCGCGGCTCGAAGGACGCCGAGAACGCGCCGGCCGAGAACGCGCAAGACGAAGCCACGCTCGAGGCGCCGGACGAGGCCGTTGAAGCGCCCGCCGGCACGGCGAGCGAAACGTCGCCTGCACCATCTGTAGTTGCGGCCGAGGCCGCGCCGGTCGAGCCTGCCCCGGCGCAGGAAGCGAGCGCCGCCAGCGATGACGAACCGGAAACCATCGAGATCGTCCCGCCGCCCGCGCTCGAGGCTGCCGCCAAGCAATCCTGGCTCAAGCGCCTGAAGTCGGGGCTCTCGAAAACGGGCTCGAACATCCAGAGCATCTTCGTCAACGCGAAGATCGACGACGACCTATACGAGGAGCTCGAAACCGCGCTGCTGATGTCGGATGCGGGCGTCGACGCCACCGAATATCTGCTCGAAACGCTGCGCCAGAAAGTGCGCGCCGAGCGGCTGACCGAAGCGCAACAGGTGAAGGACGCCCTGCGCGAGCTGCTGATCGACTTGCTCAAGCCGCTCGAAAAGTCGCTCATGCTCGGTCGCGCCCAGCCGCTCGTGATGATGATCGCGGGCGTGAATGGCGCGGGCAAGACCACCAGCATCGGCAAGCTGGCGAAGCATCTGCAGAGCTTCGACCAAAGCGTGCTGCTCGCCGCGGGCGACACCTTCCGCGCCGCCGCACGCGAACAGCTCGCCATCTGGGGCCAGCGTAACAACGTGACGGTCGTGCAGCAGGAAAGCGGCGATCCGGCCGCGGTGATCTTCGACGCCGTGAGCGCCGCGCGCGCGCGCCGCATCGACGTGGTGATGGCCGACACCGCGGGCCGCCTGCCGACGCAATTGCATCTGATGGACGAGCTGAAGAAGGTCAAGCGCGTGATCGGCAAGGCGTTCGACGGTGCGCCGCACGAGGTGCTGCTCGTGATCGACGCGAACACGGGCCAGAACGCGCTCGCGCAGGTCAAGGCGTTCGACGACGCGCTCGGCCTCACCGGCCTCATCGTGACGAAGCTCGACGGCACCGCCAAGGGCGGCATTCTCGCTGCGATCGCGCGGCAACGCCCGATTCCCGTGTATTTCATCGGCGTGGGCGAGAAGGTCGAAGACCTGCAGCCGTTCGTGGCCGAGGAATTCGCCGACGCGCTGCTTGGCAGCTAAAAGCGCGCGTTTAAGTGGATTTAGATACACAAAGGGCGTCGTTCTCACGAACGACGCCCTTTTTCATTGGCGCAACCGACGTACGCCGGTCAGACGCTCACTCCGAATCCGGCTGCACGCCCGGCGCGGCGCGTGCGAACGCGTCGAGCGTGAGCGCGTAGTCGTTGATGCGCTGAATGGTCGGGTAGCGCGTCGTGTCGATCTTGAACCGGTTCGCGTTGTAGACCTGCGGCACGATGCAAAGATCGGCAACGGTGGGCGTGTCGCCAAACGAGAGCTTGCCGGTGCGCGGATCGCTGGCGAGCCGCTGTTCCAACGTCTCGAAGCCCGCCTCGATCCAGTGGCGGTACCACGCGTCTTTCGTCGCGTCGTCCGCGCCAACGGTGTGCTTGAGGTACTTCAGCACGCGCAGGTTGTCCACCGGGTGAATCTCGCACGCCACCTGCAGCGCAAGCGAGCGAACGTGCGCACGATCGGCGGGCAACTTCGGCAGCAGCGGCGGCTCGGGATGCGTCTCCTCCAGATACTCGATGATCGCGAGCGACTGCTGCAGCGTGTGCCCTTCGTCGTCGACGAACGCCGGCACGATCGCGTCGGGATTGACCTGGCGATAGGCGGGCTTGAGCTGCTCGCCGCCATCGCGCACGAGATGGACCGGCACGTACTCGTACGACAGGTTCTTCAGATTCAGCGCAATACGCACTCGATATGATGCCGAACTGCGGAAATAGCTGTAAAGCTTCATGCTCCTCTCTTGCTCCTCTTGAATCCTGATGCGGACGGCGCCGCTCAGACGGCCCGCACGGCGAATTCGCCGATGCCTGCCACACCGCCCGTCATCAGGTCGCCCTTCACGACGGCGCCCACGCCCTCGGGCGTACCCGTATAGATCAGGTCACCGGCCTTCAGCTCGAACAGCGTCGAAAGGAACGCGATCGTGTCGGCAACCGGCCAGATCATCTGCGAGATGTCCGAGCGCTGCTTTTCCTCGCCGTTGACCGCGAGCCAGATTTCTCCCTTCTCGAGCTGGCCGATCTTCGAAACCGGATGAATCGGGCCGATGGGCGCCGAATGATCGAAGCCCTTGGCCGTATCCCACGGACGACCGAGCTTCTTCGCTTCAGCCTGCAAGTCGCGGCGCGTCATGTCGAGCCCGAGCGCGTAGCCGTAGACATGGTCGAGCGCGCTGGCGACCGGAATATCCTTGCCGCCCTTGCCGATCGCCGCGACCAGTTCCATCTCGAAGTGCACGTTCTTCGATTGCGCGGGATACGGAAACTCGGCGGTCGAACCGGGCGCGACGTAGAGCACGGCGTCGGCGGGTTTGGAGAAGAAGAACGGCGGTTCACGGTTCGGATCGTGGCCCATCTCGCGCGCATGCGCTTCGTAGTTGCGGCCAACGCAGTAGATGCGCCGCACGGGGAAACGCGAGTCGCTGCCGGCCACCGGCACCGAGGCGAGCGCCGCCGGTTCGATTACGTACGTCATGAAGTTCTCCGTCTTTGTGATGGAGCGTGCGCGAGGCACGCGGGCCTGTAGATCTTTAGGGCGTGTAAGGCGTGAGGCGCGGCTTGCACGCCAGAGCAATCGCGAGTGTAACGCGCGACGGTGAGCACGCGCGGCGAAGCCTTCAAGCAGCCTTCGCGGAGGGGGCTGACCAGAAGCGGGCGCTGGCATGGCCGGCGAGGCATGGGGTGCTCGTGCGATACTTCTCGCATCCCCCATTTCAATACGACGGCGGCGCGCCGCACGCCGTCGAACGAACCACGCTTGCCCATGACCACCGCCGACTCCACCGACATCTTCCCGTGCGCCCGCTTCATCAAGGAGATCGGCCGCGGACCAAACGGCGCTCGCTCGCTCTCGTCCGAAGACACGCACGCGCTCTACGCCGCGATGCTCGACGGACGCGTGCCCGAGTTGGAGCTAGGCGCCGTGCTGCTCGCCTACCGTCTCAAGGGCGAAACCGCCGATGAACTGTCTGCCATGCTGCGCGCCGCACACGCCTCGTTCGCACCGCTCGCGGTGCCGGCAGGCGACTATCGGCCCGTGTCGATCCCAAGCTACAACGGCGCGCGCAAACAACCGAACCTCGTGCCGCTGCTCGCCCTGCTGCTCGCGCGCGAAGGCGTGCCAACGCTCGTGCACGGCGTCACCACGGACCCTGGCCGCGTGACGAGCGCGGAAATCTTCGCGGCGCTGAACCGGCCCGAGACCCACGATCACGCCGACATCGAAGCGCAACTGGCGTCGAGCCGCGTGGCGTTTTCATCGATCGAAACGCTCGCGCCCAAACTCGCGCGGCTGCTCTCGCTGCGCCGGCGCATGGGCGTGCGCAATTCCACGCATACGCTCGTGAAGCTGCTGCAACCGTTCGCCGAGCCGGGCCTGCGCCTCGTGAACTACACGCACCCGCCGTACCGCGAAAGCCTGAGCGCCCTCTTTGCGGCGCATCCGGAAGCCGCCGTGGGCGGTGCGCTGCTCGCGCGCGGCACCGAGGGCGAAGCCGTGGCGGACACGCGCCGCCAGGTGCAGGTCGACTGGTTGCACGACGGCATCTGCGAGACGCTGATCGAGCCGGAGCGTTCATCGCCTGGCGCGCCCGAAATCGATCTTCCGGAAGGTCGCGACGCGCCCACTACGGCGGCATGGATCGAAGCGGTGCTGCGTGGCGAAGCACCGGTGCCCGACGCCATCGCGCGCCAGATCGAGACGATCAAGCGCATCGCGAAGCGCTAACGTTCGAACCCAAAGCACATCGCCCAATCCGCTGAAAGCCGTGCGGAGCGGGCGATCCGCGCAACGAGCAAAAGCGCATCGGCGCGCTTCGTCGGCCATCTTCACGCATCGTCGCGCGCTCAATCTGCAAATTCGTTGTTGACACACTCGTCGGCCCTGTTTTACATTGGACGAATGCGTTCCTACCCGAACACCCTCCGAATTACCCTCGGCCGACTATCGGCCCTATCGCTACGCCTAGCCTAAAGCTGGTGTAGCGCCGCAACGACCCCCTCTCCGGTCACCGCGGTCCTCCCAAAGCAGTTCTCGCAGTACCCCAAATCCGCTGTATCTCTACAACCTGTCGTCTGCATTCGTCCGCTTACCGTCCGGACGAGTCGCGAGGTCAAAATGCACGTTGCATGGGCATCGTTTACGTCCGCTGTCGCCGCGCCGGCTACCGCCGTCACCGTGGCCGTCTTCTTCGCGTCCGCGGTTGCCGCCCGTACGCATGAAGTTTCGCGCATCGTGCTCCGTCGCCAGCCCGCCAGCCGCCCGCTGCCGACCGCCATCGCATACGACAACACGAAGAACGAGGCTCGTCATGTTGCGTAATCCCGCCGAGAAGTACCGCCCCTTCCCCGCCATCCGCTTGAACGGCCGTAAATGGCCGACGCGCACCGTCGAACGCGCGCCGATCTGGATGAGTACCGACCTGCGCGACGGCAACCAGTCGCTGATCGAGCCGATGAGCATCGAGCAGAAGACCGAGTTCTTCGAGATGCTCGTCGCGATCGGCTTCAAGGAAATCGAAGTCGGCTTTCCGTCGGCCTCGCAGACCGACTTCGATTTCGTGCGCAAGCTGATCGAGGAAAAGCGCATTCCCGAGGACGTGACGATCGAAGTGCTCGTGCAGTCGCGCGAAGAATTGATCGCCCGCACGTTCGAAGCGCTCGAAGGCGTGCCGCGCGCGATCGTCCACCTTTACAACGCGATCTGCCCGTCGTTTCGCAAGATCGTGTTCGGCCAGTCGAAGGAAGAAGTCAAGGCGCTCGCGGTCGAAGGCACGCGCATTATCCGCGAACACGCCGACAAGAACCCGCAAACGCACTGGATTTACCAGTATTCGCCCGAAACGTTCAGCATGACCGAGCTGACCTTCGCGCGCGAAGTGTGCGATGCGGTGGCCCAGACGTGGCGCCCCACGCGCGATCACAAGATGATCGTGAATCTCCCGGCGACCGTCGAAGCGGCGATGCCCAACGTCTACGCCGACCAGATCGAGTGGATGGACCGCAACCTCGCGTACCGCGACAGCATCGTTCTCTCGGTACATCCGCATAACGACCGCGGCACGGCGGTGGCCGCCGCCGAAATGGCGCTGCTCGCGGGCGCGGATCGCATCGAAGGCTGCCTGTTCGGCAATGGCGAACGCACCGGCAACGTCGATCTCGTCACGCTCGCGATGAACCTCTACACCCAGGGCATCGACCCGGGCCTCGACTTCTCCGATGTCGACGCCGTGCGCCGCGTGGTCGAGCGCTGCAACCAGCTGCCCGTGCACCCGCGCCATCCGTATGCAGGCGACCTCGTGTTCACGGCGTTCTCGGGCTCGCACCAGGACGCGATCCGCAAGGGCTTCGCGCAGCAACGGCCCGACGCGGTCTGGGAAGTGCCCTATCTCCCGATCGATCCCGCCGATCTCGGCCGCAGCTATGACGCGGTGATCCGCGTGAACAGCCAGTCGGGCAAGGGCGGCGCGACATATCTGCTCGAGCGCGGCATGGGCTTCACACCGCCGCGCCGCGTGCAGATCGAGTTCAGCCACGCCGTGCAGACCGTCGCCGATACGTCGGGCGAGGAAATCACGGGCGATGCCGTCTGCGCGCTGTTCGCGCGTGAGTACTTCGAAACGCGCGGGCCGGCCGCCAACGTGGGTTCAGGCCGTGTGCGCTGGGAAGGCCGCGACGTGGCCATGCCGGCTGCCGTGAGCGCCGATGAGGCGCATGCGCAAGCCGTGGCCGCCGCAATCGCGGCAATGGCGGGCGAGCGTATCGAAATCACCTCGTTCGAGAGCGAGCGCACGGCGCAGGGTGGCACCGCCGTATTCGTCGGTGCGCGTGTGGGTGGCCAGCCGCTGCGCCACGGCGTGGGCGTGGGCGACGACGCTGTTCATGCGAGCGTGGCGGCAGTGGTCAGCGCAGTGAATCGTGCGGCCTGGACGCCGGTAGACCAGCGCGTGGCGGCCTGACGCCCACCGCGCGCGGCAACACAAGCAGTTTGAAGTCAAGCAGGGAAATCGGCGGCATGTTGAGCGCCGGCGGCAAAACGGGCCGCCGGCGTGCGCCTGAAGCGCCTAAGCGGCGTTCAAGCGAGTGGACTTACCGGTCGTCACTCGATCGCGCAACGCGTCGCCTGCCATGCGAGCAGACGCCAGTGACCACCCTCCTGTGTCTGGATCGCCGTGTAGGCAATCGGAAAGAGCAGCGCACCGTTGTTCGCTTCCATCTCGATCAGCACGCGGCCGGAGACCACGCAGGCCTCGTTTCCGGCTTGAAGCACGTCCTGCGACTGGATCTCGATCTGGCGGTAGCGGCGGCGGCCCGCCGTGATCGCATCGATGAACTGCTGCTTGGTCTCGCGTTTGCCGTTGGTGTGGACGAAGGTCGCGTGATCGGACAGCAACTGGTCCAGCGACGTGCCGTCGCCATCAACCATCGCGCGAAAGCGCTCGCGCTCAAGTCCGCGAATCGCATCGATTAGTTTTGCCGCCATCGCTCAAGCCCCTTGCGCGCCGGCCCGCGCCTGAGCGCAGCCCCACGCCGAAGATTTTCCGCATATGTCTGGCTGAAATTTATACCAGGATTTCACGCAAGGATACTTGCGATCAAAGACAACGCCCCCATGTATGGCGCATAAGCCACGCGTCCGGTGAAAACCGCGCATGGCGGCAGCCGCGTCCCCGCAGCCGCGCCCTGATGTCGCAGCGCAGCACTTTCAGCTTCGTCCGATGTCTATTCATCAGATTCTGTGGCAAAGTCCGAGCGCTGCGCGGCTCCGTCGAGAGCCCCTTGATTCAACCCTTTATCTCCCGCGCCTCCGCGCCGGACTGCTGTCCCGTTCTAGAGTGTTCCTTCGGCCTGCCCTTTGCGCTGGCCTGCGCCGGGCGCGAGGCCCCGCCCCGCTTGATCGCCGGCGTTTAGTGTAATCTATCGATACAACCATTTCGATAGGAATCAAGGAACCTTGAAGCCCCTACAGACTCCAAGTATTAGCACTCGGTGATTCAGAGTGCTAACATCCACCGTGGAGTCGGTGTCTGACTTTTGCAAGATTCCTGAGGAGTTCGCTACGTGAGCAACGCAATGACCATGACCCTTCCGAGTACGCTGAGCCCGTCGTCGGCCAAGGCCGGGGGCTCATTGGCGCTCGCGAATGCTTCCCTGTTGCCCGGCCAGCTGGGCAACATCGACGCCTATATTCAAGCCGTGAACCGGATCCCGATGCTGACGCCCCAGGAAGAGCGTCAGTTCGCGACCGAGTTTCGCGAGCAAAACAATCTTGAAGGTGCGCGCCGCCTGGTGCTGTCGCACCTGCGCCTCGTCGTGTCGATTGCGCGTAATTATCTCGGCTACGGCCTGCCGCACGCCGACCTGATCCAGGAAGGCAACATCGGTCTGATGAAGGCCGTGAAGCGCTTCGACCCCGAGCAGAACGTGCGGCTCGTGTCGTACGCGATGCACTGGATCAAGGCTGAGATCCACGAATACATCCTGCGCAACTGGCGCATGGTGAAGGTCGCCACGACCAAGGCGCAGCGCAAGTTGTTCTTCAACCTGCGCAGCCACAAGCAGGGCCTGCAGTCGTTCACGCCGGAGGAAATCGACGGCCTCGCGCAGGAACTGAACGTGAAGCGCGAAGAAGTCGTGGAGATGGAAACGCGTCTGTCGGGTGCCGACATTGCGCTAGAAGGCCAGACCGAGGACGGCGAGGAGTCGTACGCCCCGATCGCCTGGCTCGCCGACTCGCATAACGAGCCGAGCGCCGTGCTGGCCGCACGTTCGCGCGACCGCCTGCAGTCCGACGGCATTGCGAGCGCGCTGGAAGCGCTCGACGCGCGCAGCCGCCGCATCATCGAGGCGCGCTGGCTCAACGTCGACGACGACGGTTCGGGCGGCTCGACGCTGCACGAACTGGCCGACGAGTTCGGCGTTTCGGCCGAGCGCATTCGCCAGATCGAAGCAAGCGCCATGAAGAAGATGCGCACCGCGCTCGCCGACTACGCGTAAGCCGCAGCAGGTCTAAAAGCCAAACCGAAAACCCCGTTCCCGCGAACGGGGTTTTTCTTTTGCGCGCTCCGAAAGCTGCGCACCTTCGCACCGGCCGCGCTGATTCCACCCTAAGATGATTTCGAGGTGGTGAGCCAGAGGCCGCGCCGCGGTCTGGCCTCGTAACGCGTTCGAGGGCACCCGTCGTCATGATCCCGGCATCCGGTCAACGCCAGCGCGCACCGTCGTTGCTGCGCACGCGCATCTTCCAGTGGATGCGCGGCCCCACCTTTGCGCGCGATATTGCCCTCGTTCTCGTCATCAAGCTTGTCCTGCTGATGGCGCTCAAATACGCATTCTTCAGTCACCCGCAGGCAGAAGACATGAACATGCCGCCTGCCGCTGTCGCGCAGGCCATCCTGGCCGTGCCCACGGCATCAAGGCCCCAGCCGTCCGTGTCCCAACCTCCGGCCATGCCGCCACAACGAGGAGACCGTCATGCCCGCGATTGAATCGGTGGAACTCTCGCGTCTTCAGTTCGCCATCACCGCGCTCTACCACTTCCTCTTCGTGCCGCTCACGCTCGGCCTCTCGTGGCTGCTCGTCATCATGGAGTCTGTGTACGTGATGACCGGCAAGGTGATCTACAAGGACATGACGCAGTTTTGGGGCAAGCTCTTCGCCATCAACTTCGCGATGGGCGTCACCACCGGCCTCACGATGGAGTTCCAGTTCGGCACCAACTGGTCGTACTACTCGCACTACGTGGGCGACATTTTCGGCGTGCCGCTCGCCGTGGAAGGGCTCGCGGCGTTCTTCCTCGAATCGACCTTTGTCGGGTTGTTCTTTTTCGGCTGGAATCGCCTGTCGAAAGGCGCGCATCTGTTCACCACGTTTCTCGTCGCGCTCGGCTCGAATCTTTCGGCGCTATGGATTCTGATCGCCAACGGCTGGATGCAGAACCCCGTGGGCGCGGCGTTCAACTACGAAACCATGCGCATGGAACTCACCAGCCTGTTCCATGTGATTTTCAACCCCGTCGCGCAGGTGAAGTTCGTGCACACGGTTTCCGCCGGCTACGTGACGGCGTCGATGTTCGTGCTCGGCATTTCGTCGTGGTACCTGCTGCGCCGGCGCGATGTGGAGTTCGCACTGCGCTCGTACGCGATCGCCGCGGGCTTTGGCCTTGCGTCCACGCTGTGCGTGCTGATCCTCGGCGACGAATCGGGCTACACCGACGGCGTCGTGCAGCAAGTCAAGCTCGCCGCCATCGAATCCGAATGGGAGACCGCGCCCGCCCCGGCGCCGTTCACGCTGTTCGGCCTGCCCAACCAGAAGGAAGAGCGCACCGACTACGCGATCCGCATTCCCTGGCTCATGGGCATCATCGCCACGCGCTCGATCGACACACCCGTGATCGGCCTGAAAGACCTGATGGGCCGCGCCGAAGTGCGCATCCGCAACGGCATGCTCGCGTACGCCGCGCTGCAGAAGATGAAAGAAGGCACCGCCGACACCGAAACGCGCGACGTGTTCGAAGCGCACAAGGCCGACCTCGGCTACGGCCTGCTCCTGAAGCAGTTCACGCCGAACGTCGTCGATGCGACCTCCGAGCAGGTCAGGGCCGCGTCCAGAACCGCGATCCCGCCCGTTGCCCCCGTGTTCTGGTCGTTCCGCGTGATGGTCGGCCTTGGCATCCTTTTTCTCGTGACCTTCGTGCTCGCCTTCTGGTTCTGCGCGCAGCGCTCGCTGCTCAAGGAAAACCGCCGCTGGTTCCTCCGCTGGGCGCTGGTGGCGATCCCGCTGCCGTGGCTCGCCGCCGAGTTCGGCTGGGTCGTCGCGGAAACGGGGCGCCAGCCATGGACCATCGCGGAGGTGCTGCCCACGCGCCTTTCGGCTTCGAGCCTCGCGCCCGGCGACGTGATGCTGAGCATCGCGGGCTTCGTAATCTTCTACACGGTGCTCTTCATCATCGAGATCACGTTGATGTTCAAGTACGCGCGCCTCGGGCCGTCGTCGCTGCATACCGGTCGTTACTTCCACGAGCAGACGGCGACGCTTGCGACCGACGGCAAGGTCACGTGATCGGCGCTAGACAACGAAAACCGCGAGGGAACACGCCATGGATTACGCAACGCTCAAGTTGATCTGGTGGGTGCTGATCGGTGTGCTGCTGATCGGCTTCGCGCTTACCGACGGCTTCGATATGGGCGCGGCCGTGCTACTGCCCTTCGTCGGCAAGACCGACGAGGAACGCCGCATCGTCATCAACACGGTGGGCGCGACCTGGGAAGGCAACCAGGTCTGGTTCATCACCGCGGGCGGCGCGATGTTCGCCGCCTGGCCGCTCGCTTATGCGGCGTCGTTCTCGGGCTTCTACTTCGCCATGCTGCTCGTGCTCTTCGCGCTGTTTTTCCGGCCCGTGGGCTTCGACTATCGCGGCAAGCGCGTGGACGTGAGATGGCGTCAGGGCTGGGACTACGGCCTCTTTATCGGCGGCTTCGTGCCCGCGCTCGTGTTCGGAGTGGCGTTCGGCAATCTGCTCCAGGGCGTGCCGTTCGCCTATGACACGGACCTGCGCGTGACGTATCACGGCAGCTTCTTTGCCCTCCTCAATCCGTTCGCACTGGTCTGCGGGCTGGTGAGTCTTTGCATGCTCACCGCGCACGGCGCGGCGTTCCTGAAGCTCAAGAGCGATGGCGTCGTCGCGATGCGCGCCTCGAAGGCGCTGCGCCTGTTCGCGGGGCTCACGATCGTGTTGTTCCTCGTGGCGGGCGCGCTCGTGGCGACGCTCATCGGCGGCTATACGATCACGTCGCCCGCGCCTCTCGACACGGTGGCCAATCCGCTCCTCAAGAGCGTCGATTCCGGGCCGGGGCTCTGGCTCGCGAACTACGGGCTCTATCCGTGGATGGCGCTCGCCCCTGTCCTGGGCGTGCTTGGCGGCTTGCTCGCGTTCACACTCGCGGGTTCACGCTTCGAACGGCTTGCGTTCCTGAGCACGGGGCTGCAGATCGTCGGCGTGATTCTCACCGCGGGCTTCTCGATGTTTCCGTTCATCATGCCCTCGTCGCTCGACCCGCGTTCGAGCCTGACGGTCTGGGACGCGACTTCGAGCAAGATGACGCTCGAGATCATGCTCGTTGCCGTCATCATCTTCCTGCCGATCGTGCTCGGTTATACGGCATGGGTCTATCGCGTCATGCGCGGCAAGATTACCGCTGACGTCATACGCGACAATCAGCATACGTTGTACTAAGCGTCGATGCCGTTTAGAGACACCGAAAACAAAAACGCCGCAGCATACGCTGCGGCGTTTTTCATCGGCATACCGCGAATCGATTACGCAGGCTGAAGCGCCAGTTCACGTGCATAACGCGGCGCGGCGTCGCCGACCACGATGTGCAGCGTATCCGCCGAAATCCACGCCACGTCGAGCGTGGCGAGCTTCTCGCGATCCACGGCAGCCGGATCGCGCACGATCACGCGCAAGCGTGTGGCCGCTACCGCGTCGAGCGAAACGATGTTGGCGACGCCGCCGAATACCGCGAGCCAGCGCGACGGATTCGGATCGAGCGGGCCCTGCGCGACAGCAGCGCTCGCTTCGGCCTGAACAGCATGAGCAGCCGGAACCGCTTGCGCTGCAGCAGCCGGCTTGCTGGCCGCGGCACCGCCACGCGCGATCTCGCCGCGAATTTCATCGGCGATGATATCCGCCTCCGGCCCGATGATGACCTGCACGCTTTCGCCGCCGCGCTTGAGCACGCCGCGCGCACCGATTGCCTTCAACGCCGGCTCCGAAACATGGGCCGGATCGACCACCGAGAGACGCAGACGCGTCGTGCACGCGTCGACCACCTTGAGGTTGGCCGCGCCGCCGAGCGCATCGATGTAGCGCGCAGCACGCGAGAGCGACGCCGCCGTTGCCGCGCCGCCAGCCGCGACCGCAACGCCCGACATCGTCGAGGCGATGGCCGTATCGCCCGCCGAGGCTTCGCGGCCCGGTGTGGGCAGGTTGAAGCGGCGGATGAAGAAGCGGAACAGCCCGTAGTACACGACCGCATAGACCACACCGAGCGGAATCGCATACCAGCCATGCGTGGAGAGCCCGTAGTTCAGCACGTAGTCGATCGCGCCCGCCGAGAACGTGAAGCCGAGCTTGATGCCAAGCAGCGAGCAGATCGCCAGCGACAGCCCCGTGAGCACCGCATGGATCGCGTAGAGCACGGGCGCGAGGAACATGAACGTGAACTCGATCGGCTCGGTCACGCCCGTGAGGAACGAGGTGAGCGCCATCGAGAACAGCAGGCCGCCCACCATCGCGCGCTTGTCCTTCGGCGCTTCGTGCAGCATGGCGAGGCACGCTGCCGGCAGGCCGAACATCATCACCGGGAAGAAGCCGGCCATGAAGCTGCCCGCCGTGGGGTCGCCCGCGAAGAAGCGGTGCAGGTCGCCCGTGACGGCAGCGCCGCCGGCTGCCGGCGTGAACGAGCCGAACACGAACCACACGAGCGAGTTGAGGATGTGGTGCAGACCCGTGACAAGCAACAGGCGGTTGAGCAAGCCGTACACGAAGGTGCCGATCGCGCCCGCCGTGGTGAGCCAGTGGCCGGCGGTGTCGATCACGCCCTGCACCGGTCCCCACACAAAGCCGAACACGATGCCGAGCACGAGACACGTGAGCCCGGTGACGATCGGCACGAAGCGTTTGCCGCCGAAGAACGCGAGGAACTCGGGCAGCTTGATGTCCTTGAAGCGGTTGTACAGCATGCCCGCGACGACACCGGCCACCACGCCCGACAGCACGCCCATGTTGAGCTTGTCGTTGATGTCCTTCATCACGGCGGTCTGAACCAGATAGCCCAGCGCGCCCGCGAGGCCGGCTACGCCGTTGTTGTCCTTCGCGAAGCCCACGGCGATGCCGATCGCAAACAGCAACGGCAGGTTATCGAAGATCGCGCCGCCCGCGTCGGCGATGATCTTGATGTTGAGCATGTCGGCCTGGCCGAAGCGAAGCAGGATGCCGGCGACCGGCAGCACTGCGATGGGAAGCATCAGCGCGCGGCCGAGGCTTTGTATCTTGAGAAACGGATTGCCATCCATTGAACTGCCTCCAGTCTCTATCTCTTGCTTGACGTGTGTGGGTGAGAGAGGCCGGCGCGCGATCGCTGCGCACACCGGCGTGTTTTTAAGGATTGCTTAGGGTGGGTGAAACAGAAACCATCAATCGAGCGGCCAGATTTCGCGGCTTGCCGCACGCACGGCTTGCGCCGATTCGAGCGCGAGCGCATTTTTAGCGCGCTCGCGACAATCGTTGTAGTCGAGCTTGCGCACGCGCGCCTTGATCGAGGGCACGGAAACCGGATCGACGGAGAGTTCCGTCACACCGAGGCCGATGAGCAGCGGCACCGCGAGCGGATCGCCCGCCAGCGCACCGCATACGCCCACCCACTTGCCGTGCTTGTTCGCGCCCTCGACCGCCGCTGCCACGAGACGCAGCACGGCCGGATGCAGCCCGTCGGCCTGCGCCGCGAGATCGGGCTGGCAGCGGTCCATCGCGAGCGTGTACTGCGTGAGATCGTTGGTGCCGATCGAGAGGAAATCCGCATGGCGCGCAAGCTGATCCGCGAGCAGTGCAGCCGAGGGCACCTCGATCATCACGCCCACTTCGATTGGCTCGGTGCGGCCCGCTTCGCGTGCGAACGTATCGATACGTTCGCGCAGGCGTACAAGCTCGCCCACGTCGGTCACCATCGGCAACAGGATGCGCACCTTGCCAACCGGCTTCACGGCAAGGAGGCCGCGCAGCTGGTCGTCCAGCAGATCGGGCCGCACCTGCGCAAGGCGAATGCCGCGCAGACCCAGCGCCGGGTTCGGCTCGGGCGGCAGCGTCAGATAGTCGACTTCCTTGTCGGCGCCCACGTCGAGCGTACGGATGATCGCCGTGCGGCCCGCGAGTGCGTCCGTGATGGCCTGGTAGCTCTGAAGATGCTCCTCCACCGTCGGCGCAGCCTGGCGATGGATGAACAGCAGTTCCGTGCGCAGCAGACCCACGGCGTCCGCACCGTTCTCCACCGCCGTGTTGGCATCTTCCAGCGTCGCGATGTTCGCGGCGACTTCCACTGCATGGCCGTCGCGCGTGGCAGCGGCCTCGTGCGACGTGCGGCGGTTCGCTTCGCGCACGCCGGCCTGGCGCTGCTTCTCGCTGCGTGCACGTTCGATGTCGAGCGCACTCGGCGTGTAGGCAAAGCGGCCTGCGAGCGCATCGATGACGACTTCCGTGCCCTCAGGCACCGAGTGAAGCGCGTCGCCGAGCGCGACGAGCGCCGGAATGCCGGCCTGGCGCGCGATGATCGCCGCGTGCGAGGTCGCGCCGCCGCGCGCCATCACGAGCGCCATCACGCGCTTGCGGTCCAGCGTTGCGAGATCGGAAGGCGTGAATTCGTCGGCGGCGAGTACGGCTTCTTCGGGCAGCGTGCGCGCGGCCGTGTTCGAGAGACCGAGCGCGCGCAGCACACGCTTTTCGAGGTCGCGCAGATCGGCGGCACGCTCCGCGAGCAGCGGGTCGTCCACCTTGCCAAGCACCACGATCTGCGCGCGAATCGCTTCACGCCACGCGTAGCCCGCGCTCTTGCCAAGGCTGATCGCGTCGCGCGCGGCGTCGACGAGCGTCGGGTCTTCGAGCAGCACGCGGTGCATCGTGAAAATGCCCGCCTCGCCAATCGCGCCACGCTGCGAAGCCGTGCGCACGCTCTGGTTCAGTTCGGCGTCCACAGCGGCGATCGCCTGGTCGAGCAGACGGCTCTCCGCGGCCGATGAGCCGCTCGCGAGTTCGGGCGGCGTGAGTTCGGCTTCGTCCCAGCGCACCAGCTTGCCCACCGCGACGCCCGGCGCCGCGCACACGCCCGCGAGCACGCCCGGCTCGGCGGTGGATGCCGCGGCGGCGGTTTCCTGCATCACGGGCGCGGGCGACTGCTGCCGCGCCGGCGCTTCGCCGCCCTCACCGGGCGCTTCGCGCAGGAGCTCGTTTGCCACGGCGTCCACGGCGCGCTGCGCCTCCCGGCCGATGCCGACGAGTTCAATGGTCGCGCCCTCGCCCGCACCGAGGCCCAGCAAGCCCACGACGCTTTCGATGGCGGACTTGCGTTCGCCAAAGCGGACCTCGACGCGCGCGTCGATGCCGCGCACCGCTTCGCGCGCCCGTGCCGCCGGTCGCGCATGAAGGCCGCCCGCATGCGTGAGCGTCACGCTGCGGCGCACTTCGTTCGCAACCAGTTCGTGGGCCGTGTTGATCTCTGCGCCGTCACGCACGCGCAGCACGAGCAGCGCGGACTTGCCCGCTTCGACGTGGCCCGCGCCCGCGCGCTCGACCACTTCGAATGCATCCGAATTGGCGATCGCGACCACCGAGACGAGGCTCGGGGCATTGCACGCCACCACGTCGAGATCGAACTCGATCAACGTGTCGCCGCGGCGCACCTGCGCGCCCTGCGCGACTTTTGTCGTGAAACCCTTGCCGTTCAGCTCGACGGTGTCGATGCCGACGTGCACGAGCACCTGTGCGCCTTCGGCCGTTTGCAGCGTCACCGCGTGGCCGGTTCGCGCGAGATGCGCGACGATGCCGTCGCACGGCGCGACGACACGGCCGATGAGCGGGTCGACGCCAATGCCGTCGCCGAACAAGCCTTCCGAGAACACCGGGTCGGGCACCGACGCGAGCGGCACGACCGGCCCGGTGAGCGGCGAAACCAGGACGATGTGCCCCTCGACGCGAGTATGCGGATCCATCAGGCGAGACTCCTCGATGCGTTCCATTCGCTTTCCAATCTAGTGGGTTTCGGTGACTTTGTTCAGGTAACGCGGCTCGTCGGGATTGCGCCCGCGCGCGGCCGCCAGGCCCGCCGCCATTACGTAGAACGACAGAATGGCCGCGATGGGATCGAGCGCCGCATCGGCAGCCGTTTCGAGCGGCAACGCTGCGCCGTGTACGTCGGCGGGCGCCGCGAGCAGCACGCGCGCACCGCGCTTTTCCATGTCGCGTGCAAACTCGATCAGACCCGCCTGCTCCGGCCCGCGCGGTGCGAACACGAGCAGCGGGTAATCGCGGTCGATCAACTCCATCGGGCCGTGCCGCACTTCGGCGCTCGAAAACGCCTCGGCCTGAATGCCCGACGTTTCCTTGAGCTTGAGCGCCGCTTCCTGCGCAATCGCGAGACCCGGACCACGGCCGATAACAATCATCTGTTTGACGTCGCGCAACTCTTCCACGGCCTTCGACCAGTCGAGCGTGCCCGCGCGACCGAGCGCGTCGGGGAGCGCGCGCACGGCGTCGAGGAACGCGGCGTCGCGCTGCCAGAAACCGACGAGCTGCGCCGACATCGCGAGCATCGCGATATAACTCTTGGTGGCCGCCACGCTCAGCTCGGGGCCGGCGAGCAGCGGCAGTTCCGTGCCGGCGGCCTCGGCGAGCGGCGAGCCCGCGACGTTGACCATTGCCGCCGTCAGCGCACCGGCTTCGCGCAGCGCCTTGATCGTCGCGACGAGATCAGGACTCCTACCCGATTGGGAGAAAGCGAGGGCAAACTGGCCGCGCACACGTAAGGGCGCCTGCTGGAGCGTGGCGATCGACATCGGCAGCGTGGCCACCGGCACACCGATGCGGCTCATGGTGAGTGCTGCGAAGTAGCTCGCCGCGTGGTCCGAGCTGCCGCGCGCGACGGTGAGCGCAACGTGGCGCGGCTCGGCCTCGAGCGCGCGGGCGAGCGCTTCGACGCGCGAAGTGTCCGCGAGCTGCGCGGCGACGACGCCGGCCGAGGCCAGCGCTTCTTTAAGCATATTCGACAATCGATTCTCCTTCGACGTAGGTCGCGGTGAGCGCCAGCTCGCGATCGAACACGTTGACATCGCCCCATGCGCCGCGCACGAGGCGGCCACGGTCTTCGATGCCGAGGTAGTCGGCGGCATAGCGCGACAGGCGCGCGGACACGTCCGCGATCGGCAGGCCGATCGAGACGAGGTTGCGCAGCGCCTGGTCCATGGTGAGGGTGCTGCCCGCGAGCGTGCCGTCTGCAAGACGCACGCCGCCGAGGCATTTCGTCACGTGCTGGCTGCCGAGGCGGTATTCGCCGTCGGGCATGCCGGTGGCCGAGGTGCTGTCGGTCACCACATAAAGGCGCGGAATGGCGCGCAGCGCGGCGCGGATCGCACCGGGATGCACGTGCAGCAAATCGGGAATGATCTCCGCGTACTCGGCGTGCGCAAGCGCCGCGCCGACCACGCCCGGATTGCGATGATGCAGCGGCGACATCGCGTTGAAGAGGTGCGTGAAGCCGCAGGCGCCGTGCTTGAGCGCGGCCACGGCGTCGTCGTAGGTCGCGAGCGAGTGGCCGATCTGCACGCGCACGCCGCGCGCCGCCATCTCGCCGATGATCTCGATATGGCCCGCGATCTCGGGCGCCACCGTCACGACGCGAATCGGCGCGATCGAGAGGTACTTGAGCACTTCGTCGAGCACGGCCGAAACGGCGGCGTCGGGCTGCGCGCCGAGCTTGCCGGGGTTGATGTACGGGCCTTCGAGGTGCACGCCCAGCACGCGCGCGCCGCCCGCCGTGCGATTGCGCGTGACGTTGCCGAGGCCCGCGACCACGTTCATCAGTTCGTCGCGCGGCGCGGTCATGGTGGTGGCGAGCAAGCTCGTGGTGCCGTAGCGGGCGTGCGTGCGCGCGATGGTTTCGATCGCGTCGCCGGCTTCCATGACGTCGGCGCCGCCGCCGCCGTGCACGTGCAGGTCGATGAAGCCTGGCAGGATATAGGGCTCGTCGTTCTTCGCCGGATCGGTGGCCTCGCCCGTGATCGCGGTGATGCGTCCGTTCTCGAACGACAGCGTGCCGTGGATCCAGCCTTCAGGGGTGAGTATGTTTCCGCTCAGCATGAGAGTTTTCCGATGAGGCGCATCAAAGCGCGATAGGACGTTTCGGTGACGTGCATGAGAGAGTGTGCGGCGGCGTTCCGTTCCCGCGGGGCGCTCATTGGCGCAACTCCGCAACGAAGTCGTAATAGCCGTCGCGGCAATAAGTGTCGGTCAGCTCGATGGCGCGCTGATCGGCGGAAAAGCCCACGCGTGTGATGACGAGCAGCGCCGCGCGCGGCTCGACGCCCATCAGCGTGGCGATCTCGCCCGTCGCGTTGACCGCGCGAAAGTGTTGCAGGGCGCGCACCACGGGCACGCGGCGCTGCTCCAGATACGAATACAGCGAGCCCTCGATTGCTTCCGGGTCCGGCACGATCGAGACGGGCAGCGCCGAATGCTCGACGGCCATCACGGTGCCGTCGGCGCGGCGCAGCCGGCGCAGGCTCGTGACCGAGGCGCCCGGCGAAAGGCCGAGCTGCACGATCTCCTCGCGGTGCGCGGGCCGTACCTCGCGCGCGAGCCATACCGAGTCGGGCGTGAAGCCACGCTGCTCCATTTTCTTCGTGAAGCCCGTGAGGCGCGAAAGCGGATCTTCCACGCGCGGCGTGATGAAGCTGCCCGCGCCGCGTGCGCGCCGGATCAGTCCCTGCTCCACGAGCAGCTCGATCGCCTTGCGCGCGGTGATGCGCGACACGCCGATGGCGTCCGACAGCGTGCGCTCCGAGGGCAGAGCCTCGCCGGCAGACCACACGCCGCAGTGAATAGCCGTAGCAAGGTTGCGCGCCAGCTGCAGATAGAGCGGCGTCACATTGCGCGCATCGGGCATCAGGGCAGACCAACGGGTTTCCATGGACTTGGCGCCAGCGGTTGGACGATCGTGGGGGGCCGGACGGGCATGTTACCTGGCAATGCCGATTGGTCCGGTGCGAAAGCGAGCCCATTATATAACCACAATAAGACCAATCAACAGATGCAAGGCCGTCGCAATGCATCGAAAAATATCATTTTAAATCAATGTGTTGCACGAACGCATAAGGCTCCAGCCGGTGATAGCCAAGCATCGGGATTTACCCTGGAAAGCAATCGTGGGCTCCGCAATGGGACCAAAGTGGCATCAACACGTTATCTGACATAGCCCACCGTAGTACCGCCGTAGGACCAGCGTGTGACTTCGGCAGGAAAGATAGCGCGCACTCGAGCGATTCCCTAGCGTCTCAATTGAGTCACATCAAACCCGCGCGGTGCGATCCTCAATTTCAAACAATCCCGATACGGCACGCGCAATAAAAAACGCCGTGACTTTCGCCACGGCGTTCGGGTCCTGCTGGGCTCCCGCCTCGGGTGAGACGCAGGCAGCCGCTTCTCGAATGTGCCTTAGAACGACGGAACCATCGAGCCCTTGAACTCGTTCTTGATGAACTGGCGCACGTCTTCCGACTGGTAGGCGGCAACCAGTTTCTTCACCCACGGCTTGTCCTTGTCCTGGGTGCGAACGGCGATCAGGTTCGCGTACGGGCTGTGGATGTCCTCGATGGCGATGGCATCCTTGGTCGGCTGCAGGCCGGCGGCCAGCGCATAGTTCGTGTTGATCACAGCGGCGTCCACGTCGCCGAGCGCGCGCGGCAGTTGCGCGGCGTCCAGTTCGACGAGCTTGATCTTCTTCGGGTTCTCTGCGACGTCGAGCGGCGTGGCGTTGTTGCCGTTCGTGCCCGCGCCAGCGCGCAGTTTGATCAAGCCCTTGTTCTGCAGAAGCAGCAGCGCGCGGTTTTCGTTCGACGGGTCATTCGGCACGGCGACCTTCGCGCCTTGCGGCAGATCGTTCAGCGACTTGAGCTTCTTCGAGTACACGCCGATCGGCGAAATGTACGTGAGGCCCGCGTTCGCGAGCTTGTAGCCGCGCTGCTTGATCTGGCTGTCGAGGTACGGGCCGGTCTGGAAGCTGTTGGCGTCGAGGTCGCCGGCGTCGAGCGCGGCGTTCGGCTGCACATAGTCGTTGAATTCGATGACCTTGACGTTCAGACCTTCGCGCTTGGCAACCTTCTGGACGACGGCCCAGACCTGTGCGTCCGGACCCGAAACGGTGCCGACCCGGATAACCTGGTCGTCGGCGTGGGCGCCGAAGCTGACTGCGAGAGTGGTGGCGGCGACGCCGGCGAGGAGTGCTTTAATCAGATTTCTGCGCTGCATGGAGGTGATGTTCCTGCGTGGTTTTGTTGTTGCTCCGGTCACGCGGCGTTATGCGCCGTCTGCCGGACGATATAAATCGTCTCATATGGCGCCGGTTGCTGGAAATAATGAATTCGCATACTGGTATGCCAGCGCGACTCTGAGGCGCGCGTTCGCCCTTTCGCGGCGAACGCGCAAGGTGTCCCTTAGTCGGGATTCGAGCCGAGGAGGATCTTCAGATCGTGCAGCCAGGACGTGACGCCCTGCCCGTCGCGCGCGAACAGGCGCAGTTTGCCGGTCGTGTCGAACACGTAGCTCGCGGCCGTATGGTCCATCGTGTAGCCGTCAGGCGTGTTGCCGGGCACTTTCGCGTAGTACACGCGGAAGTCCTTCGCCACCTGCTTGAGCTGGTCCTCGCTCGCCGGGCGCAGCCCAATGAAGGTCGGGTTGAACGCAGCCGCGTACTGGCCCAGGATCTGCGCGGTGTCGCGATCGGGATCGACGGTGACGAACAGCACCTGCACGCGCTTCGCCGCATCGGGCCCCAGTTGCTGGAGCGCCTGCGAGAGCTCGGCCATGGTGGTCGGGCAAACGTCCGGACAGTGCGTGTAGCCGAAGAACAGCACGACCACCTTGTCCTTGAAGTCGGCGAGCGTGCGTGTCTTGCCGTTCGTGTCGGGCAGCGCGAAGTCCTTGCCGAACTGCGTGTTGCCGGTAATGTCGAGGTTCGTGAACGAGGGAGGCTGCTGGCCGCAGCCCTCCAGAACCAGCGTGCCGCCAAGTGCGCCTGCGGCGGCAAGCGTCACAACCGTGGCGCGCACGAAGCGCGCAAGCGTGCGGTGGGCCATATCGTTACGCAGCGATGAGCGCATGCACGTAATGGTCGACGAGCAGCGCCATGAACAGTAACGAGAGGTAGACGATCGAATAGCGGAAAGTCTTGCGCGCCAGTGCATCGGAATACTCGACATAGATCTTCCACGCGTAGGCGAGGAACACCGCGCCGAGCAGCACGGCCGAAGCCAGATACACCACGCCGCTCATGCCGGAGATGTACGGCATCAGCGTGACCGCGAACAGGATCACGGTGTAGAGCAGGATATGCAGACGCGTGTACTTCTCGCCGTGCGTGTTGGGCAGCATCGGCAGGCCGGCGTTTTCGTAGTCCTTGCGGCGGTAGAGCGCGAGCGCCCAGAAGTGCGGCGGGGTCCACACGAAAATGATCAGCACGAGAATCCAGGCGTCTCCGGGCACGTGGCCCGTGACAGCGGCCCAGCCGAGCGCCGGCGGCATGGCGCCCGAGGCGCCGCCGATCACGATGTTCTGCGGCGTGGCCGGCTTGAGCAGCAGCGTGTAGATGATCGCGTAGCCGATGAAGGTCGCCACCGTGAGCCACATGGTCAGGGGATTGGCGAACGTGTACAGCACCCACATGCCGATGCCACCGATCACCGCCGAGAAGATCAGGATCTGCGTGCTCGTGATCTCACCGCGTGCCGAAGGACGCCAGGCAGTGCGACGCATGCGCGCATCCACCTTTTGCTCGACCAGACAGTTGATCGCGAAGGCCGCGCCGGCCGTGAGCCAGATACCGACGGTGCCGCCGATCAGCTGTTTCCAGGGCACCATGCCCGGCACGGCGAGAAACATGCCGATGACGGCGCAAAACACGGCCAGTTGCGTGACGCGCGGCTTGGTGAGCGCGAGATATTGGGAAATCCGGCTACCGGGCGTCTGGGATAGGGTTGTACTTTCCATAGGGCGGGGTCACACCGCAGCGGTGTCGCGCGCAGGGAGAACGGCGCGGCCGGGGCGGCTACAAGCAATTCGAAAGTTTAGCACGACGACCAAAAGCAGCAGGATCGCCGCGCCACCGTTGTGCGCCACTGCCACGGGCAGCGGCCACTGCAGCACGATGTTAGAAAGCCCTGTCAGAAATTGGATGAGGATCACGATCATGATCCAATTTGCCGGGCGTCGCAGCGAGGCATAGCGTCGCAACTTGAGGGCGAACCATACCAGATAAGCGATTACGACGAACGCGAACGTACGATGCGTCCAGTGGATCGCAACGAGCGCGTCCTGGGTGATCACGTCGCCGTTGCCGTCCATGCCGAGCGCGCGCCAGAGATGGAAGCCGTGATGGAAATCCATCGGCGGAATCCATGCGCCGTTGCAGGTCGGGAAGTCGGTGCAGGCGAGCACCGCGTAGTTCGTGCTCACCCAGCCGCCCAGCGCGATCTGCGCGACGAGCAGCACGAGCGCCGCCAGCGCGGCCACGCGCCAGCGCGCGGCGTCGGGTTCGTACGCGGGCAGCGGCGTCATGCGCGCGCCAAGCCACGCGAGCGAGCCGAGCAGCGTGAGGCCAAGCAGGAGGTGCGTCGTGACGATGATGGGCTGCAGCTTCATCGT
Organism: Paraburkholderia sp. J8-2; assembly: GCF_905220195.1. NCBI lineage: Bacteria > Pseudomonadati > Pseudomonadota > Betaproteobacteria > Burkholderiales > Burkholderiaceae > Paraburkholderia > Paraburkholderia sp. J8-2. Next base: position 397,513 of record NZ_CAJMZA010000002.1, read on the forward strand.
CACCGTCCACGCGCCGAACACGCCCTGCACGAGAATCAGCCCGAGCAGCGCGGTGGGCCACCACGGCGACACGTGCAGCGGCAGGCGCTTGATGCGCGCGCGCCAGGCAATCGCCATCTGCGCAATGATCAGGACCCCGATCGCCATGGCGAAATAACGGTGGATCATCTCGATCCACGCCTTCGACATGCTCACGGGGCCGCTCGGCATGGCGAGATGCGCTGCGGCAATTTGCGCATGCGCGATAAACGGCGACGACGTGCCATAGCAACCCGGCCAGTCGGGACAACCGAGACCCGAGTCGGTCAGGCGCGTGAAGCCGCCGAACATCACAAGGTCGAGCGTCATGAACGTCGTAAGCCACACGAGCTTGCGAAACTTGTTGTCGTCGGCCTTCACCCAGACCCACGAGAGCGGCAGCAACGCGATGCACAGGCCAATCAGGCCCAGCTCCAGGATAAACATCTCTATTACTCTTCTCTGTCAGACTCGCGCTGCGCACCTTAACCGATGCGGGACCACTTGAGCAGTTTAGTGACGTCTTGTTTGATTTTCGACGGATCGGCATTCGCCGGGAATCGCATCATGAGATTGCCGTTCGGATCGACCAGATAGATATGGTCGGTGTCTTTCGACGTTTGCGTGGCGGGCAGCCACGCAGCGACCGCAACCGGATCGGTGCGCAGCATGCGCGTGTCGGCGTAGGCGCCCTTCACTTTCGCGGGAACGCTTGCGTCGTCGGTGCGCAGCCAGACCGTGACGACGCGCTCGCGCTCCGCGCCCTGCGTCGCGCGCACCTGGCGCATGAAGTAGAGCTTCGTGGCGCACGCTTCGTCGCAGTCGCCGCCGTTCACCGAGATCATCAGCCAGCGGCCCTTGAGCGAGGCGAGCGGCACTTCGTGACCGTCGTCGCCCGTCACCATGAGCGCGTCGGGAATGGGCCGCTGCGGCTCGATGAGCGCGCCATAGCTCGTTGTACCGCCCTTCGGTTTGATCACGTAGTACGTGAAGTACGAAATTGCGATAGGCGCGCCGCAGATCAGCGCGATGGCGAGCAGCGTCCAGCGGCCACGCCGCTTTGCGTCCTTGTGCGCGTCTTTCTGCGCGGGCGTGGCGGCCGGCTGTGCGACCTGGGCGGAACGGGGGGATTGCGTCGACACTCTCGTGGAACCTCGCTTCTGTCGCTTTCAGTTGTCCATGTGCTGCACGTGCAGCGCCATTGTCCGGATCGTGTCGGAACGGAATTGATTCGTCCGACCAATCATCAGGCGTCCTTCGCGCTGCCAGCGTTTTGCCTTCCGGGCGCTTCGGCGTCCTGCCTGACCTCGCCTTCGGTGCGCTCTTTTGTCGCAGCGGCTTTGCCTGCGCCTTTCCCTGCTTTACGAGCCGCAAAAAGACCGAACCCGAGGGCCGCGAGCGCCATGCCCCACCACTGGAGCATATAGCCGTAGTTGCGCTCGACGTCGGTATTCGGCACCGGCCAGTCGCGCACGAGCCCATCCTGGAAGGCCGGCACGAAGCCGGTTTGCTGGATCACGAACGGTTGCAGCGGCAACCCGGTTTCCGCTGCGTAGGAAGCGACGCCGAGATTCTGCCGTATCTTCTGATGCGCTGCAGAGCCGCCCGCACCCAGTTCGAACGCACGCGAGGCATCCGCGCGCGCAATGCCTTCCACGACGACCGGCCCTGCCGGCGTGACATAGGGCGCGATTGTGGCGCGGTCTGCTATGTTGCGCGGCAACCAGCCGCGATTCACCAGCACGTAGCCACCGCCTTCGAGTTTAAGCGGCATCACGACATAAAAGCCCGGCTGATCGTTATAGGGACGATTGTCGAGATACACCACGCGCTCGGGCAGGAATGTGCCTGTCGCACGCACGCGATGAAACTCAATGGCCTTCAGCGCGAGCGGTGTGGCACCTACCGGTTGCGGCGTAGACGATTCGTACTGCGTGATTTGCGCCTGCAGCGCCTCCTTCTGATGCGCGCGGTCGCGCTGCCAGAAGCCGAGCCGGATCGTCACGGCCATCACGATCAGGATGAGCAATGCGGGGACGAGCCTGAATTTCATTGGGCACGTCCGATGCGAAACATACAAGTGATCGAACCCCGCGCCGTGTGGCACGGTGCGATAATGAGACAGGCGTTTTCAGGCATGCCAAATTCCGTGAACTTCATGCACATACTCGTCCCCGTTGCGTTCGCGTTGATCATCGCGAGCATGATCTCCGCGCTCTACTTCATGATGCACGACCGGGGCCGCACCAAGCGGATGGTCTGGTCGCTCGCCACGCGCGTGGGTCTGTCGATCTCGCTCTTTCTGTTCATTCTGTTCGCGCACTGGATGGGCTGGATTCAGTCCACCGGGATTCCTTACGGCCGCTGAGCGAAGCTGGCCGTCACCGGACACCGCAGCGCAAATCCACTGCTCAAAACACAAGGCGCCGCGCCGACGAGGTCGGGCGGCGCCTTGTTTCATTCTCATCCCTTCTCTGTGCAAGCGCCGCGGCCTGCGCGGCGCAACACGCGTCACAGCCAGTACACGACGACGTAGAGGCCGAGCCACACCACGTCAACGAAGTGCCAGTACCATGCCGCGCCTTCAAAGGCGAAATGATGTTCCGCCGTGAAGTGACCGCGAATGAGCCGGATCATCACGACCGTCAGCATCGTGCCGCCCAGGAACACGTGAAAGCCGTGGAAGCCCGTGAGCAGGAAGAACGTCGAACCGTAGATGCCCGAAGCGAGCGTGAGGTTCAGTTCGCCGTACGCGTGGATGTACTCGAACGCTTGCAGGAACAGGAAGCACACGCCCAGCACGATCGTCGCGGCGAGCCACGCGATGGCCTTCGAGCGATGGTTGTCGCGCAGCGCGTGGTGCGAAACGGTGAGCGTCGCGCCCGAGGAAAGCAGCAGCGCCGTGTTGATGGTCGGCACGGGCCACGGCGTCATCGAGCGGAAGTGCGAGACCAGTGCCGCAGGACCGGTGTTCGGCCAGACCGCCGAGAAGTCCGGCCAGATTAGCTTGTAATCGAGGCTGCCGAGTTGATGCAGGGCGATCGCACGGGCGTAGAAGAGCGCACCGAAGAACGCGCCGAAGAACATCACTTCCGAGAAGATGAACCAGCTCATGCTCCAGCGGTACGACACGTCGACGCGCTTGCCGTACATGCCGCCTTCGGATTCGGCGATGGCGTCGCCGAACCAGTGCCACAGCGTGAAGAGCAGCCACAGCAGGCCGGCGAGCACGCCAATCGGTCCCCACGACTCGCCGTTGATCCACGATGCGAGCGAGGAGAGCATGACCAGAAGCCCAATGGACGCGCTGATCGGATGCCGCGACGGGTGCGGTACGAAGTAGTACGGGCTATCGTTTTGGCCGCTCATGCCTGTTTCTCCAATTTCCAGTTGCACCGGACATCGCCGGCTGCTTGTACCCGAGTGTGTCGTCGTTATTCTCTGCATCGCGCGACGTTGCGCGCGCCAGGCTCATCCCACCACCGCGTGCACGATCAAGAGCAGCACGACGATGAACAGCACTGCGCCGATGATGCCCGCGATGATCAGCTGCACGGGGTGCAGGTTCGCGGCGTCGTCTTCGAGGTCGGCGCGTTTGCGCACGCCGAGAAAGGACCACGCCACCGCCTTCATCACCTGCAGGATGCCGCCCTTCTTCTTCGCCGGCCCTGAACCTGCGCCGCCGCGTTCGTCGCTCATGCGCCTTTCGCCTCCTGGCTTCGTTGCCAGAGCCTCATGCTCCCGCCGACTGTTTCGGCGGCGGCGGCACGGCCGGTTTGTTCAACTCGAAAAACGTGTACGACAGCGTGATCGTCTTCACGTCCTTCGGCAGCTTCGGGTCGATCACGAACACCACCGGCATGCGCTTCGTCTCGTTCGCCTTCAAGGTTTGCTGCGTGAAGCAGAAACACTCGATCTTGCGGAAGTACTCCGTCGCCTGCTTCGGCGCATAGCTCGGAATGGCCTGCGCGTCAATCGTACGTCCTTCGTTGTTCGAAATGTCGTACATCACCGTCATGACTTCGCCCGGATGCACGTCGAGGCTCGTTTGCTCCGGCCTGAAGCCGAGGAGGCCCCGCGCGTTCGCGTCGAACTCGATCGAGATCGTGCGCGTCATGTCCACCTGCGTGTTGCGCGCCTCACGCTCCGTGGTATCGCGCTGCACGAGGTTGTTGATGCCCGTGACCTGGCAAATCGCCCGATACATCGGCACCAGTGCAAAACCAAAACCGAACATCAGCAGCGCCACGACGACGAGCTTGATGAGCATCGACCGGTTGAATGCGCGATCATTTCCAGCTTGCGTGGACATCGGACTTCCTCGAACGATCTTCCGGCAAACGCACTTCGCGTTAGTGGCCGGGGAAATACACCTGCTTGACGACGGCAGCCACAAAGAAGCCGACTACGACGGCCAGCAGAATGAGGCCGAGCCGCAGATTGCCCGCGCGGACCTGCTCGGGCGTACGTCTTTTTTGTGGATCCCGGGTCATACGTGCAACGCGGCTGGCCGCGGCTTCTCCTTGCATCGTGAATCGCCTCTTGTGCGTGCTGCTGTGAACACTGCGCGAAGACTGCGTTGAGACCGCGGGCTTCGTTCGCGTCCGGCTGTGCGCAGCCGGACGCCACAAACTCAACGACTCATTCGACCGTCGGCGGATTCTCGAACGTGTGGAACGGGGCCGGGCTCGGCACGGTCCATTCGAGGCCGGTTGCGCCGTCCCACGGCTTGTCGCCGGCTTTCTCCAGTTCGCCGCCGCCGCGGTATGCGGGCAGCGCCACCGCGAACAGGAAGTACACCTGAGAAAGGCCGAAGCCGAACGCACCGATCGTGATCACCTGATTCCAGTCCGTGAACTGGGCCGGATAGTCGGCATAGCGGCGCGGCATCCCGGCGAGACCGACGAAGTGCATCGGCAGGAACGCGAGGTTGAAGAAGATCAGCGAGCACCAGAAGTGGATCTTGCCGCGCATTTCGTTGTACATCCAGCCGGTCCATTTTGGCGCCCAGTAGTACCACCCTGAGAACAACGCGAATAATGATCCCGCCACCAGCACGTAATGGAAGTGCGCCACCACGAAATAGGTGCCGTGATACTGGATGTCGAGCGGCGCCATGGCGAGCATCAGGCCCGAGAGGCCGCCGAACGTGAACACGATCAGGAAGCCCACTGCCCACAGCATCGGCGTTTCGAAGCTGAGCGAGCCGCGCCACATCGTGGCGACCCAGTTGAACACCTTCACGCCCGTGGGCACGGCGATCAACATCGTCGCGTACATGAAGAAGAGCTGGCCCGTGACCGGCATGCCGGTCGCGAACATGTGGTGCGCCCAGACCATGAACGAGAGAATCGCGATCGACGCCGTGGCGTACACCATCGAGCTATAGCCGAACAGCGGCTTGCGCGAGAACGCCGGGATGACCTGCGAGACGATCCCGAACGCCGGCAAGATCATGATGTAGACCTCGGGGTGCCCGAAGAACCAGAAGATGTGCTGGTACATGACCGGGTCGCCGCCGCCTGCCGCATTGAAGAAGCTCGTGCCGAAGTGGCGGTCGAACAGCAGCATCGTGATCGCGCCTGCGAGCACCGGCATCACGGCGATCAGCAGGTAGGCGGTGATGAGCCAGGTCCACACGAACATCGGCATCTTCATGAGCGTCATGCCCGGCGCGCGCAGGTTCAGGATGGTCACGACGATGTTGATGCCGCCCATGATCGACGAGGCGCCCATGATGTGCACCGCGAAGATCGCGAAGTCCATGCCCGGGCCCATCTGCGTGGAGAGCGGCGCGTAGAGCGTCCAGCCCGCTGCGGTCGCGCCGCCCGGCGAGAAGAACGAGCCGACCAGCAGGCACGCGGCGGCGGGCAGCAGCCAGAAGCTGAAGTTGTTCATGCGCGCGAACGCCATGTCCGAGGCGCCGATCTGCAGCGGAATCATCCAGTTCGCGAAGCCCACGAACGCCGGCATGATCGCGCCAAACACCATGATCAGGCCGTGCATCGTGGTGAGCTGGTTGAAGAACTCGGGGCGCATGATCTGCATGCCCGGCTCGAACAGTTCCGCACGAATCGCGAGCGCCATGACGCCGCCAGAAAGGAACATCACGAACGAGAAGAGCAGATACAGCGTTCCGATGTCCTTGTGGTTCGTCGCGAGCAGCCAGCGGCGCCAGCCGTGGGGCGTGGCGTGCGCGTGGTCGCCGTGCACGTGGCCGTGCCCTCCAGCTACATCGTGTCCGATGCTAGACATGTCTTATCTCCTGTCGATCGCCGCCTCACGCTGATGCGCTGACTGCGATCCCTTGCAAAATGATTGCGAAAGCGAATGGCCTTGCGTCTCTTGCTGCAGCGTTTGCCTGCTTTGTTATGTGCTCGCGCAGCGCTTGTCCTGCGTCTGTGCTGCTTGCCGTACTGGCGTGGCGACCGCTCAGGCCGCCGCGCTGATCTCCACCCGGCGCGCTTCCTTCGCGTTCGCGCCGCCCGTGATCGTTTCCGGCTTCTTCAGAATGATGTGGTCTTCAGCAATGCCTGCCGCCTTCAGCGCGTCGCGCACGGCTTGCGCGCGGCGCTTGGCGAGGTCCGCATTCGTGCTGGCGTTGCCGCTCGCATCGGTGTAGCCCGAGAGCGTGAACTTCGCGTCGGGATGCGCCTTCGCGTAGTCGGCTGCAGCCTGGATGGCGTCCTTCGCGTCGGCGGGCAGCGTGCTCTTGCCCACTTCGAAGTACACGCTTGCCGGCAGTGCCGCCGCGCTCGGCGCCTGTTCGGCGCCGCTTGCCGCTGCCGCACCGCTGGCCCCACTCGCTTCGGCAGCGCCGCTAGCCTCTTGCGCGCCGCTAGCCGCAGCCGCGTCGCTCGCGCCGCCCGCACCCGCCGCGGCGGTATGGTCGCCGCCCTCGGGCATCTTGCCGTTGCGCGCGTCGGCCACCTGGCGCGGCTGCAGAATGTCGCCAGTGTGGTTGCCCCACGCGTTGCGCTCGTACGTGATGACCGAGGCGATCTCCACGTCGTTGAGCGTGGGCGCCCACGAAGGCATGGCGTTCTTGCCCTTCAGGACGATGCTCACGTGCTCGGCAACCGGGCCATTGGCCACCTTGCTGCCGTCGAGCGCCGGGAACGCGCCCGCGCCCTTGCCGGTGGGCTGGTGGCACACCGCGCAGTTCGACGCATAGACCTTCTCGCCGCGCTCCTTGAGCTCAGCCAGTGTGTAGGTCTTGTTCGGGTCGTCGTTGGCGGCGGCCATCTTCGCTTTTTGCGTATCGACCCACTTTGCATAGTCGTCGTCGGAGAGCACCTCGACCACGACCGGCATGAATGCGTGCTCCTTGCCGCACAGTTCGGTACAGAAGCCGCGATAGGTGCCGACCTTGTCGGCCTTGAACCACGTGTCGCGCACGAAGCCCGGAATTGCGTCCTGCTTCACGCCGAATGCGGGCACGTACCACGAGTGCACGACGTCGTTGGCCGTCGTGATGATGCGGATCTTCTTGTTCACCGGCACGACGAGCGGATTGTCGACTTCCTGCAGATACGTATCGGTGATCGGCACCCGGTTGTTCACCTCGGAGCGCGGCGTGCTGAGCGTGGAGAGGAAGTTGATGCCCTCGCCCGGCCCCTTCACGTAGTCGTAGCCCCATTTCCACTGGTAGCCCGTGACCTTCACGGTGAGGTCGGCGTTGGACGTGTCCTTCATCGCCACGACGGCCTTGGTGGCGGGCAGCGCCATCAGCACGACGATGATGAACGGCACCACCGTCCAGATGATTTCGACCGTGGTGCTCTCATGGAAGTGAGCCGCCTTGTGGCCCTTCGATTTACGGTGCGCGTAGATCGAATAGAACATGACGCCGAACACGCCGACAAAAATCACGGCGCACAAGAGCAGCATCATCATGTGGAGGCTGTAGAGCTCTTCGGCGATGCGCGTGACGGGCGGCTGAAAATTGATCTCGTTCACCGCAGGGCCGCCTGGGCTGTCTCCGACTGCGAGTGCCGCGCCGGCGACGAGGAATCCGCTGCACGCCAGCACGCCCTGGAGGGCTCGCTTGATTGTTTTCATAGCTTCCTTACCCATAATTTCCATTCAAACCCTCGACCCCGCAGGAAGGTTTTGCAACCAGGGCGCCCCCTGGGACGCTCATACCGCCAACCGGGCAACTCACGCGCCGCGCATTAACCCGCGCGCGCAAGCCATGCACGCAGTTCCCGCGCGAACTGCGCACGCCGATATTGCGGCAGATGCAACCCGACAGCGACCGCCTGACCGCGGGACACGAGACGCACCGGGTCGCGTGGGGTCGCGCCCGGCTCGACCCGGACCCAGCGGGGATTGAATTCGAACTGCGTGAGCGCGTCGGCGCTCATCTGTTCGATCACCAGCCGGTTCGGATAAAGCCTGATACGTTCGTAATCGACAGCATGGCGCGCATAAATGACAAAAGCGCCGCCTACTACCAACAGATCGATACCGGTAAACGGCAAAACCAGCCAGGCGCCGTGGATCAACAACAGAACGGCGATCGCGATGGAAACCAGCGCCAGCGAAACATAGAAGAACACGAATTGCCTGGGCGAAACCGAACAGTTGCGCTTCATGGTCCAGTCTTTCAGGACCGGCTCCGGACTCGCCAGCAGATCAGGCGCCTGCATCGCTCGCCTCCCCCACTTGCAACTTCGCCAGACTATCGCCGCGCTGCGCCTCGCACAACTACGGGAACATCTGGACTTGCCACAATGGATTTTGGGGACCCTTCCGTGCAGCAAACTGACGCATTATAGGCGCGATCCCCAGCCCTCACAAGCAAGCATCAATCGCCCGCAAACCCATGCCAGACGGGCCTTGCAGCGATTTTTCAAGCATTTTCCAGGGGCTTTTCAGGCGCTAATTTCAGGCATAACGAAAGCCCCCTTACCACGTTACCGATTCCTTGCCGGACCCCGGCCGATGTCTTCGATGCGCACGATGCCATGGCCTTCGGCGGTCATGCGCGGCACGGCCTTCCACGCGTGGCCGTAGATGATCTCGAAGGTCAGCGGGATCGTGCCCGCGTGCGGCCCATCCGTACGGCGGCGCGCCTCGAGCGCGGCCACGAGCGCACGGTGCAGGCGCCGCGCGCCGTGCGTACCGCCGCTTTCACCCTCGCCATCGCCGTGGCGCTCGAACGGATACGCGCCCCAGCGGCGCACATCGGCGAGCAGCTTTTCCGGCGTCTTGTAGGTGATGGTGAGCGTTTCCTGGTCCATCACCGGAATCTCGAAGCCGTTCTCGACGAGCATGTCGCCAAGATCGTGCATGTCGACGAAATCGATCACGTGCGCGCGCGTCGGCACGCCGTGCGCGGCTTCGACCTCGGCGTACGCGCCGCGCAACTCCTTGAGCGTGTCGGGCCCGAGCGTGCTGAACATCAGCAGCCCGTTGACCTTGAGCACGCGCTGCCACTCCCCGAACACGAGGTCGGGGCGCGGATGCCAATGCAGTGCGAGATTCGACCACAGCAGTTCGAACGCGTCATGCGCGAACGGCAGTGCCGCGAAGTCGGCCTGCGCAACACGCGGACCGCGCGAGCCGAGCGCGCGGCCAACCGATGCGGGCAGAAAGCGCCGCCAGCTCGTGTCGGGGGCGTCGTGCTCGCGGGCGCGGCGCAGCATGGCGAGGGAGAGATCGGTGCCGAACACGGGCGCTTCGGGAAAGCGCTCGCGCAAGCCGGGCAGATCGTCACCCTGGCCGCACGCGATGTCGAGCACGGCCGCGGGATTCACTTTGATGTATTCGAGGCGCTCGCGCATGCGTTGCGCGATTTCACGCGGCAGGAACGCAACGTCGTCGAAAGTCGCCGCGCGGCGATCGAAGATGCGCCGCAGGTGCCGGGTGTCATAGTCCGGACGGCCAGTTCTTGCGGGAGACGGGGACATGTCGGTCGTATTGGCGAAGTCTGCGAAGTATACTCGCTCACTCCTTTCCTTTCAGTCACGCGAGCCCGCTGCCCGGGCCGTCCTTCGATGCCGCCGCGCCCTATTTCACGTGAGCCACGCAATCCACCGCGTGTCACGCCGACCGCTTCGGACCACGCACCGCACCGCATTCGTCATGCGGTTGTTGCGCGCGTCTGTCGACAGGCGCGGGCGCTGCCGTCACGGCTTGCCCACTTCGTGCTGCCCAATCTGTGCCCATTATGCGGCAATTTGACGCGAGCCACGCTCTGTGTGTGCTGCGATGCGGCGTACTGGAATGAGCCACGGCTGCGCTGTACGGTCTGCGCCATGCCGCTCGCGCACAGGCGCGGTGCGGCGGCGCGCGCACGCTACCGCTGCGAGGCCTGCGTCGACGCGCCGCCCGCATTCGACGCAACGCTCGCGCTCGCCGACTATCGCGCGCCGCTCGACCTGCTCGCGCGGGGCCTGAAGTTTCGCGCGCGCCTCGCGCTCGGCGAGGAATTCGCGCGACGCCTCGCGCTCGCCGCACAAGATATGTCCGACGAACAGGGCATGCCCGAGATCGTCGTGCCGGTGCCGCTCTCGCGCGAACGCCTGATCGAGCGCGGCTACAACCAGGCCTGGCAGATCGCGCGGCCGCTCGCACGGCGCCTGGGCACGCACGCGGACGCCACGCTCGTCCGACGCATTCTGCATACGGCGCCGCAATCGAAGCTCGATCGCGAAACGCGCCGCCGCAATGTCGGCCGGGCGTTCGCGCTCACGCGGCCACTTGGCGGCCAGCATGTGGGCGTGGTCGACGACGTGATGACTTCGGGCGCGACGCTCGACGCGCTCGCACGTACGCTCAAAGCCGCCGGCGCACGGCGCGTGACGAATTTTGTCGCACTGCGCACGCCGAAAGACTGATCGGCCTCACACTATTCAAGACATCGAGAGAGTTTTATCGCCATGTTCAACGTCGTTCTCGTCGAACCCGAAATTCCGCCGAACACCGGCAACGTGATTCGCCTGTGCGCGAACACCGGAGCGCGGCTGCATCTGATCGAGCCGCTCGGCTTCCCCCTCGACGACACGAAGCTGCGCCGCGCGGGCCTCGATTACCACGAATACGCGCAGATGCACGTCCACGCCAACTGGGACGCCTTCATCGCCAAAGAAGCACCGGATCCGGCACGCATGTTCGCGTTCACGACGCGAGGCTCGGGCCGCTTTCACTCGCACGCCTTCCAGCCCGGCGACTGGTTCGTGTTCGGCGCGGAAACGCGCGGCCTGCCCGATGCAGTGCTCGAGCGCTTCGAAACACCGCAACGCGTACGGCTGCCGATGCGGCCGGGCAACCGCAGCCTGAATCTCTCGAACACGGTCGCGGTCGTGGTGTTCGAAGCGTGGCGTCAGGCCGGGTTCGAAGGGGGCGAATAAAGCAAATGCTACGCGTTGCCCCGCGCCGCGAGTTCATCCTCGTAGCGCGCGAGCATCGTGTTGTCGAAGCACGCGAAGATCACATGCTCGAGCGCGGGCGAATTGGGTAATGCGTCGATCACAGTCGCGACTGCAATCTTCACCGCCTCGTCGGCGGGAAAACGGTAGATGCCGCAACTGATTGCCGGAAACGCGATGCTCGTCACGCCCGCCTCGCGTGCGCAGTCGAGCGAGCGCCGGTAACACGAAGCCAGCAGATGCGCTTCATCACGGCCGCCGCCATACCAGACGGGGCCCACGGTGTGGATCACGTGTTTCGCGGGAAGGCGATAGCCGCCAGTGATTTTGGCGTCGCCGGTCGGGCAGCCGTTCAGCGTCTCGCACTCGCGCAGCAGGTCCGGCCCGGCGGCGCGATGAATCGCGCCATCCACGCCGCCGCCACCGAGCAGCGATCCGTTCGCGGCGTTGACGATCGCATCGACCTTCAACGTGGTGATGTCGACGGCCTGCGCCTCGATGCGGCACTTTCCGATGGTCAGCATACAGTCCTCCTTTGCGCTCGGGTCCCACGCAATACGCGCGTAGTTCACGCAAAGCGCAGCAGGACCGAAACGCCCTACTCCGCCTTCGCGTCGCGCCTCAGCAGCGCGCTCACGGCGTCGCGCGGCGTGACACCGTCGAACAGCACGGCGCATACCGCCTGGGTAATCGGCATCTCGATGCCATGCGCGCGCGCGAGTGCCAGCACGGCCTGCGCACAGCGCACGCCTTCGGCCACATGGCCGAGTGCGCCGAGGATGTCGTCGAGCGTGCGGCCGCTCGCGAGTTGCTTGCCCACGGTGCGGTTGCGCGAAAGGTCGCCCGTGGCCGTGAGAATGAGGTCGCCGAGGCCGGTGAGCCCCGTGAAGGTTTCCGCACGCCCGCCGAGCGTGACGCCAAGGCGCGTCATCTCCGCGAGGCCGCGCGTGATGAGCGCGGCGCGTGCATTCAGGCCGAGGCCCAAGCCATCGGCGATGCCGGTCGCGATCGCGAGTACGTTCTTGACCGCGCCGCCCACCTCGACGCCGACCACGTCGTCGCCGGTATAGATGCGCATGGCGCGGTGATGGAACGCGGCGAGCGTGCGCTCGCGGCAGTCGGCGGAGGTGCTTGCCACCGTCAACGCGACGGGCAGGCCCTCGCCCACTTCGCGCGCGAAGCTCGGCCCCGACAGCACGCCGTTGCTCGCGTGGCCGGGCAGTTCGGCGGCCACGACCTGATGCGGCATCAGTTGCGACTCAGCTTCGAAGCCCTTGCAGAGCCAGACGAAGTGCGCGGGCACGCGGCCCATGTCGCGCAGCGTGCAGAGCATGCCGCGCAGGCCCGCCACGGGCGTGGCGAGCACGACGAGATCTGCCTCGCCCGAAGCATGGTCGAGCGCGGCAGCGAGATCGGTTTCGTATTCGAGAGACTTGGGCAGCGCAACGCCCGCCAGATAGCGGGCGTTTTCATGCGTCTTGCGCAAGGTGTCGACGAGCGCGCCATCGCGCGCCCACAACAGCGTGTGATGCGCCTGGGCGAGGTGCCCTGCCAGCGCGGTGCCCCACGCTCCGGCGCCGAGAACGGCGATGTTCATTCCGATACTCCGCACCGGTAGTTCGTGGAAACGATCAACGCGCGCTTTAGTGCGTCGCGCTGCTTGCGCCGTCTTGCTGGGCGAGTTGCTGCAGGCGTTGCTCGTAGAGCGCCTGGAAGTTGATCTCGGCCAGGTGGATCGGCGGGAAGCCTGCACGCGTGATCGCGTCGGCGATGTTCGAGCGCAGGTACGGGAACAGGATGGTCGGGCAGGCGATGCCGACGAGCGGATCGACCTGTTCGGCCGGGATGTTGCGGATGTCGAAAATGCCGGCTTGCTTGGCTTCGATCAGGAACGCAACCTTGTCCTTGACCTTGGCCGTGACGGTGCCGGTGACGATGATCTCGAACACCGTATCGGCGAGGCGCTCGGCCTTGACGTCGACTTCCACTTCGACCGAAGGCATGTCCTGCTCAAGGAAGATGGCCGGCGAATTCGGCTGCTCGAGCGACATGTCCTTGAGGTAGATGCGCTGGATATTGAAGAACGGCTGGTTGTTCTCGTCAGACATGGTGTATGGCTTCCCTGATTGAATGGATCACGGCGGCATTATCGCGACATCTCGAAGTCCCGAAAATGCGCCGCACTACGGCAATGAACGGCAACAGGCCCGCGCAAGCCTCGCTGGCTCGCGCGGGCCGAAACCCTGCGTCGCTACGCCACGCTGCGCAGCCCGCCCGCGGACGAGGTCCCACGGCGATCGTGGCTGCTAATCAGGCTATGAATCAGCCTGGGCTCAGCGCCTCTAACCTCAGACGGTTTCGAGCAGCGGCGTCAAGCCGCCCGCACGGTCGAGCGCGGAGAGGTCATCGTAACCGCCCACGTGCGTCTCGCCGATGAAAACCTGAGGCACAGTACGCCGGCCGGTGCGCGTCATCATCTCTTCGCGCCGCGCCGGGTCCCGGTCGATCAGCACTTTCTCGATGTGTTCGACGCCGCGCGACTTTAAAAGACGCTCGGCCATCTGGCAATACGGGCACACCTGGGTGCTGTACATGACCACTTTGCTCACTTCGAACCTCCTTGTTTCACGACCGGCATTCCGGCCTGCTGCCAGGCGTTCACGCCGCCGTCCAGCACGTGGACCTCGGCAAAACCGGCGTCCTTCACGAGGCGCAGCGCCTTGTGCGACTGCTGGCCCGTCTGGCAGACCAGCAACACCGGGTTGCTCTTGTTCTTCACGAGCTGGCCGATCTTCGTCTCGAGTTCGCCAAATTCAACCTGGCGCGCCGACGGAAGATGGCCCTTCGCGAATTCACCCGCGGGACGCAGGTCGACCACCACGGCATTGCGGCGGTTGATGAGCTGCGTCGCCTCGGCGGTCGAAACGCCGCCGCGGCCGCCGCGCTTGAGCGTCGGCCACAGGAGCAACCCTCCTGAGATGAGGACGATCGCGATGAGTACAAGGTTGATGTAATTGGTGAAGAACGTCACGGAGGGTCCGCCGGAAAAAGGGAAAGTCAGAGAAATCGTGCGAAATCGGGTTCGGGCAATCCGCTCATTATAAAATAACCGTTTGTCGCAGGGTTACCGCCCCCCAGCCCGGGCGTGCAGCCCGCCGGACTGGACGGCCGCCATGGTGTAGCCGCGGCGTTGCGCCTCCCGTCCCCGATTACCGCTTCCTTCACTACCGACCGGCATCCTCATGTACAAACTCGTACTCATCCGCCACGGCGAATCGACGTGGAACAAGGAAAACCGCTTCACCGGCTGGGTGGACGTCGACCTCACCGAGCAGGGCAACCGCGAAGCGCAGCAGGCAGGCCAGCTACTCAAGGAGTCCGGCTACACGTTCGACATCGCCTACACCTCGGTGCTCAAGCGCGCGATCCGCACGCTCTGGCACGTGCAGGACCAGATGGACCAGATGTACCTGCCCGTGGTCCACTCGTGGCGCCTGAACGAGCGTCACTACGGCGCGCTTTCGGGCCTGAACAAGGCCGAAACGGCCGAAAAATTCGGCGACGAGCAGGTGCTGGTCTGGCGCCGCAGCTACGACACGCCGCCGCCCGCGCTCGAGCCGACCGACTCGCGCACGGCGTACAACGATCCGCGCTACGCCAGGGTGCCGCGCGAGGAACTGCCGCTCACCGAGTGCCTGAAGGACACGGTCGCGCGCGTGCTGCCGATCTGGAACGAGTCGATCGCACCGGCCATCAAGGCAGGCAAGAAGGTGGTGATCGCCGCGCACGGCAACTCGATCCGCGCGCTCGTGAAGTACCTCGACAACATCTCGGATGACGACATCGTCGGGCTGAACATCCCGAACGGCGTGCCGCTCGTCTATGAGCTGGACGAGAACCTCAAGCCCATCACGCACTACTATCTGGGCGACGCCGAAGCCATCGCGAAGGCGCAGGCCGCTGTCGCGAACCAGGGCAAGAAGGCCGGCTAAGGGTCCGCGTTTTCCTTTATCGGCCGCGTCCCGGCCGTGCCTCGTTCACGTGCCTGGTACGTTCAGGCAGCCGCCGGCCCGACGGACCGGCGGCCTCCGCAACTCGTTGCACATTCCCCTTTTCCGCTTTTCGGGTCCTGGCTGGCAAGATTGCCAGCGCCCTGCCAGCACCGCGCCAGCACTGGATTGACGGCACACGGTTTGCGAACCAGGTGCCGGCCGCACTGTCTTAGTCCCATCGTACGCGCCTTATACACAGCCACGGCGGGTGTGCAGTTATACTTGTCCGTCGCTTTTCCAATAGACGCTGCCACGCGCCTTTTCGACCGCACGCAACATACTCTATGCGAAAGAACCTGAAAAATATCGGCCTGATCGCCGCTGGCCTCGCGACCGGCGTATTTGCCACCCTGCAGATTTCCGCCGAGGCGCAGCAAACCCAGCAGACGGTCGTCGAACCGCTGCCGCTCGACCAGCTGCGGCTCTTCGCCGAAGTGTTCGGTCAAATCAAGCATGAGTACGTCACCCCGGTCGACGACAAGAAGCTTCTCACCGCCGCCATCAAGGGCATGGTGTCGAGCCTCGACCCGCACTCGTCGTATCTCGACAAGACCGACTATCAGGAGCTGCAGGAGCAGACCAAGGGTCGCTTCGCGGGTCTCGGCATCGAAATCTCGTCGGAAGACGGCCTGATCAAGGTCATCTCCCCCATCGAAGACACGCCCGCGTACCGCGCCGGCATTCGTCCGGGCGACCTCATCACGCGCATCAACGACAAGCCGGTGCGCGGCATGACGCTCGACCAGGCGGTCAAGCAGATGCGCGGCGACCCGGGCACCAAGGTCACGCTCACGATCTTCCGCAAGACCGACGACCGCACCTTCCCGCTCACCATCACGCGCGCCATCATCAAGGTGCAGAGCGTGAAGTCGAAGATCGTGGCGCCGGGCTACGCGTATATCCGCATCACGAGCTTCCAGGAGCGCACGGTCCCCGACCTCGCCCAGAAGCTGCAGGACATCGCGCGCCAGGAGCCTAACCTCAAGGGCATCATCCTCGACCTGCGCAACAACGGCGGCGGCCTGCTGCAAAGCGCCGTGGGCGTGGCGGGCGCGTTCCTGCCGCCGGATTCGGTCGTCGTTTCGACGAACGGCCAGATTCCGGACTCGAAGCAGGTCTACCGCGACACCTACGAGAACTACCGTCTGCCGTCGTTCGACGGCGACCCGCTCAAGGGCGAGGCGGCCGAGTTCAAGACGGTGCCGATGATCGTGCTGACCAACGCCTACTCGGCGTCGGCTTCCGAAATCGTGGCGGGCGCGCTGCAGGACTCCAAGCGTGCCCTCATCGTCGGCAAGACGACGTTCGGCAAGGGTTCGGTGCAGACCGTGCGCCCGATGACGGCCGACACGGCGCTGCGCCTGACCACGGCGTACTACTACACGCCGAGCGGCCGCTCGATCCAGAACAAGGGCATCCGTCCTGACATCGCGGTCGACCAGTACTCCGACGGCGATCCGGACGACGCACTCGTCACGCGCGAAGTGGACTACCAGAACCACCTCGCCAACACGCAGGACCCGGACGAGAAGAAGGAGCAGGAAGTGCGCGAGCAGGAGCGCATGGACATGCTGCGCCAGCTCGAAGAGCAGAACGACAAGAAGACGCCGGAGCAGCGCCAGAAGGATCGCGAGCGCAAGCCGGTCGAGTTCGGTTCCACCGACGACTTCATGCTCCAGCAGGCGCTGAACAAGCTCCAGGGCAAGCCTGTGGCCGAGTCGAAGTCGCCGATGGAGCGCCGCCTCGCGCAGCAGAAGCCGCCGACCTCGGCTTCCGCGCCGATCGCGGTGAAGCCGGGCGCCCTCATCATGGCGCCGGCTCCGGGCTCCGCTGCCGCGCCGGCCTCCGCTCCGGCGCCGGCCAAGTAACACGCCGTACCCGCCTCGCGACCCGCGCGTCTTGTGCGCCGGTCGCGAGGCCGCCCCTCCTCCAGCCGCTGGCGTCGTTACAATAACGGCACGGAATTTCCCCGGCGCGCGCTTCCCCATTCAGAGCCATTCGGGCTCTCGAGGTCCATCGCAGCGCCATCGAGCAAGCGCATCGCGATGAACGACGACCAACTCCTTCGCTACTCCCGCCATATCCTCGTCGACGAGATCGGCATCGAGGCGCAGCAGCGCTTTCTGAACGCACATGCCATCGTCGTGGGCGCGGGCGGCCTCGGCTCGCCGGCGGCCATGTATCTCGCGGCCTCGGGCGTCGGCACGCTCACGCTCGTCGACAACGACACGGTCGACCTCACCAACCTGCAGCGGCAGATCATGCACGAGACGGCGTCGGTGGGCCGCGCGAAGGTCGAGTCGGGCCGCGACGCCATCGCGCGCCTGAATCCCGAGGTGAAGGTGAACGCGCTGCAAACGCGCATCGACGACGCGTGGCTCGATGCACACGTGCCGGGCGCGACTGTCGTGCTCGACTGCACCGACAACTTCGCCACGCGCCACGCGATCAACCGCGCGTGTGTGAAGCACGGCGTGCCGCTCGTCTCGGGCGCGGCACTGCGTTTCGACGGGCAGATCAGCACGTTCGACTTCCGCGACGAGGCCTCGCCGTGCTACGCCTGCGTGTTCCCCGAAGATCAACCCTTCGAGGAAGTGGCGTGCTCGACGATGGGTGTGTTCGCGCCCACCGTGGGCATCATCGGCGCGATGCAGGCGGCCGAGGCGCTGCGCGTGATTGGCGGCATCGGCGCGCCGCTCGTCGGGCGGCTCATGATGCTCGACTCGCTGCGCATGGAGTGGAACACGATGCGCGTGGCGCGCCAGCCCGATTGCCCGGTGTGCGGCGAGCGGCACCGGCACGCGTGATGCGCTCAAGAATCTGGACACAAAAAAGCCCCGGACCTGCCGGGGCTTTTTTGCATTTGCGCGTGTGTGCGCATAGAGACGTTCAGGCTTGCGCCACACGCTGCAGCGCCGCCTGCAACTCCTCGGGCTCGTAAGCGGCCAGCACTTCCGACACCGGCTTTTCCAGCGCCTTGAGCTGCGAGCGCAGGATCTCCTGCTTCACCACGAGCAACTGGCTCGGATGCATCGAAAACTCGGTGAGCCCCATGCCGAGCAGCAAGCGCGTAAACGCCGGGTCACCCGCCATTTCCCCGCACACCGAAACCGGCACCCCTGCGCGCTTCGCCTCGCGCAGCGTATGGGCGATCAGCTGCAGCACGGCCGGATGCAGCGGATCGTACAGCTCGGCCACCGCGTTGTCGGCCCGGTCGATGGCGAGCGCGTACTGGATCAGGTCGTTGGTGCCGATCGAGAGGAAGTCGAGACGGCGCAGGAACATCGGCAGCGCGAGCGCCGCCGCCGGGATCTCGATCATCGCGCCGATCTGGATGTTGGGGTCGTAGGCGAAACCGGCGTCGTCGAGCTGGCGCTTCGCCTCGCGGATCAGGTCGAGCGTCTGATCGATCTGCTGCGCGTGCGCGAGCATCGGAATCAGGATCTTGACCGAACCGAACGCCGAGGCGCGCAGGATCGCACGCAACTGCGTGAGGAACATCTGCGGCTCGGAAAGGCTCCAGCGAATCGCACGCAGGCCGAGCGCGGGGTTCGCCGCCGTCTCAAAGCCGTCGCTGCCGCTCATGGCGTCGAGCGGCTTGTCCGCACCCACGTCGATCGTACGGATCGTCACGGGCAGCCCGTTCATGAGCTCCACCGCGCGGCGGTAGGCCGCGAACTGCTCGTCCTCCTCCGGCAAGTGGTCCTTGTGATTCATGAACAGGAACTCGGTGCGAAAGAGACCCACGCCCGTCGCGCCGGAGTCGAGCGCGGCCTGCGCGTCGTCGGGCAGCTCGATGTTCGCGTAGAGCTGGATCTTCGCGCCGCACAGCGTTTGCGTGGGCGAGAACTTCAGGCGCTGGAGCTTGCGCCGCTCGAGCGCCATCTCACTTTGCCGGTAGGTGTACTCCTCCAGCACGATGGGTGCGGGATCGACGATCACGACGCCATGATCGCCATCGACGATGATGAGATCGTCCTGACGGATCAGCGCGCTCGCCTGCTGCATACCGACGGCCGCCGGAATGCCCAGACTGCGCGCGACAATGGCCGTATGCGAGGTGCGCCCGCCGAGATCGGTCACGAAGCCCTGGAAGGTTTGCCCCTTGAACTGCAGCATGTCGGCAGGCGCGATGTCGTGCGCGACGACGATCATCTCGTCGCAGCCGCCGTGCAGCGACGAGGGCATGGCGCCCGCGAGCGACTTCAGCACGCGCTCCACGACCTGTTCGATATCGGCCTTGCGCTCGCGCAGGTACTCGTCCTCCACGTCGTCGAAGTGGCGCGAGAGGCGTTCGAGCTGTTCGGTAAGCGCCCACTCCACATTGAAGCGGCGCGTGCGGATGAGGTCGATGGTCTCCTGCACGAGCATCACGTCGTTCAGGATCATGAGGTGCACGCCGATGAACGCGCCCATTTCGGAAGGGGCGTCGGCGGCGAGGTCGGCGCGCAGCGTGTCGAGCTCCAGTTCCACGGCCTGAAGCGCGGCGCGAAAGCGCACGATTTCGTCTTCGATCTGCGCGGGCTCGATGAGGTAGTGGTCGACGTCGAGCGCAGCCGGGGCGATCAGATACGCTCGCCCGATGGCAATACCGCGTGATACGGGAATTCCATGCAGCGTGAACGGCACGCGCACCTCCTCTGTTATTTGATGCTGCGGCAAACCGCTGCAATGCGCTCTCTCAGACCCCGGCGATGATTATAAATTCCGGCGCGGCCAAATGTGGCCATGCATACCTGTTCGCGCCTTACTGCGGCGTTGTGCTGCAGTGCCCGGCGCACCAATGAAAACGCCGCGGCAAACCGCGGCGTTTCAAGCAAGGCGCAACGACCGTGCGCGTCTTACTGACCTTCACCAAACTTGTCGGCGATCAGCTTGAGCAGCGCGCTCATGGCGTCGGCCTCGTCGGGGCCTTCGGTTTCGATCATCACCGTGCTGCCGATACCTGCCGCCAGCATCATGACCCCCATGATGCTCTTGGCGTTGATGCGGCGGCCGTTGCGGCTCATCCAGATTTCCGCCTGATAGTTGCCTGCGAGCTGCGTCAGCTTCGCCGACGCCCGCGCGTGCAGGCCGAGTTTATTCACGATGGTCGTTTCTTGTTGCAGCATAGGTCGATCCGGACGCAGTGTGTGGAAGTGTGACTGGGGTCTTTCGGTGTGCCTTGTTGTTGGCTTTTGGTGCCGCGACGCCGCTTCAGGCGGCGCCTGCCGGCCTCAATACGCCCGCCGCGACGCCGCCTGTACAAGCCGCGCCTAGCGTTGCCGCGGCCGGTTGGCTTGCGCCCTGGCCTGCGGCCTGATTGGGGGGCTGAGTTGCGGCGAGCTTGGTCGCGTCGGCAGCGCCTTCGGCGCAGGGCGCGGGCGGGCAGCCGCATTCGCTCGCCGCGGCCGCAACGGGCGGCATGGTCGGCCCGATCGTCTGGACGCCCTTGCTCGCGCCGGCGAGCGCCTTTTCGACGAGCGTGTCGAGCGGCGTCGCGCGGTAACACACGGCGCGCACCAGCATCGGCAGATTCACGCCGGCCAGCACGCGCACCTCGGGCACCGTGGCAAGACGCGCCGCGATGTTCGAAGGCGTAGCGCCGAACATGTCGGTCAACACGAGCGCGCCGTTATCCTCGCGCAAGCGCTCGATCTCCGAATTGGCTTTGGCGACCACTTCAGCCGGGTCGCTGTCGGGGAGCACGTCGAGCGCGCCGATACGCGCCGGACAACCGCCATAGATATGCGCGATGCACTCGCGTAGCGCGGTGGCGAGCGGTGCGTGCGCAATGATCAGAATCCCTGCCATGTCAGCTTGACTGCAAAAAACGGCTCAGTTGATGCCGGGACGTTTCGTCAATCGCGTCCTGCAGCGCCGAGCCTGCGGCCAGCCGTGGGCTCGCAGGGTCGGAACACGCGCCGCGCGGCAGCCAGATCGCTTTACGACGCAGGCTCGCCAGCCCGGAACGCGGGCTCGCGGCATTGTAGCAGGGTCATTTTCGCGCACGCGAGGCGGTTTTGCTCACAGCGGCGACAGGTGTCGCGCGCGATTCACAAACGCCAGGCAAGTACGCGACCTTTCGTGGTCCGAAACTGCCCGCCAGCCAAGGTCTTGATGGAGCGCCCGCCCTGCAAGACGCCCACAGCCGGCAGATGCCGCCATACATGCGGCTTTCAAGTGCGCATTCCAGGTGCGGCCTTCAAATGCGCCCCGGCCAACGTTTCGGGGCCAAACCCAGCTCAGGCCGCCGCACGCTCCAGCGCGTCGATAAACATGGCGGCCACGTCGAAGCCCGTCTGCTCCATGATTTCGCGGAAACACGTCGGGCTCGTGACGTTGACCTCGGTGAGCCAGTCGCCGATGGCATCGAGCCCCACGAGCAGCAGGCCGCGAGCCGCGAGCGTCGGGCCGAGCGCTTTCGCGATCTCCAGATCGCGCGCCGTGAGCGGCTGCGCGACGCCCAGTCCGCCCGCCGCCAGATTGCCGCGCACCTCATTGCCCTGAGGAATGCGCGCGAGCGAGTACGGCACCGGCTCGCCGCCGATCAGCAGAATGCGCTTGTCGCCGGCCTTGATCTCGGGGATGAACTTCTGCGCCATCACGCTGCGCGCGCCGTCATGGCTCAGCATCTCGATGATCGAGCCGAGGTTCATGCCGTCCGCCTTCACGCGGAACACGCCCATGCCGCCCATGCCGTCGAGCGGCTTCAGGATCACGTCCTGATGCTCTTCGTGGAACTTGCGCAGGCGCGCCGCGCTGCGCGTGACGAGCGTGGGCGCGACGAACTGCGGAAACTCGCCGATGGCGAGCTTTTCCGAGTGATCGCGAATCGACTGCGGCTTGTTGAAGATCTTCGCGCCTGCGCGCTCGGCAATCTCCAGCAGCCACGTGGACGTCACGTACTCCATGTCGAACGGCGGGTCCTTGCGCATGATCACGGCGTCGAAGCCCGTGAGCGCGCGCGCATCGGGTGAGTCCTTGAACCACGTTTCACGATGCAGGTCCGCCGTATCGCCGACGATCTCGAAGCGCCGCACATCGGCTTCGACCTGGCCGTTCACCCATGCGAGGTGCTGCGGCTCGCACGCGAAAAGCGTGTGGCCGCGCTTCGCGGCCTCGGCCATCATCGCGTAGGTCGAGTCCTTGTAGATCTTGAACCGTTCGAGCGGATCGGCGATGAAGAGAATGTCCATATCGTCCCTGCGTTGTCCCTGGTGTCATGACGGCAACGCCCGCACGGGGCGGGCGCTGCGTTGAATTGTCCGAATAATGACGGACGAGGTGTAGGTGCCGGTCAGACCTGGATCGCCTCGGGGTCGGTCTTCTCCAGCTCGACCGACGCCGCCAGCAAACCGAGCCGCGCCACCACGCCGTACATGTAGAAGCGGTTCGGCGGCGCCGCGCCCGCTTTCGCGCGCGTGTCGGGCAGCGCCGTGTGCTCGAAGCCGAGCGGCACGAAGTGCATGCCCGGCGCGTTCAGGTTCTGGTCGCGCTCGCGGCTGCCGTGCGCGCGGTAGAAGCCGCCCACCACGTAGCGGTCGATCATGTACACGACCGGCTCGGCCACTTCGTCGCCGATATGCTCGAACGTGTAGACGCCTTCCTGCACGATCACGTCGCGCACTTCGAGCCCGTCCTTCGTGGCCGACATCTTCGCACGTTCGCGCTTCGTGAGTGCGGCGACCTCCGAGGCGTCGTGCACCGTCATCACGCCGCGGCCGTCCGTGCCGGCGTCGGACTTGATGACGACATAGGGCTTTTCGGTGATGCCGTACTCGCGATACTTCTTCGCGATCTTCTTGAGCACGGCGTCGATGGCGGTGGCGAGCTGCTCCTCACCCGTGCGCGCCTCGAAGTCCACGCCTTCCACGTGCGCGAAGTACGGATTGATCATCCACGGGTCCACGCCCACCATCTTCGCGAACTTCTTCGCCACGTCGTCGTAGCACGAGAAGTGCGTGGACTTGCGGCGCACCGCCCAGCCCGCGTGCAGCGGCGGCAGCACGTACTGCTCGTGCAGGTTTTCGAGCACGGGCGGAATGCCGCCGGAAAGATCGTTATTCAGCAGGATCGAGCACGGGTCGAAGTTCTTCAGACCGAGGCGCCGCTGCGAACGCTCGAGCGGTTCGAGCACAATCTTCTGGCCGTCCGCGAGCGAAATCGTCACCGGCCCGGCGATGGTGTCGTCGAGCGTGCCGAAGCGCACGTTCAGGCCCGCCTGGCGCATGATCGTGGCGAGGCGTGCGACGTTCTCCAGGTAGAACGCGTTGCGCGTGTGCATCTCCGGAATCACGAGCAGGTTCTTGGCGTCCGGGCAGATCTTTTCGATGGCGGCCATGGCCGCCTGCACGGCGAGCGGCAGCACTTCCTGCGGCAAGCAGTGGAAGGCGCCGGGAAACAGGTTGGTGTCGACGGGCGCGAGCTTGAAACCGGCGTTGCGCAGGTCGACCGAAGCGTAGAACGGCGGCGTGTGCTCCTGCCATTCGAGGCGGAACCAGCGCTCGATGGCCGGCGTCGCGTCGAGGATGCGCTGCTCCAGCTCGAGGAGCGGGCCATTCAACGCCGTAACCAGATGCGGGACCATAAGGGGTGACTCGCAGACAAAATGCTTTGATTGTAGGGAAACCGGTCGGTTATCTGGGGACGATTGCGCCAGTTGCAAGACGGATTTGCCCTCATGAATTCCGTCATGAAATCCCTTCAGTGCAGTAGGGGCAATTGCCGGTTCCGCCCGTGCGGATATTCACGCCGGATATCCATTCTGGACCGCCCGCGCCGCCCGGCGCAATTGGGCACACGGATTGAAGGGGCACTATGCGAACGCGCGGGCGGGACGCTTATTCCCTTGCGCATCGACCGGCGCACGGACCCACTCCGGCCCCAGCACGGCCCCCAAAAAAGAAAAGGGCCCGCCAAAAAGGCGGGCCCAGGTCGCTGCTTGCTGCCCTGCTAGATCAAACCGTCGAGAACGGCGCGTTTATTCCACGCGCTCGCCATGCAGAACCACATCCAGACCTTCGCGCTCGTCTTCTTCCGAAACGCGCAGGCCCATGACCATGTCGATCACCTTCAGCAGGATGAAGCTCACCACGCCGCTGTAGATGAGGGTCGTGAGCACGCCCTTGATCTGCAGGACGATGCTGCCATCCGCGCCGCCGATGTCCTTCACCGCGAACACGCCGGTCAGAATCGCGCCGATGATGCCGCCGATGCCGTGCACGCCGAATGCGTCGAGCGAATCGTCGTAGCCGAGCTTGCCCTTGAGCCACGTAGCCGACCAGAAGCAGACCACGCCCGCCACCACACCGATCACGATCGCGCCGAGCACACCGACGAAGCCCGATGCCGGCGTAACTGCCACGAGACCTGCCACTGCGCCCGAAGCGATGCCGAGCACCGAAGGCTTGCCCTTGGCGATCCACTCCGCAAACATCCAGCCGAGTGCTGCGCAGGCGGTAGCGATTTGCGTCGTGAGCATCGCGAAGCCGGCACGGCCGTCAGCCGCGACTGCCGAACCCGCGTTGAAGCCGAACCAGCCCACCCACAGCATGGCCGCACCCATCAGCGTGAGCGTGAGGTTGTGCGGAGCCATCACTTCGCGGCCGTAGCCAACCCGCTTGCCGAGCACGAGGCAGCACACCAGACCCGCGATACCGGCGTTGATGTGCACGACCGTGCCGCCTGCGAAGTCGAGGATGCCGGCGCTGGCGAGCCAGCCGGTCGGTTCCCAGACCATGTGCGCGATCGGCGAGTAGACGATGATCGACCACAGCGACATGAACACGAGCATCGCCGAGAACTTCATGCGATCGGCAAACGCACCGGTGATCAGCGCCGGCGTGATGATCGCGAACGTCATCTGATAGACGAAGTACACGGTCTCGGGGATGGTCGGCGCGAGGTGGCTCACGGTGAGCGTCGTCGCCTTGTCGCCCTTGATGTAGTTCATACCCTCAAGGAAGATGCGCGAGAAGCCGCCGATGAACGAGCCGCCCGGCGTGAACGCGATGGAGTAGCCCACCACCGTCCAGATCACCGTGACCACACAGGTGATCGCGAAGCTTTGCATGAGCGTGGCAAGCACGTTCTTCTTGCGGACCATGCCGCCGTAGAACAGCGCGAGGCCCGGGATCGTCATGAACAGCACGAGCGCGGTGGAAGTCAGCATCCAGGCGGTGTCGCCCGAATTGATCTTCGACGAATCGACCGAGAACGGCGCGGTCGGTGCGGCGGGCGCGGCGGCTGCGGCTGCAGCCGATGCGTCTGCCGGGGCGCTGGCGGCGGCTGCCGGTGCCGAAGCGGCGTCGGCGGCAGGCGCCGAAGCCGGTGCGGCGGCCGTTGCGTCAGGCGCCGAAGCGGCGGCCGCCGGTGCGGAAGCCGCGGCGGGCGCGGATGCGTCGTCCGCAAGCGCGGCGCCGACGCCGCCGGCCAGCAGCGAGCCAGCCATCATCAGGGACATCAAAAGTTTGCGCATCTCGGTTTCCTCTTTCCTCTTGTCTCGGTCTCTTTAGGCCTTACTGCGGGCTTTACAGTGCGTCGGCGCCGGTCTCGCCGGTGCGGATGCGGATCACTTGTTCGATCGGCGTGACGAAAATCTTGCCGTCGCCGATCTTGCCCGTGCGGGCCGCGCGTTCGACCGCCTCGATGGCCTGCTCGACGATGTCGTCGGCCACGGCGGCTTCAATCTTCACCTTCGGCAGAAAGTCCACGACATACTCCGCGCCGCGGTACAGCTCGGTGTGCCCCTTCTGGCGACCAAAGCCTTTCACCTCCGTCACCGTGATCCCCGACACGCCGATTGCCGAGAGGGCTTCGCGCGCCTCATCGAGCTTGAAGGGCTTGATGATTGCTGTAATCAGTTTCATGTAGTCCTCGCTGTGGTTTGCTTCATACCTTTGTTTGCTTCTGCAACGGGCGCCTTGCGAGCGGCGCATGATGCGTAACCGCCCCGCTGGCGCACCGTGAGCCAACCGTCGTTCGGTGCGCGGGGCAGTAGTAGCAACACCCGTGCCAATATGCTGCACCCGGTCTGCAACGCCGATCTGATGGACTTCGATGCAAGCGCGCCCAAAGCCGTGGACAATGCCGGTCCGCGCCTTGAGGGGCGCGGCGCGCAAGGCCCTGGCCGAACGGCCAGCGTGAGGCGCGCGCGGTGGCGTGGCGGGGGGAACGTTGCTACAGTGTTCTCAGGCATCGCTGCCGCGCTGGGAGCCGCATAGCGGCTGGAATTGGCCCGCTGAGCCGCCGCGCGAAGCACACTGGCCTGCGGTGCGCACCAGTTGCGCGCACACGTGGCCGTGGCCCTGCGAGTTCGCACCAAGATCGATCACGGTTCGTCGCGGGGCACAGGCGAAACAAAACTTGCACATTTTTTGTGCAGCGAAGGGGAATCGAATGAAGCAACCAAACGACGTATTCAATGATCTGCAGTCCCGCGTGAGCGATCTGCTGAAGAACTCGCCGGCGCGCGATGTCGAGCGCAATGTGCGCGCAATGTTGTCGCAAGGCTTTTCGAAGCTGGACCTCGTCACGCGCGAGGAATTCGACGCGCAAACGCAGGTGCTCGTGCGCACGCGCCAACGCCTCGAAGAACTCGAGCGCCGCGTGGCCGAACTCGAACAAAAGCTGCCGGTGACTAGCCAGTCCTCCTGATCATTTCGTTGCGCATTCCTGTGCGCAATTGAGTGCAGCACCCTTGCCGCACCGCCGCAAGCGATTCGTACGTGAAACGCAATGGAACCGTAAAGGGGCATACGCCTCACCAGCCTGGCGCATGCATGGCGCGCGAAGTTTGTCAGTACAACGCGCGCGCCACGCCAGCATGCGAGCCTTCCGGAGAATCCCATGTCGCTTGCCGTGGTGCGCAGCCGCGCGCCGGCTGCTGGCCGCGCGCCCGAAGTCACCGTAGAAGTCCATCTCGCCAACGGGCTGCCGTCGTTTTCCATCGTTGGGCTGCCCGATCTCGAAGTGCGCGAAAGCCGCAAGCGCGTGCGCGCCGCGCTCTCGAACTGCGGCTTCGATTTCCCGGTGAGGCGAATTACCGTCAACCTCGCGCCGGCTGATTTGCCCAAGGAATCAGGCCGCTTCGATTTGCCAATCGCGCTCGGCATTCTCGCGGCAAGCGGGCAGCTTCCGGCTGCGGCGCTCGCGCACCGCGAGTTCGCGGGCGAGCTTTCGCTCACGGGCGCCGTGCGGCCGATGCGCGGTGCGTTCGCCATGGCATGCGGCACCGCCCGCGCACACAGGGAGCGCGCAGCGCGTGTGGACGACGCGGCATCGCCCGGCCAGGGCGAGATCCTTCGCATTCCTGATACTGAGACCGACGAAGCAACGCTCGCTCTCGCGCCTACGCCGCGCGAGCGCTCAGGCGTGCCCGAGCTTTATCTGCCTGCACAAAACGCCGTCGAAGCGGCGCTCGTGCCGGGGGTCGCGGTGTATGGCGCGGCCGACCTGCGCTCGCTCTGCGCGCACCTTGCAGGCGCCGACCCCGAAGCGCGCCTCGCCCCCGTGCGTGCGAGCGCCCTCGACGCCGCCCCCGGCGCCACGCCCCTCGATATGGCCGACGTGGTGGGCCAGCGCGGCGCGCGCCGGGCGCTCGAAGTCGCCGCGGCCGGCGGACATCATCTGTTGATGGTCGGGCCGCCCGGCGCTGGCAAGTCGATGCTCGCCGCGCGCCTGCCCGGACTCCTGCCCCTCATGACCGAAGACGAAGCGCTAGCTTCCGCCTCCCTGCTCTCGGCCAGCGCGATCGGCTTCACACCGCAGCAGTGGCGGCAGCGGCCGTTTCGCGCGCCGCACCACTCGTCGAGCGCGGCCGCGCTGATCGGCGGGCGCAATCCGCCGCAACCGGGCGAGATCACGCTCGCACATTTAGGTGTCCTGTTCCTCGATGAGTTGCCCGAATTCGACCGCCACGTGCTCGAAACGCTGCGCGAGCCGCTCGAAGTGGGGTCGATCACCATTTCGCGCGCCGCGTGGCAAACCGACTTTCCCGCTGCGTGTCAGCTCGTTGCCGCGATGAACCCCTGTCCGTGCGGCTGGCGCGGCGACCCCGCAGGGCGCTGCCGCTGCACGCCCGAAAGCGCCGCGCGCTATTTGCGCAAGCTCTCGGGACCGCTGCTGGACCGCATCGACATCCAGATCGAGATTCCCGCGCTGCCGCCCGCCGAACTGGCCGCTCGCGCCAGCACGCGTGCCGAACCGAGCGCCGCGATCGCCGCTCGCGTGCAGGCGGCGCGCGAGCGGCAGTTGGCGCGTCAGGGCAAAACCAATCGCGAATTGACCGGCCGCGAGACCGACGCGGTCTGCCAGCCGGACGCTGCAGGTGAAACGCTGCTGCGCGAAGCGGGCGAGCGCTTCGGCTGGTCGGCGCGCGCGCACTATCGGGTGCTCAAGGTCGCGCGCACGATTGCGGACCTCGCCGGCGCGTCCATGCCCGAGGCCGCGCATGTGGCAGAGGCCGTGCAATACCGGCGGGTGTTTGCGGAACGTTAGCGAGGCACAGTCAATTTCGGTGGCGTAAGCCGCTGAGCTTGTGCCGCCCGGGAATGTGAATAGCACCAATAAATCGAAGTCAAGCCTTGACTTATGCACACTTCGTCGTGTTTGCCCCGGATTTGTTCATGGTTCGCATTACGCGCCGGCTGGTTTGATAACTCCTTGATTCTTCTGATTTTCTGGATTTACAGAAAAGCGGCCAAAACTAACAGAAAGCCCACAGGACGGCCCTTTCCGGCCAACGCGGCGTTGTTTTCCACAAAGTTACCCACAGCTCCTGTGGGTAACCGGTAAACCCTCAATCAAATCCGATAATTAGCGTGTTTACCTGCTGCGCAACATTCACTTCGACCGCCAAACGCCCACCGCAGCGAGAGCCAAACATCGCTTCACAAGCTGTGCTGCGGAGTCCCGAATCTCAGTACAGCTTGAAAGATCCGAAGAATTGGTCGACCTGCTCGACCGGCGGCTCGGTGCGACCGACAATCGCCACCTGATAGGCCCGTGCGCCCTTCGCGACGAGCCGCGCGTGGATCGTGCGCGACTCGCCGTTGGCGCCCGCCTTGCCGGCCATGTGCATTTCCACGCCTTCGATCGAGCCGCCCGTTGCAAGCGGCACCGCCACTGCGCGCGCGTCGGGCGGCGCGCCCACGTTGCGCGCGAGGCCTGCGCGCAGGAAGTCGAGCGCCTTTTGCTGCGTCGCGGGCTGCGCGTCGGGCAGATCGAGCGTGCCGATGACGAACACGTCGCCGGCGACTTCGGCCGTCTGAACGCGCATGCGCATCGGCGTGCCATTCACGTCGATGCGGCGCTCGTCCTTGTCCGGCTTGGCCGGCAGGTCGATCGAGTAGCCGCTCGCGTCGTTCGAAATCGTGCGCCAGTCGTAGGTGGGCGAGCACGCAGCCAGCGCGAACGCCGTGGCAAGCAGGCCCAGCATCGCCGCGCGGGCAGCGACGATAGCGCGCAGCGACGGGTTCAACGGGAGGCGGGCACGGCGAAGGATGTCCAGGACCATGGGGCGCGGTTTGTCACGGGAGTGAAAGGTGCGCGACATTATCCGCCGGCGCATACCCGGATGTTGTCGCGTAACCGCTATGCCGGGAAATTCGGCGCTACAATGTTTTGGCTTAACACCCGCGTCTTTCGGCGCACGAGGCAAGGCTCATGACCGCTGCATCCCCGAATTCTTCGAAATCGCGCTCCGGCGTGCTCATGCGCGTTGGCGCGGCGGTGGTCGTCGTCGCGATCGCCATCGCCGGCTACTTCGCGTTCTTCGGCAGCCAGCAGCGCGTGCCCGACGCCACCTTCACGCTTCTGTCGGGCCAGAAGGTCTCCACGAACGACCTCAAGGGCAAGGTCTATCTCGTCAACTTCTGGGCGACGAGCTGCACCACCTGCATGGCGGAAATGCCGAAGATGGTCCAGACCTATAACCGCTTCAAGGGCGAAGGGCTCGAGTTCGTGGCGGTCGCAATGAACTACGACGCGCCGATGTACGTGGCCAACTACGCGCAAACGCGTCAGCTGCCGTTCAAGGTGGCAATGGACGACGGCTCGGCCGCGAAGCAGTTCGGCAACGTCCAGCTCACGCCCACCACTTTCGTGATCGGCCGCGACGGCAAGATTCTCAAGCGCTACGTGGGCGAACCGCAGTTCGCGGAGCTCGACCAGCTGCTTCAGAAGGCGCTGGCGACCTGAAGGGCGGCCAGGCCGGTAGGCCAATAACCAACAAAAAAGCAGCGGAAGCCCCGCTGCTTTTTTTTACGCCTGCACGCTGCACAACGTGTCGCGAACCGGAGCTAACCCTCGCCGCGCGCCACCAGCCCATAGCGGCGAATCTTCTCGTACAGCGTGGCCTTCGCCATCTGCAGCCGCTCGGCGGCCTGGGCGACCGCCCCGTTGCTCTGCGCAAGCGCGTCGGCGATCAGCGCACGTTCGTATTGCTCCACGCGTTCCTTGAGCGGCAGCGCGTCGTCGTCGCCGGCCACCGCGCCTGCCGAAAGATCGTCGGGAATCCCGAGCACCCGCCGGTCCGCTGCGTTGCGCAGTTCGCGCACGTTGCCGGGCCAGTCGCGCTGTGCAAGGCGCATGCGGTCGCGCTCGGTGAGGAGCGGCGCGCTGCGCTGATAGCGCACCGCGGCGTCGAGCAGAAAATGCTCGAACAACGGCACGATGTCTTCGCGGCGTTCGGCGAGCGGCGGCAGCGCGATCGTCACGACGTTGAGCCGGTACAGCAAGTCGCGCCGGAAGGTGCCCGCCGCGACGTGCTCGCTCATGTCGCCCTTGGCCGCCGCGACCACGCGCAAGTCGGCGCGCACCGGCTGGTTCGAGCCGAGGCGCTCGAGCACGCCATCCTGCAGCACGCGCAGCAGCTTCACCTGCAGCGAAAGCGGCATGCTCTCGATCTCATCGAGAAAGAGCGTCCCGCCGCTCGCGTGCTCGAGCTTGCCGATCCGGCGCTTGGCCGCCCCGGTAAACGCGCCCGCCTCGTAGCCGAACATCTCCGACTCGAACATCGGCTCGGGCAACGCGCCGCAGTTCACGGCGACGAACGGTTTGTCATGCCGCGGCGAAAGCTCGTGAAGACTGCGCGCGATCAGCTCCTTGCCCGCGCCGGTGTCGCCGTTGATGAGCACCGAGGCGTCCGTGGGCGCGACGTTCGCAATGAGCTTGCGCACCTGCTCGATAGCCGGACTCTTGCCGATGATGCGCGGCGCGAGCGCGTTCTGCCCCGCCAGCTCGCGGCGCAGCGCGAGGTTTTCGAGCACGAGCAGGCGCCGCTCCAGCGCGCGCCGCACCGTTTCGATCAGGCGCTCGGAGGCGAACGGCTTCTCGATGAAGTCGTATGCGCCGTCGCGCATGGCCTGCACGGCCATCGAGATATCGCCATGGCCCGTCACGAGGATGATGGGCACTTCGGGCGCACGCTCATGGCATTGCGCGAGCAGATCGAGCCCGCTCATGCCCGGCAGGCGGATATCGCTTACCACGACGCCCGCGAACTCGGCGTCGATCAGCGGCAGCGCGCCTTCCGCGTTGGCGAAACCGGCGGCGTCGAAGCCCGCGAGCTGCAGGCTTTGCACGCCCGCGCGGCGCACGAGTTCGTCATCCTCAACGTAGAGCACCCGGCCGGGCGTCGTGTTCACCATGTTCGTTCGTCATCCTGATTCATAAGCGCGCTTCGGAGCGCTTGATCACAATCCTGCCGCACGCGCCGCGCTCGCGGCATCGGCACGCGCGCGGCGCAGCGTCAGCACGAAGCGTGCGCCGCCTTCCGGTGCGTTGCTCGCCGTGAGCGAGCCGCCGCAATCACGCGCGATCGACGAGGAAATCGCGAGTCCGAGGCCAAGCCCCTGCCCCATTTCCTTCGTCGTGAAAAACGGCTCGAAGAGGCGCGGCAACACATCTTCGGGAATGCCCGGCCCATTGTCGCTCACCGCGATGGCAAGCGTCGCCGCGCTCGCCTGAACATCGATCGCAATGCGCGGCGCGGGCAGGCCCGCCACGGCGTCTAGCGCATTGCCGAGCACGTTGATCAGCACTTGTTCGAGCCGCAGGTCGTCGCTCTGCGCGCTCAGGTCCGGGTACTCGGCGTCCACATCGAGCGGCACGGGCGGCGCGCCGTCTTCCGTCAACGTGAGATCCACGCGCACGCCGTCGAGCCGCTTGCCGAGCAACGCGAGCGAGTTGCGCAGCGCGCGGGCAACCGGCGCGCGCGCGCTCCTCGGCCGCGCGCGTCCGACGAACAGCTTGAGCTGGTTCACGATCTTGCCCATGCGCTCGGTGAGTGCACCGATCGCCTCCAGGTTTTCGGTGGCCGCCGCGTACTGGCCGCGCTCGAGAAACACACGCGTGTTGTCCGAGAAGCTGCGCAGCGCCGCAAGCGGCTGGTTCAGTTCGTGCGTGATGCCCGCCGCCATCTGGCCGAGCGCCGCGAGCTTGCTCGCCTGGATCAGCTCGTCCTGGGTCGCGCGCAGTACGCCTTCAGCGCGCGTGCGCTCCGCCACCTCGCTCTGCAGACGCTCGTTCGCCTGCGAGAGATCAGCGGTGCGCTCGGCCACGCGCTCGTTGAGCATCGCGTAGGCCTTTTGCAGCATCGCGCGGCTGCGCATTACTTCCTTCACGCGCGCGCGCCGCATGCGCCAGTAAAAGCCAAAGAGGCACAGCGAGACATAGCCGAAGCCCGTCATGATGGTCGCATTGCGCGAGGCTTCGAGCACCGGGTCGATCGACGACATGGTGACGAGATGCCAGTCGGGCTCGCCAAGCGAGCGGCGCGTCTCCAGGTAGCGCGGGGCGCGGATGCCCGCACCCATGCGCACGATGTCGGCGTCGCCCGGCAACACGCGCTCGACGCTTGCCGGCAGCGGCGCGATCGGCTCGCTCGCGTACTGGCGCGTGGCGTCGATCGAGGCCACGACAGCCGGTGGCAGCGGGCGCACCGTGCGGTACTTCCACGCGGGCACCGAGGAGAGAAAGATCACGCCGTGATCGTCAGTCACGAGAAGCGGCTCCGAGGCATCGGTGCCCGGAAACCATTCGAGATTGAGCTTCACCACGGCCACGCCGACGATTTTGCCGTCGCGCCGCACCGGCTGCGACACGTAGTAGCCCGGATCGTGCGAGACCGTGCCGATGCCGAAGAAGCGGCCCACGCCGCCCTGCATCGCGCCGATGAAATACGGCCGGAAGCGGTAATCCACGCCCACGAAGCTATCGGGGTCGCGCCAGTTGCTCGCCGCTATGCTCATGCCGTCGGCGCGGATGATGTAGGTCGTCGTGGCGCGCGCGTGGCGGTTCACGTCTTCGAGATACCGGTTCGCGGCGGCGACCCACTCGGGCCGCGGATCGACGAGCACGTTCTGCACGAGCGGATGCTCGCCGACGATATAGGGCAGCGAGTCGTAGCGCTCGAGCGTGCTCTTGAGCGAAGCCGCGGTGCGGTCGCCGCGCACGGCCGCGTTGCGGCGCAGCGCGTCGATGCCGGCCTGCCACGTCAGCGCCCACGTCAGCGCGCAGACCGCGACGAGACCGGCTGCGAGCGCGAAGAGGATGATGAGGCGGCGCGTCACGTGAGCGGCTTCCAGGCGGTCAAGGGGATGAGGGAGATTGTGGCACACGGCCGCGCTGGGGCGTCCGGCTCGTCCGGGGCGGACAGCGGCCTTCGGGCGCGCTCAGGCAAACGTGCAGCCGCGTCAGACGATACAGGCAAAAACGGGCGGTGCGCTCACGCAGGGGAAACGGGCGCGCCGCCCAACGGCCATGGCCGCGAAACAACGAGAGAAAGAACATCGGCGGGCGGCGCGCGCCTCGCGGCTTGCGCGCCGCCGCCGGCGCCGCTTACGCGCCCGCGCTTTCCTTCAGATCTTCGGTCTGGCCTGAGAGCACGGCGCGCAGCTTGTTGCGGTCGAGCTCCTTCTCCCATGCCGAGACCACGACCGTCGCCACGCCGTTGCCGACGATGTTCGTGAGCGCGCGGCACTCGCTCATGAAGCGGTCGATACCGAGAATCAGCACCATGCCCGAGAGCGGAATGGTCGGCACCACGGCAAGCGTTGCCGCCAGCGTGATGAAGCCCGCGCCGGTCACGCCGCTCGCGCCCTTCGAGGTGAGCATCGTCACCGCGAGCAGCGTGAGCTGCTGGGTCCACGTGAGGTCCGTGTTGGTCGCCTGCGCGATGAAAAGCACTGCCATCGTCATGTAGATGTTGGTGCCGTCGAGGTTGAACGAGTAGCCGGTCGGCACCACGAGGCCCACCACCGAGCGCGAGCAGCCAAGGCGCTCGAGCTTCTGCATCAGTTGCGGCAGCGCCGATTCCGACGAGCTCGTGCCGAGCACGATCAGCAGCTCTTCCTTGATGTAGGAAACGAAGCGAATGATCGAAAAGCCCGTGAAGCGCGCGATCGCGCCGAGCACGACGAGCACGAACACGATCGACGTGAGGTAGAACGTGCCGATCAGCTTGAGCATCGGAATGAGCGAGCCCACGCCGTACTTGCCGATGGTGAACGCCATCGCGCCGAACGCGCCGATCGGTGCCAGCTTCGTCACGATCTTCACGATGCCGAACAGCACGCCCGAGACGCTTTCGATGAACGCGGTCACCGGGCGGCCACGCTCGCCGATCTGCGTGAGCACCGCGCCGAACAGCAGCGCGATCAGCAGGATCTGCAGGATCTCACCCTGCGCGAACGCCGAGGAAATCGTGTCGGGAATGATGTGCATCAGGAAGTCGACGCTGCTCTGGCCGTGCGCCTTTTCGGCGTAACTCGCCACGGCCTTGGCGTCGAGCGTGTTCACGTCGACGTTGAAGCCCGCGCCCGGCTTGAGCACGTGCGTGGCGATGAGGCCGAGCACGAGCGCGAAGGTCGAGACGATCTCGAAGTAGAGCAGCGCCTTGCCGCCCACGCGGCCCACCTTCTTCATGTCCTCCATGCCCGCAATGCCGGTCACGACGGTACAGAAGATGATCGGCCCGATCACCATCTTGATGAGCTTGATGAAGGCGTCGCCGAGCGGCTTCATGTCGATGCCGAGGGCGGGCCAGTAGTGGCCCAGGATCACGCCGATGACGATCGCCACGATCACCTGGACGTAGAGGACTTTGTGGAGAGGTTTCTTCACGATGGTTCCTGCAAATGAGTTAAGCCAATGGCCGAACGAAGGAGGTTCGGGCCGCGACAGGACGAAACTGGGGAATCAGCGAAACCGGAAGATGGGATCGGACATCGGCTGTCTCCTGACTGTTTTTTTGTCGCGGCCTGGGTGGCCGCGCGTTCTTAGTTGCAAGGAGAATGCCAGCAAGCATCAACGCTCATCAAGTTGATTTATAAGGACTTTTACTCAATGAACAAAGGCGCGAATCTGGTTTTCCAGAATCGCGCCCTACTGCTGTTTGGATTTCCAGAAACGGCGGGGGTGTTGCGTCAGCCGCGCCCCTTCCACGGCACGAGGCGCTTTTCGAGCGCGCGCATGCCCAGATCGAAGCCCCAGGCGATGAGCCCGATCAGCACGATGCCCATCACCACGACATCCGTGCGCAGGAAGCTCGACGCGTTGAGCACCATCTGGCCGAGCCCCGCCGTCGCGGCGACCATCTCGGCGGCCACGAGCGTGGTCCAGCCAAAGCCGATGGCGATGCGCAGGCCCGTGAGGATCTCCGGCAGCGCGGCGGGCAGCACGACGAAGCGCACGATCTGCGCGAAGCCGCCGCCGAGCGACGCTGCCGCGCGGATCTGCTCGACGCTCGCGCTCTTCGCACCGGCGCGCGCGGCCATTGCGATGGGCGCGAAGCAGGCGAGCCAGATCACGACGATCTTGGCCGTCTCGTCGATGCCGAACCAGATCACCACCAGCGGCAGATAGGCGAGCGGCGGCAGCGGCCGGTAGAACTCGAGCGGCGGATCGAGCAGGCCGCGCGCGATGCGCGACACGCCCATCAGGATGCCCACGGGAACGGCCGTCACGACCGCGAGCAGGAACGCGCCGAACACGCGCAGCGCGCTCGAGAACAGATGCTCGGAAAGCGGCAGACCGCCCTGGATGCGGCCGTGCCAGGCGTCGGCGAACGCTTGCCAGACGGCTTCGGGCGTTGGCAGGAAAAGCGGCGGCAGCCAGTGCAGGTGCGTGGCGAGCCACCAGAGCAGCGCGAGCGCCGCCACAGACGCCGCGCTCAGCGCGGCGGTCGGACCTTCGCCGGGCATGCGCCAGACTTTCGAGCGGGCGGCTTGCGCCTCGCGCGCCCCATGCGCCTCGCCGCCGTGGGGCAGCGCGCGACGCGCCTTCAGCGCGACTTCTCTCAACGATTCCTGCGGCACGCTCATACCGGCTCCTCGTGTGCGTGTGCGCCCGCGTCCGCGTGCAGCAAATCGACTAGCCGCTCGCGCCACGCAATGAATTCCGGCGACGACTTCACCGCGCGCGCATCGCGCGTGGCGAGGTATTGGCGCGCGAACGGCACTTCGTACTCGCGCTCGATACGGCCCGGCCCCGGCGTCATGACCACGATGCGCGTCGCGAGAAAAAGCGCCTCCTCCACGCTGTGCGTGATGAAGAACACCGTCTTGCGCGTGCGCGCCCAGACGTCGAGCACGAGCGTTTGCACCTGCTCGCGCGTCAGGGCGTCGAGCGCGCCCATCGGTTCGTCCATCAGCAGAATCTGCGGGTCGCTCGCGAGCGCGCGCGCAATGCCCACGCGCTGCTGCATGCCGCCGGAGAGCGCATACACGCGTTCGCGCGCCTGCGCTTCGAGCCCCACGAGCGCAAGCTGCTCGCGCGCGATGCGCTCGCGCTGCGCCTTCGGCACGCCCCGAAAACGCAAACCGAGCGCGACGTTGTCGAGCACGTCGAGCCACGGCAGCAGCGCATGCTTCTGGAACACCACGCCGCGCTCCGCGCCCGGGCCCTCCACGCGCGCGCCGTTCACGCGCACGTCGCCCTGCGCGGGTTCGATGAAGCCCGCGATGCAGTTGAGCAACGTGGTCTTGCCGCAGCCCGAAGCGCCGAGCGCCACGACGAATTCGCCGCTCGCCACTTCGAGGTTCACGTTCGCGAGCGCGACGTTCGGCGGCGCACCGCGTTGCGCGCCCTCATAGATGACGGTGAGATCGCGGATCGCGAGCGCGCTCATGCAAAGCTCCTTGCGTTCAGTGCGCGGCGGCGCGCTGCACGTACTGCGGATCGACGCCCACCGAGTAGTCGGGCAGCACGTTCTGGATCGTGCCCTGCTCCTTGAGGAAGGTCGCCGTGGCGAGCAGCGACTGCGCCGCGCCCGACTGCGCCCCGCCGCCCAGCCATTGCTTCGAGGCTTGCTCGGCGGGCGTGGGGAAGGCGTAGAGCGCAAGGCTCGCCGGCACTTCGGCGGCATTCGCCCCCGACTCCTTCGCGACGGCCTGCACCTGCGGCGAAGCCGCGTTCCAGGCGCCGCGATGCGCGCTGTAATCGGCGTCCGCGGCGGCCAGCACCTTGACGAACTTCGCGACGAAATCGGCGTTGTCCTTCGCGAAGCGCTTGTCCGCGACGAAGCCGTCGAAGGTCGCCTTGCCCGTGGCCTTCGCCACCTGGCCCGACGTGATCAGCACCTTGCCGTTTTTCTTGACCTGCGCGAGCACGGGGTCCCAGATGTAGGTCGCGTCGATGTTGCCGCGCTGCCAGGCGGCCGCGACTTCGGGCGGACGCAGGTTGACGATCTTCACGTCGGCGGGATTCACGCCCGCGTTCTGCAACGCGACGAGCGCGTGAAAGTGCGAGGTCGAAACATACGGCACGCCGATGGTCTTGCCTTTGAGGCCCGCGATGCTCGTCACCCCCGAGCCGTCGCGCGCGACGAGCGCTTCGGCGTCGTTGATGTTGTCGAGAATCCAGAACAGCGAGAGATCCACACCCTGCGAAAGGCCCGCTGCGATCGGGCTCGAACCGGCCTCGCCGAGCTGCACGGAGCCGGATGCGAGCGCGCGGATCACGTCGGCGCCGCTCGCGAGCTTGCGGTAGGTGACCTTGTAGCCCGTTTCCTTCTCGACTTCGCCCGTGGCCTGCGCATAGCGCCACGGCACCACCATGTCCTGATACGCAATCACGACCTCACGCGTTTCGGCATGCGCGCGCGGCACGCCGAACGTGGCTGCGAGGCAGGCGGCGGCGAATGCAACGGCGGCGATGTGCGGGCGGCGTACGAAGGCAGGGAGAGCGCGTGGGTTCATCGGGAGACTCCGGCGGAACGACGTTCGAGTGAATGAAGGTTCCGACTATAGGGAGTCTGGCGGCGGGTGGTTCTAACTTAT
The DNA here is from genome assembly GCF_905220195.1 of Paraburkholderia sp. J8-2. Classification (NCBI taxonomy): domain Bacteria; kingdom Pseudomonadati; phylum Pseudomonadota; class Betaproteobacteria; order Burkholderiales; family Burkholderiaceae; genus Paraburkholderia; species Paraburkholderia sp. J8-2. Next base: position 436,219 of record NZ_CAJMZA010000002.1, read on the forward strand.
CCGCGTTAGCTAATGACGCTGCTGGAGCATTGCTTTTCGCGCCGCAATGGATGGCGTGGAAATCGACGCACGACACGCGCTGCTCGAGCGCAGCGCATAACGAAAAAGCCCGCTTTTCAGCGGGCTTTTCGTGTTGCGTGCTTGCAGGAAGCGGGGGCTGGTTTAAACCACCCCTGCCCCATGCGCCTGCAGATCGGCGTGATAGCTCGAACGCACCATGGCGCCAACGGCCGCGTGCGTGAAGCCCATCTTGTATGCCTCTTCCTCGTACATCTTGAACGTGTCCGGATGCACGTACGAACGCACCGGCAGGTGATGCTCGGAAGGCTGGAGGTACTGGCCAATCGTCAGCATGTCGACGTCGTGCGCGCGCAGGTCGCGCATCACCTGAAGAATTTCCTCTTCGGTTTCGCCCAGGCCCACCATCAGGCCCGACTTCGTCGCGACTTCGGGATGCAGCGCCTTGAAGTCCTTGAGCAGCTTGAGCGAGTGCGCGTAGTCCGAACCCGGGCGCGCTTCCTTGTAGAGACGCGGCACCGTTTCGAGATTGTGGTTCATCACATCAGGCGGCGCGGCGTTGAGGATCTGCAGCGCGCGATCGAGACGGCCGCGGAAGTCCGGCGTGAGAATCTCGATACGCGTTTCGGGCGACTGCTCGCGCACCTGGCGGATACATTCGACGAAGTGGCCGGCGCCACCGTCACGCAGGTCGTCGCGGTCAACGCTCGTGATCACGACGTACTTGAGCTTGAGCGCGCCGATGGTGCGCGCGAGATTCGCCGGTTCGTCCGGATCGAGCGGATCGGGGCGGCCGTGGCCCACGTCGCAGAACGGGCAGCGGCGCGTGCACTTGTCGCCCATGATCATGAACGTGGCCGTGCCCTTGCCGAAGCATTCGCCGATGTTCGGGCAGCTCGCTTCCTCGCACACCGTGTGCAGGTTGTGCTCGCGCAGGATGTTCTTGATTTCGTAGAAGCGCGAGTTGCCCGTGGCCGCCTTCACGCGGATCCACTCGGGCTTCTTGAGCTTCTCGATGGGAATGACCTTGATCGGAATGCGCGAGGTCTTGGCCTGCGCCTTCTGTTTTGCGGTGGCGTCGTAGGGAACGGCGTCGGCGTTGGCGCCAGCGGGGTTCGCAGTGATGTCAGTCATGCTTTCGATCCAGTCAGGCCGCCGGTGCAACGCCAGCCTGCGGTTGCGGCGGTTCCCCGCCGGAGACGGCCGATACGGCCGGTTCCACTCCAGCCGCTTCGGCCGAAGGGTCTGTGGCAGCCGCTTCGGCTACCGTGAGAAGTGTTGCTGCGTGCGCCGCGAGGTTCGCCTCGAGCCGCGCCGCCAGCGTGGCGGCAACATCGCGCCAACTCGCCTCCACACCCAGCGTGGCCATGTCGACGGTTTCGAGACCGGCGTAACCACACGGATTGATCGCGAGAAATGGGTTCAGATCCATCGATACGTTCAGGCTCACGCCGTGATAGCTGCAGCCGTTGCGGATCTTCAGCCCGAGGGCGGCGACTTTCGCGCCCTTGTGCGCGGCGCTCGCGCCGCTGGCCTCTTGCGGCACGTAAATGCCGGGGGCGCCTGCCTTGCGCTCGCTCGCGAGATTATACGCCGCCAGTGTTTCGATCACGGCGTCCTCGATGAGCGTGACGAGCTCGCGCACCATCAGCTTCCGGCGCCGCAAGTCGAGCAGCAGGTAGGCCACCACCTGGCCCGGCCCGTGATACGTGATCTGCCCGCCGCGATCGATCTGCACGAGCGGGATGCCGCTGTTGGCGACCAGCAGGTGCTCGGGCTTGCCGGCCTGGCCCAGCGTGAACACAGGCGGATGCTCGACGAGCCAGATTTCGTCGGACGTATGCGCGTCACGGGCGGCCGTGAACTCGCGCATGGCGTCGAAGCTTGTTTGATAAGCCTCGTTGCCGCGCCAGCGCACGACGATGGACGAACCTGCCGTTTGGGAATCGGCCGCGGCTATGCCGGGGTCCGAAGAGATTTGCGAGGGTGAAACCGGGGTGGCGCACATGATTTCGGGAGTTTACCGAATTCGGGACAAGCGCGCCGGGCATGCTGCGGATAACGGCGGCGATGGGTTGCCCGCCCATCGCCGCCGCGTTTGGCTCAAACCGTGCGCCAGCCGTCGCCAATGTGAACGCCTGCGCGCTGCGCAGCGCGTGCGGCGATATCGACCACGCGCTCGCTCAGGCGCGCCGGCGCGGCGAACCCAACCCACGCGGCCGCACCGCCTTCCGCACCGATCCACAAGCGTTCGCCGCGCCGCAGCCGCAGCGTGTGGCCGGGTTCCAGCCAGTAGTCGGCGGTGTCGTCGCTGCGCGTGACCCAGACGGTGCCGCACTTCACGGTGAGCCGCGTGCTGCGCGTGACGCGCACCGAGGCCGTTTGGTCGGCCGCCACTTCAAACGTGATATCCGAAGAAATTTCTCTCATTTTCGACTCCGAATGACCTGCTCCGATGGCTACAATCGTAGACGCCATAAGGGATCGGGAAAAACGATCAATTTTCACGGCTATGTGAGAAAAAATACGATATGGATCTGCGCCAGCTACCCGCGCTGAATGCGCTCAAGGCCTTCGAAGCCGCCGCCCGCCACGAAAGCTTCTCGCGCGCCGCCGACGAACTCTTCGTCACGCACGGCGCCGTGAGCCACCAGATCCGCGCGCTCGAAGCGGAGCTGGGCGTGGCGCTCTTCGCGCGCGACGGCAAGCGCGTGCGCGTGACCGACACCGGCCGCCGCTACGCCGGCCAGGTGCGCGACGCGCTCAACCAGCTCGCGCACGCCACCCAGGAAATCCGCGCGGGCGACCGCGACCGGCGGCTCGTGGTGTCGATGCTGTCGTCGTTCGCGGCGCGCTGGGTCACGCCGCGCATCGGCCGCTTCATCGAGGCGCATCCCCAGTGGGACGTCGAGCTGCAATCCACGAATTCGCTCACCGACTTCGCGCGCGACGATGTCGATGTCGCCATCCGCTTCGGCTACGGACACTATCCGGGCCTGCACGCCGAGCTGCTGCTCGACGAGATCTTCTTTCCGGCCTGCTCGCCCGATTTCAACGGCGGCAAGCTGCCCACCGACCCGCGCGACCTCGCGAAGCTGCCGCTGCTGCGCTCGGACGACGAACTCTGGCGCCCCTGGTTCGACGCCGCGGGCCTCCAGGACCTGCCCGAACCGAAGCGCGGCGTGCTCTACCAGGACTCGTCGAACCTGCTGCAGGCGGCCATGGACGGCCAGGGCATCGCGCTCGTGCGCCGCTCGCTCGCCATGCACGAGATCACGCTCGGGCGTCTCGTGCGCCTCTTCAAGGACGTCGACGGGCCGAGCCCCTGGCGCTACTACTTCATCTGCCAGCCGCAACGCATGCAGACCGAGCGCGTGCAGGCCTTCCGCGACTGGGTGTTCGACGAGGTCGCGCGCTTTCGGCGGCTCTACGAGGACGCTTGCGAAGCCGGTCCGCTGATGACGGCGGCCGCGGCGGCGCAACGCGCCCGTGTGGGCGACGTGCCCTGAAACGAATGCCTCAGATGCAACAAGGGCCGCGCATGGCGGCCCTTGTCGTTCGAATCACTGCCAGCGCTTACAGCACGATCTTCACCATCGGATGCCCGGTGAGGGCGCGATAGATGTCGTCGAGATGTGCCTGGCTCGTGGCGCGCACCGTGACGGTGAGGCCCGTGTAGTTGCCGCCGCTCGACGGACGCGTCTCGATGGTCGTGGCGTCGAAGCCGCCGTCGAATTCGCGCAGCACCGTCACGATGGTGTCCTGGAATTCCGGATGCGTCTTGCCCATCACCTTGATCGGGAAGTCGCAGGGGAATTCGATCAGCGATTCTTTCGCTTCGGGGTTGCTTGCCTGCTGTGTCATATTCATTTCTCCACTACCTGTAGCTCGGCGGCCAGTGCTTGCACAGCCTCCGCCTCGCGTTGCTTCGCGCGCTGGTACGCCGCATGGAGCGCGGCGTACACCGGGCCCGGCTTGCCGGCGCCGACCGGCTTGCCGTCGAGCGCGACGACCGCCAGCACTTCCTTCGTTGCCGACGTCACGAGAATTTCGTCTGCCTCGCGCAGTTCGGCCTCGGCCACTTCGCGCGCTTCGAAACGCACGCCGCACGCCTCGGCCAGTTCCTCGATCAGGCCGTAGCGGATGCCTTCGAGAATGCGGTTGCTGCGCGGCGGCGCAAAGAGCGCACCGCCCTTCACGACCCACACGTTCGCCGACGAAGCCTCGGTCAGCCAGCCGTCGCGCAGCTGGATCGTCTCGAACGCGTCGTTTTCCGCTGCGTGCTGCGCCATCAGCACGTTGCCGAGCAGCGAAGTCGACTTGATGTCGCAATTCAGCCAGCGCTTGTCTTCAGCGGTGACGCAGCGCACGCCATGCTCGCGCTGCGCCTGCGCGGGCAGCTTGAGCGGATTGACCATCGCGAACACAGTGGGCGTGGCCGCCGCGGGAAACGCGTGGCCGCGCGGCGCGACGCCGCGCGTGACCTGCACGTAGAAGTTGGCGTGCGCATCCCGCGCGAGCGCGCCCGCCGTTTCGTTCGCCTCGATCAGGCGCGCGACGAGTGCGCGCCAGCCCGCCTCGTCGAACGGATTCGCAATGCCAACCTTCTCCAGCGAACGCTTGAGCCGCGCGAGGTGCTGCGCAATGCGAAACGGCACGCGCACCTTGCTTTCACCATCGGCTGCGTCGAGCGCATAAACGGGCACGACCTCGTAGATGCCGTCGCCGAAGATGAAACCGCGATCGAGCACGGGAATGCGCGCTTCGGAAAGCGGCGTGAGTTCACCGTTGAGCCAGACGAGCGGCTCGGCGGCTTGCGTCGTTGGAGCGCCTGTCATCACTTCTTCTTGTTGACCATGAGCATGAGCGAATCCCACACGCGGCCGACGATGCCGGCTTGCGGCACGGCTTCGAGTGCGACGAGCGGAACCTGTGCGAGCACCTTGCCGTCGGCGCCCACGAACTTCGCGGTACCAACCTGCTGGCCAACCGTGAACGGCGCGATCAGCGGGCTGCTCAGTTCGACCTGCGGCTTGGCCTTGTCGGCGGCGCCCTTGGGCAGCGTCACGTACTGGTCCTTCTGTACGCCGACCTTCACGGCGTCGAGCGTGCCCTTGTAGACGCGCGGCGTCGCCACGGCCTGGTTCGCCTGATAGATGCGCGTGGTGTCGTATGCGCTATAGCCGTAGTTCAGCATCTTCAGGCTGTCCTGCACGCGGTCGTGTTCCTTCTCCTCGCCCATCATCACCGAGACGAGACGGCGGTTGCCGCCGCTCGCGAGCGGACGGTGGGCCGATGCGATCAGGCAGTAGCCCGCGGCTTGCGTGTGGCCGGTCTTCAGGCCGTCGACCGTCGGGTCGATCCACAGCAGGCGGTTGCGGTTCGGCTGCTTGATGTTGTTGTACTTGAATTCCTTGACCGAGAAGATCTCGTAGTACTCGGGATAGTCGCGGATCAGACGCGTGGAGAGCGTGGCGAGGTCGCCAGCCGACGTGTAGTGATTCGGGTCGGGCATGCCGTTCACGTCGGCGAAATGCGTGTGCGTCATGCCGAGCTTCTGCGCTTCGGCGTTCATCATGGTGACGAAGTTCGCTTCGCTGCCACCCACCAGTTCGGCGAGCGCGATGGCCGCGTCGTTGCCCGACTGGATGATCATGCCGTACACGAGGTCATGCACCGAGACCGGCTTGTTCGCTTCGATGAACATGCGCGACTCGTCGTTCTTCACGCGGCGCACGGCTTCGCTCGGCGTGACGATCTGGTCCATCGTGATCTTCTTGCTCTGCAGCGCCTCGAACACGAGATACGCGGTCATGAGCTTCGTGAGCGACGCAGGCTCGACGCGCTCATTGGCATTGCCGGAAGCGAGCACCTGATTCGCGGTGGCGTCGACGAGCACCCACGAGCGCGCATTCACGCCCGGAGGCGGCAGCCCGCCGAGTACGTTGTCCGCAGGGGTGCCGACAGCCACTTCTGCTTGCGGCTGCGCCTGTACTTTCACGCCCGCAGTGTGTGCGGGCGTGCGAGCGAACGCGCTCGCGCTCGCCAGAAGCGCGGCGGGCACAAGCGCTGCGAGCGTGACATTGCGAACGAGGGAAGAAGGAACAAAAGAAGACGGTTGGCCGGAGGAGAGAAAACGCATAGGTTCAGGTCGGGCTGAATGGGGACGGGATGAACGTAGCGCGCCATGCGGCGCACGGTCGGAGAAAGCCGGAATGCGGGTGCCGTGCACGCGCCGATCGCAGCGCAGCAAGCACAAAATTGGCGAACATTATACGCGTCACGTCGCGGCGAATTTTCGCGATGTCACACGTTTGCGCATACCTGTCGTGCATTTTTCACGCATTTCTCTCGCCAGACGCGACGTGACGGCCAGGTGACGAGCGGCTTGCATCGGGCCCCGAAACATCGGCGCCCGATGCCCGTGAACTGTCAGCGCCAGGCTTCGACGATGATGCGCTTGAGGATATGCAGCTTGCGATGCAGGAAATGTTCTGCCCCCGGAATCACGACAATCGGCAATTCCTGCGGGCGCGCCCATTCGTACACCGAGAGAATCGGCACGGTGTCGTCGAGTTCGCCGTGGATCACGAGCGTGTCGTCGCGCACCGGCGCGACGTCCCAGCGGCTTGCGGCGGTGCCGACGAACACCATGCGCTCGATGGCACCGCCGGCTTCGAGATAGCGCTTCGCGACGTGCGACAGCACGAAGGTGCCAAACGAAAAGCCCGCGAGCACAAGCGGCACGTCGGCCTGGCCCGGTTGCGCGCGCATGTGTGCAATCAGTTCGAGCAGGTCGTCCTGCTCGCCGATGCCGTTGTCGTGCGTGCCCGCCGTTTCGCCCACGCCGCGAAAGTTCGAGCGATAGGTCGTGTAGCCGAGTTGCACCAGCGTGCGTGCGAGTGTTTGCGCGACCTTGTTGTCCATCGTCCCGCCAAAGAGCGGATGCGGATGCGCGACAAGCGCAATGCCGCGCGGCGTCGTGCCGGCGTCGGGCAGGTCGAGCGCGCATTCGATCTTGCCGACGGGACCGTCGATCTGGAATTTTTGTGTCTGGGCGTTCATCGTGCGGCAGTCCTTACGGGTACAGATTGGCCTTGCATGAGGGTCGATCAGCGATCGATTTTCAGGCGCTCGACCACCTGGCCGTTCTGCAGATGCGAAACGACGATTTCGTCGATGTCGCTCTCATCGATATACGTGTACCACGTGCCTTCCGGATACACGACGACGGCCGGGCCTTCCTCGCAGCGGTCGAGGCACCCCGCCTTGTTGATGCGCACCTGGCCCTGTCCTGCGAGACCAAGCTGCTTCACGCGCTTTTTCGCGTACTCCTGCATGGCTTGCGCATTGCAATTCGCGCAGCTCGGGCGGTCCGCGCCAGGCTCGCGCTGGTTCAGGCAGAAAAAGACGTGGTACTTGTAGAACGAATCGGTCATGGCGTGGGGCACCGGTGAGTGTCGTGCAGTGAGCGCAGGCTGGCTGAAAGCGTGTGGCCCGCCTGAGGTATGACTTGAGCATTGTGTTGCGCGCCGGCGTGGCCGTGCGGCGATCCGGTCGATTATAACGAGCGCGGCGCGAACGCTCCGGTGAGCGCCGCGTGCCTTCACGCGCCGCGGCGGGCGCGCTTCGCGGCCCGGCGCGCGCGCCGCACGAGCCACGCGCGTTCGAGCGAGAACGCCGTCCACGCGAGCGCGGCCCAGGGCCACGTCCATGCGAGCCAGCGCGCGAGGCCGTTGAAGTGCAGGTAGCGGCCCTGCCGCCAGTCCGCGAGCACGACATCGAAGTACGGGTTCACGGGCAGCACGTTCACGAACACGAGGGCCACAGCAAGCGCAAGCGTCGCCGCCGCAGCGCGCAAGGCGCGCGGCAGACGCAAGGCGAGCAACGCGAGCAAGGTGCCCCATACGAGGCCCGCGAGGGCCCCCGGCGTGGCCCAGTCGAAAATGAGCCCGCTTTGCGACTGCAGAAAGGTCGCGCCCACCTTGACGACGAGCGTCGCCGCAAGGAGCGCGACGACGAGCCGCGCACGCGGCGCGCGCGCTCGCATGGGGAGCGTCGCGAACGCCGCCGCGCCGAACAGGTTGAGCGTCGTGACGATTGCCTCCCAGCCGCTATCGGGCAGGCGCGCGGCGAGCATGTCGGGCAGCGCGCGCAGATGCCAGGCGGCAGGCGTCCAGGCGAGCACGGCGTCCTGCATCGAGCCGTCGAGGCGTTGCCACAGCGCGCGCGCCCATTCGCCCAGACCGAACAGGCGCGGCGTGGGGTACATCGTCGCGAACGGCCAGAGCCCTGCAAGCACCATCAACACGGCCGCGTCGCGCTCGAACCAGCGAAAGCGCAAGCGGCGCAGGAAACCGCGCTCGAGCAGCGCGCCGGTGGCGGGCGCCGCCACGAGCGCGCCGAGCAGTGCGCCGAGTGCGTTCGAGGCGAGATCGAGATTGGACGCCACGCGCGTGGGCAGCCAGGTCTGCACGGCCTCCATCACGCCCGAGAGCAGCGTGCCCGCAATCGCGGCGAGCAGCACGGCGCGCACGCCTCGCCAGCGCGGCCACGCGGCGAGCACGACGAGCGCGCCGAACGGCATGTAGCCGAGCACGTTGGTGACGATGTCGAAAACCGTCCAGTAGCGCGGCCATGGATCGCCGAGATAGGCGAAGGGACTGAGACCGAGCGAGCGCCAGCCGGAGAACGGATACCACGAGCCGTAGACGATCAGCGCCGTGTAAAGCACGAGCGACTGGCGCGAGAGCGTCGACGCCTGGCGCGGCAGGGGCTCGCGGGCGGCGGGCGGTGGTGGCGATGGTGGCGATGGAGCCGCGAACGTGTCAGCGTGCGGCGCGGGCGTGTCGCCGCTGGCGAGCGTACCGCGCTCGCCGCTCGCGCTCTGGCCACCGCTTTGGCCACCCTCGTCGCCGTCCATCGCGCGCCGCCCGCCATGCGGGGCGCGCAGCCGGAGCCGTCCCGCTTCGATCATGCCGCTATCCTGCCCTTGCCCCCGATGCCGCGCCGCGCGCCGCCATCGCGCAACGCCGGTCTGCGCTTTTGAATGCGCTCTTGAACGTGCCCCTCAAGGCGTGCCCGCGAGCGACTGCGTGCTCAGCCACGCGCCGAGCTGGCTCGCGAACTCGTCGCTGGCCGCCTGCAGCGCATGCACGCCGCCCGCGGCGTCGGGCGTGGCCGCCGGCGCGCGCGTGGCAAACGAGCGCTGCGCCAGCACGCGGCCGCCCTGCATGAGCGTGGCGCGCGCGGCCAGTACGCCCGCGCTTTGCGTCGGGCTCTCGAACACCTGCTCGAACTCGTACAGTTCGACCTTGAGCATCGGCGCCTGCACGGCGTCCCCGCCCGCGAGCACCGTTGCGTGCGCGCCGAGCGACGTGCGCAGGCGCTCCGTGAGCAGGCGCGCGGGCGACATCGTCCAGCGGCTGTTCGCGTAGCGCGCCGTGCGCTGGGAGTCGGAGCTCATCCGGTAGAGAATGCCGTCGTTGTCGAGCGGCGGCGGCGCGTTGACCGCCAGCACCTTCAGCAGCGGCTTGCCTTGCGCGGCGGGGGCGCCCTGAGGGCTCTGCGACGACTGCAGGCCAAGGTCATAGCGAACATCGTTGATCGAACCCGGATTGCCCGCGCAGGCGGCCAGGAGCGCACCGAGCGCGAGCGCCGCGAGCCAGGCTGTGCTGGCCGCTGCGGCACGTTGCATCGATCGTGGCAGGCGTGGTGTGCGTGACATTGCGTTTCCTTCTTTGGCGCGCGGCGCATACGCCGCGCGGTGTGCATCGAATGGTGTCGCGAAAGGCCGTATGACTCGTGGCGCGGCCTACTTCGTGCCCCCGGCAGACGGCCACGCAAAGCCCGGCTCGCCGGGCCCGGGCGCCGGCTGCGGCGCGCCGCCGAACAGCACGCTGCGCGGACTCGTGCTGAAGGTGCCCGCCGCGCGGTCCACGGCGCGCATGGCCGAGCGCACGTCGTCGGTAAGCGAATCGACGCGTGGCAGCGTGTCGTAACCCACGCGCGCCGAGAGGTCCTGGATCGACACGTCGATCGAGCTGAGCGCCGCGCCCGCCTGGGCCGCCGCCGTGCCGGCCTTGTTCAGGTTGGTCTGGAACGGGCCGTCCGGGCGGTTCATGCTCGTGATGAGCGTGTTGGTCGACTGCAGCGCGTGCTGCAGGTCGGTCACCGCGCCGGGAAGCTGCTTCGCGGTGGGCTGGAGCTGCTGGGCGAGCACGTTCACGCTGCTCGCGGCCTGCTGCAGGCTGGTGACGGCCTCCATCACCTGCTTGCGGTTGTCTTCGGAGAGCATTTCGTCGATGTCGCCGGCGATGTTGTCGAGCTTGCGCAGCAGCGCGTCGCCGCGGCGCTGGAGCTGATCGAGCAGGCCCGGGCGCAGCGGCAGCTCGGCCACATGTGCCGCGGACGAATGCAGCGGTGAAAGATCCACGCCGTTGTCGTCGAGCTGCACGAAGGCGATGCCCGTCACGCCCTGCAGCGCGAGCGAGCCGAAAGTGGAGCGCGTCATCGGCGCCTTCTGGTCGACGAGAATGCGAATGCGGATCTGGCCCGGATGCTGGGTATCGAACTTGATCGACTGCACCTTGCCCACGTCGATGCCGCGAAAACGCACCGACGCGTCCGGATAAAGGCCCGTCACACTCGAGCGCGAGATGAGGTCGTACGGCACGCGCACGGTGTGGTCAGCGCTGAAGAAGATGACGACAAGCGCGATCACGATGAGCAGGCCTATCGTGAACATGCCCGCCCAGAACGCATGCGGTTTGTTTTCCATCGTCAGATTCCTTCTTTGGCGGCCGCAGCGCGCCAGTTGAGCCGGTCACCTACCACGGCTTGTACCCCACGGCTGCGGGAGCGAGCGCCGCCGGCGGCAGCTTCGCGCGCCGCTCGGGCGGCAGCGCCTGGAGCGCGCGGCGACCGCGCATGCCCAGAAAATACTCGCGGATAAACGGATGATCGACGCTCGCCGCCTCCTCCACGGGCGCCGCCACGAGCACGCGGCGCTCGGCGAGCACGGCTACGCGCGTGGAGAGCGCGACCATGGCGTCGAGGTCGTGCGTGACGAGCACGACGGTGAGCCCGAGGGCCCGATGCAGCGTGCTGATCAGTTCCACCACTTCGTCGGAGGAGCGCGGGTCGAGCCCGGCCGTGGGCTCGTCGAGAAAGAGCAGTTCCGGCTCCAGCACGATCGCGCGCGCAAGGCCTACGCGCTTGATCATGCCGCCCGAGAGCGCCGCCGGCATTTTGGAGGCGTGCTTGCACGGCAGCCCGACCATTTCGAGCTTGAGCATGACGATGTCGCGCAGCAGCGCGGCCGGCACCTTGCCAAGCTCGCGCACCGGCTGCGCAATGTTGTCGAACACCGTGAGCGACGAGAACAGCGCGCCTTGCTGGAACAGCATGCCGGTGCGCGTGCGCATGAGGCGGGCGCGCTCGGGGTCGACGGTCGAGATGTTTTCGCCGAACATCTTGATGCTGCCCGAGGTCGGCTTTTCGAGCCCGAGAATCTGGCGCACGAGCGTGGTCTTGCCCGAGCCCGAGCCGCCCACGAGCGTGACGATCTCGCCGCGGCGGATTTCGAGGTTCAGATGCTGGTGGACGATGTTGCGCCCGTAGCGCTTCGAGAGGTTGTGGACTTCGATCACCGGCTCGCCGATGGTCGGCAGCGGCAAGTCCTGCACGACCTCCTTGAGCGGCGTGGTGATCGTGCCGGTCGTTTTCGTCTCGATCGTCGTTACCGTCGTGCCAGTCGTGCTCATGACAACCCCACGTTCTGGAACAGGATCGCGAACACGGCGTCGGCGAGGATCACGATCGTGATCGACGTGACGACTGACGTGGTCGTGCCCTCGCCCAGGCTCTGCGAATTCGCCTTGATGCGAAAGCCGAAGTGACAGCCCACGATCGCCACCAGCATGCCGAACGCCACTCCTTTGCCGAGGCCGATCCACACGTTGGCGATCGGCACGACGCTGGGCAACGAGCGCATGAACCACGAAATGTCGATGCCCAGCACGATCTTCGCCGCGATCGCGCCGCCTAGCAACGCAATGATGTCGGTCCAGATCACGAGCAGCGGCATGGCGACGCCGAGCGCGATGACGCGCGGCAGGATCAGCCGCAGCCCGTGCGAGATGCCCATCACGCGCATGGCGTCGAGTTCCTCGGTCACGCGCATGACGCCGATCTGCGCAGTGATGGCCGAGCCCGAGCGCCCCGCCACGAGAATCGCCGAGAGCACGGGCCCGAGTTCGCGGATCACCGCGAGACCGAGAATGTTGACGATGAACTGGTTCGCGCCGAAAAGGCGCAATTGCTGCGCCGAGAGGTACGACAGCACGATGCCGATCAGAAACGCGACGAGCGCCGTGATAGGCAGCGCGCGCGCGCCGGCGTTGTATATGTTCGCCGAAATCTCGATCCACGGCGTGACCTTGGGCTTGCGCAGCACGAGCAGCAAGTCGAGGATCACGCGCCCGAACATGGCGATGCCGCCGTACAGGTGGTCGAAGAACGAGAAGATCGCAAGGCCGAGCTGCGTGACCGGGTCGACGCGCACGACGCGCTCCGCCGGCTCGCGCACGGAATCGAGCAGCGCGATGCGCTCGAAGATGTCGCGCTGCGTTTGCGTGAGGTCGACGAGATCGGTGGGCAGCTTGTGGCCCCAGACACTCCAGAGCGCCTGTCCACCCACGTGATCCATGCGCTCCACGCGCGAGAGGTCCCATTCCCCAATGCGCTCTTGCGCGAGCGCGCGCAGACGCCGGGCGGCGCCGCCCTCTTCGCGGTCGCGCGCGAGCGCGAGCGCCGTCCACTGGCCAGACAGGCGCACGGTCTTTCCGTGGGTGCCGGCCGAGACTTCAATGCCGGGCGGCGTGGCTTGATTCAAGGGTAAGCACTCGACAGGCAGGGTGAGCAAACATTGTAGCGAACGCGCCCCGTTTCGTCGGTCCGAAAGCGCACGGCCGACATGCAAACGTGAGGCGAACTGTGGGTAACACTCTGGATAACTTGTGGACTGCCTGTGGGCGGCCTGTGAATTGCCTAAAGATTAAGCAAATTGCGCGGGATTCGGCGGTGCGGTGGTCAGCGCCCAGCACCGCAGCGCCTGTGGATGAATCCGTGGATAACCTGTGGGCTGGCTGTGGGCGGCATGTGGATACCCGCATTTCGGGCCGAAACGGGCGTTGCGTCCTGCTGTTCACGCCCCAGCCACTACAATATGAGACATGAATGCGACGCCCCCCACCCCCGATACTCCGAGCGCCGGCGACTGGCGCATCGACCGCGACCGTGCGATCACGCTGTTCGGCCCGGCCGCGCACGACTGGCCCATCGAGATCGTCGAGGAAACCGGCTCGACCAACGCCGACCTGATGGCGCGCCTGAAGGCGCTGCCGCAAAAACGCGACGCACTCGAGCGCCCCATCGTGCGCGTGGCCTATCTGCAAACGGCCGGCCGCGGCCGGCGCGGCCGCACCTGGGTCGCGCAGCCCGGCGACGCGCTGCTGTTCTCGATCGGCTGCGTGCTGCCGCGTCCGATCGATGGGCTCGCGGGCTTGAGCCTCGCCATCGGCTCGGCGCTGGTGGACGGCCTGCGCACGCTGCCCGTGACCGCGCCGGGGCAAATCGCACTGAAGTGGCCCAATGACGTGCTGCTGGAAGGCGACAAGCTGGTGGGAATTCTTGTGGAGACGGCCTGGACGACCGCCGACGCCACGGCGGTCGTGATCGGCATCGGCACGAACGTGCGCGGCGAAGATGCGCTCGCCGCCAAGGTCGAGGCGCTCAACGCCGCCGGCGGCAGCGCAGCGGTCGTGCCCGGCACGACGCCCACAGCGCTCTCGCGCGCGTGGCCGAACGCCAACCTCACCGACACGCTCGCCGCCGAACTCAACGCGCTCGAAGCCGCGCTGCAACGCTTCGGCGCCGCGGGCTTTGCGCCCTTCCAGGCGCGCTGGAACGCGTGCCACGCTTACGCGGGCCGCGAGGTCGCCATCTACGAGCAAGGCAAGGAGTTGCTGCGCGGCACGGCGGCCGGTGTGGACGAGAGCGGCCAGCTACTCGTCGATACGCCGAACGGGCGCGAAACCGTCACGACCGGCGACGTGTCGCTGCGGCTCGCGGACGGCGGAGCATGAGCCGGGGCCCCTTCCTCCTGATCGACGCAGGCAACAGCCGGATCAAATGGGCGCTCGTCGCGTCGGACGGGTCGCGCCTGCATGCGGGCACCATCGATCACGTTCCCGCCGACGCCACGCAAGCCACGTCTGACACCCGTTGCGAGGAATGGGCGGCGCTGCCCCGGCCCGCTGGTGCGTGGATCTCGAACGTCGCGGGCGCGGCGGTCGCGCAGCGGCTCGACGCGCTAGTCGAGGCGCACTGGCCGGGCCTCGCACGCACCGTCGTGCGGGCGAGCGCGCAGCTATGCGGCGTGACGAACAGCTATGCCACGCCCGACGCGCTCGGCAGCGACCGCTGGGCCGGCATGATCGGCGCACACGCGGCCTATCCGGACGAACCGCTCCTGATCGCGACATTCGGCACGGCCACCACACTCGAAGCCCTGCGCGCCGACGGCACGTTCGTGGGCGGCATGATCGCGCCGGGCTTCACACTCATGATGCGCTCGCTCGGCGAGCACACCGCGCAACTGCCCGTGGTCGCCGGCGGCATGGCGGATGCTGCCCACCCGGGCATTGCCTTCGCCACCGACACGCGAAGCTCGATCTCGGCGGGATGCGCGCTCGCGCAGGCGGCGCTCGTCGAGCGCGCCTTGGCCGATTTACAGGACGCGTGGAGAATCCCGGTGCGGCTCGTGGTGAGCGGCGGCGCCGCAGCCGAAGTGACAGCGGCGCTCAAGGTGCCGCATACTCGCCACGACGCACTGGTGCTGTCGGGCCTGGCGCTCATCGCGGCGCAGTGCTGAGCTGCGACCCCGGCCCTGAAACTGAACGAACGATTTCGAAGGAGCTTCACACGATGCTGCGCTGGCTGATCGCCATTCTGATTCTCGCCAACGGACTGGCTTTTGCGGCCATTGGTGGCGTGTTCGGCCCGACGCCCGCGTCGGGCACGCGCGAAACCCAGCACCTGAACCGGCAGATCCACCCCGAGCGGCTCGTGGTGAAGGCGATCCGGCCCTCCGAATCAGCCGACGTGCCGACCGTCGGCGGCCCGGTGGCGGACCCGGCGGTGCAGGCGTCGACCCTGACGCAGTAAGCAGCGCTTCAAACGCAACTGGCCGGAGGCCGGGCGCGCCCAAGCCTCGGGCGGCCCGGCCTCCGGCCGGTTTTGCATCTGCCGAGCGCACGGTGTGAACGTGCACCCGGACGCCAGAACTTACTTCGATCCTTCCTGCGCGCGCACTTTCTGCAGCAGCTTCGTCGTGGAGCGGTCGTGCTCGAAGGCGATCGCGAGCGCGCGCCCGCCCCACCCGCGCACCAGTGCCGACTCGGGCAGCGCGTCCATGTCGTAGTCGCCGCCCTTCACGAGAATGTCCGGACGCACGGCCTCGATCAGTTCGACGGGCGTTTGCTCACCGAACTGCACCACCCAGTCCACGCTCTCCAGCGCCGCGAGCAGCGCCATGCGGTCGTTCTCGTTGTTGATGGGGCGGTCGTCGCCCTTGCCGAGCCTCTTCACCGAAGCATCGCTATTCACGCCGACGATCAGCGTGGCGCCGAGCGCCTTGGCATCGGCGAGATAGGTCACGTGTCCGCGATGCAAGATATCGAAGACGCCGTTGGTGAACACCACGGGGCCCGGCAGCGAGGCGCGCAGTTGCGCGAGCGCGTCGCGGGTTGTGATCTTGCGTTCGAAGGAAGCGGGCATGGAATGAGGCTCGGCTAAGAAAATGGGCGTGAGTCGATTCAGGCAAAGCTGTTACCGAACGCCCCAATGAAAACGGCCCGTCACGCGAAAAGCGCTTCGGGCCGTCCCGATCGCGGCGCGCCACGTAAGGCGCGCACGCGAGATGTCCCGGCGCATCAGGCCGGCTGTTGCGTGCCTTGCTCGGCCTGCAGGCGCTGCACCACTTCCTTGCGATAGCGGTTCAGTTCCTGCGCCGTGGTGAACGTGCGCTCGAACAGGATCGAGAGGTTGTGCAGGATACGCTCGATGACCTTCTTTTCCCAGCCGTCGTCGAAACGGATCTGCTCGTCGAGCCAGCGCTCGAGCCATTCCGGGTCGGGCAGGCGCGACTGCACGGTGTCGCGCGGGAACAGCGCCTGGTTCACGTGCAGGTTCGTGGGGTGCAGCGGCTTTTCGGTGCGGCGCGCCGACGCCATCAGCACGCCGATCTTCGCGAACGCCGCGCGCGCGACGTCGCCGAAATTATTGAGCGCCTTCTTCATGTAGCGCAGATACGCGCCGCCATGGCGCGCTTCATCGCGCGAAATCGTTTCGTAGATGGCCTTGATGACCGGCTCCGTGTGCCATTCGGCAGCGCGGCGATACCAGTGGTTCAGGCGGATTTCACCGCAGAAGTGCAGCATGAGCGTTTCGAGCGGCGGCGCCGGATCGAACTCGAAGCGCACGGCATGCAGCTCTTCTTCGGTCGGCACCATTTCCGGCTTGAAGCGGCGCAGGTATTCCATGAGCACGAGCGAATGCTTTTGCTCCTCGAAGAACCACACGCTCATGAACGCCGAAAAGTCGCTGTCGTGGTGGTTGTCGCGCAGGAACATTTCCGTGGCCGGCAGCGCCGACCATTCGGTGATCGCGTTCATCTTGATGGTCGCGGCCTGCTCGTCGGTGAGGAGCGACGCATCGAACTTGTCCCATGGAATGTCCTTTTCCATGTCCCATCGGACCGATTCGAGCGATTTGTAAAGTTCCGGATAAAGCATCGTGTTCATAGTCCCGCCCCTGATCTGCGCAAAACGCGCGCATGACGAATTCGTAGCGTGCCGCGTGCCCGCATAAACGCGGTCGCGCAGGCAAAAAGCATTTAATTTTACGCGGTATCCGGCCCTCTGGACGCAATCGCAGACCGGCGAACGCAATACGCGTTGCCCCACGACAATCCAGCCAACCGGAATGAAGGCGCCGTCGTGGATTCTGGGTAGCTGCTCCGTGCCTCGAACCCGGCCGCCTGATACCGCTGATCACTTCCGATGCCCGCGAGGCGTGCGAACCATCGCCGCGGGTCATGCGACACAATGTCGCACTCTGGTGCCCCGCGCTCGACGTCCCTTTGCCGCACCTTGCCGGCTGATTTTTCAACGGACGAACACCCCGCCCGTCAAGGCCGTGGACCTTGTACGGCGAAGCAGCGCATCGCCGCCCGCAATTCCCACGAATGACCACAAAAACCTTACACAATAATAGCATGCCGGTCTTTCAGTTCCGCCGCGCCTCCAAATCCGCGATCGCGCCGTCCGTCGGAGCTTTGAGCCAAGTCAAAAGAACATCGCTTTGCGCTAGCGTGTCGCGATAACCCAGTTCAATCAATTCGCGCGTGAATTCGCGCTCGAACAGCAAATAGCTCGCGAATGCCGCGCCGGATGCGCGGTTGCCGCCCATCGCACCCAGTAGCATGCGCACCGAGCGCGGCAACTGCTGCAAATGGCGCGCGGCGACCAGCTCGATGCGCTCGCTCGGCGCGATCGCGAGCACCTCGACATGCCGCCAGCCGCTTTCCGGCTCCACCGCATGCGGCAGCTGCAGCACCATGCGGTTCACGTGCTCGATGCGCTCGATATCGGCGCCGAGCGCGTCGAGGAACACGCTTGCGAGCACCTGCTGGCCGATCTGCGCGAGAGTGGGATACGTGTCTTTATCGCCCCGCGCCGCGGGCACTTCCGGCGTAGGCGTGGCCGCGCCGAGCACGACGATGCGCTGCGCGCCGAAATGGATGGCGGGCGAGAGCGGCGCGATCTGACGGATCGAGCCGTCGCCGAAATATTCGTGGCGGCCGTCGAGTTCGAGGCGCACAGCCGGAAAGAGGAACGGAATCGCCGCCGATGCGAGCAGATGAGCGGGCGTGAGCGCGACCATGCGCGCGGTGCGCTGCGCGCGCCGCCAGGCGGTGATCGGCTCACTCGCCTGGTAGAACGTGACGTGCCGCCCCGACGAATAGCTGAGCGCGGTGACGGCGAGCGCATGGAGCCGCCGCTCGTCGAGCATCTGCTCGATGCGGTGGAAGTTGAGCGAGTGCGGGAGCATCCGCGCGAGCGGCGTGCTGTCGAACAAGGTGCGCGGCGCGGTGCGCGCGCCCACGCTGGAGGCGGCCCAGCCAAACGCGAGCGCGGCCAGCCAGCGCGCGCCCGCGGCCGCGACGCCCGGCCAGTCGGTGCGATAGATCTGGCTTGCGCGCATGTCCGACCAGATCTCGACGAGGTGCGCTGCACCCTGCGTGAACTGGTCGGCGCGACTCGCGATCGAGGTGGCGTTGATCGCGCCCGCCGAGGTGCCGCAGATTACGGTGAAGGGCATGGCGCGGCGCGCCGGCTCGGCGTGGCTGGCCAGTTCGGCTAGCGCGCGCAACGCGCCGGCCTGGTAGGCCGCACGCGCGCCGCCGCCCATCATCACGAGCGCAAGCCGCATGATGCCGACGCTCCCCGCTGTTGTGCAGCTTTTGTCCCGGCGTTGCCTTTCTGCTGCGTCCCCCGGGACCGTTCTTCGTAACGTGACGCCGCGCGCCTTATTCCGGCTGCGCCGGTGCCTTCTTCGCGCCGCGCGGCGCGCTGCGGGCCGCCCCGCTGCTGTTGCCGTTGCCGCCGCTGGCGCTGCCGGCGCGTTTGGCGCTGCCGCTGCTCCGCTTGGCCGCCGCGGCCGCGGTCTTCGCTTGCGCCTCGCTCACCGCTTCGGCTGCGGCTTGCGCCGCCTCCGCGGCGGCGGCCGGCTGCGCCATCGCGAACTGCGCGAGCTGGTTGAACTGCGCCTGCACGAGATTCCACCACGAACCCGCGTCGAAGCCCGGCGGCGCGGATGCGGTGCCCTCGGCCGCATCGCCGGCGCTCGCGCCTTCCGGCTCGGCGGCTCGCTCGCGCGAGGCGCCCGCTCTCGGCGCTTCGGACTCGGCGTGCGTTGGCGTCATCTGCGCCTGCGCGAATGCGCCGAACGCGCGCAGCGTGGAAAGCGTCGCGCGTTGCACTTCGAGCGCCTGGATGGCGGACTGCAGCATGCCGAGATTGAGCTTGAGCCACTGCTCAACGGCGCGCAGATCGGTGATGCGCTTGTCGAGTTCCTCGATGTTGGTGAGCGGCGTCATCATGTCGGACATCATCGAAAGCGACGGGCCGAAGGCTTGCGCCACGCCCGGTTCAGTACCCGGAAATGCGCCGCCGAACGGCGTGAGGCGCATCATCCCCCACATGCGGTCGAGCATTTCGGCCGGCGGAAAGCCGGGAAAGCCCGGGAACGGCGGCAAGGTGCCTGCTGGGTCGGTCATGCGGATCTCCCTCGCATAGATAGGTGGTCAAATGCGCACGCGGCGGCGGCGCAAAACGATCTCTTCGATAATAGCGCGCGCAAAAGTAGAAATCGGCATAAAGCGCCAACCAACGCTCGAACCAACGCGCGTCAGAACGGATCGCCGCCCGGAAAATCGGGCGCGCGGCGCTCGCGCAGCGACTGCACGCCCTCGCGCACGTCCGGTCCCGCGAAACCCATGAATTCGAGCGCGAGCGACGTGTCGAAGGTCGGCCCCGCCATGCGCAGCCAGTTGTTGAGCGCGTACTTGGTCCAGCGCACCGCGGTTTGCGAACCACCCGCAAGACGTTTCGCCACTTCGAACGCCTTCGGCAGCAAGTCGTTCTCGTCCACGGCCAGCGAGACGAGGCCGATGCGCTCCGCTTCCTCGCCGCTCACCGGCTCGCACAGCAGCAGGTAGTACTTCGCCTTCGCCATGCCGCACAGCAACGGCCACACGATCGCGGCATGATCGCCCGCCGCGACGCCGAGGCGCGTATGGCCGTCGATGATGCGCGCCGTTTTCGTCGCAATGGAAATGTCGGCCAGCAGCCCCGCGACGAGCCCCGCGCCCACTGCCGGGCCGTGCATGGCCGAGACGATCGGCTTGCCGCAGTTGATCACGTTGTAGACGAGGTCGCGCGCCTCGCGCCACACGCGCGCGCGCACGTCGAAATGCGTGGCCATGTCTTCGACGAGCTGCAGGTCGCCGCCCGCCGAAAAGCCCTTGCCCTCGCCGCGAATCACGGCGACGCGCGCGTCGGGATCGCGGTCCACGTCGCGCCAGATTTCGGCGAGTTCGCGGTGCATATTCGCGTCGGCGGTCGCGAGGCCGCTCTTGTTCGCGCCCTCGCCGCTCATCACGATCTCGACGATGCCGTGTTCATGCCGCCGCACGCGCAGCGCATGATAGTGGGCGTAAAAAGGATCGTTCATCGGCGGACCTCCTTTGCTTCGGATTGCTGATTACATGAATGCGATGACCGTGCGGCTCATCAATGCGGCTGATACACCCACTTGCCATCGCGGATCTCGACCATCACGCGCGCTCGCGCATCGAGGCCGAGGTGATCGGTGGCGCTCATGTTGACGACGCCATTGGTGTCGTGCAGATCGTGCGTCGCTTCGAGCGCGTCGCGCAGCGCGTGGCGAAACGCGGGCGTGCCGGGCGCCGCCGCCTTGAGCGCAACGGGTATTGCGTTCTGCAGCAGGAGGCCCGCGTCCCACGTGTATGCACCGAACGCCGACACCGTGCCCGCGCCGTTGCGTGCTTCGTAGCGCGAAATATAGTCGAGCGCGAGGCGACGGCCAGGCGCATCTTCGGGCAGCTGCGCGGCCACGAGCACCTGGCTCGCGGGCAGGAACGTGCCGTTGCAGTCGGCGCCGCACACGCGCAGGAAGTCGCGATTGCCCACGCCGTGGTTGTGATAGATGACGCCCTTGTAGCCACGCTCCTTGAGCGCCTTCGGCGGCAGCGCGGCAGGCGTGCCGGCGGCGCCCACCACGACGGCGTCGGGGTGGGCCGCGACGATCTTGAGCACCTGCCCCGTCACGCTCGGGTCGGTGCGATTGAAGCGCTCGTTAGCGACGAGCTTGATGTTGCGCTGCTGCGCGGCCTTCGCGATCTCCGCATAGAACGTCTCGCCGAGCGCGTCGGCCTGGCCGATATAGGCGAGCGTCTTCACGTTGTGCGCGGCGGCGTGCTCCATGATCGCGCCGGCCATCATCGCGTCGGTTTGGGGCGTCTTGAACATCCAGTGACGCTTGTCATCGACGGGCTCGATGATCTTCGCCGACGAAGCCAGCGATATGGTGGGCGTCTCTCCCTGCGCGATCACGTCGAGCATCGCGAGCGAATTCGGCGTGATCGACGAGCCGATGATCGCATCGACATGCTGTTCGTCGATGAGCTTCTTCGTGTCCTGCACGGCCTGGGTCGTGTCGGAGGCGTCGTCGAGCACGATGTACTGGACTTTCTGGCCCGCGATCTCGGTGGGGAACATCGTGGCGGTGTCGCGCGCGGGAATGCCGAGCGAGGCGGCCGGGCCCGTGAGCGACAGCACGAGGCCGATCTTGACCTGCGCGAGCGCAAGCGTAGGCACACCGATACCGAACAGCAGGGCGATACGTGCAGCAAGACGGCTGGGGCGAGAAGCGTTCACGATGTCTCCTTGTCGTTATGCATTCGTTTTGCGTTTTTTTCTGCATGCGGATGCTGCGTGCTTCTACGGCTCGTACTTTGACTGGTCTCCCCGACTTCTCTCGAAGAAAAAAGGGCGTTCGCCAGTGTAGCCGCACGCGTGGCGCGCGGCATCCGGCGAAACCCTTCAGCGCTTGCGTGTCACTGCTGCGTCACTGCTCGCCGTGGAGCGACGCCACCGCCTGATCGATCGCACCGAAAATCGACTTGCCCGCTTCGTCGAGCATTTCGATCTTCACGCTGTCGCCGAACTTCATGAATTCGGTGCTCGCCTGGCCGCTTTCGATCATTTCGAGGCAACGCTTCTCGGCGATGCAGCAGTAGCCGCGCTTGGCGTCCTTGTTCGAGACCGTGCCCGAACCCACGATGGCGCCCGCGCGCAGATTGCGCGTTTTCGCGGCGTGAGCGATCAACTGGCCGAAGTGGAACACCATGTCCGTGCCCGCATCGGGCTGACCGACCTTCTTGCCGTTCCAGTGCACGATGAGCGGCAAATGCACGCGCCCTTCGCGCCAGTGTTCGCCGAGTTCGTCGGGCGTAACCATCACCGGGGCGAACGCGCTGGCCGGCTTGCTCTGGAAAAAGCCGAAGCCTTTCGCGAGTTCCGCCGGAATGAGGTTGCGCAGCGAGACGTCGTTGACGAGCGTGACGAGCCGCACGGCCCTGAGCGCTTCGTCGGGGCTCGCGCCCATCGGCACGTCGCCCGTCACGACGGCGACTTCGGCCTCGAAGTCGATGCCGAACGCCTCGGATGCGCACACGATGTCGTCGCACGGTCCGATGAAGTCGTCGCTGCCGCCCTGGTACATGAGCGGGTCGGTCCAGAACTCGGCGGGCATTTCGGCACCGCGCGCGCGGCGCACGAGTTCGACGTGATTCACGTACGACGAGCCATCCGCCCATTGGTACGCACGCGGCAGCGGCGCCATGCAGTCGCGCGTGTCGAAGCTGAACGCGTTGCGCGCGCGCCCGTAGTTCAACGCGTCATACAGCTCGGCGAGCTGCGGCGCGTAGAAGCGCCAGTCGTCGAGCACGCGCTGCAGCGTGGGCGCGATCGCGTCGGCGATGGCGGCGCTGCGCAGGTCGCGGGAAACGACGATCAGTTGCCCGTCGCGGGTGCCGTCCTTCAGCGTGGCAAGTTTCATGGAATCAGACGTGAGTGACGATAAGGGAAATGTATTCTACGATGGTGAATCGGCGGGGCCCAAGCGGGGCGCGCCGCACGCCCTCAGTTGCCGTACATCGAACACCACAACGCCTCCATGCCGCCTACCGTCCGATCCGCCTCGCCACGCGCGAGCGCCACAGACGCCACGAACACCGAAGATCTCGCCGACGCCCTCGACACCGCCGAAGCCCCGGAAGGCTCTGAAGGCCCCGAAGCCGGCGAAGAAAAGCTGCGCTCGGGCATCCAGTCGATCGAAGTGGGTTTTCGCCTGCTCGAAGTACTTACCAGCGAGCCGCGCGCGATGATGCTGCGCGACCTCGCGCAGCGTGCGGGCATGAGCCCGGCGAAGGCGCATCGCTATCTCGTGAGCTTCATGCGCCTCGGCGTCGTTGCGCAGGACCCGCTTTCGGGCCGCTACGAACTGGGCGGCTTCGCCTTGCAGCTCGGCCTTGCCCGTCTGGCGCGCGTGGACGGCGTCAAACTCGCGCGCATCGCGCTCACCGAATTGCGCGACGCGCTCGACATTACCGTGGGCATCGCCGTGTGGGGCAACCAGGGGCCGACCGTCGTGCACTGGCTGGAGTCGAGCCACCCGGCGAAAGCGTCGCTCAAGCTCGGCGACGTCATGCCGATGCTCAGTTCCGCCACGGGCCTGCTGTTCGCCGCCTACCTGCCGCGCAGCAAGACCGCCCCGATGATCGAGCGCGAACTCGCGGGCGCGCAGCACTACTCGTACGGTTCCACGCCGCGCACGGCAGAAGCGCTCGAACGCGCACTCGCGCAAGTGCGCGAGCATGGCGCCGCCCGCGTGGAAGGCATGCTGCTGCCGACCATCCACGCGTTCTGCACACCCGTGTTCGACGCGAGCGGCGAACTCGCGCTCGGGCTCATCGCGCTCGGTCACGAAGGCGCGTTCGATATCGCCTGGAACGGCGCCGTGGACACCGCGTTGCGCGGTTGCGCCGAGAAACTGTCGTACGAATTGGGGTACAGTCCGACGCCGCGCTGAACGCTGGACAGCCCGGGCGGGTTGCATGTGACCCCGCCTCGCGCGGCGTCGGGCTTTCTGCGCGTCCCCGGCACGTTGTGTCACAGTAACGTCCGACAGATACAGACTGACGAACCGCCGATGTCCACCCCCGCCGCCCCGCGCGAGGCTCGCCGCCTCGACACCGACTCACGCAGCTCGCAGCGCTCGCGCGCGTGGCGCTGGGTCGGCGTGTTCGTCGCGGTCACGGCGCTCCATTGGCTCGCGGCCGAATGGTTCGAGCGGCATCACGGCGCGCCGCCGCCGGTCGCGCACGTGCGTGTGCCGGTGCAGGTGGCGCTTCTCAAGCCAGAGCGCATCGAGCGCGAGGCACGGCCCGCGGGCCCGGCGGCGGCGCCCGCGCATGCCGCGCCCAAACCCGCGCCAAAGCCTGCCGAGCCGCATACGCTGCATGCTGTCGCGCCGCCGAAACCGCACCCCAAAGCGCCTGCCTCGCCGCCGGATACGCAAGCGGCGCCTACGCCCGCAGCCGCTTCAGAAGCCGCCGCGAGCGCCGACGGCTCGAGTGACAAAAACGGCACGGCAAGCACCGCGCCCGGCAACGGCAAGCAGCCTTCGGCGCAAGCCACGCAGGCCTCGCATGGGCTGAAGTTTTCGGTGCCCCCATCGGGCGAACTGCAGTACGACACGTTCTATAACGGCGTGCGCAATCAGCCCGGCACGATCCACTGGTCAAGCGACGGGCAAGCCTACGAGATGGTCGTGCGCGTGCCCCTGCCCTTCGTCGGCGAGTTCAGCTGGACGAGCAAGGGCCGCGTGGACGCCTTCGGCCTCGCGCCCGATCAGTACATCGAAAAGCGCGGCCATCGCCCTTCGGATGTGACGATTTTCAATCGCACCGACAAGCAGATCGTGTTCACGCGCACGCCCAACTCGCTCGCGCTGACCGACGGCGCGCAGGACCGCTTCAGCATGGTGATGCAGCTCGCGAGCCTCGTGCGCGGCGACCCCGACGCGTACAAACCGGGCGTCACGCGCGAGTTCTATGTCGCGGACAACGACAGCGGCGAGACCTGGCCCATCACCACGATCGGCGACGAAACCGTGAGCACGGATCATGGCTACGTCACGGCTCGCCACTTCATGCGCCTGCCGCGCCGCGAGGGCGACAAGCGGCGCATCGACGTGTGGCTCGCGCCAGCGCTCGGCTGGCTGCCCGTGCGCCTCGTGCAGACCGAGCCGAGTGGCAACCAGTTCGAACTGGTGTGGCGTGGCGCGCTGACGGTGCCGAGCGCTGCGAACGCGCCGACGCCCGAGCCCTCGACGGCCGCGCCCACGACCGCCGCGACGCCCAACGCCACACCCGACACAACATCGCCACAATCCGCAACACCGCAGACTGCGCCAGACTCTGCGCCGCAGCCGCAATCGCCAGAGCAACCGGCGCCACCCGCCAATGCGCAGACAGAATCACCGTCGCAACCGTCCGCGGATGACGAACCGTCCCCCGCCTCGCCGGGCGCAATGCCCGAGCATCCCTGAGCGCGCCACCGCACGCAAACGCACGCATCGCCCGATCCAGCCGGCCCGCTTCACGACACAAACGCGTGAAATGGCGCATACTGGAATCGAGCCATGCGTCAAGGATCGCAAGGCGTTGCGCGCAGCATGAAGGGCCAAAAACAAGCAGACGAAACACGGCAACACGACACCGCGCGCAACTAGCGAATCAACGAACGGACCAGCACCAGCAAACCGATACAACGCTGCAAAAGACGGACAAAATCGGCACAACACAATAAACGGCGCAGCAAACAGGGACGCGACACACAAGCTAACGAACATCGCATCGCGCATCGTCTGCGCGCCCCAGGCGCGCGGATTGCTCCACCAGCATCGCGTGCATGCAGTACCTCGCAAACGGCTTGACTCCCAGCCTGGAAGGCGAAGGAGGAACCCATGCAAGTGACTGTCAACGGCATCGATACGCACTATGTCTTCGACGACAGGAGCGGTGGGCCCGCGCTGGCGTTCATTCATCAACTGGGCGGCGACCTTGGCGTGTGGGACACGCTCGCCGGACATTTCCGCCATCGTCACAGCGTGCTGCGCTATGACGTGCGCGGGCATGGCGCAAGTGCGGTCGCAAGCGAGCCCTTCGGCTTCGTGGATCTCGCCGCCGACCTCGATGCGCTTTTCGACGCAACGGGTGTCGAGCATGCCCATCTCGTTGGCATGTCGATGGGCGGCATGATCGCGCAGCAGTTCGCGCTCGATTACCCCGAACGCGTAACGACGCTCACGCTTTGCGACACGGCGAGCCATACGCCGGCACAAGCGCGCGAAACGTGGAACGAGCGCGCCGCCACCGTGCGCAGCGACGGTCTTGGCGCGCTCGTCGACGCGACGATGGCGCGCTGGTTCACCGCCGACTTCCGGCACACGCATGCGCCGACTGTCGAGCGAATTTGTGACGTTTTATTACGGACCCCTGCAGAAGGCTATGCGATGGCCTGCGAGGCGCTACGCGATTTCGACGTGGAAAAGAGGCTCGCGCAACTGCGCGTGCCGACGCTCGCCGTGGCAGGCCGCCATGACAGCGGCACGCCGATGGCCATGACGCAGGCGCTGGCAAGAGCGATAGAAGGGTCGCATTTCGTGGTGCTCGATGCCGCGCATCTGGCCCCGGTAGAGGAGTCTCACCGTTTCACCGCGTTGCTCGAAACGTTTCTCAAGCAGTTGGTCTAAGCAGTTCGAAGTAATAGTTCGAAGCAAATGCATCATGGCAGTGGCAGCAGACGCAGTTGAGAAGTGAAGTATAAAAAGGGAGAGCAGTCCACATAAGAGGTGATGCGGGACCCACCCCTTGAATTCCAGAACGAACGCTCCAAGTATTGACCGAGAAGGTCAGGGAGCACAGGAAAAAGGAGTGTCGCCATGCAAATGATCTACAACAGTCCCAACTATTGCGTCGTCGAGTTCCCACCGCAGGACGGCCACAGCGCCATGCGCGCAGGCGGCTACGAGATCGTCGACAAAAACGCACGCCGCGAGATCTTCATCGACGGCGTGATGGCGGCACGTTTTCGCGAAGACGTGCAAAAACTGATGGACGCAGACCAGTCGCTCGACGAAGTCGACGAATTCCTCGGACAGTTCGACAGCCTCATGCAGCAACCCGTTGTGCTTCACTGACGCTAGCGCACCCCGCGGCACTCAACGCGCAGCGTCCTTCACACGAAACCCCGCCCGGCTTGCCTGGCGGGGTTTTCTTTTGGCCGCTTCGTTTGCCCTTGCGCGCACGCCGCCACGGTTGCTCGCGCGCGACGCCGCAGGCAGCGGCCCATTGCCGCAGCGGCTACAATATGAGGTTTCCCAGTTCAACCGGCACCACGCCCGCCCGCGATCCATGAACCAGCCCGCAGCCCTTGCCTCGCGCCCCGCCGGGGACGCCAAATACACGCGCGGCGCAGCGCTTCCCGCGCTGCTCGCCTCGCGTATCGTGATCCTCGACGGCGCAATGGGCACGATGATCCAGCGCTACAAGCTCGACGAAGCGGCATACCGCGGCGAGCGCTTCAAGGACTACCCGCGCGACATCAAGGGCAACAACGAGCTGCTCTCGCTTACGCAACCGCAGATCATCAGCGAGATTCACGAGCAGTATCTCGCGGCGGGCGCGGACATCATCGAGACCAACACGTTCGGCGCGACCACGGTGGCTCAGGACGACTACGGCATGGGCGAGCTGGCCGTCGAGATGAACATCGAGTCGGCGAAACTCGCGCGCGCCGCATGCGAGAAGTATTCGACGCCGGACAAGCCGCGCTTCGCCGCAGGCGCAATCGGGCCGACGCCGAAAACAGCGAGCATCTCGCCCGACGTGAACGATCCGGGCGCGCGCAACGTCACGTTCGAAGAGCTTCGCCGCGCGTACTACGAACAGGCGAAGGCGCTCATGGATGGCGGCTGCGACCTCTTTCTCGTCGAGACGATCTTCGACACGCTCAACGCCAAGGCCGCGCTCTTCGCGCTCGACCAGCTCTTCGAAGACACGGGCGAGAATCTGCCGATCATGATCTCGGGCACCGTTACCGACGCCTCGGGCCGCATTCTCTCGGGCCAGACCGTCGAGGCGTTCTGGAATTCGCTGCGCCACGCGAAGCCGCTCACGTTCGGCCTGAACTGCGCGCTGGGCGCGGCGCTCATGCGCCCGTACATCGCCGAGCTGGCGAAGCTGTGCGACACCTACGTCTCGTGCTATCCGAACGCAGGCCTGCCCAACCCGATGAGCGACACCGGCTTCGACGAAACGCCCGCCGACACCTCGACGCTGCTCAAGGAGTTCGCAAGCGCCGGTCTCGTGAACGTGGCGGGTGGCTGCTGCGGCACGACGCCCGAGCACATCGCGGCCATCGCCCGGGCGCTGGCCGAAATCAAGCCGCGCCGCTGGCCCGGCCAGTACCGCGACGCCGCCTGAGAACACGTTCGATCGCTGCTTCCGAGTCCCGCTCCAAACAACATACGATCCGGTCCCACGCCATGACTGACCATACCCTGCGCCTTTCCGGCCTCGAACCCTTCAACGTGACCGAAGGCACGCTGTTCATCAACGTGGGCGAGCGCACCAACGTGACCGGCTCGAAGGCCTTCGCGCGGATGATCCTCAACGGCCAGTTCGACGAGGCGCTCGCGGTTGCGCGCCAGCAGGTCGAAAACGGCGCGCAGGTCATCGACGTCAACATGGACGAAGCCATGCTCGACTCGAAGGCGGCGATGGTGCGCTTCATGAACCTCATCGCCTCCGAGCCCGATATCGCGCGCGTGCCGATCATGATCGACTCGTCGAAGTGGGACGTGATCGAGGCGGGCTTGCAGTGCGTGCAGGGCAAGGCCATCGTCAACTCGATCTCGCTCAAGGAAGGCAAGGAGCAGTTCGTGCATCACGCGAAGCTGATTCGCCGCTACGGCGCGGCGAGCGTGGTGATGGCGTTCGACGAGCAGGGCCAGGCCGACACGTTCGCGCGCAAGACCGAGATCTGCAAGCGCTCCTACGACATCCTCGTGAACGAAGCGGGCTTCGCACCCGAGGACATCATCTTCGACCCGAACATCTTCGCAGTGGCAACGGGCATCGAAGAGCACAACAACTACGCGGTGGACTTCATCGAAGCCACGCGCTGGATCAAGCAGAACCTGCCCTACGCGAAGGTGAGCGGCGGCGTGTCGAACGTGTCGTTCTCGTTCCGCGGCAACGACCCGGTGCGCGAGGCCATCCACACGGTGTTCCTCTATCACGCCATCCAGGCGGGCATGGACATGGGCATCGTCAACGCGGGCCAGCTCGGCGTGTACGCCGACCTCGACGCCGAGTTGCGCGAACGCGTGGAAGACGTGGTGCTCAACCGCCGCGACGACGCGACCGACCGTCTGCTCGAAATCGCCGACAAGTTCAAGGCCGGCGCCGCGAAGAAGGAAGAGAACCTCGAGTGGCGCAACCAGCCCGTCGAGAAGCGTCTCGCGCACGCGCTCGTGCACGGCATCACGAACTTCATCGTCGAGGACACCGAAGAAGCGCGCGAGAAGATCATGGGCGCCGGCGGCCGGCCGATCAATGTGATCGAAGGCCCGCTGATGGACGGCATGAACGTCGTCGGCGACCTGTTCGGTCAGGGCAAGATGTTCCTGCCGCAGGTGGTGAAGTCGGCGCGCGTGATGAAGCAGGCCGTGGCGCACCTGATTCCGTTCATCGAGGAAGAAAAGCGCAAGCTCGCCGAAGCGGGCGGCGACGTGCGGGCGAAGGGCAAGATCGTCATCGCGACCGTGAAGGGCGACGTGCACGACATCGGCAAGAACATCGTGTCGGTGGTGCTCCAGTGCAATAACTTCGAAGTGGTCAACATGGGCGTGATGGTCCCGTGCAACGAGATTCTCGCGAAGGCGAAGGTCGAAGGCGCGGATATCGTCGGCCTCTCGGGGCTCATTACCCCCTCGCTCGAGGAAATGGCCTACGTCGCGAGCGAAATGCAGCGCGACGACTATTTCCGCGTGAAGAAGATTCCGCTGCTGATCGGCGGCGCGACCACCTCGCGCGTGCATACCGCGGTGAAGATCGCGCCGCACTACGAAGGCCCGGTCGTGTACGTGCCGGACGCGTCGCGCTCGGTTTCCGTGGCGTCGAGCCTGCTTTCGGACGAAGGCGCGACGAAGTACATCGACGAACTGAAGACCGACTACGAGCGCATTCGCGAGCAGCACGCCAACAAGAAGGCGCAGCCGCTCGTGACGCTCGAAGAGGCGCGCGCGAACAAGACGAAGATCGACTGGGCGAACTTCCAGCCTGTGAAGCCGAAGTTCATCGGCCGCCGTGTGTTCAAGAACTTCGACCTGAACGAACTGGCGAACTATATCGACTGGGGTCCGTTCTTCCAGACGTGGGATCTCGCAGGTCCCTATCCGCAGATCCTCAACGACGAGATCGTGGGCGAGTCGGCGCGCCGCGTGTTTTCCGACGCGAAGTCGATGCTTGCGCGCCTGATCCAGGGCCGCTGGCTGCAGGCCAACGGCGTGATCGCGCTGCTGCCCGCCAACACGGTCAACGACGACGACATCGAAATCTATACCGACGAATCGCGCAGCGAGGTCGCGCTCACGTGGCGCAATCTGCGCCAGCAGTCGGTGCGCCCCGTGGTGGACGGCGTGATGCGCCCGAACCGGTCGCTCGCCGACTTCATCGCGCCGAAGGACTCGGGCGTGGCCGACTACATCGGCATGTTCGCGGTCACGGCGGGCATTGGCGTGGACGTGAAGGAAGCGCAGTTCGAAAAGGACCACGACGACTACAGCGCGATCATGCTCAAGGCGCTCGCCGACCGCTTCGCGGAAGCGTTCGCCGAAGCGATGCACGCGCGCGTGCGCCGCGACCTGTGGGGCTATGCGGCCAGCGAAACGCTCGACAACGACGCGCTGATCGCCGAGAAGTACGCGGGCATTCGCCCGGCTCCCGGCTACCCGGCCTGCCCGGACCACCTCGTGAAGCGCGACATGTTCGACTTCCTGCAGGCGGGCGAAGTCGGCATGAGCGTGACGGAATCGCTCGCCATGCTGCCGGCTGCGAGCGTTTCGGGCTTCTACCTCGCGCACCCGGACAGCACGTACTTCTCGGTGGGCAAGATCGGCCAGGACCAGCTCGCCGACTACGCGCGCCGCATGTCGCTCTCCGACGAGGACGCCCGCCGCGCGCTCGCGCCGCAGCTTTAAGCTTCAATTCACAGACGGTACTGCGCGCCGCCCTTGTGCGGCGCGCTTCTTCCTGCTGCGCCCCTCCGCTTCACTACCCCCGTTGTCACCGCCCGACATACGCCATCCGGCAAGGTGAAAATTACGCGCGCGCAATTTTTCGGCTTTGTAAGATGGCCCGGCAAGACCCTCGTATGACCCGGCAGCACCTGCATGACGCCCGGCCACACGCGGCAACGCCGCGCCGGCTCGATCATCAGCAAATCCTTAAAACGCAAAATCGAAGCAACCTCGACGGAGAAATCGTATGAAGAAGCTGATGTTGATGTTGACCGCCTTCGGCGTGGCGGCGCTTGCGCAGCCGTCGTTCGCCCAGCCGGCCGCGCCGGAGCAGGCGAGCCCGGTAACGTCGTATTCGGCGCCTACCGAAAAGCACGTGAAGAAGCCGAAGAAAAAGAAGGTGAAGAAGTCGGAGGCCTCCGCTGCCGAGCCGGCGGCCGCCAGCGAGTAACGTGCGCCTAAGGTGAACAAAAGCAAAGAGCCCGCAACATTGCGGGCTCTTTGCTTTTGGAGCATCGGATCAGGCGGGGGTGCCCAGGCGGGCGCCACAAGCTAGCCAGCGCGCGTATTGGACGCAGCGCGACCACGCGCTTCCACGCTCAGGGACATCGAACAGGAAGCTCAAATGCCCCACAGAACGTCGTTGTCTTCCTTCTTCGCGGCGCGCAGCATGTCGAGGAAAGGAAAGGCGCGTTGCGCGAGGCCGACCGGCAGTTCGTGATGAGCGTGGTCGTCCTCGCCTTCGTGAAAGTGGCCTTCCTGCTCGTGGCGCTCTTTCTTGTCCGTGGCAATTGCCGCTTCGAGCTTGCTGATGGCGGTGTCGAGTTCGTCGTGGGTAATCACCCCGCGCGGACCGAGCCGCTTGCCAATGATGCCGAGAAGGTACTGTGCGAGGTTCTCCAGCATCGTGACGTCAGGCGCCGCGTGACATTTGAAAGTAACCAGCATGTCTGTTCCCTTTATGATTTTTTCGGATCTGCGCGTGACGTTCAGCCCTGCGAAGCCTGATGGGCCAAGGCGGCCCGTGTCGCGCTACCTCATTTCACATATTAGCACCTGCTAAAATCCGTCAGGACGGAATTACCCGCAGGGCGCGGCACCCGGACGTTCCGGCGTCAAAGACGCCGCCACGCCGCCTGCCGCAACGAGGCCGCCCGCGCATTGGCGCACGGTAGGCGGCCTGCCGCAAGGCTGACGCGCCCTCACCCGTATTCGGCGGTCCACGCCGGCAGCCAGAGGCCACATGCCTGAAGCGCCGGCCCCGCATCCCATTACCCGCACAGGACTTGCAACCAGCATGCTGCCCGCACAGAAACACACCCTGGAGACCCTGCTCGCGCAAGCCGTAGCCCAGGTGGCGAAGGCCACCGAAGGCGCGAGCGAAGCCGCATTCGTCGTGCCCGCGATCACGCTCGAGCGCCCGAAAGTCGCCGCGCACGGCGACGTCGCCTGCAACGTCGCGATGCAGCTCGCCAAGCCCATGCGCGCGAACCCGCGCCAGCTCGCCCAGCAGATCGTCGACGCCGTGCTCGCCCAGCCCGAGGCCGCAGGCCTCGTCGAGGCGGCCGAAGTGGCCGGCCCCGGCTTCATCAACCTGCGTCTCACCGCGAACGCGAAGCGCGCCGTGATCGGCGCCGTGTTCGAGCAGGGCGAGGCATTCGGCCGCTCGCAGCGCGAAGCCGGCCGGCACGTGCTCGTCGAGTTCGTCTCGGCCAATCCCACGGGCCCGCTGCACGTAGGCCACGGCCGTCAGGCCGCGCTCGGCGACGCCATCTCGAACGTGCTCGCCTCGCAGGGCTATGGCGTGCATCGCGAGTTCTACTACAACGACGCGGGCGTGCAGATCGGCAACCTCGCCGTCTCCACCCAGGCGCGCGCACGCGGCTTCAAGCCCGGCGACGCCGAGTGGCCCGAAGCCGCCTACAACGGCGAATACATCGCCGACATCGCGCGCGACTATCTCGCGGGCGAAACCGTCGCGGCCAAGGACGGCGAGCCCGTCACGGGCGAAAAGGATCCGGAGAACCTCGAAGCGATCCGCCGCTTCGCCGTGGCCTATCTGCGCCACGAGCAGGATCTCGATTTGCAGGCGTTCGGCGTGAAGTTCGATCGCTACTACCTCGAGTCGTCGCTGTACACGGAAGGCCGCGTCGAGAAGACCGTCGAGGCGCTGGTCGCGTCGGGCGAGACCTACGAGCAGGAAGGCGCGCTGTGGCTCAAGACCACGGACTACGGCGACGACAAGGACCGCGTGATGCGCAAGTCCGACGGCACCTACACCTACTTCCTGCCGGATGTGGCCTACCACGTCACGAAGTGGGAGCGCGGCTTCACGAAGGTCATCAATATCCAGGGCTCCGATCACCACGGCACGATTGCACGCGTGCGCGCGGGCCTGCAGGCGCTCGGCATCGGCATTCCGAAGGGATACCCCGACTACGTGCTGCACAAGATGGTGACGGTGATGCGCGACGGCCAGGAGGTGAAGATCTCCAAGCGCGCGGGCAGCTACGTAACGGTGCGCGACCTGATCGAATGGTCGGGCGGCGCGAACCCCGGCAGCGAAGTTTCGCCGGACTTGCTCGACGAGGCCACTATCCGCCGCGGCCGCGACGCGGTGCGCTTTTTCCTGATCTCGCGCAAGGCCGACACCGAATTCGTGTTCGACATCGACCTCGCGCTGAAGGAAAACGACGAAAACCCGGTGTATTACGTGCAGTACGCGCATGCGCGCATCTCGTCGATTCTCGGCGACTGGCAGGGCAAGTTCGGCGGCAATCTGGCCGCGCTGCCCAAGGTCGATCTCGCGCCGCTGTCGAGCGAGCGCGCGCTCGCGCTCATCGCGAAACTCGGCGAGTTCCCCGACATGCTCACGCATGCCGCCAGCGAACTCGCGCCGCACGCGGTGGCGTTCTACCTGCGCGAACTCGCCGCTGAGTTTCACTCGTTCTACAATGCCGAACGCGTTCTCGTCGACGACGCCGCCGAGCGCGACGCCCGCGTCGCCCTCCTCGCGGCCACGCGCCGGGTGCTCGCGAACGGCCTGGCCGTGATCGGCGTATCCGCGCCGGAGCGCATGTAACGAGACGCGCGAGACCCGCGCACAGAAACATGTTTGGGGC
The DNA here is from genome assembly GCF_905220195.1 of Paraburkholderia sp. J8-2. NCBI lineage: Bacteria > Pseudomonadati > Pseudomonadota > Betaproteobacteria > Burkholderiales > Burkholderiaceae > Paraburkholderia > Paraburkholderia sp. J8-2. Next base: position 470,436 of record NZ_CAJMZA010000002.1, read on the forward strand.
CGCCGCCTCGCGCGGACGGCCATTCCAGGATTCTCTTGTTTGCAGGTGATTCAGACGATGGCAAAACCGCGCCGCACTACAAAACAGCAGTCGAAGCAGTCCGGGGGAACCTTTCTCGGCATCGTGCTGGGCCTGATCGTCGGCCTTGCGATCGCGGTGGTGGTGGCGCTCTACATCACGCGCGCGCCCACGCCGTTCGTCTCGAAGGTCGCGCCGCCGGCCGCCTCCGACGTCAGCCAGAACAACGAGCAGGTCGACCCGAACCGCGCGCTGCAGGGCAAGTCGCCTGGCCAGCCGGTGCCGCAGGCGGCGCAAAGCACGCCGCCCAACACGGCGCCGGGCCAGACCACGAACCAGTCGCAGTCCTCGGGCATGCTCGAAGAGCCGCAAATCGTCGAAGTGCCGCCCTCGGGTGCGAACAACAACAGCGCCAACGGCGTAGCCGTTGCGCCGCAGCCGTCGACGGGTGAAACCGTCACGGGCGGCACGGCCATCGCGAAGAAGCCGCAGTCGGCCAGCAACTCGAACAGCGCGACCAACGCGACCAACCCGGCGCAGATTCTCGCGGGCAACCAGCCGCAGAAGCCCGCCAACGCGGTGCCGACGCCCCCGGCCGCCAAGCCCGGCAGCGCCACGCCCGCACCGGGCGACGCCAACACCGGCTACTTCCTGCAAGTGGGCGCGTACAAGACTTCCGGCGACGCCGAGCAGCAGCGCGCACGCCTCGCGTTCCAGGGGTTCGAGTCGAAGGTGACGCAGCGCGACGCCGGCGGTGTGACGTACTATCGCGTGCGCATCGGTCCGTTCACGAAGTTCGACGACATGAACTCGACGCGTCAGCGCCTGTCCGATGCCGGTATCGATACCGCCGTCATCCGCTTCACGAAGCAATAATCGCCGTTCCGCGCCGCGCACCCCGCGGCGCGGCGTCCTCTACGAGCAGCACCCCGGCAGCACCCCGGCAGCACCCCGGCAACAACCAGGCAACAACCAGGCAACACCCAGGCAACACCCAGGCAAAACTCGCGCAGCACCCGCCCGCGCCTCGTTCGCGCGAACGGCGTCCTGCGGCAAACAACCGGCCGCCGCCGGTCCAAGAACAGTGGATTCCTACGCCATGAAACGACTTCTCGGTACGCTTTTTCTCTCGCTTTCGCTGATCGCCGGCGTCGCACACGCCTCCGCCGACGCCCCCGTGGCCGGCAAGGACTACACGGTCCTGAAAACGCCTCAGGCGCTCGACGTGCCCGCGGGCAAGATCGAGGTGATCGAGTTCTTCTGGTACGGCTGCCCGCACTGCAACGCGTTCGACCCGTTCCTCGAATCGTGGATCAAGAAGCAAGGACCGGACGTCGTGTTCAAGCGCGTGCCGGTGGCATTCCGTGACGATTTCATCCCGCATTCGAAGATGTACTACGCGCTCGACGCGCTCGGCCTCGCCCAGAAGCTCACGCCGGTCGTGTTCCACGAAATCCACGTGAACAAGAACTACCTGCTCACGCCGGAAGAGCAGGCGAAGTTCCTCGCCACGCAGGGCGTCGATTCGAAGAAGTACATGGAAGCGTACAACTCGTTCTCGACGCAGAGCGCGCTGCAGCGTGACAAGGCCCTGCTCGATTCGTACAAGATCGACGGCGTGCCGACCATCGCCATCCAGGGCAAGTACGAAACCGGTCCGGCCATGGTCCAGGGTCCGGAAGACAAGGCGCTGCCGGGCACGCTGCAGGTGATGGACTTCATCGTCTCGCAGGTCCGTTCGAAGAAGATGTAATGCACAGCGCCATGCAAGACGCGCCACTGAAGGTCTTCATCACCGGCGCGTCGAGCGGCATTGGCGCCGCGCTCGCCGCCGAATACGCGCGGCAGGGCGCCGTACTCGGGCTCGTCGCGCGCCGCGGCGAAGCCCTTGCCGGCTTCCGGCAGTCCCACCCCGATCACCCCATCTCCATCTATCCCGCCGACGTGCGCGACGCCGATGCGCTCGCCGCCGCCGCGCGCGACTTCATCGCACAGCACGGCATGCCCGACATCGTCATCGCCAACGCGGGCGTGAGCCGCGGCGTGCTGACGGGCGAAGGCGACCTCGCCACGTTCCGCGATGTGATGGACACCAACTACTTCGGCATGGTCGCCACCTTCGAGCCGTTCGCCTCCGCCATGGCGAAAGCGAAACGCGGCACGCTGGTGGGCATTGCGAGCGTGGCGGGCGTGCGCGGGCTGCCGGGCTCGGGCGCATACAGCGCCTCGAAGGCCGCAGCACTCGCTTATCTCGAAGCGCTGCGTGTGGAAATGCGTCCGTTCGGCGTGCCGGTGGTCACAATCGCGCCCGGCTATATCCGCACGCCCATGACAGCGAAGAACCCCTACCGCATGCCCTTCCTGATGGATGCGGACCAGTTCGCGGCAAAGGCCGCGCAAGCCATCGCGCGCGGCACCGCGTTCGCGGTGTTCCCCTGGCCGATGCGCGTGGCCGCCACGATGCTGCGCGCGCTGCCGCGCTGGGTCTACGACCGCGTGTTCGAAAAGGCGCCGCGCAAGCCGCGCACGGCGAGCCACTGAGGCTCGTCTCATGGCGCGGGCCGCCTCCTGGCCCGCGCGCCGGACACTCGCACGGCGAGCCCATGCCATATGGGTATGTGGATTAAATTGTTGTCTCGGCATTTTCCCTTCGATAAGCTTGCCTCGTCCGGGCGCCCTTCCTGGCCTTCCCGCCTCTCCCGAATCAAACCAAGCCGCAAACAAAACGGGGCGCCGCCCGCCACCGAAGAACCACGGAGATCCCATGCGCTTTACCTCGCCCACCGCGCGCGCGCTTGTACCAGGCGTACCTGGAGTATCTGGACTCGTGCTCGCAGCTGCGCTTGGCGCCGCCTGCGCGTTCGCGGCCACGCCCGCGCTCGCCAAGCCGCTGACGGTCTGCACCGAGTCGAGCCCTGATGGCTTCGACGTCGTGCAGTTCAACTCGCTCGTCACGACCAACGCTTCCGCCGACGTCATCTTCAATTCGCTCGTGGCCTACGACGAAGCGCAAAAGAAGGTCGTGCCCTCGCTCGCGGACAAGTGGGATGTGAGCGCCGACGGCCTGACCTACACGTTCCATCTGCGGCCCAACGTGGCGTTCCAGACGACCGAATGGTTCAAGCCCACGCGCGCGCTCGACGCCGACGACGTGGTCTTCACGTTCGAGCGCATGCTCGACGCGAACAATCCGTGGCACAAGGTGGCTGGCGCGAGCGGCTTCCCGCACGCGCAGTCGATGGGCCTCGTGAAGCTCGTGAAGTCGGTCACGAAGGTCGATGCGAACACGGTCAAGTTCGAGCTCAACGAGCCGAACGCCACGTTCCTCTCGATCCTCACGATGGGCTTCGCGTCGATCTATTCGTCCGAGTACGCCGACCAGTTGCTCAAGGCCGGCAAGCAGGTCGACCTCAACGCGAAGCCGGTGGGCACGGGCCCGTTCGTGCTCAAGAGCTACACGAAAGACGCGCTGATCCGCTACGACGTGAACCCGGCCTACTGGGGGCCGAAGCCGAAGGTGGACCGCCTGATCTACGCGATCACGCCCGACGCCGCCGTGCGCGCGCAGAAGGTGAAGGCCGGCGAATGCCAGATCGCGCTCTCGCCCAAGCCCCAGGACGTGAGCGCGGCGAAGCAGGACAGCGCGCTCAAGGTGGTGGAAACGCCCGCGTTCATGACGGCATTCGTTGCGCTCAACACGCAGAAGAAGCCGCTCGACAACCAGAAGGTGCGCCAGGCGCTGAACATGGCGTTCGACCGCACCACCTACCTGAAGACGGTGTTCGACAACACGGCCACGCCCGCGACAAACCCGTGGCCGCCCATCACCTGGGGCTACGACAAGTCGATCCAGCCGTACCCGTATGACCCGGCGAAGGCGAAGCAGCTGCTCGCCGACGCGGGCCTGGCGGGCGGCTTCTCGACGACGCTCTGGGTGCGCCCGAACGGCAGCGTGCTGAACCCGAACCCGCGCGCGGGCGCCGAGCTGCTGCAGGCCGATTTCGCGAAGATCGGCGTGAAGGCCGAGATCAAGGTGATCGAGTGGGGCGAGCTGATCAAGCAGGCGAAGCAGGGCCAGCACGACACGCTTTTCATGGGCTGGGCCGGCGACAACGGCGACCCCGACAACTATCTCTCGCCGCTCTTTAGCTGCAATGCGGTGCAGTCGGGCATCAACTTCGCGCGCTTTTGCGATCCGCAGCTCGACAAGCTGATCGCCGACGGCAAGGCCACCGCCGATCAGGCCAAGCGCGTGAAGCTCTACGAAACCGCCCAGCAGATCATCCACGACCAGGCGCTGTGGATTCCGCTTGGCTACCCGACCGCCGCCGCGATCACGCGTACGAACGTGAGCGGCTATCAGGTGAGCCCGTTCGGCCGCCAGAACTTCGCAAGCGTCGCGGTGCAGTAACGGCAGCATTCACTGCGAGTGCGAGCCGGGCGTTTCGCGCCCGGCTCGCCGATTACAGACCTGCCCTGACGATCACGAATTGAAACACCGCCGCATGCGCGAAACATGCGAGAGCCCCGCCACAGGCGGGCGCGCGACCTTTCCTCCCATTACCGCCCGTAAAATTCGCGCGCAGTTTGTTGCAGTTTGGTAACTCAAGCGGGCGAGCGCCTGGCTACATTGAACCCATCGAATCTTCAACCGAAGGGGCTCAAAATGAAAACCAAACTCTTTGCCGCGCTGGGTGCTGGAGCACTCGTCCTGGCCGCCTCGCAAACCGCGATGGCCGGTGTGGTAGTCGGCCTGAATGTCGGCGTGCCCGCTCCGGTTTATGTTGCACCCGCGCCCGTGTATGTCGCGCCACAGCCGGTTTATGTCGCGCCGCGTCCGGTCTACGTCGCGCCGCCCGTGCGCGTGGGCTACGCGCCGCCGACTATCGTGGTCGGCTGGCACGGCGACCGCTACTGGGACGGCCATCGCTGGTACGGCCGCCGCGATGGGTACGGCCGTCGCGGCTGGTACTAAGCCGGTTTAGCGCCGCAACCGGCGCCACGAACGAAAACGCCTCGCAGATGATTTGCGAGGCGTTTTTTCGTGCGCGGGGGAAGAGAGTTACTTGCGGTCCGCCACGATCTGATCGAACGTGCCGCTGTCGGCGAAATGCGTGGCCTGCGCGTTCTGCCAGCTGCCGAACACCTGCTCGACCGTGAATGTCTTGATCGGCTTGAACTCGCTTGCGTGCTTCGCGAGCACGGCGGCATCGCGCGGACGCAGATGGTGCTGCGCGATGATCTCCTGTGCGGCGGGCGAATACAGATAGTCGAGATATGCCTGCGCGGTCTTGCGCGTGCCGCGCTTGTCCACGACCTTGTCGACGATCGTCACCGGCGGCTCAGCCAGCAAGCTCACCGAGGGATAGACCGCTTCGAAGTCCTTCGCACCCACCCCCGTATCGATGAGCGCCACTTCGTTTTCGAAGGTCACGAGTACGTCGCCGATGCCGCGTTGCGTGAACGTCGTCGTCGCGCCCCGGCCGCCCGCGTCGAGCACCGGCACGTTCTTCAGCAGGGCGCGCTCGAAGTCGAGCGCCTGCGCGTCGCTTGCGCCTTGTTGCTTGCGGTAGCCCCACGCAGCCAGATACGCGTAGCGGCCATTGCCCGAGGTCTTCGGGTTGGCGATCACGACCTGCACGCCGGGCTTCGCGAGATCGTCCCAGTCCTTGATGTGTTTGGGATTGCCCTTGCGCACGAGGAACACCATCGTCGTCGTATAGGGCGCGCTCGCGTCGGGCAGACGCGTACGCCAGTTCGCGGGCACGAGATGGCCCTGCTGCGCGAGCAGGTCGATGTCATTGGGCTGGTTCATCGTCACGACATCGGCTTGCAGACCTTGCAGCACCGAGAGCGCCTGCGCGCTCGAAGCGCCGTGCGACTGCTTGATCGACAGGGTCTCGCCGGTCTTCTTCTGATAGTCGGCGATGAAGCTCGCGTTGATGTCCTTGTACAGCTCGCGCGTCACGTCGTACGAGACGTTCAAGAGCGACGTTTCGGCATGCGCCGCCGCTGCGCTCAATGCGATGATGCCCGCGCCGAGCCAGCGCGCCGTGCGTCCCAAACCTGCCATGGTGATCCCCGTCTGTCGTTGAAAGGCGTTTCGGCCTGCTTGCATGATTTTCGTAAGCAGGCCGAACGCTCGATTCTAGCGAGCCGGGGCGCACGGCTTATACCGATGCGAGCTTTGCTATTCGGCTTTCGTGCTAAGCGTGCGAAGTGTGCTCTTACGCCATGATGTGCGCGCCGCCGTCGATGTACACGGTGTTGCCGCTCATGCGGCGCGCGTAGCGCGTGGCCAGATACGCGGTGGCATAACCCACGTCCATGATGTCGACGAGTTCGCCGAGTGGCGCGCGGTCCACGGCCTCCGCGAGCATGCGGTCGAAGTCGGGCAGGCCCGAGGCCGCGCGCGTCTTGAGCGGCCCCGGCGAGATGGCGTGCACGCGAATGCCGAGCGGCCCGAGTTCAAACGCGAGATAGCGGCACGACGCTTCGAGCGCCGCCTTCACCGGGCCCATGAGGTTGTAGTTGGGCACGACGCGGTTCGCGCCGTCGTAGCTCATGGCGAACAGTGTGCCGCCGTGCGGCATGAGCGGTGCGGCGCGCCTGGCCATACGGATGAACGAGTGGCACGACACGTCCATCGCATAGGCGAAGCCCTGCGCCGACGAATCGAGCAAACCGCCCTGCAGATCTTCCTTCGGCGCATAGGCGATGGAGTGCAGCACGATGTCGAGCGCGCCCCACGTGTCGCGCACGGCATCGAACACGGCATCCAGTTGCCCGTCCTCCTCGACGTTCAGCGGCAGCAGCAACTGCGCACCCAGTTCGTTGGCGAGCGGTTCGACGTAGGGCCTGGCCTTGTCGTTGAGATAGGTGATGGCGAGTTGCGCGCCAAGATCGGCAAATGCGCGGGCGCAGCCGTAAGCGATTGAATCCGCGTTCGCGATGCCGGTGACGAGCGCGCGCATGCCGGCAAGCGGCCGTTCGGGAGGGGTATGCATGGCTGACCTCGCAGTGGATGACGGCCTGTGACGGCCGCGGATGCAGTTGCCGATCTGGCGGCCGATGTGCCGGCATCAAAACGACGCGCCGCATCGGCGGGGATGCGGCGCGTCGAGGTGACACTGGAATGGACTGCTCTTTGCTCTTCCTTACTCGCCCGCGCTGCGCGTCGCGCGGCGGCGCGTGGCCGTCGCGCCCGCGGCGCGCGTAGCGGTGGGCGTAGACGCCGCGCGCGAGCGGCGCGCCGCCGATTTGGCGGCAGCCGGCGCCTTCTTCGCTTCGGCCGGCTCCGCCGCCTTCACCTTCACGCCGGCGCGCGCCGCACGAATGTGTTTTGCCGGGGCCGCGCTTTCGCTCGCTGCGGCGGCCTTCGCGCGGGAGGCCCTCGCGGGACCCGCCGGCGCTTCAAGTTCATCAGCTTGTGCGGCGGCGGATGCCTTGACGCCCGGCTCCAGGCTACTGTCGCCCGCCGCACCGCCGCCAGTGCCAGAAACGCCGCCGCCATCCGACGACGACCCGCCGCCATCGAGCGGCGGCAAGCCCGTCTTCTCGCTGCCCGGCTCGACGCCCAGCGCACGCTGCACGTCGCGATAGCGCTCGCGCCGCTCGCCTTCGAGCGGCCCGGACACGGTCGCGATGCGGTACACGGCCGCGAGCAGCGCGCGGCGCAACTTCATGTCGGGCACGATCTCGGGCAAGGCCTCGATCGCCGCCTGCGGGTCGAGCTGCACGATCGCGCCCTGGCGGCGCGCCGCTTCCTTGAGCTCGGCAATGCTCGGCTGACGATCCCCGAGATACTCGCGCGCGAGTTCACGCATGCGCTGGAACGGCCGGTACTGCACGGTATGCATTTCGTCGACGATGTACGCGGCAATGCGCATGAACGCGTCGACGAGCGTGCCCTTCGTGAGGTGCGCGCGCGCCGCGCGCAGGCGGTACTGCGCAAGTTCCTTGCGCAACGCCATGAGCGGCGGCGCAATCGGCTCGAGCGGCTGGTTCGGCGTCACGCCCACCCAGGCCTGCACCCACGGCGCGGTGTAGACGTTGTAGAAGGTGCTTTCGATCCAGGCGTCGCGCGCGTCGCGGTACGCATCCAACGACGCCTCGATGGTGGCCGAAGCCTGCTTTTCGAGCAGCGTGAACGGATTGTCGGGGGCGACCGGCTTGCGATGTTCCCGCACCGCTTGCGCGACGGCAGGCAGCACGCCCAGCGCGGGGTTCGCGTCGCTGATCACGCTGCGCTCCACGCGCGACGGGTGCGACTCGCGCAGCGCATGCGCGCTGTACGCATTGCTCGACGCGCGCACGAACGGTGAAACGACCAGGTCATAGAGACGCTGGTTGTTCTCCGCAAAACGGCGCACCACTTCGAAAGGCTGTTCGTCGTCGCGGCCGTCGTCGAGCGAGAGAATGTCTTCGATCGTGCGGCGCTCGAAGCGGATCTCGTAGCGCCCTTCGAGCGCTTCGAGCCGCCCGGCTTCCGGCGTCGAGTCGGTGATCTTCGCTTCGTAAAGGCCCGGCGGCAGCACGTCGATCAGGTCGAGCGCCGAGAATAGTTCGGTGTGCTCCTTATTGGCCACGCTCGCCGAAACGAAGATGCCGAGGTGCCCCACCTTGTCGTGCAGGCAGTACACGATCACCTGCTCGTTGGCGACGATCTCGTCAACGCTCGCATACAGGTCGGGAATCCAGTTCAGCGCCTGCTGCGGCGGCGTGATGTTGTCGCCCCAGGAGGCGAGCACGATGATCGGCGTGCGGATGTTGCGCAGATCCACCGGCGAGCGCGCGTTCTTCGCGAACACTTCGTTGCGCGTGAGGTGATTGCCCACGAACAGGTTCTGCACGATCCAGTCGATCTCGGCGCGGTTCAACTGGAAATGGCCGCCCCACCAGCGCTCGAATTCGAGGAAGCGCTCGCGCTCGGAATCGACCCTCGAATAGAGGTTGTAGAGCTTGCCCCAGTACGTGTTGGCCGGATTCAGGTACTCGAAGTTCTGCACGAGATACGCGCCGTCGAAGCGGCCGTCGCCCAGGTCCGCGGCGAGCGAGGACATCCACGAGCCGCCCAGCATGCCGCCCGAATAGCGCATGGGGTTCTTGCCGCGCACGCCGGCCCAGTACGACAGCGGCGAGCCCGCGAGCATGAGCGGGCCGACCAGCGCGGGCGCGGAAGCCGCGAGCAGCGCCGCGGCCCAGCCGCCCTGGCAGTTGCCGATGATGAACGGCAGGCCGTCCGCGTCGGGATGCAGGTCGCGCACGCGTTGCACGAATACGCCTTCGGCCTGCGCGACTGACTGGATCGTTTGTGTTTCGCAGGGCACCGGGAAGAAGGTCACGAAGTAGCACGGGTGACCCTTGCGCAGCGCGATGCCGACTTCGCTGTCCATCTTGAACCCGGCAATGCCGGGGCCGTGGCCCGCACGCGGATCGATCACGACGAACGGGCGCATGCGCGGGTCGGTCGGCACGCCTTCTTCGGGCTTGATGCGCAGGAGAGCGTAGTTGCAGGGATCGTCGAGTTCGCGGCCGTCGACAACCACTTCGTAGTCGAACGCGAGCACGGGCGGCATGCCCGCCTGCTCGTGCACATACGTCTGGTTGCCGCGCTCGCGCAGCACGTCGAGGAACAGGACGCTGCGCTGCCAGGCGTCGTAGAGGTAGTCGTAGAGCGGTTGCGCGGGCATAGGCGTGGCCTGCGCCGACTCGATGGCCTGGGTGACAACCGAAGAGACAGCCGAAGCCGCTTCGGTCAGCGGCGTGCGGGGCGATGACGCCTCGTCGGACGCGCCCGCGAGGGGCCAGAAAGACGCGAAGGGCCAGAAAGACGCGCCCGATGCGAGTGCGGGCAAAAAGGAAAACGGCGACGAAAGCTGCGGCGAGGAGGGGGAAACTGCCACGAGACGAATCTCCTTTAAGGGAGCGCCTGCTCGCCTCGCGGCAAGCAAGCGCCAGGCCGGCGCGGGTTGTGGACGCGCGCCTTCACGACGGATGGCGCGCGAGGCCTGACCGTTGCCCGCGCCGCCCTCGCGCGGGCGGCATTGCGGACGACGGGGCCGGCAAAGATATTCACGGCGGACATGCACGGCCGCGCGCGCGTTCCTTGCGCCTCGCGGCCGCGACATGAAAAGAGCCAGATCATGTTGCACTGCGGCATCTAAAAAGTTAGGCGGCGACATGCCGAAAGTCAAGGCACACCGCGGCCCCAAGTGCCTGCTCCATGATCACCCCGCGCTGTGAACGAAGCGTGACAGGCGCGCCGGACAACGCTTCGCGTGGCGTGTCACGATGTCGCGGCACGCTGGCGCGCATCTGGCCGACTGCGTCACTCACGCTGGTCTACACTGTTACGGCTTTGCGCGCCGCAGCATGGTTCGAACGCAGTGGTTCAAACGCAGGTCCTCGTGGAGACCGCCATGACGTCATCGCCCGACAAGTATTCGGTTCTGCTCGCCCGTTGCGGCGGCCTCGCGCCCGTGCCCACCGCCGTGGCGCATCCGTGCGACGTGTCCTCGCTCACGGGCGCGCTCGACGCCGCCAACCTCGGCTTGATCGTGCCGATCCTGGTGGGCCCCGAAGCGAAGATCCGCGCGGTGGCCGAGGAAGCCGACCTGCGCCTCGACGGCATCACCATCATCGACGCGCCGCACAGCCACGCCGCCGCCGAACTCGCGGTGCGCGCCGTGCGCGAAGGCGAGGCCGAACTGCTCATGAAGGGCAGCCTGCACAGCGACGAGCTGCTGCACGAAGTCGCGCTCGGCGCGAACGGGCTGCGCACCGAGCGCCGCCTCTCGCACGTGTTCGCAATGGACGTGCCGTCGTACCACAAGCCGATCTTCATTACGGACGCGGCCGTCAACATCTTCCCGAAGCTCGCCGACAAGGCCGACATCGTGCGCAACGCGATCGATCTCGTGCAGGCGCTGGGCGTCGGCACGCCCAAGGTCGCCATTCTCGGCGCGGTCGAAACCGTGTCCGAAAAGATGCCCTCCACCATCGACGCCGCCGCGCTCTGCAAGATGGCCGACCGCGGCCAGATCACGGGCGGCCTGCTCGACGGGCCGCTTGCCTTCGACAACGCGATCAGCGCCGAGGCCGCGCGCATCAAGGGCATCACCTCGCCCGTGGCCGGCGACCCCGACATCCTGCTCGTGCCCGACCTCGAAGCGGGCAACATGCTCGCCAAGCAACTCACCTTCCTTGCCGGTGCAGAAGCGGCCGGCATCGTCCTCGGCGCGCGCGTGCCGATCATCCTCACGAGCCGCGCCGACAGCGTGCGCTCGCGCATCGGCAGCTGCGCGATCGCCGTGCTGCTCGCACACGCACGGCGCGCGCGCAAAGCGACGGAGATCCTGTGAGCAGCGTCCAAGCCCAGCCGGCCGATCAAGGCCATGTCGTGCTCGTCGTGAATGCGGGTTCGTCGAGCATCAAGTGTTCGGTGTATCGCGTGATCGAAGACAACCACGTGGAAGGCGGTGCGCGCGCGCTGCATGGCGCGGGCGGCCAGATCGAGGGCATCGGCGTCGCGCCGCGCGTGGTCGCGCATATGGCCGACGGTCGCCTGATCGTCGACGAGAAGTTTCCGGTCGCCCAGGTCGCCGATCACGACGCCGCGTTTCGGCTTCTGCGCCTCGTGCTCGCCGTGGGCCTGCGCGACACGCCGCCCGCCGCGATCGGTCACCGCGTGGTGCACGGCGGTGCACGCTACGCCGACGCCGTGCTCATCAACGACGAAGTGATCCAGGAACTCGACGCGCTCACGCCGCTCGCCCCCCTGCATCAGCCGCACAATCTCGCCGCGATTCGCGCGGTGCGCCAGGCCGCGCCCGAACTGCCGCAGGTCGCATGCTTCGACACCGCGTTCCACGCCGGCAACGACATCATGGCGCAGCTTTTCGCACTGCCCTACAGCTATTACGGCGAGGGCGTGCGGCGCTACGGCTTTCATGGCCTCTCATACGAGTACATCGCCAAGCACATGCATCAGGTCGCGCCCGACATTGCGCGCGGGCGCGTGATCGTCGCGCACCTGGGCAACGGCGCGAGCCTGTGCGCGATGAAGGACGGCAAGAGCGTGGAGACGACCATGGGCCTCACCGCGCTCGACGGCCTGCCCATGGGCACGCGCTGCGGCGCGCTCGACGCGGGCGCCGTGCTCTGGATGATCGCGAAGGGCATGGATTACCACGCCATCGAGAAGGTGCTGTATCAGGAGTCGGGCCTCAAGGGCTTGTCGGGACTGAGCAGCGACATGCGTGAGCTGCTCGCGAGCGGCAGCGACCGGGCGAAGCTCGCGATCGACTTCTATACGTATCGCATCGCACAGGAGGTGGGCAAGCTCGCGGTGGTGCTGGGCGGCCTCGATGGCCTCGTGTTCACGGCGGGCATTGGCGAACACGCCGCGCCCATACGCGCGCAGGTGTGCGAACGGCTCGCGCCGATTTTCGGCACCGTGCTCGACGCGCAAGCCAACGAGGTGGGCAGCAGTCAGGGCAATGAACGGGTGAGCGCGCGCGAAAGCCGCGTGCCGGTATTCGCGATCCGCACCGACGAAGAAGGGATGATCGCACTCCACACGGCGCGGTTGTTGCGCTCAGCGCTCAAGCACTGAGCGCAAGGAACGCTGAACCGCAGTTTGCTGCGGCTCGGCTCAGGCGTACGCCGGACCGCTCTGGTCGAACGCCTCGTCGCGCAGCCGCCCTGGTGCTGCGCCGTGGATCAGCGTATCGACGAAATACTTGGCGCGCGGCCATGGGCCGAAGCCTGCCGCCGTGTTGATGTGTCCTGCATCGCCGAGGTTCACGAACGTGCTGCCCAACTGCTGCGCAAGCGCGCGGGCGCCTTCGAGCGGCATCCACGGATCGGTTTCGCTGCCGATGAGGATGGACGGCACGGGAAGCTGCCGCGCCTCGAATGCGCCGGCAAAGCGGAACTTCTCAGGACTCGCGGGCGCGACGAACAGCACGCCCGCAATGTCGGCGCCGTTTTCCCCCAGCACCCCCGTATGCAGCGCATGCGCCGTCACAAGGCAGCCGAAGCTGTGCGCGGCCAGCAGGAACGGCCCGCGCTCCCCGGCGAGCCGCCGCGCGAGCGCCGCACCCCAAACCGCGAGATCCGGCGCGTCCCAATCGTCCTGCTCCGCGCGCAGCGAGCGCGCGAACTGCCGTTCGAGCCAGCTCTGCCAGTGAGCGCCGTCGCTGCCGTGCAGGCCCGGCACGGTGACGAGGCGGGGCGGCCAACGCATTTGCGCGCACGAAAGCATGATTTTTTCCTCGCTGGAACACGGCGTGAAGGGATTGTGGCTTGCAAGCCGCGCGCGCCGAACCAATTTTTTTTGCTTAGCTTTTCCGCGCCCTCGCAGCGGCCCGGCGGGAGGCACGCCGCGCCGCGATTTGCCCGGCGGCCGCAGGCCCGAAAAAGTAGAATGGTGCCAGTGCACGCGGCGCTACCGTGCCGTTGGCAGCCACACCCGCATACCAGGGACAGGTTCACCCATCATGAAGATCATTTTCTGGTTCCCGCAGACCGACGCCTCCACATGGCTGCACGGCCTCGCGCGCGCCCTGCCCGACGCCGAGTTGCGCGAGTGGCAGCCCGGCGACACCGATCCCGCCGATTACGCAGTCGTCTGGCACCCGCCGCGCGAGCTTTTCGGCGTGCCGGGCCTGCGCGCCATCTTCAATCTGGGCGCGGGCGTCGACGCGATCCTCGCCCACGAACGCGAGCGGCCGGGCACACTGCCGGGCACCGCCATGCTCGTGCGGCTCGAAGACTCGGGCATGGGCCGGCAAATGAGCGAGTACGTGCAGCACGCCGTGCTGCGCTACCTGCGCCGCTTCGACGAATACGCGCTCGCGCAGGCGCGCCGCGAATGGCACGTGCTCGCGCCGCATCCGCACGAAACCTTCACGGTCGGCGTGCTCGGCCTTGGCGTGCTGGGCGCGCAGGTCGCGCACGCGGTCGCCGCGCTCGGCGTGCCGGTGCGCGGCTTTTCGCGCAGCGCGAAGACGATAGAGGGCATCGAAACGTTTTCGGGCGAGCTGCATGGCGAGCAGTTCGACGCTTTCCTCGACGGCGTCAAGGTGCTCGTGAACCTGCTGCCCGCCACGCCCGACACCGAAAGCGTGCTCAACGCGCGCACCTTCGGCAAGCTCCCGCGCGGCGCGTATCTGGTGAACGTGGCGCGCGGCACGCATCTGGACGAACAGGACCTGCTCGACGCGCTCGCCAACGGCACGCTCGCGGCGGCCACGCTCGACGTGTTCCGCGAAGAGCCGCTACCGCCCGATCATCTCTTCTGGCGCGAGCCGCGCATCACGATCACGCCGCACAGTTCGGCGCTCACGTTGCGCGACGAAGCGATTTCGCAGGTCGCCGACAAGATCGGCGCGCTCGCTCGCGGCGAAACCGTGAGTGGCGTGGTGCACGTCGGGCGCGGTTACTGAACGCGAGAACATCGAAGCATCGCAAGGCATTTCAAATATTCGTTGGAGACACGGCAATGGCATTACCCACCGCAGTGAAGATCGTCGAAGTCGGGCCGCGCGACGGCCTGCAAAACGAGAAGGAATTCGTTCCCACCGCCACGAAGATCGAGCTCATCAACCGGCTATCGGCCGCTGGCTTTCCGAACATCGAAGCCGCCTCGTTCGTCTCGCCCAAGTGGGTCCCGCAGATGGCCGACGGCGCCGAAGTCATGGCCGGCATCGAGCGCCGCGCGGGCGCGATCTACTCGGTCCTCACGCCGAATTTGCGCGGCTTCGAAGGCGCGCTCGCCGCGCGTGCGGACGAAATCGTGATCTTCGGCGCAGCGAGCGAGGCGTTCTCGCAGAAGAACATCAACTGCTCGATCGCGGAAAGCATCGAGCGCTTTGCGCCCGTGGCCCAAGCCGCGAAGGAACACGGCGTGCGCATTCGCGGCAGCGTGTCGTGCTCGCTCGGTTGCCCGTACCAGGGCGAAGTACCGGTCGCTTCGGTCGTCGACGTGGTGGAGCGCTTCGCGGCGCTCGGCTGCGATGAGATCGACATTGCCGACACCATCGGCGTGGGCACGGCCAGGCGCGTGCACGAAGTGTTCGAAGCGGTGACGAAGGTGTTTCCGCGCGAGCGGCTCTCGGGCCACTTCCACGACACCTACGGCCAGGCGCTCGCCAACATCTACGCGGCGCTCGAAGAAGGCATCGCGATTTTCCACGCGTCGGTCGCGGGGCTTGGCGGCTGCCCGTACGCGAAGGGCGCCACGGGCAACGTCGCGACCGAAGACGTGCTGTACCTCATGAACGGCCTCGGCATTCAAACCGGCATCGACCTGAACCAGGTGGTGGCGGCGGGCGACTTCATCTCGACGGCTATCGGCCGGGCGAACGTCTCGCGCGCGGGCAAGGCGTTGCTCGCGAAGGCGCGCAGCGAAGTCGCCTGCTCGTGAAGCGCGATGCATCGACTATCGAATCGCAGTACGAAGGAAATCAACTCATGACGGAAACCCTCGACAACCTCGACGCCCTGCCCGACTCCGCGCGCCGTGTGGCCCTGATGCTGCGCGAGCGCGGCCACGCCAAGCCGGTCGTGATGCTGCCGGAAACCGGCAAGACTTCCGCCGAAGCCGCCGCGGGCCTTGGCTGCGAAGTCGCGCAGATCGCCAAGTCGATCCTGTTCCGCCGCCGCAAAGACGATGCGCCCGTGCTCGTGATCGCGAGCGGCGCAAACCGCGTGGACGAAAAGAAAGTGGCTGCGCACGTGGGCGAAATCGGCCGCGCCGACGCGAAGTTCGTGCGCGAGAAAACCGGCTACGCGATTGGCGGCGTGTGCCCGATCGGCCACGCCACGACGCCCGTCACGCTGATCGACGCCGATCTGTTCGAACTCGAAAGCCTGTGGGCCGCTGCAGGCCATCCGCATGCGGTGTTCAACCTCTCGCCGCAGGAGCTGGAAGCGCTGACCGGCGCGCCCGTGGTGGACGTCGCGCTGCGCGACGCGTGAGCATGACCGCGACTCGCGACAGCCTGGACAACGTAGTGCCGCCGCCCTCGCCTTGCATCAACATCTGCCGCATGGATGAGCGCAGCGGCTTGTGCGAGGGGTGCCTGCGCACCATCGACGAAATTGCCAGCTGGTCCACGCTCGACGAAGCGGCAAAGCGCGCCGTCTGGGACGCGATCGACGCGCGGCACGCCGAATGGGTTGCGCAGCGCTTCGAATCGCAAGGGCGAGCGCAAGGAGAAAAACAATGAACGCGCCCGCCCGCGTCGTCACGCTCGGGGAAACGTTTCGCTCGACGCTGCAGCTCACGCCCGAATCGGTGAAATCGTTCGGACTGCTCGTGAACGACCTGAACCCGCTGCACCACGACGAAGCGTACGCCGCACAAAGCCGCTTTGGCGGCCTGATCGCTTCGGGCACGCAACCCACCGCGCATTTCATGGCGCTGCTCGCCACGCACTACTCGCAGTACGCGCAGCCGCTCGGGCTCGAATTCGACATGAAGCTCAAGCGCGCCGCACACGCGCACGACACGATCACGTTCGAATGGCGCGTGGAAGAAGCGTGGTGGAAGCCGAGCCTGAATGGCGACCTCGTGAAGCTTGCGGGCGAGGCTGTGAACCAGAAAGGCGAACTGCTCGTGGTGGGCCGCGCGACGATCCTCGTCATGCCGAAACCGGAGCACGCGCAAGCATGAGTGCAACGCCCGCACTCCCTGAATCGATCCGCGTTTTCGAGCGCGGCTGGCTCTCGTCGAACAACGTGCTGCTCATCGACGAGGCGCGCGCCGCACTCGTCGATACCGGCTACGCCACGCACGCCGAACAAACCCTCGCGCTCGTGCGCCACGCGCTGGGCCCACGAGCGCTCGACCTGATCGTCAACACGCACCTGCATTCGGACCATTGCGGCGGCAACGCGCGGCTGCAGGCGCACTGGCCCTGCGCAACGCTGATCCCGGCTGCGAGCGCGGCGATCGTGCGCGACTGGGACGAAACGCGTTTGAGCTTTCTCGCCACCGGTCAGACCTGCGAGCGATTCGCGTTCACAGGCACACTCGCGGCAGGCGAACGGCTCACGCTAGGCGGCTTCGAATGGGAGGTGATCGGCGCGCCGGGGCACGATCCCGACTCGGTGATGCTCTATGCCGCCGAGCCGCGTCTGCTCATCAGCGCCGATGCGCTTTGGGAGCACGGCTTCGGCGTGATTTTTCCCGAGCTCGACGGCGCAAGCGGTTTCGCCGAGCAGCAAGCGGTGCTGGAAGCCATTGCGAAGCTCGACGTGCGCACGGTCATTCCCGGCCACGGCAAGCCGTTCGCTAACGTCGAAGCGGCGCTCGAGCGCGCGTTTTCGCGCCTTGCGTGGCTGCGCGCCGACCCGACACGCAACGCGAAGAACGCGCTCAAGGTGCTGATCGTCTTCAAGCTGCTCGAGGTACGTGCGATGACTTTCGACTCGCTCATGACGATGCTCGAAAGTGCCGCCTCCCTGCGCGCCGCGGCGCAGCAGCTCGCCCCGCGCAGCGCGTGGCCGGCGCTGCTGCGCGAGCTGGCCGGGGAGCTGGCGAAGAGCGGCGCGCTGATCGCGAATGGCGAGCGACTCGAAACCCCGGCGGCAGCGGTCTAGCCGGGCCGCATAAAAAGGCGAAAAAAAACGCTCGTCCGTTTCCGAACGAGCGTTTGAATTAGCTCTGACGTGATCAAACTGTCAAACCATGATACTCGCGCCAAAAATCCCGAAGCATCGGTGATTTCCCTACAGATGACCTACGGCTGCGGTTTCGCGCGCCTCTGCCCGGGTGATTGATCTGGAATACGAATCAAATCAGTAACCCATCTTCAGCCGCGCAAGCTCGAACAGATGCGAGCACAGATAGAGCCCCAAGCCGATTGCGCCGCCGATCACCGTGCCGTTCACGCGAATTTCTTGCAGATCCTTGCCGATTTTGAGCTCGATGAGCCGCGCCGTTTCGCGCGTGTCCCAGTTCTGCACGGTGTCGCGGATGTGATGCGTGAGATAGCGCGCGAAGTCGGGCGCCATGGCGCGCGCGGCGTCCTCGAGGTGACCGTTGAGCGAGGCGCGCAGCTCGGCGTCGGCGGCGAGCGTCTCGCCTAGCCACCGGCCCGTTGCGGCCACCTTCGCGTGCAGTTCGGAGTCCTCTCGCGCGAGATCGTCGCGCAGCCACGCGCGCAGACTGTCCCACAGCGCGCGCGTGTACTCGTTGAGCGCGCTGCCCTCGCGCAGGCTCGCCTTCAGCTCCTCGCCTTTGCGCAGGAAAGCCGGATCGCTCTTGAGCTGCACGATCAGCTTTTCCACCACTTCATCGAACTTGCGACGCAGATGATGCTCGCGATCCCCGCTCACCTGCAGCAGCAGCCGGTTCACCGCGCTCTCCACCACGCGCGCGCCGCTCTCGCCAATCCACTCCGTTGGCAGAAACTTCTCGGTCGTCGGATAGTCGCTCTTGAGCCAGTCGACGATGGCCGTTGCGACGAACGCGCGCGTGCCCTCGTCGCGCAGCAGCGCGCCGAGCTGGTCGAGCACCTGGTCAAGCAGTTCCTGGTGGCGGCCGTCTTTGGTGAGCGTGTCGAGAATCGCGCCCGCCGACTTCGAGAGATCGACGCGCTCGAGTGCGGCATGCAGGCCCTCGCGGATGAAGTTCTGGATGCGCGCGTCGTCGGTGAGGCCGAGCACGCCCGACATCATGCGCACCGCGTACTTGCCCAGGCGCTGCGCGTTGTGCGGCGCGCTCAGCCACGTGGCAAGCCGCTCGACCGGGTCGTGACGGCGGATCAGACCGACGAGCGAGCCCACGTCGAGAAATTTGTCGCGCACGAAGTTGGCGAGCTCGTCGGCAATGCGGTCCTTGTTGCGCGGAATCACGCCCGTGCGCGCCGAAACGAACGGAATCGGCACGCGGCGAAACAGCGCGACTACGGCGAACCAGTCGGCGAGCGCGCCGACCATGGCGGCTTCGCTCACGGCCTTCACGCCATCGATCACGATGCCGGGCGGCGACAGCGCCGTGCCGACGAACACGGCCGCCGCACCGAGCAGCAGCAGCAGCGCGCGGCGCTTGGCGCGCGCGAGTTCGGCTTCGTCCTGGTTGGCGGGAAATTGCGTCATGCGGGGAAAAGGTCGCGGGTTCGAACCGCGCCATTATGCGGCCAGGGCGGCCACCCCCACATGACGAAGCACAGGTGCGTCAGGCGCGCCTCAGGCGCCGGTCACGCCGAACGCGTGTCGCGCCGTTGCGGCACGATCCGCCAGCCGAGATTCACGCCTGCCGCCGCGACCAGGATCAGCGCGGCGCCCACCACCTGGATCCACGCGAGGCGCTGACCGAACGCGAACCAGTCCACGAGGATCGCGACCACCGGGTAGATGAACGAGAGCGCGCCTGTCATCGCTGTGGGCAGCTTCTGGATCGCGCCGTAAAGCAGCACGTACATGATGCCCGTGTGCACGACGCCGAGCGTGACGAGCTGCGCCCAGTGCAGCGGCGTGGCCGGCAGCGTGCCGTAGTGGATGAACGGCGCGAGCGCGAGCGCGCCGAAGGCGAGTTGCACGAGCGCGAGGAGATGCGGCGGCGTGCCCTTCAGATGCCGCGTAATGATCGACGAAATCGCGTAGAGAAACGCCGCGCCCGCCGCGTAGGCCACGCCTTGCAGATACTCGCCGGGTACCGCGAGCACGGCGGGCTGCACCTCGACCACGCACACGAGGCCAAGGAAGGCCACCGCGAGCCACGCGAGCGTCGAGGCGCTCACGCGCTCGCGCAAAATGACCACGCCGAGGCCGACGAGCATGAAGGGCTGCGTGTTGTAGACGGCCGTAGCCATGGAAATCGATGCACGCGAATAGGCGGCGAACAGCAGCACCCAGTTCGCGACGATAGCTGCGCCCCCCAGCACGGCGAGCGCAAGCGTGCGCGGCGGCAGGTGCTTGCGGCGCAGCAGGCCGAGCGCGGCGCACACGAGCGTGAGCGTCGCGCCGCCGAGCACGCAGCGCAAGAAGGCGATATTGATCGGGGCCTGCCGCGAGGCGACCACGAGCCAGCCGATGGTGCCGGACATCAGCATCGCGACGATCATCTCGGCCGCGCCGCGGCGAATTTCGGGAGTGGTGGAAGACATGAACTTGCATCCTCTATATGGCGGACAAAGGGCGCGCAGCCCTTCGCATCTGCCAGCCAGTTTATCGGCTGCAAGGCGGGGAATACATGGCTAAACTTAGGCGAAAGGCTACACTTGCCTTCGATTGAAAGGCTAACTTGGCGGAGCACCCGCGCGATCATGAACCGACGTCCCAACCCGACGCCCGCCGCCGCGCCGCTCGACGACATCGACCGCATGCTGCTCGCGGCGCTCGCCGAGGACGCCCGGGCGAGCGTCGCCGAACTGGCCAAGCACGTGGGGCTTTCGGCGCCGAGCACGTCCGAGCGGCTGCGCCGGCTCGAAGCGCAAGGTGTGATCGGCGGCTATACGGTGCAGATCGATCCGCGCGCGCTTGGCTACACGCTGCAGGCCATCGTGCGCGTGAAGCCGCTGCCCGGGCAATTGCATCTGGTGGAAGAGGTACTGCGGCGCATTCCCGAATTCGTGGAGTGCGACAAGGTCACGGGCGACGACTGCTTCATCGCCCGGCTTTATCTGCACTCGATCGAACAGCTCGACGAGATTCTCGCGAAAGTCACCGAGCGCGCCGAAACCAGCACGGCCATCGTCAAGTCCACACCAGTGCCGCGCCGACTGCCGCCGCTGAGCTGATGCAGTGGTGCGGCGGCCAGGCGCCGCCGCCGCTCATTGCTCCGTAGTCTCGAAGAACGCCAGCATCTCCTCGACCAGCGCCTCGCTCGCCTCCTCGGGAATGTAGTGGCCGCACGGCAGCGCGCGCCCACTCACGTCGCGCGCCACCTTGCGCCATTCGGCGAGCGGGTCGAAGCAGCGCTCGATCACGCCTTCCGCGCCCCACAGCACACGCAGCGGACACGCCACCTTGTTGCCGCGCTCGAGGTCGGCGCGGTCGTGCTCGAGGTCGATGGTCGCGGAGGCGCGGTAGTCCTCGCACATCGCGTGCACCGCGCCCGGCTGGCGCAGCGCCGCGCGGTAGGCGCCGAGCGCCTTCGGCGCGAAGGGTGCGAGGCCCGCGTGGCGGCTGCCCATGACGCGCTCGATATAGACGTCGGGGTTCGCTTCGATGAGCGTTTCCGGCAACGGCTCGGGCTGGATCAGGAAGAACCAGTGGAAGTAGAGCGTGGCGAATTCGCGGTCGGTTTGCTCGTACATGGCGAGCGTGGGTGCGATGTCGAGCAGCATGAGCCGCTCGACCGCGTTCGGGTGGTCAAGCGCCATGCGATGCGCGACGCGCGCGCCGCGGTCGTGTGCGCAGACCAGAAAACGCTCGTGACCGAAGTGGCGCATCACCTCGACCTGGTCGGCCGCCATCGTGCGTTTCGAATAGGCGGCGTGTGTGTCGTCGCTGGCCGGTTTCGAGGAGGCGCCGTAGCCGCGCAGATCCGTCGCGATGACGGTGAAATGCTGTGCGAGCGCCGTGGCGCACCGGTGCCAGATCATGTGAGTTTGCGGATGGCCGTGCAGCAGCAATAGCGGCGGTCCGTCGCCGCCCTTCACGCCGCAGATGTCTACGCCGCCCGCAGTGCGAACGGTGAAAGGCTGGAATCCGTCGAAGGGCATGGGGCTCGTCTCTTGTGTTTGTTGGTCTGCGGTCATTGTATGAGGCGAGCACAACTCGCAAACGTGCTTTTGGGCCCACAACGGTAGAAACCGAACACTCCCTCGAATGCCGCGCGAGAGATGCCCGAACGACCCCAAGCCTATAATCGAACGGCCGTTTTCGCGATCGAATCACGTCGCGATTTCCTGTGCGATTGCGCCTGATCAAGTTAAATCGCGCCCAGTCGATACCGGCACCCCGTTCGCGTGCGCCCGCCGCGCCACCTGCCGAAGCGCCGCAAGGAGACCTCCCCATGGCACTCCCCGCCGTCCTGCAAAACCTCTCGCTGCCCGTCGTGGGCTCGCCGATGTTCATCGTCAGCTACCCGCAGCTGGTGCTCGCGCAGTGCAAGGCGGGCATCGTCGGGTCGTTTCCGGCGCTCAACGCGCGACCTGCCGAGGAGCTGGGTGTCTGGCTCACGCAGATCCGGGAGGAACTCACCGCGTACAAGGCCGCGAACCCCGAAGCCGTCATCGGGCCGGTCGCCGTGAACCAGATCGTGCATCAGTCGAATGCGCGGCTCGAGCACGACGTGCGCGTGTGCGTCGAGCACCACGTGCCGATCTTTATCACGAGCCTGCGCGCGCCGCCGCGCGAACTGCTCGACGCCGTGCACAGCTACGGCGGCATCGTGCTGCACGACGTCATCAACCTGCGCCATGCCGCCAAAGCGCTCGAAGCGGGCGTGGACGGCCTGATCCTCGTGGCCGCGGGCGCGGGCGGCCATGCGGGCACAATCTCGCCGTTCGCGCTGGTGGGCGAAGTGCGGCGCATCTTCGACGGCCCGATCGTGCTGTCGGGCGCGATCGCCAACGGCGGCTCGATCCTGGCCGCCCAGGCCATGGGCGCGGATCTCGCCTACATGGGCACGCGCTTCATCGCGACCAAAGAGGCGCACGCGGTGGAGGACTACAAGCACGCCATTCTCGAAGCGAAGGCCGCCGACATCGTCTATACGAACCTCTTCACGGGCGTGCACGGCAACTACATCCGCGAGAGCATCGTGAACGCCGGGCTCGATCCGGATGCGCTGCCCGAGTCGGACAAAACGAAGATGGATTTCGGCGCGGGCACCTCGAAGGCGAAAGCCTGGAAAGACGTGTGGGGCGCAGGCCAGGGCGTGGGCCTGATGGATGACGTGCCCTCCGTGGCCGATCTCATCGAGCGCCTGAGGCGTGAGTACGAAGAGACGAAAGCGCGGCTCGGCGTGAGCCGCTCGGCATAGCGAGGGCTGACGTCAGCGCGCGGTGGCGGCGCTTCGTGCGGCGTCGGCATTGACCGCCGCCGCGCGGATCGCCTCCACGCCCGGCCACAGTTCGCGCTCCGAAAAGCGCGCGGCCAGGAAGTCGACGAACGAGCGCACCTTCGCCGAAAGATGGCGGCGGCTCGCGTACACGGCGTAGATCGGCAGCTCGCGCGGCGGCAGCGCGTCGACGAGCAGCGGCACGAGGCGCCCTTCGGCGATATCGTCGCCCACCACCTCGGTGCCGAGCATCGAGAGCCCGCCGCCCTGCAACACCACCACGCGCAGCGCCTCCAGGTGATTGACGATGAGGTTGCCGCCCGGCTTCGGCTTCACGCCGCCCGCGCCCTCCGCGAACGGCGCGAGTTCCTGGGCCGACGCCCCCGCGTACTGAACGAAGTTGTGCCGGGCGAGATCGGCCACGGTCTTCGGCACGCCGTGGCGGCGCAAGTACTCCGGCGACGCGCACAGCACGATGTGCGCGGTGGCGAGCGGCCGCGCGATCAACGACGAAGACTTGAGCCCCGAAGGCGCGGCGCGGATCGCCACGTCGAAACCCTCGTCGATCAGCTCGACCACGCGGTCGGAGAGCGTGATGTCGACGGTCACCTGCGGGAATCCGGCTGCGTAGTCGGCAACCGCGCCCATCACATGACGCAGCCCGAACGCCGTGAGCGACGACACGCGCAGCCGCCCCTGCGGCACGACGCTCGCCGCGCCCACCGCCTGGCCGGCTTCGTCGAGCTCCGTGAGCGCCAGCGCCACGCGCTCGTAATACTCGCGCCCCGCCTCGGTGGGCGCGACGCGGCGCGTGGTGCGGTTCAGCAAACGCGCGCCAAGCTGCTGCTCCAGATGCATCACATGCTTGCTCGCCATCGCGGCGGACATGTCCATGCGCTCGGCCGCCGCGACGAAGCTGCCCGCCTCCACCACCTGGCGGAACACTTTCATGCTGACGAGGGTATCCATGGTGCGGCCTTCAACTCGAACATAAATAAACGGGAATCAATCGTCGATATTTTCCTCGTTTTATCAATTGCGGGTGTTGAAACGCGCAGGTACGCCTGGCATCTGGCGGCCCAGAAAGCAAAAAACCCCGCGCTGCACGCAGCGCGGGGTTTGGCTGTCGAACCTTGAACGTCGACCTGAGCGGCAGCGCCGGTCAGAACTTCGCGCGCAGACCCACGCCGTAGGTCTGGCCGCTCGACATGTTGTCGAAGTGGTCGTACATGTACGCCGCGTAGACGTCGGTGCGCTTCGAGAGCGGATAGTCGTAACCGATGGCCGCCGTCTGGCGCGTCTGGTTCAGGCCGCCGCCGTTGCGCGAGTAGGCGTACGAAGCCATGACCGTGCCCGGGCCGACGGGCGCCGTCACGCCACCCTGCGCCGTGTTCACGTGCCAGCTGCCTTCCTGCTGCCAGTTCGCCGTGTACATGTACTGACCGAAGAACTTCACGAACTTGAGATCGTACGAGAGACCGAGCTGTGCGACGCCCTGGCTCTTCAGGCCGACGATGGTCGTGTCGCCGCTCACGATGCTGCCAATGTCGCCCGGCGTGTTGTTGAAGTTCACGTACTGATAAACGGCGGTGGCAGCAAACGGGCCATGGAAGTACAGACCCTGCACGCTCCACTTCTTCGAGCCGTTCGAGCCGGCCTGGTTGCCGAACGCGTACATCGCCGAGCCCGAGAGGCCGTTGAAGTTCGGCGTGGAGTACTGGACCGCGTTGTTCCAGCCCGAGTCGCCCACCACGCCCTGGTCCGTCGTGTAGGTCGGGAACGTCGAGAGGCCGAGGTACACGTGGTACACCATCGGCGAGAAGGTGTACGAATCGCCAAACGGGTTGAAGAGAATCGTCGAGACGAACAGTTGCGTCGTCAGGCGCCCTGCCGTGACCGTGCCGTACGGCGACTCGAGGCCGACGTACGCGTTGCGCGCGAAGAACGTGTCGCCTTCGAAGCGGCCGAACTGGCCGTTCTGTGCGCGGAAGAAGCTTTCCAGCGTGAAGATCGCCTTGTAGCCGCCACCCAGATCCTCAGAGCCCTTCATGCCCCAGTACGACGTGGACATGCCGCCGCCGCCCACGTTCCAGGCGGTCTGGCCGCCCGGAAATTTCGTCGCCCCGACCCATTCGTCAACCTGGCCATAGAGCTGGACGCTCGACTGCGCAAACGCCGACGAGGACGCGGCGGCAAGAACAGCGGCGAGCGCGCTCGCCTTGAGGGTGGTGCGCAGCACGCGGCTGACCGTTGTATTCATGGGTTCTCCAGTCTTTGTCAAAAAAAGGTGTCGGGCGGCTGAGGCGCTCGCGCAAAGCTTTGTTTTTTCGTCGTTCGCAGGCGTGGCCGTTCTGGGCGGATCCATCTTTGCGGACCATTTATGTGGTCAAAAATAAACGGTGTTATTGCCGGTATATCGGGCGGATTAGTTTGCCGTCCAAAAGACCTGTTTAATCGCTGTCGACTCTGCCTTGCGCTGCGCTGCATCACCGCGACGCGCAGCCTGCCGGGCCGCGCCCAGCGGGGCGCTCCCGCACGCGCGGGGGCTGCCGGTGACGCGCCGCCGAAACGAAAGCGAGATTTCAGACGAAAGGGATCTGTATGACGAGAGATTTCCAAAAAAGTGTGGTATCCACGCGTCAGTTTTCGTAACGTGGACAAACCGGGCTTGTTTTGGACGTGTTTCGGCGGCGCTAGCAGGTCAGTGCCTGAAGCGAATCAACGGTAGAAAACGGGAGAAAAGCGCAGAAAGCGTGAGGCGGGGAGAAAGCGAAAGCGGCCGCGAGGGCAGCGCTCAATTGCGGTAAGGCGAGGGCATGGGCGGGCGCGGGACCTCGCCGCCGTTGCGCGGGAACGGCCGGTAGGTACCGCCGCGCTCTTCGTTGTACCGGGCAACGTCTTCGCGGATCGAGCCCGCGCGCACCGGCGAGTCCGCCGGCGGATGCGGCACCTGGCGCGTTTCCGCGCTCACGGGCGTGATGGGGTTGCCGCGGGGATAGCCGCCGTAGCCGCCGAACGGCGTGCCATAGCTGTAGTCGCGGCGGGGAGCCTGTTGCTGGACTTGCCCTTGCCACTGGTTCGGCGCACGGTTGCCGCCGCGTTCATAGCGGCCGCCCTGATCGGCCACGCGCATGGGCGCTGCGGCGGGGCCGCGGGCGCGCTCGGGAGCGCCGTGGTAGCCGCCGCCCCACGACATGCCGGCCCGCGGCGCGGGCATCGAATGCATGGCAGGCATCGAATGCATGGCGGGCATGGAAGGCGCGCGCGCAAAGCCGCCGCCGCCGCCGTGCCCCGAAAAACCGGGCTGAGCATGGGCGAGCGCAACGAGGGCCGCTAATCCGGCCCCCAAGATCCACTGTCCCAGTTTTGACAACCCTGCGTGCATTGTGACGTTTCGCCTGCCCGACGTTTGCGCTTGGCAACCCGCCACTCGGGCCATGGCGGGCCAGTCCCGGGACGCACGCCGCGCAGCGCGTAACGATTGCCGCCACAACGATTCCGGGCGTCCCTTTGACGGTAATTTATGGGCGTGCCGAATGGGTGTCGAGCCAAAAGATGTTATGCCGCCCGAAGGGTTGTAACACCATGTTACTGCTGGGTTTTCTGGCTCCGGACGCGGCCCGGGAAGGCCGTCCGGCAAGGCTCTTCGGGCAGCCAGGGGAGCGCTCCGCTTGATGCTTGAGCAAGGGCTCAACATCTGAAGAATGCGCGGACTCCTGACGACTTTTGCGGCGCGCGAATGCTCCTCGCACGTCGATGAGGAATCCGGCATAAAGGAGTCATCGATCTTGACGATCCATGCGTATCCGTCATCAATCGATGCTTCAAATGAATTTGCTTTTTCAATCGGCTTGCGCCGACAATAGGCGTTCCGATTCACTCGTTGCACGCACACCGATTGCGCGCAGCCAGCGCCCAGGCGCGCACTAGAGATTGTCCGATGGCACGTCCGAAATTCCTGCCCGATAACTTCACCCTTTGCCTTGTCGGCACGGTGGTTCTTGCGAGCCTGTTCCCGGTGCACGGCCAGGCCGCCACCGGTTTCAACTGGCTGACCAATGTAGCGGTCGGCCTGCTGTTCTTCCTGCACGGCGCCAAGCTTTCGCGCGAGGCGATCGTCGCCGGTGCGACGCACTGGCGCCTGCACATCGTCGTCCTGCTCAGCACCTTCGTGCTCTTTCCCGCGCTAGGGCTCGCGCTCAAGCCCGTGCTTTCGCCGCTCGTCACCCCGGCGCTCTACGCGGGCGTGCTGTTCCTCTGCACGCTGCCTTCCACGGTGCAGTCGTCCATCGCCTTCACCTCGATGGCGCGCGGCAACGTGCCCGCCGCCGTTTGCAGCGCTTCGGCGTCGAGCCTGATCGGGATCTTCGTCACGCCCGCGCTCGTGAGCCTGATCGTCACGAACCAGAACGCGGGCGGCGGCTCGGCCTGGCACACCGTGTGGAACATCGTGCTGCAACTGCTCGTGCCGTTCGTGGCGGGCCAGTTGCTGCGCCCGGTGATCGGCCGCTGGATCGAGCGCAACAAGGGTGTGCTCAAGTTCGTCGATCAGGGCTCGATCCTGCTCGTGGTGTTCGGCGCATTTTCCGAGGCCGTGAACGAAGGGCTTTGGCATCACATCCCGCTCGCCGCGCTCGGCGGGCTGCTCGTCGTGAACGCGGTGCTGCTCGCGCTCGCGCTTGGCATCACGATTTACACGAGCAAGAAGCTCGGGTTCTCGCGCGCCGACCAGATCACCATCATTTTCTGCGGCTCGAAAAAGAGCCTCGCGGCCGGCGTGCCGATGGCGAAGGTGATCTTCGCCTCGAACGCCGTGGGCGCGGTCGTGCTGCCGCTCATGCTGTTCCACCAGATCCAGCTCATGGTGTGCGCGGCGCTCGCCCAGCGCTGGGGCGCTCGCGACATGAGCGCCGAGCGCGCCGCCAGCGCGGGCGACGAATCGCGCGCCGGTGCGGGTGAGCGCACGACGACTGCTACGGCCGCGCGCCGGTAAGCGCCACTGAGCTCCTTCGTTCAGGGCGGCGAGAAATCGTCGCCCTGCTGCAGCAAACGCCGCGGCCAGTGCGCGGCGCACCCCTCTCTGCCTCCCGCCCCTCCCCCGCGTTCCGCCCGCATGCGCCACACGTTCAAAACGTGGGCTTCGCTGCACTGTCACCAAAAATTCATTTAATTCATCCGATGATATGCCGTTAAGTTCAACGTCTTCGCCCGTTCTGGCCTGTCCATGTCTGCGTCTGCTCGCGCGCCACTCCATCACGCCACGCCCGGCGTCGGGGCACTGATCGCCCAGCGCCAGCTACGCGCGGTCTTCCAGCCCATTGTCGATTTCGACGGTGGCGCGATCCTCGGCTACGAGGGCCTCATTCGCGGGCCGGCCGGCTCGCCGCTCGAAACGCCCGCCGCTCTCTTCGCGCGCGCCGGCGACGAACACTGCACCGCCGCGCTCGAACGCGCGGCCGCCCGCACCTGCATCGAAACGTTCGCCGGGCTCGACTGCCCCGGCAAGCTGTTCCTCAATTTCAGCGCCGACGCGCTGCGCCAGCTCACCGCCGCCGGCGACGCCGCGCTCGCCCTCTTCGACGGCCCGATCGACCCGACGCGCTTTGTGATCGAACTCACCGAGCAGAGCGCCATCCACGACCTGCGCAACTTCTCGCCCGTGGTCGAAACGTTGCGCGCGGCAGGCGCCCAGTTCGCGCTCGACGACTACGGCACGGCCAACGCCAGCCTCAACCTCTGGGTGCAGCTGCAGCCCGATGTCGTGAAGATCGATCGCTTCTTCATCCATGACATCGCCCACGACGCGCTCAAGTTCGAAGCCGTGCGCGCCATGCAGCATTTCGCGCAGGCGAGCGGCGCGCGCCTCGTGGCGGAAGGCATCGAGAACGCCGCCGACCTGATCGTGCTGCGCGACATGGGCATCGACTGCGGCCAGGGTTTTTTCTTTGGCCGCCCCAACGGAGAGCCGCTGCGCGTGCTCGCACGCGAAGCGCGCGAGGCGATTCGCGCGGACCATATCGCCGTGTTCCCCGAGGCCACGCGCAGCGCCGCCACGCAGCCGGCGGGCGGCGGCGCGCCCGCCAGCAAGATGCTCGTGCACGCGCCCGCGCTGCCGCGCCACGCGACCAACAACGACGTGCTCGACCTGTTCAACGGCCAGCCCGATCTGCACGCGGTGGCCGTGGTGGAAGACGAAGCGCCCGTTGCGCTCATTAACCGGCGCGCGTTCATGGACCGCTATGCGCTGCCCTACCACCGCGAGCTGTTCGGCAAGAAGGCCTGCCTGCAATTCGCCAACGCGCAGCCGGTGCTGATCGAGCAGTCGATGAGCGTCGAGCAGATGGCCACGCTCCTTGCGAGCGACGACCAGCGCTATCTCGCCGATGGCTTCGTGATCACCGACAACGGCCGCTATGCCGGACTCGGCACGGGCGAAAGCCTCGTGCGCGCGGTGACGGAGGTGCGCATCCAGGCCGCGCGTTACGCGAATCCGCTCACCTTCCTGCCGGGCAACATTCCGATCAGCTCGCATATCGAGCGCCTGCTCTCGCACGACGCGGGCTTTCACGCGTGCTACGTCGACCTGAACCTGTTCAAGCCCTTCAACGATCAGTACGGCTACTGGCAAGGCGACGAGGTGCTCAAGTTCGCCGCGACGGTGCTCGCCGACGCCTGCGACCCCACACGCGACTTCCTCGGCCATGTGGGCGGCGACGACTTCCTGATCCTGTTCCAGAGCGAGACGTGGCGCGAGCGCGCGCGCCAGGCGATCGAAGCGTTCAACGAAGGCGCGCAGCGCTTCTACGCGCCGGGCGACCGGCTCGCGGGCGGCATTCACGGCGAGGATCGCTACGGCAACGCGACCTTCTTTACCTTCGTGACGATGGCGATAGGCTGCGTGCGCGTCGCGCCGGGCGAAGGCGCGCAGCACAGCAGCGACGCCATCGCTTCGCTCGCGGCCCTCGCCAAGCGCCGCGCGAAACAGGAAGCCAGCGGACTCGTTGTGATCGACGGCAGCACGAGCGCCGACCTCCTCCCCACGCTTGGCCCGACGGCAGGCGAAGGCGCCAACGCGTCATAACGGCCGGAATTTTCCCCGGTGGCAGCCCCAAAAAAGCGCGGGCCGGCCGCGCGGCTCATGCCGCGCGCCGGCCCGTTCTGCTTTCGTTTCCTCGCCGCTACGCCGTCGCTAGATCGTCCCCATCAACACCAGCACGACCACCACGATAACGACGATGCCGAGCGTGCCCGAAGGCGCGTAGCCCCACGAGCGGCTGTGCGGCCACGCTGGAAACGCGCCAATGAGCAGCAGGATCAGAATGACCAGAAGCAGGGTGCCGAGCATGATGCCTCCGTACGTCGAATGTGAATGCCCAAGCTTCCGCAATCGCCGTACCCGCAACCGTTTAGTTATTTTTACTAAACACACAAGTTTGCGTTTATTTCATTGTTTACTGGTATTTACCTGGAATTTGAGGCGTAGATCCGGGTTTTTTGGACCAATTTTTACTATACAATCGCCGCACACCTGACCACTCCCGGAACGCTCACCGCGTTCACCGCAAGCCAGGAACCATGGGGACAACCATTCGTGACGTCGCGCAGGCCGCCAACGTGTCGATCGGCACCGTGTCGCGCGCGTTGAAAAACCAGCCAGGCCTTTCCGAAGCCACGCGCGAACGCATTGTCGAAGTCGCGCGCGCGCTCGGCTATGACTGCGCGCAACTGCGCCCGCGCATTCGCCGGCTCACCTTCCTGCTCCATCGCCAGCACAACAACTTCGCGGCAAGCCCGTTCTTCTCGCACGTGCTGCACGGCGTGGAAGACGCCTGCCGCGAACACGGCATCGTGCCCGCGCTGCTCACGGCCGGCCCCGCCGACGACACCGTCCAGCAGTTGCGCCTGCACGCGCCCGACGCCATCGCCGTGGCCGGTTTCGTCGAGCCGGAAATGCTCGCCGCGCTCGTCGCGCTGCAGCGGCCGCTCGTGCTGATCGACCTGTGGGCGCCTGGCCTGCGCTCGGTGAACATCGACAATGCGGCGGGCGCCGCGCTCGCCATGCAGCATCTGTTCGAACTCGGGCGGCGGCGCATTGCGTTCATCGGCGGGTCGCTCGCGCACTACAGCATCGCGCAGCGCGCGCTCGGCTACCGGCGCGCGTTCTTCGAGGCGGGCCTGCTGTTCGACCCGTCGCTCGAAACGACGATCGACGGCGGCCTCGACCCCGACACGGGCGCGTCGCTCGCCATGCAGCGCCTGATCGATGCGGCGCGCGCCGGATACCCAACCCCGCGCCCGCCGCCCGACGCCCTGTTCGCCTACAACGACGCCGCCGCGCTCGCCGCCATGCGCGTGTGCCTCGCCAACGGCCTGCGCGTGCCCGAGGACATCGCGATCATCGGTTTCGACGATATCGCGGGCGCCACGCACGCCACGCCGCCGCTCTCGACGATCGCCGTCGACAAGGAAGCGCTCGGGCGGCGCGGCGTCGAACTGCTGCTCGAAGAAGCGCCTGCCACGAGCGAGATCCGCTTGCCGGTGCAGCTCGTCGCGCGCGCGAGCACCCTGGGTGCGGCGTCATCGAATCTCGTCGCCGCGCACGCTGTCCGTCACACTGCAAGCACGCCGCAGAGCGCCTGAGGCGCTCCGCTGAAAACACGTTGAAACAACGCTGAAGCCACGTCCAAGCCAGAAGAGAACGCCATGACGACGACCGCCGACACCGCCTCCTCCGCCACCGCACATCCCGTTGCCGCGCCCGCCGTCGCGAGCTTTCGCGACCGCGGCTTCCTGCTCGGCCACGTGCAGGACACCCTGCGCTTCTACGCGCCGAACGTGCTCGATCCGTCGGGCGGCTTCTTCCACTACTTCCGCGACGACGGCTCGATCTACAACGCGCATTCGCGCCACCTCGTGAGCAGCTGCCGCTACGTCTTCAACTACGCGATGGCGTATCGCGAGTTCGGCGATCCGCAGCACCTGGAATACGCGCGCCACGGCTTGCAGTTCCTGCGCGAAGGCCACTGGGACCCGCAACTGCAAGGCTACGACTGGGAGATCGACTGGCGCGACGGCAAGAAGCGCGTGCTCGACGCCACGCGCCACTGCTACGGCCTCGCGTTCGTGCTGCTCGCGTACGCGCATGCGGCAATGGCCGGCATCGAGGAAGCGCGGCCGATGATCGGCGCGACCTTCGATCTGATGGAACACCGCTTCTGGGACGGCGCGGCGGGCCTCTACGCGGACGAGGCGAGCGCCGACTGGATCGTCTCGGGCTATCGCGGCCAGAACGCCAACATGCACACGACCGAGGCGCTGCTCGCGGCCTACGAGGCGACGGGCCATCTCGTGTATCTCGACCGCGCCGAGCGCGTCGCGTCGAACATCACGCTGCGCCAGGCGAAGCTCTCGCAAGGGCTCGTGTGGGAGCACTTTCACGCGGACTGGTCGGTGGACTGGCATTACAACGAGGAAGACAGCTCGAATATCTTCCGCCCGTGGGGCTTCCAGCCGGGCCATCAAACGGAATGGGCGAAGCTGCTGTTGCTGCTCGAGCGTCACCGCCCGCTGCCCTGGCTGCTGCCGCGCGCGATCGAGCTCTTCGACGCCGCCATGGCGCACGCCTGGGACAACGATCACGGCGGCCTTTATTACGGCTTCGGGCCGGACGGCACCGTGTGCGATCACGACAAGTACTTCTGGGTGCAGGCGGAAACCTTCGCCACGGCTGCGCTGCTTGGCAAGCGCACCGGCAACGAGCGCTTCTGGGACTGGTACGACGAGATCTGGCGCTACAGCTGGGCGAATTTCGTCGATCATCGCTACGGTGCGTGGTATCGCATCCTCACCTGCGACAACCGCAAGTACAGTGACGAGAAGAGCCCCGCGGGCAAGACCGACTATCACACCATGGGCGCGTGCTACGAAGCGCTGAACGCGCTGCCCGGACGCGGCATGGCGCCGGTCGTGGGCCGCGAGGAAGCGACCGCCGCCGATGCCGGCATGACGGGCACAAGCGGCCAGAACTAAACAGAGGAAGACGACGATGAGCACCTGCAGCACCGGCCCGGACTTCTCATCCGGCTTCCCGGCCTTCATCTCGGCCGGCGACATCCTCACCGATCTCGTGCGCACGCCTGCGCCCGAAGGCGCGCCGCACAGTTCGCCGCCGGGCGCGCCGGGCATGGACTCGCACTGGCGCGCGCACCCTGGCGGCGCGGGCTGGAACGTTGCGCGCGCGGTCGCGCGCCTCGGGCTGCCCACGGCAAGCGTGGGCGCGCTCGGCGTGGACAACTTCTCTGACGAGCTCTGGAACGCAAGCGTGGCCGCCGGGCTCGACATGCGCTTCATGCAACGCGTGGAGCGCGCGCCGCTGCTCGCGATCGTGCATCAGACGCATCCGCCCGCGTACTACTTCATCGGCGACAACAGCGCCGACCTTGCCTTCGATCCCGCGAAGCTGCCTGAAGGCTGGCGCGCGCATGCGAAGTGGGCGCACTTCGGCTGCATCAGCCTCGTGCGCCAGCCGCTCGGCGAAACGCTCGCCACGCTTGCCGCCGAACTGCGCGCGGCCGGCGTGAAGATCAGCTTCGATCCGAACTACCGCAACCTCATGGCGCACGGCTACGAGCCGATCCTGCGCCGCATGGCCGCGCTCGCCGATCTCATCAAGGTCTCCGACGAAGACCTGCGCATGCTGTTCGCCGGCAAGAGCGAAGCGCAAGCCATCGAAGCCGTGCGCGCGCTCAATCCGGCCGCCACGCTGCTTGTCACGCGCGGCGCGCAGGCGGCCACGCTCTACGCGGGCAACGACGTAATTGAGGCAGCGCCGCCGCGCGTCGAAGTGGCCGATACGGTGGGGGCGGGCGACGCTTCCATCGGCGGCCTGCTGTTCAGCCTCATGAGCACGCCGCAGCGCAACTGGCGCCAGCATCTCGGCTTCGCGCTCGCCGCGGGCGCGGCCGCGTGCCGCCGGCCCGGCGCGTATTCGCCGACGCTCGACGAAGTCGTCGCGCTGCTCGCCGACTGAAGGCGCACGGCAAGGTGAACTGCGAGGCGAACTGCGAGGCACACGCCGAGGACACGGCGCGGCGCTGACACGAAAGCGCCGCGCCGCCGTCATTTGCATGTCCCGCAGCCGCGCGGGCAACGTGCTAGCATGGAATTTCCCTCTTGTTGCGGGCGAGGCGCGACACTTGCGCGCTTCACCCTGCGCGGCCCGATCCGAGCGGCCCGTCGAGGGGTTTCCTTCCACGAGGAGCACGTTATGGAAGACGTCAGCTACACCAAGGGGATCTACACGGCCGTCGCCTCAGTACGGCCCATGAACGCCGGCCAGTACCAGGGCCTGGTCTCCCTGGCGCGCGACGACGGCGAGGAACTCGAAAACGCGGTGTATGAAGTCGAAGCCGCATCGGGCACGCCGGAAGAGGCTCTCGAAGAAGCCAAGGCACTGGCGCATCGCATTCTCGGCGAACTCGAACTGTAGGTCGCGCGTTGAGGCCGGCGCCCGCCCAGGGACGGCTGGCAGCGCTGGATGAGACGGGGGTGCTCTGCATGGGGCCGCGTAGTGTGCGGTCGACAGCCCTGCATGGGACCGGAGTCAGTGCTAAAGCGCTCACTCCGGATCGACAGGAGGTTAGCCATGTCCGAACAGCTCTTTCTATACGGCGTCTACGCCATCCACGTGCATCCGCTCGAACTGCAGGGCGCTCGCTGGGACGCCGAGTATCAAATCACGCATCGCGACAAGGCCGTGCAACCGTGGGTCACGGTCGGCGGCAACGCGGGCTTCGACGCGCCCACGCAAGCCGTGGACGCCGCACGCCGCCAGGCTATCGCCGATATCGAACACGGCGCGGGCATTCCCAAGCCGCACGGATTTCCGTAAACCCAACGCGCGCCGCGCGCCACTAACGCTCACTCCCGCCCGCGCTGCGGGCGTGAGGCGCTAGCGCATCGTCCCAGCATCGCTTCCCCCATACCGTCTTGCGGTACGCTTGACGTGTCGCGTCGTTGTCGCGTCGCTTTGGCATGGCTACGCTCCCTATCCCGATTCAGAACCGCAGGAACACCATGACGCCCGAAACGCCGGAGCGCGTCGCAAACCAGGAAGCGGCCCAGCAAGCCGAGGCGGCGCCGCAGGATTCGCCGGGTGTGGACATGGCCGCCTGCACGTCCGAAACGCCTGCGGGACCAAAGCAGAAAGCGCGGCGCGGCACGCCGCGCAAACTGATGGTCGGCTCGCGCGAGGTGCTCGTCTACGGCATGCCGCAGGCCTGGGGCGACTTCTATCACTCGGCGCTCACCATGCGCTGGCCCACCTTCTTCGCCTCGCTCGCGGCCCTCTTCCTGTTCATGAACGGCGTGTTCGCGTGCCTCTACCAGCTCGGCACCGCGCCCATCGCCAACCAGTACCCGAAGGGCTTTCTCGGCGCGTTCTTCTTCAGCGTGGAGACGCTTGCGACCGTCGGCTACGGCGACATGCATCCGCAAACGATCTACGCGCACATCGTCGCCACGCTTGAAATCTTCGTCGGCATGTCGGGCATCGCCTTGGCCACGGGTCTCGTGTTCGCGCGCTTCTCGCGTCCGCGCGCGAAGATCATGTTCGCGCGCCAGGTGGTGGTGCACCCCATCGAAGGCCGCATGACGCTGATGGTGCGCGCCGCCAACGCGCGTCAGAACGTGATCGCCGAAGCGGGGGCGAAGCTGCGGCTCATTCGCATCGAAACCTCGTCGGACGGCTTTCGCGCGCGGCGCATTCACGACCTCAAGCTCGTGCGCGACCAGCATCCGCTCTTCACACTGGGCTGGAATCTCATGCACGTGATCGACGAGTCGAGCCCGCTTTACGGCGCGACGCCCGAGATGCTGGCCGAGCAGCACGCCACGCTCCATGTCGTGATCGAGGGCTCCGACGAGTCCACCGCGCAGACCATGCAGGCACGCTTTAGCTGGTCGGACCGGCAGATCCGCTGGCAGTACCGCTACGTCGACCTGATGAGCGACGCGGACGGCGTGAGCACGATGGACTACACGCACTTTCACGATGTCGTGCCGTTCGACGGGGCGAGAGCCTTCGGGCCCCGCGTGATCTGACAGACTTCCCCGAAGGCCGATGCAAACGGGATCGCGCCGGGGCCGGGAAGATCTCTCTCCAAATTCGCCCGGCGTGGGCAGGCTCTCGCGCGAATAACCGGCAGCGCCGGAGAGTTAGCAAAAAATTTCCGTCATTGGCGAGAAAAAATAGAGTCTCTTTCGCCGCTCTGTGATCGGGGCCATGCGAATGCACTAGAAACGGAGACTCCCCCAATGACCGCGCGCCCCGCGTTTGGCGACACGCCGCCTCTCGCCGATTACAAGCTCACCGACAACCTCACCGCCACGCGCGGCCGCATCTTCCTGACCGGCACGCAGGCGTTGATCCGTCTGCCGCTCATGCAGCGCGCGCTCGACCGCGCGCATGGCCTGAACACGGCAGGCTTCATCAGCGGCTATCGCGGCTCGCCGCTCGGCATGGTCGACCAGCAGGCGTGGAAGGCGAAGAAACTGCTCGAAGCCGCCGACGTGCGCTTCCTGCCCGCCATCAACGAGGAACTGGGCGGCACGGCCGTGCTCGGCACGCAGCGCGTGGAAGCCGACCCCGAGCGCACCGTCGAAGGCGTGTACGCGATGTGGTACGGCAAGGGCCCGGGCGTGGACCGCGCCGGCGACGCGCTCAAGCACGGCAACGCCTACGGCTCGTCGCCGCATGGCGGCGTGCTGGTGGTGGCCGGCGACGATCACGGCTGCGTGTCGTCGTCCATGCCGCACCAGAGCGACTTCGCGATGATGTCGTGGCATATGCCGGTCGTGAATCCGTCGAACATCGCGGACATGCTCGAATTCGGCCTGTACGGCTGGGCGCTCTCGCGCTACTCGGGCGCGTGGGTGGGCTACAAGGCGATTTCGGAAACGGTGGAGTCGGGCTCGACCGTCGATCTCGATGCCATCAAGACCGACTGGCAAGCACCTGAAGGTTTTACGCCGCCGCCCGGCGGCCTGCACAACCGCTGGCCCGATCTGCCGAGCCTCGCCATCGAGCAGCGTCTGGCCGCCAAGCTCGACGCCGTGCGCCACTTCGCGCGCATGAACAGCATCGACAAGTGGATCGCGCCGAGCCCGCACGCGAACGTGGGCATCGTCACCTGCGGCAAGGCGCACCTCGACCTGATGGAAACGCTGCGCCGCCTCGATCTCACCATCGAGGATCTCGATAAAGCCGGCGTGCGCGTCTACAAGGTGGGCCTGTCGTTCCCGCTGGAAATGTCGCGTATCGACGCGTTCGTCGCGGGCCTCACCGACGTGCTCGTGATCGAAGAAAAGGGCCCGGTGATCGAGCAGCAGATCAAGGACTACCTGTACAACCGCAAGGAAGGCGCGCGCCCTACTGTCATCGGCAAGCACGCCGAGGACGGCACGCTGCTGCTCTCCGAGCTTGGCGAGCTGCGCCCCTCGCG
Organism: Paraburkholderia sp. J8-2; assembly: GCF_905220195.1. Lineage (NCBI taxonomy): Bacteria > Pseudomonadati > Pseudomonadota > Betaproteobacteria > Burkholderiales > Burkholderiaceae > Paraburkholderia > Paraburkholderia sp. J8-2. The sequence continues at coordinate 507,918 of NZ_CAJMZA010000002.1, forward strand.
CATCCTGCCGGTGTTCGCCGCGTGGCTCGCGAAGCACCGGCCGGCGCTCGACCGCCGCGAGCGCGTGGTGGATCTCGTCGCGCCGCAAATCCTCTCGAACGCCGCCGATGCCGTGCGCCGCACACCGTACTTCTGCTCGGGCTGCCCGCACAACACGTCGACGAAGGTGCCGGAAGGCTCGATCGCGCAGGCCGGCATTGGCTGCCACTTCATGGCTTCGTGGATGGAGCGCGACACCACGGGCCTGATCCAGATGGGCGGCGAAGGCGTGGACTGGGCCGCGCATTCGATGTTCACGAAGATGCCGCACGTATTCCAGAATCTCGGCGACGGCACCTACTTTCATTCAGGGATCCTCGCGATTCGCCAGGCCGTAGCCGCGAAGACCAACATCACCTACAAGATCCTTTACAACGACGCCGTGGCGATGACGGGCGGCCAGCCCGTGGACGGCAGCATCTCCGTGCCGCAGATCGCGCGCCAGGTGGAGGCCGAAGGCGTCTCGCGCTTCGTGGTGGTGAGCGACGAGCCCGAGAAGTACGACGGCCATCACGGCCTGTTCCCGAAGGGCACGACGTTCCATCACCGCAGCGAACTGGACACCGTGCAACGCGAGCTGCGCGAAACGCCGGGCGTGACCGTGCTGATCTACGATCAAACGTGCGCGGCTGAAAAGCGCCGCCGCCGCAAGAAAGGCGAATTCCCCGACCCGGACAAGCGCCTCTTCATCAACGAGGAAGTGTGCGAAGGCTGCGGCGACTGCGGCGTGCAGTCGAACTGTCTTTCGGTCGAACCGGTGGAAACGGAACTGGGCCGCAAGCGCCGCATCGACCAGTCGTCGTGCAACAAGGACTATTCGTGCGTGAACGGCTTCTGCCCGAGCTTCGTGACCATCGAGGGCGGCAAGCTCAAGAAGGCCGCGGGGGCCGCGTTCGATCCGCAGGCGCTGACTGCGCGCGTCAATGCGCTGCCGATGCCGGCTACGCACCTGGACAACGCGCCCTACGACATTCTCGTGACGGGCGTGGGCGGCACGGGTGTCGTGACCGTGGGCGCGCTCATCAGCATGGCCGCGCATCTGGAAGGCAAGAGCGCTTCGGTGCTCGACTTCATGGGCTTCGCGCAGAAAGGCGGCTCGGTGCTCTCGTTCGTGCGCTTCGCGGCGACCGACGCGCTGCTCAACCAGGTGCGCATCGACACGCAGCAGGCCGACCTGCTGCTCGCCTGCGACATGGTGGTGGGCGCGAGCGCCGACGCGCTGCAAACGGTGCGTCACGATCGCACGCGCATTGTCGTGAACACGCATGAGATTCCGAATGCGTCGTTCGTGCAGAACCCCGAAGCGAACCTGCACGCCGACGCGCTGCTCGCGAAGATGCGGCACGCGGCGACCAACGGCGCAACGCCCGCGCAAGATCCGCTTGCCGCGTGCGATGCACAGGCGCTCGCACAGCGCTATCTCGGCGACACGATCGGCGCGAACATCGTGATGCTCGGTTTTGCGTGGCAACTGGGCCTCGTGCCGGTATCGCTTGCGGCGCTCACGCGCGCCATCGAGCTGAACAACGTGGCCGTGAAGGCGAACCTGTTCGCGTTCTCCATCGGCCGCATGGCTGCCGCCGATCCGGCCGCGCTCGAAGCGCTCGACACGCAACGCGCGGCGGCTGCCAAAGCCACGGCGCGCAAGCTCACGCAAACGCTCGACGAACTGATCGCCGATCGCGAAACGCGCCTGCTCGCCTACGGTGGCGCGAGCTACGTGAAGCGCTATCGCGCACTGGTCGATGCCGCTCGCAGCGCGGACAAGACCGCCGAGCAAACGCTCGCTCGCGCCGTCGCGACCACGTTCTATCGGCTGCTCGCCGTGAAGGACGAATACGAAGTCGCGCGCCTGCACACCGACCCGGCGTTCCGCGCCGCGCTCGAAGCGCAGTTCGAAGGCACGGCGGGCAGCGACTTCACCGTGAAGTTCAACCTCGCGCCGCCGCTCATCGCGCGTGAGAAGAACGGCCAGCCGCCGCGCAAGATGCAGTTCGGCCAGTGGCTGTGGAGCGCGCTCGGGCTGCTGAAGAAGGGACGCAGCGTGCGCGGCACGTGGCTCGATCCGTTCGGCAAGACGCTGGAGCGCCGCATGGAGCGCGCACTGGCCGGCGACTACGAGGCGACGCTGCGCGGTGCGTTCGCCAGCCTCACCGCCGAAAACGCCGACGACATCGCCAAGCTCGCCAACCTGCATCAGCGTGTGCGTGGCTATGGGCACGTGAAGCTTGCGAACCTCGCGGCGGTGAAGCGCAGCGAGCGCGAACTGGCTGCGCGCCTTGCCATCGAGGTGAAGACAAGCGCTGCTGTGCAGGAAGCACTCGCTTCGTTCAAGGGCGTGGGCGCGTTGCGCGGCATCCCGGTGGTGGTGGCGAAGTAAGCCGAAGCGAAGTCAGGAAGCGCGCGCCGTTCATCTTCTGAATGGCGCGCGTTTTTTTATTCATCAGACGTCGAGCAGCGTCCGCACGCGCCGCACCTTGTTTCCGTCGACAGGAGCGAGCCCCTTCCCGTCAACGCGCACGCCGGAGCCGAAGTGAACCGCGCGCACCCGCGTCGCGCTCACGAAATCCGCCACGCGATCGACCGTAAGTCCTGCGCCCGCGAGCACCGTGCAATGCGTGTGCGCCGCACGCTGCACGAGCGTTTCGATCTGCGCCTGCGCATCGAGCACCGAAGGCTTGCCGCCCGAGGTGAGCACGTTCGTCACGGCTTCGAAACCAAGCAGCACGTCGAACGCTTCCTGCAGATCGCGCGCTTCGTCGAACGCGCGGTGAAACGTGAGCGGCATGCCATCGGCGGCGTCGATCGCGCGCTGCAAGCCGTCGCGATCCACTTCATGCGATGGCGTAAGCATGCCGATCACGACCGCATGCGCGCCCACGAGCTTCGCGCCACGCACGTCGCGCAGCATCACCTCGTAATCGTTCGAATCGTAAACGAAGGAGCGGCTGTGCGGCCGCACGATCACGTTCACGGGAATCGTCACGGCCTCGACCACGGCTTCGATCATGCCGATGCTCGGCGTGAGGCCGCCCTCGCCCATGGCGGTAATGAGTTCGAGACGATCCGCGCCGCCGCGCGCGGCGGCTTGCGCGTCGGCGACCGTGGTCGCGATGACTTCCAGCACCACCCGTTCACGCTGTTGTGTGATTGGCATGTTTGCGCGCCATGTCGTGAAGAACACGACATGATCGCAGATGCACGCCTACTCGAACCAGTCGATATCGCCGCACAGCACGCACAGGCGATCGCCCACCTGCACCGCCATCGACAGCGTCAGACACGGGAGCGCCTCGTTGATCGACAGGTATGGTCCGGTCACGTGCACGCGCCCTGGTGTGATGAGCGCGCTGCGAAAGTATGGCCTGCGCAGCCAGCTCGCCCCTTGTGCGTCTTCCAGCGGCAAGAAGCGCGCGTCGCGCTCCGCGCGATCGACGCGCAGCACGACGTTGCGACCCGCCTGCCGGCCGTTCGAATCGAGCAGATAGCAGCGCGCCGCGTGATCGAGCGCGAGGAAATTCCAGCACACCTCTTCCATCGGCTCGCCGTCCGAAAGGCGTTCTGCCGCGCGCTCGAATGCCCGCAGGTAGGGCGCGAGGCGACTGGTCTCGCCGCGCTCGCGCGTTTCGGTCTGCTGACGAAAGCGCTCCGTCGCTTCGGCGATCACACCTTGCACCTGCGCGGCGTCGGTGAGCCCGGGCGCCGGCCGCGCGAAGAAAAAGCCCTGCACGAAGTCCGCGTTGCACGCGAGCGCGAGCTGCGCCTCGTGCTCCGTCTCCACTCCTTCGATCAGCACGAGCTTGCCCGCGTCGTGCAGCAGCGCCACGAGCGCGGGCAGCGTCGCGGCCATGTCGGCGCGATGCTGCGCGTGCATCAGCATGATGCGGTCGAGCTTGACGATGTCGGGGTTGAGCTGCCACACGCGGCCGATGTCGACGTTGCCCGCGCCGAAGTCGTCGAGCGCCACCAAAAAGCCGCGCTCGCGAAACGTCGCCACGGCCTGCGCGAGGGCCTCGAGGTCCGTCCCTTCATCTTCGAGCACTTCCAGCACCACACGCCGCGGCGCGATGTTCAGCCGCCGCAGGTTCGCAAGCAGCGCCGCCGAGTGATACGCCTCGATCAGCGTGCCCGGATGCACGTTGAGAAAAAGCCACTCGCGCTCCGCGCCCAGCAGCGCGAAGTTCTCCAGATGCAGCCCCTGGGCGAGCCGGTCCACCAGCAGCGCGTCGCCCACGCGCGCAGCGTCGCCGAACACGTCGAGCGGCGAAACCGGGCGGTCGAGTGGATCGTGCGCGCGCAGCAGCCCTTCGTAGCCCACCGCACGCATGTGCGAAAGGCTGAACACCGGCTGGAACACGCTCGTGAGCGTGAGGTCGCCGTGGTGTGCGCTGTAGCGCTGCAGCCCCGAAGTGACGCTGAGATCGAAACCGTGAGGGGCCACGGCCGTTTTGTCCTGTTGCTCTGTGATCATGCCATCCTCTAGCGCGTAGGAAGGACGCTGCCGTCCGCACAACCTTTGCACGGTCTGCGCGTTCCTCCGTAGCCTGCTTTTCATTGCGTCACAGGAGGGATCAAGCAAGGTCCGTGCTCGCTCGCACTGCGATCTGGCACGCATCGCGAAATACGTTTTAGCCGGTCGCGTGCGCAGCGATTGGGCACGCCATGCACCGTACGAAGCATCGCGGGGTGCACCGATATCGTGCGCCTTTCCACGCGCCTTTGCTTCGGTAGTGACGCGCTCCAGCGGACAGATTGCCGCATTCCCGGCGCCTTGCCGCAGGCAAATGGAGGCTGGATGTGTGCCTCGCCACGCACACACTCTGCGCGCTTCGCGGCGGCTTACAGACGCGTCAGGCTACACTCTCCCTCGACCGGCCCGCCCCTCTGTAATGCGCGCCAGAACGCAGTGCCGTACCGCGCGCGAACGAAGAACACGGCTTCCCGCTTCGGCGCTCCTGCGCATCGTCCCGTTTTTGTCCCGTTTTTCGTCCCGTTTCGCCCCCGCCAAGTTTTTCGATGGACATCCTCTTCACCGTTCTCATTCTGCTGCTTGCTGTCGCCCTGTCCGGCGTCATCGCGCGCACCGTGCCCCTCAAGCTGCCGTTGCCGCTCGTGCAGATCGGCATTGGCGCGCTGCTCACGTTTCCGCTCGTGAATCCGCACGTCACGTTCGATCCCGACATCTTCATGGCGCTGTTCATTCCGCCGCTGCTGTTCGCCGACGGCTGGCGCATGCCCAAGCGCGAGTTCTTCATGCAGCGCCGCGCGATTCTCATGCTCGCGCTCGGCCTCGTGCTGCTGACGGTCGTTGCCGTAGGCTATTTCGTGCACTGGCTCGTGCCGCAGATCTCGCTGCCCGTCGCCTTCGCGCTCGCCGCCGTGCTCTCGCCCACCGACGCCGTGGCGCTCGCGGGCATTGCCGGCAAGGACCGGATTCCCTCGCAGCTCATGCACATTCTCGAAGGCGAAGCGCTGATGAACGACGCCTCGGGCCTCGTCGCGCTCAAGTTCGCCGTGGCGGCCGCGCTCACCGGCTATTTTTCGCTGCGCGCGGCGGCGCTGAGCTTCGTGCTGATCGCGGCGGGCGGTCTCGCGCTGGGGGCGCTGATCGGCTGGCTCTTCAGCTTCGTTTCGGAGCGCTTTCTCAACGTGACCGAAGAAGGCGACCCCGCGCCCGGCGTCGTGCTGACCTTGCTCATTCCGTTCGCGGCGTATCTGTTCGCGGAGCACCTCGAAGTGTCCGGCGTGCTCGCGGCCGTATCCGCCGGCATGACGATGAACTACACGAGCGTCGCGCACAAAGGACCGGTGTCCACGCGCGTGCGCGCAACGAGCACGTGGTCGATGATCGAGTTCGTCTTCAACGGCATGGTGTTCACGCTGCTCGGCCTGCAGTTCCCGGGCATTCTCGGCAAGGCGCTGCTCGACGCGCACCACACGAGCAACGTGCAGATGCTGCGCCTCATCGGCTATATCGCCGCCGTGCTCGCGGCGCTCTACGCCATGCGCTTTGGCTGGGTATGGCTGCTGCGCTGGGTGGCGAGCCGCGGTGCGGCGCGTCACGGCGTGGCGAACGCGGTGCCGGGTTTGCGCACGGTGGCAATCACCACAGTGGCGGGCGTGCGCGGCGCAGTCACGCTCGCGGGCGTGCTCTCGCTACCCGTGGCGCTTGCCAACGGCAGCCCGCTGCCGGGGCGCGACAGCGCCATTTTCATCGCGACGGGCGTGATCCTCGCTTCGCTGCTGGTGGCGATCGTCGGCCTGCCGCTCTTGCTGCGCGGCGTGCGGCGCGGCGCGCAGGGGCCGCACGCGGCCGAGGAGCGCCAGGCGCGCATCCAGGCGGCGCAGGCGGGCATCCGCGCCGTGGACGCGGTGCACGAAAAGGTGAGCGAAGATCTCGACGAATCGCAGGCCACCTACGCCGCCGACACGACCGCGCGTGTGATGGACACTTACCGCCGGCGCCTCGCCTCGCTCGACGCCGACCGCGACCGCAGCGCGCACGCGCGCCGCTCGGACGCGCTGGAGCTGGAAATGCGCCTCGCGGGCATGCGCGCCGAACGCGCGACGCTGCTCAAGCTGCGCAACCAGATGCAGATCAACGACGAAACGCTGGCGAAGCTGATGCGCGAAGTCGATCTCTCGGAAACGGCGATGACGACGCGCGGACGCAATCGCAGCTAAGCGCGAGCCTGATGAGAGTGAGGAAAACGCGGCGCCGAGGACCGGCGCCGCATTAGCGGGGAATAGCGGTGAAGCTTAGACCGCCGCTTCCTGCGCCGGCTTGCGGCGCAGCAGAGCGTAGAGAATGATCGCGCCGAACGTGGCGGTGCCGATGCCGCCGAGGCCAAAGCCGCCGAGCTTGAGCGAAAAGTCGCCCGCGCCGAGCACGAGCGTGACGGCGGCGACGATGAGGTTGCGGTTGTCCGAGAAGTCCACCTTGTTGACGACCCAGATGCGCGCGCCCGTCACGGCAATCAGACCGAACACGACGATCGAGACGCCGCCGAGCACCGGGCCCGGAATCGTCTGAATGACGGCGCCGAACTTCGGCGAGAAGCCGAGCACGAGCGCGATGACCGCGGCGATCACGAACACGAGCGTCGAGTAGATTTTCGTCACGGCCATCACGCCGATGTTTTCCGCGTAGGTCGTCACGCCCGTGCCGCCCGCGAAGCCCGAAACGATCGTGGCGAGGCCGTCGCCGATAAACGCGCGGCCCACGTAGCGGTCGAGGTTGTAGCCCGTCATGGCGGAAACGGCCTTGATGTGGCCGAGGTTTTCCGCCACCAGAATCACGGCGATCGGCACGAGCAGCGTCATGGCGTGCGGGTCGAACACGGGCGCGGTGAACTTCGGCATGCCGAACCAGGCGGCATTTGCGACGATCGAAAAGTCGATCGGCTTGCCGAGGCCCATGCCGTTCGTGATGATCGCGTAAATCACATAAGCGATCAGCAGGCCAACGAGAATCAGCAGGCGCTGCAGCATGCCGCGCGTGAACACGGCCACGCCGCCCACGCAGAGCACGGTGACGATCGCCATCCACGAGTCGAAGGTCGAACTGCTCACGCCCTTCACGGCGATGGGCGCGAGATTGAGCCCGATCACGCAGACGATCGCGCCAGTCACCACGGGCGGCATGAGCGTTTCGATCCACTTGGTGCCGACGGCCGAAACAAGCAGGCCGATCAGCGTATACACCACGCCGCACGCGATGATGCCGCCGAGCGCCACGGGAATGTTGGGATTGGCTCCCTGCCCGCCGTAGCCCGTCACGGCGATCACGAGGCCGATGAACGCGAAGCTCGAACCGAGATAGCTCGGCACGCGACCGCCCACCACCACGAAGAACAGCAGCGTGCCGACACCCGACATGAAGATGCAGAGGTTCGGGTCGAAGCCCATGAGCAGCGGCGCGAGCACGGTCGAGCCGAACATGGCGACGACGTGCTGCACGCCCATGGCGAACATCTGCGGCCAGGCGAGGCGCTCGTCGGGGGCGACGACACCGCGGGTGTCACCCGTCTGCGCGCGCCAGCGGGGGAAATAGGAGTCGGACATGGGTTCCTCTTGTCGGCGTGATTTGCGGTTTTGGTTCTGGTTTTGATTGTTGGCGCCTCGAAGCAATGGCCGCCCTTGATGCAGATCAGGCGGGAGTGTACGGAGCCGCAATCCGCGTGGCAAGCCGGATGTCAGGCGTCCGAAACCATGCCGGCGTTCGCCGATACGAGGTCTTAAGTGAATGCCGAATGGAGTTTCAGACTCCTCCTATATTCGGGGCAGGATACGAGACCTAGACTTTCGTTGCTGCGTGACCCCATGACAGTTCATGCAGAGGTTGTAGGTTGTAAGTTGTAAACTCTCCGACTTCTCCGCTCTCGCTCCCCCGCTTGAGCGGTTTTTTTTGCCCGCTCAATCTGAGTTCCTCTTTGCCCCACTTTGGCCGTTCGTGCGTTCAAGCGAATGCGGCTTGCGCGAACGCCCGCGCATAGTCGCGCACGTCTTCCGGCCAGGGTGCATTCGCCGCTTCGAAACGGCTTCGCTCGCCCGCGTAGAGCGCACGCAACGCCTCCTCATAGTTTGGCAAATTGCCGGCCAGCGCGGTCATGAAGCGATGCGCGGCTTCCTGGGCCGCGCGCACGCGTTCGCGTGCCTCGCTCGCGTGGCGTGCCGAATCCACGAGTCGGCGCAACACCACGGAGGCGCCGCCGGGCTGCGCGCCGAGCCAGTCCCAATGACGCGGCAGCAGCGTCACCTCGCGAGCGACCACGCCAAGCTTCGGGCGGCCGCGGCCGCGCGGGGCGTCTTCCTGTGCTTCTTCGTCTACAGCATTCAGCGCCGCTGCGGCCTGCTCGCTGCTTGCCTGCGCGACGAGTCGCGCCTCGATCTCTCTTTTCGTGCCGCGCAGATCGAACTCCACCGGACGCGCGTCGCGGTCGTCGAAAACCAGCACCGCCGCGCCGTTTTCGTTGCCTTCACGCTCGAGTTCCGCCTTGACCGCCAGCGCCACCTGAAGCGGCGCGCCCCGCGCAATCAGACGCGTGCCCGCAAATGCCGTGCAACTGTTCGCCACCACCATCGTTTTTCTCCTTCTTGATTTCCAATGATGGGCGAATATTACCCGGGTAAATTACGGTGCGCAATATCATCCGGGTAAAATTTGATCGTGGTCAGCCGGTGCGGCCTTCGAGATCCGCGCCGCGCGCGTCGTTGGTCGCTGCCGGCAGCCATGCCGCTACGCGGTTGCGGCCCGAACGCTTGGCCGTGTAAAGCGCCGCGTCGGCGGCGTCGGTCAGCGCGCGCCAGTCTGCAAACCCGCTTTGCGTCGTGCACGCCACGCCCACGCTCACGGTCAGCACGCCGTTGGGGCTATCGGCGTGCGGCAGCGCCAGCGCCTCGATCGCGGCGCGCACCTTCTCGGCCAGCGCGAGCGCCTGGGCCTCGCCCGTTTCGGGCAGCAACAGCACGAACTCCTCGCCGCCGTAGCGCGCAGCACAGTCCGCCGCGCGGCGTGCGTGCGCGCCGAGCGCATGCGCAACGGCTGCGAGCGCGTCGTCGCCCGCCAGGTGGCCGTAGCGGTCGTTGTAGCGCTTGAAGCGGTCCACATCGATCAGCACGAGCGCGAGCGGGCTGCCCGAGCGGCGTGCGCGCGCCCATTCGTGGTCCGCGCGGGTTTCGAAGGCGCGCCGGTTCGCGAGCGACGTGAGCGCATCGGTGCCCGCCTGCACGCGCAACTCCGCCTCCACCGCGCCACGCTGGCGCAACTGGCGCGTGAACATCAACGCGAGCGCGATCAACGAAACGTCCAGCACTGCCGTGAGCGTGCCGATGATCCAGGCGCGTACGCGCCATTCGCGGTAGATGTCGTCCGCCGCGACCGCCACGCTGAACACGAGCGGATAGCCTTCCACGCGTCGCAGCGCGAACCAGCGCCGCACGCCGTCTATCGGGCCGAGCGAGAAAAAACCGGTAGCCTGCGACCGCTGGAAACGCTGGAAGAGTTCGGATTCCGCAATGCTTTTGCCGATCAGTTGTGGATCGTACGGGCGGCGCATGAGCAGCGTGCCGTCTGCGAGCGTGAGCGCCACCGTGCCGTTCGTGCCAATGTTCACGCCACCGAACAGGTGCCGGAAATAATCGAGCCGCATCGTGCCGACCACGACGCCCGCGAACGAGCCGTCGGGGTTCGAGAGACGGCGGCTCATGCCGATCGTCGCGTTGGCGGGACCGTTGCGTGGAATGAACGGATGGCTCAGAAAGAGTCCCGCGTGCGGCGAGTCGCGCTGCGCGATGAAATAGTCGCGGTCGGCCACATTGAGCACGCGCGGCGGCACCGAGCGCGAATCGAAGACCACATCGCCCGCCGCGTTGGTGACGAAGATCGCACCGAGATTCTTTGCCGTGGCCGAGCGGTCGAACAGCACGTTCTGGCGAATGTCGGCGGGCAGCGCGGCGAGACGCGGATCGTCAATGGCGTCGATGACGGCTTGCAGCGAAAGGTCGTAGACGTCGAAATTGCGCGCGGTGTCGCGCTCGAAAAGCAGTGCCATGTTGGAGGCGGAAGCGCGGGCGCTCGCAAGCGCGTCGTGCCGCATTTGCGCCATGACCCACGCGGCGACCAGCGTCAGCACTGCGGCGAGCGCAATGCCGATGGCAAGCACGGCGTTCGGTCGGCGGATGATCATCTCGGGCCTTCGGGGGCTGGCCTTGCACGGGCGCCGGTTGCCAGGCGCTTGCCTGCGCCCGACCGCGGACGATGTCCGGCGCCCCGCGCGCCGGGGTGCAATCGAGTGTACAACGGCCGGCGGACGCATGCTGTGCGTATGCATTCATCCTCGCATGCCGCGTGATGCGTTGCTATGCGGGCAAGTCCGGTTGGGGGTGGTTGTTTGGGGCGGGGCTCGTTTTTTGCGCCCTATTCTCCTGAATAAAGTGTGGTTTCGAGAGGCGCATTGTTTTTGTTATTTTGGATTCCTCTGCTTTATGGCGAGACTCCGTATGAGCGTGTCATGCCGCGTGGTCAGTCGCCGCGCACGCCGACGATTGCGTGCGCCTCGATCCACGCGCGCCATTGACCACCGAAGTCGAAAGCCGGGTCGATGTCGAATGCCTCGGCAAGCGCCTTGTCGAGCGTGGCGCCGTCTTGCAGTGCGACGAACGCTGCGTGCGCGGCGTGCGTGTGCACGAGCACTGTAGGCCGCCATTGCGGCCGGACCACGAGCGCCCACGAGGGCACGTCCACCCGCTCAGGCCATACGCCGTCCGGCTGATGCGCCCGCCAGATCGCCACGGCGTCGAAGCGCAAGGCGAGCGCAGCGCATGCCGGGTGCACCACGAGATGCGATTGCGCAAGACGCTCTGCGCCGAGCGCTTGCCATTGCTGCGCGTCGAGCGGCGCAGCATTCGCTGCATAGTTGGCCGTATGCAACGCCCATTCGAGTCGCGCGACATCGCCGAAATACGCGTAGCGCGCATCAGGCTCGTAACGCTTGATGAATTCAGGCAACTCCGCACCGAAGCGGTTCAGGTCCGCATCGCGCGAAGGATACGCGCGCGCGTACGCTAGCGCGAGTGCTTCGAAGTAGGTCTCGCCAGTTAGGGCCGCGAGGACTGGATAGGCGTTCGCGAGCGCAAGCCGCCGCGCCGCGCGAGCGTTGCCGCGATAAAGGCCCATGCGCTCGTGCAGCAGTGCTGCATCGGCGGGAAGCATCTCGTTGGCGAGCGCCGCATCGCCGTCGGGATCGTCCAACGCGGCGGCGAAGGTTTGCTGCATCGCTTCCAGTGTGTCGCGCGCGGTCATGAGCGCAACTCCTTCGCGATTTGTGCGTGCTTCGCGAACCGTTCGCGCGCGAGACGCGCCTCGTCGAGCAGCACCTCGAGCGACGGTACCGCCGTGTCCCACTCGATGAGCGTGGGCGTCGCGCCAAATCGCTCGAGTGCGGTCTCATACAGAGACCAAACCGCCGGCGCGACGCGCGAGCCGTGATCGTCGATCACGGCGGCAGGCGTTGCGCGATGCCCCGCCAGATGAATCTCGCCGACGATCTGCGGCGGCAGTGCGGCCATTGCCGCCAGTGAATCTTCAGCGTGGTTGCATTGATTCACGTACAGATTGTTCACGTCGAGCAGCACGCCGCAGCCCGTGCGCTGCGCGAGCGCCGCAAGGAATTCAGCCTCGCTGCGGGTATCGCCGCGAAATCGTACGTAGGTCGAAACATTTTCGATCAGTACAGCGCGGCCCAGCGCGTCTTGCATCTGCGAGACGCGCGCGCTCAAGTGATCAAGTGAGACTTGCGTGAGCGGCATTGGCAGCAGATCGTGCAGCGCGCCTTGTGCGCTCGCGCCCCAGCATAGATGCTCGGACACCAAAGCGGGCTCGATGCGCGCCACCAACTGCGCAAGCCTCGCGAGATGCGCCGTATCGAGCGGCGCAGCCGAGCCAAGTCCGAGCCCCACGCCGTGCAGGCTCACCGGCAAATCGCGCCGTACGGTTTCGAGCACATGCAGGTCGTAGCCGCCATCACCGAAGTAGTTCTCGCTGTGGACCTCGACCCAGTCGACGGCAGGCGGCCCCGCCATGAAGGCCTCGAAATGCGCGTGACGCAGGCCGATGCCCACGCCACTCAATGCGCCTCGCGCGCTCACCTTGCGCCCGCTTTTTGGCACACCCGCTCAGCCTCGAGGCTCATTTTTCCGGCGTGCCGCCCAGCTTCGCGCACGTGCCCTTCGGCATGGTCTTGAAGTCGCCCTTGTCGTGATCGACCTTGGCTTGGCCCGCGCAATCGTGCACGCCGGTCTTGCTCGAACAATCGTTCTGGCCGGCCTTAGCGACGCCGTAGCAATTCACGGTGTCGTCCGCGTGGGCCACGCCCGCACCGGCCGTCGCAAGACCCGCCAGCGCGGCGGCAATCAGTGCCTGGCGGCCGAGAGAGTTCTTCATTGCGTTTCTCCTTGAACTTCGAAATGGTTTCGCAGCAAGCAATTGGGATACGCAGCCGTCGCAACGCGCGGCCTCGCGCGCCCTATTTTGCCTCACCACGCGACGCCCGGCCCGGCCGAAGCGCCGCAGGCTCACGGAATTATTGCAGTTCAAGTAATGATGTTTGCTGGATTGCGGTGTTTTTCTTTGAAGTGCACTGCAATAAAGTCTCACTAACGATTCGAGCAACAAGATTGTTACGAACCGACCACATAATTTTCGGAGGTTGTTACCATGAAGAATCTGATTGCTGCTGCACTCGCCGCTACCGTCCTCGCCGCTCCGGCCCTGTCGTTCGCACAAGCCGAGCAAGCGCCCGTGACGCGCGCTCAAGTTCGCGCCGAACTGGTCCAGCTGGAAAAGGCCGGCTACCGTCCGAACCTGTCGAGCCCGTACTATCCGGAAGACCTGCAGGCTGCCGAGGCGCGCGTCGCCCAGCAGAACGGCGCAGCGCAAGCCACGGCTTACGGCGCATCGACGAACGGCAGCGTCCAGTCCGGCACCCGCGCCCCGAACATCAAGCCGACCTACTTCGGCCAGTAATCGCGGCGCACGCGTGGTGCCAGTGCACGACGCGTAGCTTCGCTTGGCGGGCCCGCTCTCCCAATTGAGAGAGAGCGGGCCCGCCGTTCATTTCTAAGCCGCGCGTGCAACGCGCCCGGCGGAAAGAGCGGCACGCCCACGAAAACCTCCGCCGCCGGAAATCCGGTGGCTTTGCCCGGACTGCGGTCCGGGCCTTTTTCCTCCTTCCCTCTCGCGTCGCATGCGGCCCGCTTTCCCAGCGCGGCCGCCCGGCTCAAAAGCCGTGGGTCACGAGCGAGAGCACGGAAAGATCGGGGTGCGTGCCGTCGATGATGCTGCGGCCCACGTGCACCGCCTCTTCGGTGGCGTCCTGCTCGCTGCGCCAGGTTTCGTCGCCGTCCGCGTGATAGGTGACCGTGTGGCCCGGCTTCGCGGGATTCGCGCCGGGATGGCACACGTAGGCCGTATAGGTGTAGCGGTTCGCGCCCTCTTCGGTTGGCGTGGCGCTGACGTGGATCTCGAAGCCTTCGTAGTCGACCTGATGCATCGCAAGCGGTTGAGCGCTCATGGTGACCTCCGGGTGCCGCGGGTGAGCGGCTGCGGGCTATCCGGCCGATGGGTGTGCAGCCGGGCGTTCGGTATTGGGAAGTTTAGGCGATGGGCCCCGGGCGGGTGGCCTACTATTGCATGGCGATCCACCACCCTGGGAGCTTAGCCATGGCATCGAACACCGTCCGCCTGCACCGCGTGCTGCGCGCACCGCCCGAGCGCATCTATCGCGCGTTCCTCGACGCCAGCGCGGTCGTGAAATGGCTGCCGCCCAACGGCTTCACGTGCACCGTCCATGAACTCGACGCGAAAGTCGGCGGCCGTTACCGGATGTCGTTCAAGAATTTCACGGCCGGCCACGGTCATTCGTTCGGCGGCGAATATCTCGAACTCGTGCCGAACGAGCGATTGCGTTACACCGGCGTGTTCGAGGACGAGCACCTGACCGGCACCATGCAAACGACGGTGGAATTGCGCGCGGTGTTTTTCGGCGCGGAAATGACCGTCGTGCAGGAAGGCATACCGGAGATCATTCCGGTCGAGGCGTGTTATCTCGGCTGGCAGGAGTCGCTGGGGTTGCTTGCGAAGCTCGTTGAAGCCGAAATCAGCCAGTAAGTAGAAAGGGGCTCGCGCCCCTTTCTTTTCTCGACCGCGTGCTTGTTCAATACCCGAGCGCGCAGCCATCCTTGCGATGATCGGATGCACCGGTCAACACGCCACGCTCCCAGTCGATACGAATAGCCTGCGAGCCGCCAATCGGGCCGGCTGCCGGCACGAGCTTGAAGCCGCGATCGGCAAGCGCCGCACGCGTGTTGTCCGGCAATGTCGATTCGATTTCCACAGTCCCGGTACCCGGGCGCGGGAAGACGCGCGGCAGATCCATCGCGGCCTGCATGTCGAGGCCGTAATGCAGCACCTTCGAGAGGAAATGCGCGTGGCCCATCGCCTGATAGTGGCCGCCCATCACGCCGAAGCTCATCTGCACGCGGCCGTCGCGTGCAACCATCCCCGGGATGATGGTGTGCAGCGGACGCTTGTGCGGCGCGATGGCGTTGGGATGACCCGGCTCCACCGAGAAGCTCATGCCGCGGTTGTGCAGCATCACGCCGGATTCCTTGCCCATCAGCCCGCTGCCGAATGGATAGAACAACGAATTGATGAAGCTCACGCAGTCGCGGTCGCGATCGACTACGGTGATGTAGACCGTGTCGCGGTGCTCGACCTGGGTGATCGCGGCGGCCGGGTCCAGCACGCTTTCAAGGTCGATGCGGCTACGCAGTTTGTCGACGTACTCGTCGGACAACAGGCGATCGACGTCGACGGCACCATGACGCGGGTCGCCTAGCACGGCGTCGCGCACCGCGTACGCGAGCTTCGCCGCCTCGATCTCGCGATGCAGACGGTCGGCGTCGAGCGGGCTGCCTTCGGCGTCGTATTTGTCGAGCAGGCGGAGCAACAGCAGCGCGATGACGCCCTGCCCCGCAGGCGGACATTCGATCACGTCATAGCCCTGGAATTTCGCGCGGATCGGCGTGACGTACTCGCCGTGGAATTGCGCGAAGTCTTCCAGCGTGTGCAAGCCGCCATGCGCCTGAAGTTGCGCGACGAGATCGGCAGCGACCGCGCCTCGGTAGAACGCGTCGCGGCCCGTTTCGGCGATGGCGCGCAGCGTGTTTGCGAGGCGCGGCTGACGATGCGTCGAGCCGGCGCGCGGCGCGGCGCCATCCACGAGCATGGTCGTGCGCGCTACGGCGTCACGCGAAAGCGTTTCTACCTCTGCGGCCCAGTCGTGCGCGGTGCGCGGCGCGACGGCGTAGCCTTCCTCCGCGAAGCGGATTGCCGGTGCGAGCACGTCGCGCAGCGGCAGGCGGCCGTGGTCGCGATGAAGCGTGGTCCATGCGTCCACCGCGCCCGGCACCGTGACTGCGTGCGGCGAGTGGCGCGCAATCGTTTCTATGCCCATTGCGCGCAAGCGCTCTGCGCTCGCTGCGGCGGGGGCCCAGCCCGAGCCGTCATAGGCGATTACCTCATCCGTGCCGCCGCGCGAATAGAGCGCGAAGCAGTCGCCGCCCACGCCAGTTGAACCCGGTTCGACTACGCACTGCACCGCACACGCGGCAATTGCGGCGTCCATGGCGTTGCCGCCTGCAGCGAGAATCTGCACGGCCGCGAGCGTGGCGCTCGGATGCGAGGTTGCGGCCATACCATTGCGAGCCATGACGAGCGAGCGGCCCGGCGTTTCGAAGTTACGCATCGAAGCGTTCTCCTCTTTGGTGTCCTGATGATGTTTTATTTCACGTGACGCTACATCGCGGCTACGTCTTTTACGCGGACGCGGGCATTGCAGTGCGCAACGTGCGCTTCAAGAACGTCTGCGTGCGCGGATGCGAAGGCGCGGTGAAGATGCGCTCGGGCGGTCCCTCTTCGATCAGCTCGCCCTGGTCGAGCACGACCACGCGATCGGCCACCTCGCGAGCAAAGCCCATTTCGTGCGTGACGACGACCATCGTCATGCCGTCTTCGGCAAGCTCCTTCATCACCTGCAGCACTTCGCCTACGGTTTCCGGATCGAGCGCACTGGTGGGCTCGTCGAAGAGCAGCACCTTCGGCTGCATGGCGAGCGCGCGAGCGATGGCGATACGCTGCTGCTGGCCGCCGGAAAGCTGCGACGGATAGTGGTCGGCGCGATCGGCAAGACCCACGCGCGCGATCAGCGCTTTTGCCTGCTTGACCGCTTCTTCGCGCGGCATCTTCAGCACGTGAATGGGCGCCTCGATCACGTTCTCCAGCGCCGTCATGTGCGGAAACAGATTGAAGCGCTGGAACACCATGCCGATATCGCGACGCTGCCGTGCAAGCTGGCGCCCGGAATCACGCACCAGCGTGCCGTTCGGGCGCTCGACAAAGCCGAGCAGATGGCCGTTCACGCGCACCCGCCCGCTGTCGTACGACTCGAGCAGATTGAGGCAGCGAATGAACGTGGTCTTGCCCGACCCGGACGAGCCGATCAGCACCACCACCTCCCCCTTCGCAACGCTCAACGAAATGCCGTTGAGCACCTTGGTCGCGCCGAACGACTTGTGAATGTCCGACGCCTCGATGACGATTTCGCGTGCTTCGTTCATGTCAACGCTCATGTCAACGTCCCCGCAGCAGTTTCATCGTTTGCGCGCCAAAGAGACGCGTATTCGCAGCCGGCTTCGCCTCGCCGCGGCCGAAGTGCGCTTCGAGCCGCCGCTGCACGAAGCCCCAGAGCGTGGTGAGCGCGAGGAAGTAAATGCCGAGCACGAGATACAGCTCGAACACACGGAAGTTCACCGATGTGATCATCTGCGTGCTGAGCAGCAGTTCCGGCACGCCGATCACGCTCACGAGCGTGGTGTTTTTCAGCATGACGTTGAACTCGTTGCCAAGCGGCGGCACGATGATGCGGAACGCTTGCGGCAGCACGACGCGGCGCATGAGCAGCACCGAAGTCATGCCAAGCGAGCGCGACGCTTCGTATTGGCCTCTGTCCACCGAACTCAAGCCCGCGCGAATGATTTCCGCCTGATATGCCGCCGAATTCATGCCGAGCGCGAGCACGGCGGCCTGAATGTTGCCCGGCAGCGAGATGATGCCGAAGTCGAGATCGTGAAAGTGAAAGATGTTCGCCGCGGCAAATGCGGTGTACAGAAACACGATCTGCATGAGCAACGGCGTGCCGCGCATGACCCAGATATAGCCGCGCGCGAGATACTGCACCGGCAAGCTCGACGAAAGCCGCATGAGCGCGACGATCAGGCCGAGCGTGGCACCGAACACGATCGCGCAAGCGCTGATCGAGAACGTGAGCCACAAGCCGTGCAGATACGCCGGGCTCGGGTCTAGCAGGAATTTCCGGAAGATTTCCCAACTGAAATTCATGGCGTCACCCCGCGCTCACAGGCGATCGTTTTCGAGCTTCCAGGTGGCGAGCATCTTGCTGTAGCGATCGCTCTTCACGAGATCGGCCACGGCTTTCGCGACCGCCGGAGAAAGCGGCTCGCCCTTGCGCGCGCCAATGCCCGTTGCGATGCGATTGAAGCCCGGCACCGCCTCCTCGAACATATCGCCCGAGACCTGCTGGAAGTGCGCAGCGCTTTCCGCCGTGGTGCCGTAAGCGTCGACCTGATTCAGACGGAAGGCCTGAAATGCATCGGCGTCCGAACTATAGACAACGATGTTCATGGGCTGCTTGCCTGCGGCTTTGAGCTTCTCGTTCTCCTTGTCGAGCAGCGTGCTGATGGTCGTACCGTTGAGCACCGCGACCTTCTTGCCGGAGAGATCGTCGAGCGAGCGCACGTGGCGCGGGTTGCCGCGCGGCACCATGATCGACTGGCTCGAATACATGTAGTCGACGATGTCGATGATCTGGCGGCGCTCCGGCTTGTCGAAGAGCTGACCGATCACGAGATCGCATTGCTTCGCTTGCAGCGCCGGAATCTGCCCGCTGAAGGACATGACCTTCCACTCGACCTTGAGATTGCCGAGCTGCTTCGCGATGTCTTGCGCCACGTCGACGGAGAAGCCGCGCGGCTGCTGGTTCTCGTCGTAGGACGCGAGCGGCGGCGCGTCCATGCTCGAACAGTAGGTGAGCGTGCCGCCTTTCACGAGGCCCAGATCGGCGGCGTGCGCTGCTGATGCTC
Source organism: Paraburkholderia sp. J8-2 (assembly GCF_905220195.1). Taxonomy (NCBI): domain Bacteria; kingdom Pseudomonadati; phylum Pseudomonadota; class Betaproteobacteria; order Burkholderiales; family Burkholderiaceae; genus Paraburkholderia; species Paraburkholderia sp. J8-2. The sequence continues at coordinate 526,677 of NZ_CAJMZA010000002.1, forward strand.
CGGCTGCTTGTGCCAGAACCGCCAAGCCTGCGCAGGCGGCGAGACGAAGACGCTTGAACTGAATTGCTGACATCGAGAGGCTCCTGGCTGAAAGTGAGCTGCTTGAGGTGCGACGACAGTTAGGATGCCGACACGTCATGCTCGTGACGCGGGCGATTCTAGAAACTTGATGATCTGGGGAACGGTTGATTCGAGGTGCTCGCGTAGCGCTTGCTCAGCTTGCGCTGGGTCGCGGGTGCGCAGTGCGTCGATGAGGATCTGGTGGGCGTCGCGTGCGCGTTTGCGTCTGAAGGTGGCTTGCTCGATCCACAGGCGCATGGGGCCTTCTATCAGCGTGTAGAGCGAGTGGATTTGCTGGTAGAGGCGCGTGCGGCCGCTGATTTCACACAGATATTCGTGGAACGCGCAGTGGCGTTGGACCCAGGTGTCTGTGTCGCCTACGCAAGCGTCCATGTCTTCTAGCAGACGCTGGAGTTTGATTAGGTGGGCTTCGGTGCAGCGGGGTGCGGCGACGCGCATGGCCAGGCATTCGAGCGCGATGCGCATGTCGAAGATGTCCTGGACTTCTTCTACTGTGAGGCCGCGGACGATGGCGCCGCGGTTCGGGCGCTGGATTATCAGGCCTTCGGTGTGGAGCCTTTTGAGTGCTGCGCGCACTGGCATGCGGCTCATTGAGAGTTCTTCTGCAACCGTTTCGGCAACGATGCGCTGGCCTGCTGCGTAGCGGCCTTCGATGATGGCTTCCAGCAGGAAGCGGTAGGCCTCTTCTTCGGCCGTTAAGGCTAGGCCGGTGGTGCTGCGGACGCTGGTGGCAGGCATTTTTGTGCGGTGCGGGAGGACGTCGCTTTGGGTTGCTGTTGTGAGGCAGCGTACTACGAGTGGATTTTTGGATCCAGTCTTTCAAAAAAGATTTGCGGGGATGAGCGTGGAAGGCATGAAGGCCACGAACCCTTGGGGGGCCGTGGCCTTCTTCTAGTGGTGCGAGCTTCGGTCTGCGGTGCGGATCAGTCTGTGGTAATCACGAGCCTTTTGTCCTCCACCGTGATTCTTACGCGCTGACCAGCTTCAAAGCCTGCGAGTTCGAGCCATCGGCCAGCTAGTTTGAACCAGGGGTAAAGCGGCGGGTCAGTTCTTGTCCGCGAGCTAAGGCTGCGGTCCCGCCAAGACTGCTGGATGGTTACGCGGCGTTCAGGATAAGCGTGCGATGCATTAAGATTGGCGTCAGCCATGGTCAACTCCTTAGACGAGTTGGTTTTGGTCAGCGGGCTGCGAGTGCTGGTAACACTCACGGCCCGCGCTTCGTTTACCGCATTGAGGCTCCTTCTACTTCCGTGCTTTCGCGAGCACGGCGTCCAACATTTATCAGACAAACTGCTGTTTGATCTTGGGTAGTTGTTCGATCGCTACGATCCGCCGTTGTAGGCGCGATATCGCACTTCCCTTGCTTGATCGTCGTGTAGCTGGTCTGCACAGCAACTCTTCGAAAGAAAACATCAACCGCTCCACTAGCGCCGGCAACAGCGATGCCGGCACGCGCGAGCGGCCGACTTCATGGTGAGCTAGTGTTTGCTGCGCGATTCCGAGCTCTGCGGCTAAGTATTGTTGCGTCATTCCGCGTGCTCTTCGCGCACTGGCAATGCATTCGCCAAGTTCAATAGAAAACTCTTCGTCTTTCTCGTTCACGGCTAAATCCAAGTCAGGCAGCACACAGTTTAATATAGCGCGTTAAATTCATGAAACACTGATCATTGCAGAGAATTTATTATGATTAAATTTGTGAGTTGCTTCTACTTCACTCATTTTTTAAGGGTTGTTAATCACAATCAGGTTTAATATACGTACTACGAATAGATAGAATAAATACCTCCCCCTTGACCCGCCCAAACTATAGAGCACGCTCAGAAGATTCTGAATTTTATCACCTGATTAGTGAGAAAACTTTCAACCACGTATATACGACAGGGCTGGATCGGCTAGTAAAACCTGCGGGCATTGTTCCTCACGATAGGAACACGAGGAAGAGGTTGCCTGATCTCAAAATCGCTCCTATTTAACCGGGGTAGACTGTTCGCATTGAACAAGGAGATAGCATGAGCACCATGTGGATGATTCGGGCTGAAGGAGGGAGTCTTTACGACGATTTTCGTGAGCGAGGTATTGCAGCTATCGGTTGGACCAACCTCGCGCCGCACGTCAAAGCAGGCATGACTCGCGAAGAGTTAATCTCTCTATATCAATTGATCGAACCTGGAGCGAAGGTCAAGACCGCCATTTCGGGTGCATCGCAGGTCTGGCGCTTCATGAATGAAATTAAGATCGATGATTGGGTCGTGACATATTCCCCGGCGAATCGTACTTATCTCATTGGAAAGGTAACCGGAGACGCCCAGTATCATCCGGAGTTGGCAGATTTCGGCATGACTCTCGCGCGGCCGGTGGTGTGGACGGACAAGGAGGTCGAACGAGACAGCTTGAGTGATCCGAGCAAAAATAGCCTCGGATCAACGCTTACTATCTTCGTCGTCGCAGAATTTGCGATGCAGGAACTGCTTGGCGAGGTAGCTGGAAGGCCTAAGAGCCCGCCTCCCGAAGTTCTGGAGGAGCAAGCTGGAGTTGACCCGCTGACTGGCCTCGAAGCTCTCGCGGTTGAACGAATCAAGGACATCGTGAATAGCCTCGACTGGTCCGAAATGCAGGAATTGGTCGCCGGGATTCTTCGTGCAATGGGATACAAGACGCAGGTGTCGCCAGCTGGAAACGATCGCGGCAAAGACATCATCGCGTCCCCTGATGGCTTTGGATTCGAGCATCCCCGAATTATCGTCGAGGTGAAACATCGCAAAGGTCAGATGGGGACTCAGCAGATTCGAAGTTTTCTGGGTGGACGTCACCCTGACGATCGCGGCTTGTACGTCAGTACAGGTGGGTTCAGCAAGGAGGCTTACTACGAGGCAGATCGTGCTTCCGTGCCGCTAACGCTTTGGACTTCGGAGCACGTCGTGCGCACGTTGATCGACCACTATGAAGCTACGGATGCCGAAACGAAACGTCTGGTCCCGCTGAAGCGGACGTATCTGCCCGCTTGATGCTTGGGAGTGGTCATCCTAGTGCGGAGGACTATCAAACTAGCTATTAAAGCCTATTATAACCAAGGATTTATTGAGCCATCCTTCGGAGAATACCCCCAAATCTACCCCCAACCTTACCGCCCTGACCACATCGCTCGCGATCGCGCATCGAAGAAATTGAGCAACACCTCGCCCGATACTCAGCAAAGCCTTGCCAGGCTACGCAAGCGGCGAGCTGGCACATGCCTTACCAGAACAAAAGAATTCTTTTTCACCCAGCGCCCCCTCCCAAGGGGGGCTGCGGACGGGGTGGGCGGGACAGTCTCCATGATATCCCATAGAAAATTTCCATAGAAAGCAGATAGTTACAGATGTTGCTATTGGCGGCCCATTGTCAATTGGGGCGCGGGGCGTGCCGGTGGATTCCGTTCAATCTCTTGCCGAAGGCGGATGCCGCGTCTCTGGGGTTCCGCCCGTCGGGGCACCGAGGAAAAATGCGTACAATCTTGCCGATCTCATATCCGCAAGTCTAGAAAGAGCTTCTAATGTCCCTCACGCTTTCCCAGCTCGAGCGCCACCTCTTCAAGGCCGCCGACATCCTGCGCGGCAAGATGGACGCCTCGGAATTCAAGGAGTACATATTCGGCATGCTGTTCTTGAAGCGCTGTTCGGACATTTTCGACCAGCGACGGGAGCAGGTCATCCGTAACGAACTCGAAGCCGGCAAGAGCGAGGGCGAGGCCCGTGCAAGTGCCGACCTGAAACGGTGGTACGGAGAGTCGTTTTATGTCCCGCCTCATTCGCGGTGGGAATACTTGGTGAACGAGGCACACAACGACGTCGGCGGATTCCTGAACCGCGCGCTCGGCGGTCTCGAGAGCAACAACAGCAGCCTGAGCGAGGTGCTCGAACATATCGACTTCTCACGGAAAGTCGGGCAGGCCAAGATACCTGATATCAAGCTGCGCCAACTGATCACGCACTTCAGCATGTATCGGCTGCGCAACGAGGACTTTGAGTTCCCCGACCTACTCGGCGCGGCATACGAATACCTGATCAGGGAGTTCGCCGACTCTGCTGGCAAGAAAGGGGGCGAATTCTACACGCCGCGTTCTGTCGTCCGTATGATGGTCCGTCTAGTGAAGCCACAGCAGAACCACAGCATTTACGACCCCTGCGTCGGCTCCGGCGGTATGTTGATCCTCTCGAAGGAATATATCGACGAGCATGGGCAAGACGGTAGCCGCGCGGAACTGTACGGGCAAGAGGCTAACGGCACAGTTTGGTCGATAGCCAAGATGAACATGCTGCTGCATGGCATTGCCACCGCCGATCTGCGGAACGAGGACACGCTGGCTGAACCGCAGCATGTTGAGGGCGGCGAACTGATGCGGTTCGACCGAGTGCTGAGCAATCCGCCGTTTTCAATCAATTGGGGGACTGCGGACACGGACAAAGCTGGCCAACCGGTATGGGTGCCGAAGTTCCGCGCCGAGCGGTTCAAGTACGGCGAAGTGTCACTTGGCAGCAAGAAAGCTGACCTGATGTTCCTGCAGCACATGGTCGCGGTATTGCGCGATGGGGGGCAGCTCGCCACGGTGATGCCTCACGGAGTCCTCTTTCGGGGCGGTGAAGAAGGCGCTATCCGCAAGGCAATGATCGAGGCCGATCTGGTCGAAGCGGTTATCGGGCTGCCCGCCAATCTGTTTTATGGCACAGGCATCCCCGCGTGCATTCTAGTAATGCGACAACGGCTCGGGAACGCTAGTGGGAAGCCTGTCGACCGGCGGGGCAAGGTGCTGTTCATCAACGCGGACCGCGAGTACTTCGAAGGCCGCGCCCAGAACTATCTACTGCCCGAACATATCGAGAAAATTGCTGGCACGTTTGACGCATTTACCGAAGTGCCGGGCTTCTCGGCAATCGTTAGCATCGCGGCGCTGCGTGCGAACGATTACAACCTCAACATCCGCCGCTACGCGGATAACGCACCACCGCCCGAGCCCCACGACGTCCGCGCGCACCTTGTCGGCGGCATACCGAAGGCTGAGGTCGAATCAAAAGCGGCGCTGTTTGCGGTTCACGGACTCGACATTGCGGCGCTGTTGGTCACTCGCAGGAACACCGGGAACGACACCCAGTACATGGATTTTCGTCCCGAAGTAGCCAACGGTCGGTCGATCAAGGCGCTGATTGAACGCCACCCCGGAGTCCTCGCTCGAGAAAAATCCCTTTGGGAAACCTTCAACGGCTGGTGGAACGAACATAGTCCGCGCATCCGGGCGTTGGCGGCCGGGCAAGAGTTTGTCGCTGTTCGCAACGAGCTCTTTGACAGCTTCAGTGCAGCTTTGGAGCCGCTCGGTATGCTGGACCGGTTCGAGGTACGGGGCATCATCGCGGGCTTCTGGGAAAGCGCGAAATATGAATTTCAGACGCTGATGGTCCGCGGTGCGAAGGGAGTTGTTGACGCTTGGCGCACTAGTATCCTGACAGCGCTCGACGACGATAAATCGAAGGGCAACGCGTACAAGCATAAGCTCGTGAAGTTCTTGATGGCCGATTTCATCGACGAACTCGCAGAGCTGGATGCGAAGAAGGCCGAACTGGACGTGCAGATCAAGTCCGCGACGGAAGTAAATGCCGATTCCGATGACGAAGAAGCGACCAAGGGCGATGCCGAGCTGGCCGTGGGCGAAGCCCAGATCAGGGAATGGAAACGAGAGCTTTCTGACGTGAGGAAGCGACTTAAAGCCAAAGAGCAGAGCTTCGTACAGCGGTTGAATTCAGCCGTCGACGTGCTGGATGAGGCTGGGGCCGGTACAGTGCTACTGACTATTCTGCATGATGACATGCAAACCGTCGTCGATCGTTATATCAGCGTCCGCCGCAAGACAGTTGTCGCCGCTCTCGAGAACTGGTGGGACAAGTATCGGGTGACATTGGCCGAGATTGCGGGCAAGCGTGACGCGGAAGCGGCAACACTCAAGGAGTTCCTGAAGGGGCTGGGATATGCCTAAGCTCGAATCGCTACTTACTCTTGAATACGGTGCCGCTCTGTCCGCCGAAACGCGAACGGGACAAGGTTATCCTGTGTTTGGCTCGAGCGGCGAGGTTGGCAGGCATAGTTCTTACCTGGTCCCAGAGGCCGGTATAGTAGTTGGTCGCAAGGGCACCGTGGGAAAAGTTACATGGTCTGGGGAGCCGTTCTGGCCGATCGACACTGCTTACTGGGTGAATTGCTCGCGAGAGAACAAACGCTGGCTCTACTGGGTACTTTCATGGTTGCCGCTCGACCGTCTCGATACATCGACCGGGATCCCGGGCCTCAATCGAAACGATGTGTATGCGCTCAGTATCGATTTACCTCCTCAAGGTGAGCGTTGCCGAATTGCAGAGATCCTCGATACCGTCGATACCGTCATCCGCGAGACCGAGGCGATCATCGCCAAGCTCAACCTCATCAAACAAGGGCTGCTGCACGATCTGCTGACGCGCGGAATCGATGAAGGCGGCGAGTTGCGCCAGCCCCGCTCCGAGGCGCCTCATCTGTACAAGGAGTCGCCGCTGGGGTGGATTCCTAAGGACTGGACCCCCGCGCAGCTTGGAACGGTGGCAGCTCTCAAACGAGGCCATGACATCGTCGAAGCCAACTTCGTTCCCGGACCCTATCCGGTCATCTCTTCTTCAGGGATAGGCGGCTACCACAACGTTTCGACGTCAAGTGGTCCCAATGTTGTTGTTGGGCGCAAAGGGTCGATTGGCACAGTGCATTATGTGGAGACCGACTTCTGGGCTCACGACACGAGCCTTTTTGTTACGAATTTTTTCGGTAATGATGAAAGGTTTATTTTTTACCTTTTCACCTACCTGAGGCTCGAACAGTACGGGACTAAGTCTGGCTCGCCGTCACTGAATCGAAATGATGTACACCCTTTGTGGATTGGTCGACCAAATCGGAGTGAGCAAGAGTTGATTGTACGAGTGCTCTTGGCTCACGACGCCACAGCGAGCGACAGCGCAGACGAGCTGGAAAAGCTTGAGCGACTGAAACTTGGTCTCATGGATGACCTCCTTACCGGCCGAGTCCGTGTTACGCCGCTGTTTGCACGGGAAGAATAACAAGCATAAAAAGGGGTAATCGCTATGGGGTGGGAACTCGAAGAAGTTGAAAGGCCGTTCGTGGACCAGCTCGAACAGCTGGGGTGGACGCACAACCACGGAGACATCGATGACCCATCTATTACGGGCCGCATAAGCTTTACGGAGGTTATTCAGGTCCGCGTGCTGCGCGAGCAGCTGCGTGAATTAAACCCCGGCCCGGACGGTACGTCATGGCTTGACGATGCACGCATCTCTGAAGCCATATCGACACTCACTCGCCTCGGCGCGTATAGGCTGATGGAGTGCAATCAAAAGGCCACCGAGCTGCTGATCAACGGCGTGACGGTGGATGGCCTTCCGGGATGGGACGGCGGACGCGGCCAGACCATCCACTACATCGACTGGGAACATCCAGGTCGTAACAAGTTCACCGTCATCAACCAATACCGTGTGGACTGCCCCCCCGGGTTCAACAGCGCCAAGGCGTTTATCGTCCCTGATCTCGTTCTGCTCGTAAACGGTATCCCGCTGGTCGTTGTCGAATGTAAGAGCCCGTCAATTCCCGAACCGCTGGTCGACGCAGTCGACCAGTTGCGGCGCTATACGAACCAACGTCATGCCGATCACGAAGTCGACGACAACGAAGGCAACGAAACACTGTTCCACACAAACCAGCTGTTGATCGCGACGAGTTTCGACGAGGCGCGCGTCGGCACGATTGGCGCAGCGTTCCGGCACTATGCTGCGTGGAAGACGGTCGTCCCGCGGACCGAAGAGGAAGTTGCCACTGCGCTCGGCAAGCCACAGTTATCGGAGCAAGAGCGTCTCATCGCAGGTCTATTGGACAAGCGAACCCTGCTGGATGTCGTCCGCCACTTCATCTTGTTCATGGAGTCCGACGGTCAAACCGTAAAGGCTTTGTGCCGTTACCAGCAGTACCGGGCGGTCAAGCATGCGATCCAGCGTCTTCGGACGGGTAAAACGCGGCTCCAAGATGGCGAGCACGATCGGCGCGGCGGGATCATCTGGCATACGCAGGGTTCCGGCAAGAGCCTGACGATGGTGTTTCTCGTGCGCAAGCTGCGCACCGACCCGAAGCTTCGTCGGTTTAAGGTCGTGATTGTCACCGATCGTACCGACCTCGAAAAACAGCTGTCGGGTACCGCGTCGCTAACGAACGAGACGGTCGAGAAGGCCACGTCCGCTAATGGCCTGCGGCGGCTGCTCAGCGCCCATGGGCCAGCGCTGGTATTCGGCATGATCCAGAAGCAGCGCGGCGGCGACACGACGAGCGATCCCGATTCGGGCGACAACACGCCCGATCTTACCCACGCGGCCCAGCTCGCGACGCACGAGACAATAAACGAGGATGAGACCATCCTCGTGCTCGTCGACGAAGCGCACCGGAGCCAGGCGGGTGACTTGCACGCAGCGCTCCAAGCGGGTCTTCCCAATGCTGCTCGCATCGGCTTCACCGGTACGCCAATATTGATGGGCGAGAAAAAGCGAACGCACGAGATCTTTGGCGAGTTCATCGACCGCTACACGATTCGCGAGGCCGAGGCCGACGGGGCCATCGTGCCCATCCTCTACGAGGGCCGCACAGCGCATGGCGTGCTGAAGGACGGGGCGAACCTCGACGAGCTCTTCGAAGACCTGTTTCGCGACCACACACCCGAAGAACTGGAGGCGATTCGGCAGAAATACGCCACGAAGGGGCAAATCTTCGAAGCGCCTGCGCTCATCGCGGACAAGGCGCGCGACATGCTGCGCCACTACGTCATCAACATTTTGCCGAATGGCTTCAAGGCGCAGGTGGTCGCGTATAGCCGGTTGGCGGTCGTGCGATACCACGAGGCATTCCTAGCCGCGCGAGACGAACTTCTCGCCCAAGCTACAGCACTCAGCCCCGAAGACAAGATGCTCGACGAAGAATCGCTTTGTAGACGGCCCCAGGACATTCAGGCGCAGGTACAGGCATGGCAGTATCGCGAAACATTGGGGGCGCTTGAGTTTGCCCCGGTCTTCTCTGGCAGTAACAATGATGACCCGACATGGAAACAGTGGACCGATGGCAAGGCGCAGGAAAACCGAATTGAACGCTTCAAGAAGCCGCTCACTCATGCGGATACCGGCAAGACCGACCCGCTAGCCTTTCTAATCGTCAAGTCCATGTTGCTGACGGGATTCGACGCGCCGATCGAAGGTGCCATGTATCTGGATCGGCCCATCCGCGAAGCGGAGCTGCTGCAGACGATCGCTCGCGTGAACCGTACGGGATACGGCAAGCGGTTTGGGATCATCGTCGACTATTTCGGGCTCGCGCACCATCTGAAGGAGGCGCTTGCGGTGTACGCCTCCGCAGATGTCGAGGGAGCGCTGCAAAGTCTGAAGGACGAGTTGCCGGTGCTGCGCGACCGGCACATCCGCGTGGTCGATCTGTTCCGCCAACGTGGGATCGAGAACCTCGCCGATCACGAATCGTGTGTCGAGGTCTTGCAGGACGAACGACTGCGCGCGGAGTTTACCGTCAAGCTCAAGCAGTTCCTGGAAATGCTCGACGTGGTGCTGCCTCGTCCTGAAGGATTGCCGTTCGCGCCGGACGCCAAGTTGCTCGCCTTCATCTATGCACGCGCCCGGAATCGCTACCGCGACACGCCTGTGTTAGGCAAGGACGTTGGCGCAAAAGTGCGCAAACTCATTGACGACCATGTTCGCTCGATGGGCGTCGACCCGAAAATCCCGCCAGTGTCTTTGACTGATGCAGATTTTGCAACGAAGTTGGCCCGGGAGCCAAATGATCGCGCCAAAGCATCAGAGATGGAGCATGCGATCCGCGCGCATATCCGGGAGCACATGGATCAGGATCCTGTGGCATATCGAAAGCTCAGTGAGCGGCTTCGTGACCTCCTCAACAAGCTGGGCGAGCATTGGCACGAACTGGTCGCTGCACTGCAGGGTGTAATCAATGAAATTCAAAGCGGACGCGTTGCGCACGACAATCGGCTGCCCGATCTCCCTGAACACTACGGTCCCTTCTTGCGACTGATGGTGGACGCGACAGTCGGGGAGAGCCAGTTGAGTGACGCTGAGCGCCGGCGCCTCGTCGATCTGGCGGTGGAGGTCGTCGACATGATCGCTGCGGAGTTGACCCCGAACTTTTGGCGGCCGACGCGGCGCCCGGCACAGGATGCGTTGAGTAGCCGTATCTTCGAGCTATTGATGCGGTCGCGGTTATTGCCAACACCGGGGATCGAAGCGTTGGTCGACAAACTGATGGAACTCGCCCGTGCCAACCATGCCCAGTTGGTAAGTGTATGAAGATGTTGTCCGTGAACGATCTCCGATTTCAAGTGCGGCGAAGCGCTGCGAGGCGATCGCTCGAAATTACGGTGGATCGCGACGGAGTCCTCATTCTGGCTGCTCCGCCTGGGGTTGATGATGCTGTGCTACGCGACTTCGTGATGCGTAAGCGCATGTGGGTCTACAAGCAACTGGCACGGCGGGAAGCAGTCAGCCGGGAGGTGCGGCGCAAGGAATTCACCGACGGCGAGGGATTTCCTTACCTCGGCCGCAGTTACCGCCTGCGCCTCGTTCCCGAGCTCGACGCACCGGTCAAACTGCAGAGTGGACGTTTCTTGATGTCAAAGTGCGTCGTCCGCGAGGCCAGGCAGCAGTTGATCCGCTGGTATTGCGACCGCGGTGAACGCTGGCTGTCGGAGAAGGTGACGGAATACGCGGCACGGATGGAGGTGAATCCGGCCAGCGTCCGCGTTCAAGATCTCGGTTACAGGTGGGGCTCGTGCGGCAAGGGTTCACGACTCTACTTTCACTGGAAGACGATCCTCCTGCCTGCACGCATTGCCGAATACGTCGTAGTGCACGAAATGGCCCATCTGCACGAGCCCCATCACACCCCGGAGTTCTGGCGGCGAGTTGAGAGGGCGATGCCCGATTTTGAGCGTCGACGCACATGGCTTGCGGAGCATGGTGTCGAGATCGAGGGAGTTTAACCAGCCGCCGAGGAGAGTTTCTTCCGGGGTCGGCCCAATGTACTAGCGGGGAAACATGAGGCCGCGTCAAGCATCCGCGGTGCGGTTCGGGCCGGGCAGATTCACGGATGGAGATCGGTATGGGAAATCCGCTACCTGAAGTCGACCCATCCACGTGGCGCTTCATGCGCAACATATATCGGCGTATCTATCGTGAAAAATCTCTGACAGACTGGCTCAGCAGCATGCGACTTGCGCACGCGGCGCTACACTACGAGGACATCCGGGTGGACCGCTTGCTGGCGCAGTGCATGGCTATTCCTGAATACACGATTATTGCGCGAGCAGGCCATCTTCCCTGTGAGATATCCGACCTTTCGGATGAAGACGATCCAAGCAAAAGCAAAGAGAGACGGACGGCACACGAAAGCGACGCTAGCGACTAGCGTTGTCTAAGTGTTCGCGCGATACGAACTCTGCTGCGGTGGCAACGCGGCCGACGAGCATCTTTCGCTAAAGGAAATGCTGATTGAGGTCACACCACGTCGGACAAGAGTCGAGGTTTCGGGGTCGCCTTCGGTCTCCGGCTGTTCAAAATCATCAGTGAATGGCTAGAGTCAAGTTGAATTTATTTCATCGCAATATGGACCGCGAGACGGAATGAATACGGCTATCACTCCGTCATCTTTCGTCGTATTAGGCCATCGCCACAACAGCTGATTGCGCCGAGACAAATGTAAAATGCTTACCCAGAAATGCCCTGAGGCAAGACGGGCAATTCGAAAATCCGGCCAACTTTCTCATTAAATCATGCTGCGGATCTCCAGGCGCCAATTTTTTAAGAAAGAATACCCGATTTTCCGCCCGAGAATCCTCAAAAATTTCGGATATAAATCTCTTAAAAAAGTCAATTATAAATTTACCTCGACCAAAAATCGCAATACCTTTATCTCGAAACCATTTCAAATGTTCAGCGAGGTCTTCTTCCGAAGGAATATCGGACAACTTAAGGGTTGCGGCCACATCCGAGAGATCGTCGCGATAAATTTGCCTAACTCCAGATAAGGTAACTGAAATCAAAGCCTTCGCATCATGCGGAAATCCTTCGCTATCTATACCCCGCCGCCGAATCCATCTTAGATATCCATTGACTCGAAGCATCGACTCACAAAATTCCTGCATCGATTTTTTAAAAAAATCTATGATCGGCGCCCTCAAGATCTGACGATCACCGATCAACGCGAAATCCTCAATCAAAAGCAGCTCAAGAATTTCAGCCGAGACAAGTATATTTTCAATCGAATAGCTTGGGGTCACATAAGTGTCTGCCCAATCGCGATATTGCGTGAGATCAATATCATCATAATCCATATCTACAAAGAACAATGCTTTGTCGCCACTGTTATCTGACGAGGATCGAATATATTCACGCAATGCAATTACGTTCTCTTTCCCCCTAACCTCAAGAGGTTCGTAAGAAATATCCGTAGAAATTTTGTTGATCCATGTTCGATAAACCGGTATATCTTCTGGACCTTCAAAAATGAAAATATACTTGTTAATATCAACCCTTGATCGCAGCCCTAGATATCTGGTGCGTTGCGTGTGCGGCAACTTGCGCTCCACCCGCATTTTCTCCGCGCGGTCCATATGCAATCAAACCTCCGCGCGCGAAGTTTCCAACGAGCTGGCAAGGTGATCCAGTTCGTTATCAAATATGTAAGGTGAATGAGTAATAGCAAGTAAAGAGCGGCATTTATTTGATTTTACGATGTGAGGAAGGAACAGTCGCTGCCATTCCAGCGACAGCGAAAGCTCCGGCTCATCGATTATGACGAAATAGTCTTCAACTTCATCAAAAAATAACCGAGAGAAAATTGCGACGATCTGTTTTTCTCCGGAGGATAGAACTTGAAATGGAATAGTGCCATTCGTTACATTATTTTTAATGTAAACCTCGACCTTGTACTTATCATACTCCATCGATTTCTCTCTTCCGGCAATATCCCAATATTCATTCACAACTTCCTTGAACCCAAGGATTGCAGCCTCCTTGGGCTGCTGTTCTTTTCCGAGTTTTGCAAGCTCGAGAAGGAAGTAATTCAGGTGATAGTATATGGGTTCGAGAATTGCTCCTGATGTGATCAATTCCTCAATTTTCACTGCCGTCGCATCCCCCTCACCTTTCCCGATCCGAGCAAGAACCAACTTCATGACTTCTATGTCAATAGCGGTGTCGGAGCGAGAAAGCACCTGAGGCTCACCAGTTGCAACCAATTTATCCAAAAAAGACGCGTTCAGTTTGGTATAGGCCGTGAGAGTTTGCACCTTAATCTCATCGGTGATCGCTTTTAGTTTTTGCTCGACATCCGACATTCCAAAAAAAATCAGCCTTTCCTGATTTCCTTCAGATGATTCGGAATCTTCTTGCTTGAAGCTGGTTTCGATTCTTCGATATGTTGGGAGATAAAGAATCTTCGTATTTCCCAGATATTCTGCAATCCTCTTTTTTATTTTAATAAAATTTATTCTAGAAATATATCGCTCCACTGCCTCCTTTAGTTGCCCGACAATTTCCTCATGATCATAAGGTGAGCGCCTAAAATATCGATTATATGCTTCATGCTGAAAGAGGGTGCTTCCATCTGGGGCGGCGATCAATAGCTGCATCATTTCCAGCTGATCAGCTGCAGTCACACCCAAACGACGACCAGGAAAAGAGAATATATCCAACTTTTCGACGTCAAAAGAAAACAATTGACGTCTATCTATTACAACTTCTTGGTCGTTACAGAAAACTACCCTAATTCTGGTAAACTGAATGCTTATAAAATTAATAGCCCGACCAGTGAGCGTCCAATAGAGCATATTCAACAACGTGGTTTTGCCCATGCCATTCTCGGCGACAACAATTTTTGTCGGACCTGAGAAATTAATTGCGACGTTTCTATATCCAAAAAGGCCTTCAACAATAAACTTTCTAATTAATTGATTCCCGTTCGCCATGTGTTTGGTTCCTCTCTTTTGTTTGCTTCCAACTTGTGGCGCGACTATGGTAACAGCGCGAGCTGACAATGCGCTACTGGCCTCCCAAAACGCATGCGATGAACGAAAGTAATTGAGCACCTTCGGTCGGAACATTAATGTCCATCGCGCGTTCTACACAGGCCATCACTAGTTGGCCCGACTTCGTCGATGCGATCGTTGCCGTGTTCACGCTTCGGCACCCTCGCCGGGTCGGCTTCAGCTACATCGATGGAGAACTGGGTAACGTTGGAATGCGGAGATCGTCAGGCACTATTCGGAGATTGAATGGAAGGCGGCCAGCATAGGGGAGTGGTTTGATCTTCGCGTCGATATCGAATCTATTCCCTTGTTTAGCTGATCATTTGCGCGATTACCAAGCTATGGCCGCGCAAACCCGCCGATCCTTCGCGCCCTCATTGGCTGGCTGAGCCGATGCGCCTCCCCGTATGCAGCCCGTTTCGCTCACGACGAAAGTCGGATTGAGGAGTGTCACGTTGCTAACGTCGGCCAGTGACTGCGAGATGCCGAATACCGACGCCATGGTCACCGTCGCGTACCTCAGTTGGCAGGGCGATCGGCAGTTCGACCACCTGAGTTTCGTAGCGTGATCGGCCAACGGCTACGCGCTGCCGCAATAGCCGGTCACGATAAATGCGAAGGACCATTCCAGGTCGAACTCTGTCTCTAGACGTGTCGACCGCCGTTTCGCCAATAGCTCACAACGATGTGCAAGCTCTCGGCGACCACCGTATCTCTTCAGTTCCTCAGCTGAGGCCGTACGCAATGGTGGTGATCTGTTCCCTCAGAGGTTCTCCAGAATACTTGCAGGACTGACGTTCAAGATTCGTGCAAGTTCCAGAAACTCGATCACGTCGAGCCGGCGTTCGCCGATCTCAATTTTTGCGACGAAAGATTGTGGGCGTCCAAGGAGCGACGCAGCTTCCGCCTGACTAAGCCCGCTCGCCCTTCTAGCAGCGATGAGGCGATCAAGGAGCGCACGGTACTGCGGAGTATTTGTAGATTTCACTCAAAGCCGACCGCGGGAACCAGAGAGCCTTGAGTAATTAAACGTCTTTTAGGATAATCCCAAAATAGGATTAAATGGATATTTAGGGCTCGATCTGGCCGGACTAACTCTGTTCATCGCCGACCTACCTTGAAATCCCACACACCGCCATCTTGCTTACGCGAAGCCATCTAGCGCGACGCGGGTAAGAACGAACCACTTCAGTTGCTTTGCGCTGCGGAACATCGATGGTCTACGTCATGTGCATGCTTTCGGCATGGTGTCCATTGCAGTGTTTGCTGCGCATCGACTTTCTAATTCTCCGGCGCCAGAGGAGGTATGGGTCACCGGTTCGCGCTCAGGCGTGGCATGGCAGTTGAAAAAGGAATTTGTGTCAGATTGGCTACCCGAAACCGCTAAGGAGACAGACGATGGTAAAGAAATCCAAAAAAGTGCACCAACAAGTGGAACAAAGTGAGTTAATTTTCCAGGCACCGTCGCCCGAACCGGCGCTATCGACATTTGAAGCTGCACGGCAGTTGCTTGATAGGAGCGCTCCAGAGCCGACGAAGACGGTGTCCTTGAACATTCCGATGCAGGTATATGTGGACCTTCAAGTTCTCGCGCGCTTCGGCCACACGACGATGAAGGATGTGATCGTTAACGCCACAGCCCCTGAGGCGAAGCGAATGGTGGATCAACTCGAAGGTGGAGACGACCTGCGGAGGATTGTGGCAAACATATACGGATACAAAGGCCAAGTCGGCTGAGGAAAGAAAACTGCTCAGAAGGACTTGACGCGTTCTCGCAGGTGACTCCCAGTGCGCGACAGCGCACTGAAGAACCAGTGCGTTTCACTTTGCGTTCCTCCAACGCGTTTCGCTGACCTGCGCTAGTTGCGTAGCTTTCGGCCAGATACGGCACACGCCTACGACATACCATCAATACGGGTGGGGGGCACCCGTAAGCCAGAAACCGATCCGGCACACACGAGCAACGTACGCCAGTCCACCGCAGACCTACTCCTCATCTTTGGTCTCAATCAGTCCGGCACCCCAAACCTCTCCTACTCCGCCAGTGCCACGTGGTGCTTCGATGTGCGGACCGGGCAGTCTCTACGCACGAATGCGCGGCGGCTCCCAATACCGGTGATACTGACCGCGTGAGTTCCAGCGGCGCTTGCGCTGCCAGCCGAGCTCGAGCAACACCGGACTGATGTACTTCCCTTGTGTGCTGAGGGCCACCTCGAACTCGGTCATCGAAAACGGACGATTGCGTGCAATTTCCGGCAGCGAGCTGTACCAGTCAGCGAACTGCTGCTGAAGCGTTGACTTGACCCGCTGGCTGGCCGCCACCCGTAGCTCCAGTTGCTTGATGTATGCACTCACGCTCAACCTCGGTGGTGGTTAGTGATACTTATTACTTGACTTGCTCTCCCGACTGCGTGGTTTGCGTCGTTTTATGGTGATTTCAATAACTTCTCTATGGGAAAGAAGAATAGAAGAAGTTTCTGTATTTGAGCCTCAAACGACGCAAACCACGCACGTCGAAATTCACAGCCAGCTCTGTGCAGCTGCGACCCCGTCCTGGTTCAGTGCTAGACCGCCAATGTGCCGCTTGTCCTGGAGATGCGGAAACTTGCGGTCGCCAAGCCGGCGCGTGAAACGTTGCTGTGCAAGAGGGTGGTGGCCGTTCTCACGGCACCACTTCACGTATGCACGGTACGCGTCGCCCTTTTTTATCCGGAGCCCCGGGCCAGTCGTGCAGTGTTCGCGAATCCATTCACCGAGGATGTCCTGTTCGTCCCGGTAAGCAGCTGTCGCAGCATCTATCACTTTCGGGATTGCAAGTCCATTGCTCAGATACTTCTGCAGGCCCTCCAACGCCCAGTTGAGAATCCCCGCCCCCTCCTGCTTGAGCTTTTCCGGCAACGTCCCGTCTCGTTTGGTCGCTGCGATTGTCACCGCAAACGGCACCAGACAGACGCGTCGCCACATGCCATGGCTGATATCGCTAATTTCTGGCTTGTGATTACCCACGATTGCAAGTTTGTGCGTTGGAGTGAACGTGATGTCGGTCTTGGCGTAGAGGACGCGTCCGGTCAAGGTGTCACCGCCCGTCATGTCCTTGATCCTCGCTTCGGCCAGTTTCCGGCCCTCTTCGGTTTCGTTCGCGTACACAAACCGCATACCCTTCAGGGAAACGATGTCCGGACTGGCGCCCTGCGGATTGCGTTGATGTTGCATGAGCATTTCCGTCGCGATCTTCCTTGCGTAGTCGCCCATCATCCACGCGAATGTCTCGACGAAAACGCTTTTTCCATTCGCGCCGCTCCCGTGCGGAAAGATAAATTTCTGCTCCTGCACGGATCCAGTCAAACAGTATCCTGCCCACCGATGTATAAATTCTCGGACACTAGGGTCGGGCTGAACGTCGACGAGAAAGCTGTTCCAGTGAGGGCAGGCAGCGGCCGGGTCATATGCGACGTTGCAGCGCTTGGTCACTAGCAAATCTGGCGACACAGGCAGCAGCGCGCGGCGCCTCAAATCAAGGACACCGTTCGCCACACCCAGTTGCATTGGATCTGCGTCGAAGTCGTTGATGGTCCGTGTCATGCCGGGCTCAGACTCGGCCATCTTGATCATCGCGACAAGGTTATAGGCCTTGCTGACACGCACCACCTCCGCCATGGCGCGCCTCGTCAGGTCCGAGTGCCGCGCGACTTTGTAGAGTTCGACAGATTCGTTGTGCATTTGATCGCGGATGCACTTCGCTGCCTTCTCGGCCGTACCGGGCGGGGCGAACATCCACCCGGCTTTCTGGTTAAACACGAGCGGATTGCCTATTTCTGGGACAAATTGAATTTGCCCCCGAAAGGTGTCGGCAAAACGGCGTCCGCTTTCAACATCCCCCCCCGTCCACGCGAAACGCTCTGGCTCATTCACCCGGTACCCATTCTGCAGGGCGTACCGCACGAGAGGCCCAAGGCCAATCCCGCGTGTTGGATCAAACGACTTCCATACCGTCCGAAAGGCGGCTTCGTTGAACTTCCCCGATGCGCTCGCACTCCATTTCCGCGCCAGATTTTCCGCGCAGCTCCAGTCCGTGCTGGCGATCGCCCACAATACATTGCGCCATACAGGATAGTCGCAGTCGGCCGGGATTAAAGCCAGCATCGCCTCGACGCGGGAGATTTCCTCGGCAATTTCGGGCGGACGCCGGTCATCGATGCCCGGCAGAAGGTTGCTAGGAACGATGGGCTGAATGACTCGTGCGTTGCGGGCCAGCTGTCCAAAATTCTGCGCGTGAGCCGAAGTGAGAGCTTCCGTGAAAGTGGTGATATCGACGGGCGCGCCGCTCCACTTGATCGTCGCCTCGCGTGGCGTGTCGAGTTTGTGATTCCGCGTCAGCGGCGCGCGCATGACACTTGCCACATCGGCGGTACGCGAGGGATCTGCGAGAAAGCGGTGTGCATCGGCCAAATCCTTGAGCATGCCCGCCACATGCTTCCACTCAGCGGACGTGACCTCGGAGTGCAGCGCCCAGTACGCGTGGATTCCGCCGCCCGAATCGATAACATAGGTTGGTTCAGGCAGGCTGCAGCACTTCACAAAATGAAGCATAGCCGCGACTGCATCTTGCTTCGATGCATATCCTCCACCTGTTGCCGCCTTTGCCTCACCGCAGTCGATATCCATCCATACCGATTTCAGTCCGCGGACATGGTCCCCTCGTCGGCCAGGCAGCCCGCTGGCACTTGCATGCGGCACATAGCGCCCGAGTGCGAAGTACGAGTCTTTCCCGTGGCTGCTCGATTTCAATACTGCGATTGCGAGCTCCTCGTGGGTGCTAGCGTAGGTCTGTTTCATTGCAGACTTTTCGGCGGAATCCTTCTTCGGATAAGGGGAAGCAGCAACGAATACTTCCCCGTCGGTGGGAGCGGGCAATACCGCCCGAAAAAAGGCTACCAACGCGTGATGCGAACTGAACTCCTGCTCACTTTTTTGTGTCGTCACTTCGGCCTCCCTGTTTGGTGGCACCTGAGCGGTGTTCTTCAATGACCATGAAACTGCCCCAGCGCAGTGCCGCTTTGAGCGCAACCTTGATGCTTCCTCCCCCAGCAAAAACCGGCTTGTCGGACTGCCACGGAAATACGAACGGAGATTCGCGCGTCAGGTTGCTGGCGCTTCCGTCAAAGAAAATCACAGCGTTACACACCTCACGGAGGTGGCCGTCTGCTTGCAGCAGCCTGGAAACCAATGGCCACCCCAGCTTTTCGCGAAGGGCGTCTGCTCCGAGCCAGCGGAGCGCAGTCGCAAAGGTCGCCCAGTTTTTCTCCGCCACGAACATTCCGCTTGTTGCACAAACGTGCTTCCACTGATCCAGCGGCGGCAGGGCGGGATCCATGGAGCACACATCGCATACCGACACGATGTCGACGTCTGTAATCATGTCTGGTTCGCCTCTCGCGTGGATGGAAAAGCTGCCACCGCGATGTCCAATCCCACACCGTGCACATGAGATCATCTGGCCGTGTTTCTGGTATTGCGGCAAAGCGACCGGCAGCACTGCTGCGACGTCTTCGGCGAACTTTTCAGCGGTGTAGTTCGAAGGGTTTCGCAAAAAATAGCTCATCCTCTGCTCTCCTTACGATTGCTGGAGGAGCTTGCGGATGTCTTCCACTCTCCAGACCGTGATGCGAGCACCCAGCGTTTTTATGGATTTCGGATAGCGGCCAGAGCGGACACCTGCCCACCATGTCGACTTGCTAACGGGGATGATGGGCGGGATGGGTGGATTTGCATGAGGATCGCCAATGATCTGGCGAAGGCGCAGATAGCCTGTTTCGGGAAGGTAGTGCATGGCAGGTTACTCATGGTCGTTGAAGACCAAAGCAATTTACCTGCGGCCGAAACGCGAAAATACGGAAAGGGTTTCACCCTTGGGGCGTTACCCTTTCCATGAGGCGCGATGGCCTTCGCGCTCGAGGTGTCACCGTTCAGGCGGTCTGCCCGTCGAGGCCCAGTCCGGTCGGATGATCGTTGCGCCTTTGGCAGCTAACGACTGAGAAAAGCCGCGTTCCTCTATTAGCCACCTTTCAACTTCTCTGTTCGACCGGTGCGTCCCTCTGTCGTCTGGATTCGCGTTCTTCCAAAACTTTTCCGCGGCAAGATTCAGTGCGGTCAACTCGTCGGAAATGTATCCACGATCGACGGGTGCGTTACTCTTTTCGCGCTGCTGGCGTATTTCTGCCCTTAGGGACCGAATCAACTCGCCTTCCCGAGCACGATCAGTTTCCAGTGTCTCCTCTAGCCAGTCCTTCACTTCGCGCAGCGCAACCACTGCGTCCGATGCGTTGCGCGTACGCGCCTCTGCAATCTTCTCGGTCAAGACATCGTCAAAAACTTCAAGCTTGAAGTAAATTACCGCCTCATGTTTCGGGTCGTTCAGGTAGTCGCGCTGCGCGACGATGTTGCGCCGACCGGCGACACCTGCTCGATCCCACTCTTCCGAGGTGACCCCAGCGTCAACTAACATGCCCTGATGCCGCATTTCCAATCTGGAGAAATTTTTGGCGTAGTGCCCTGCAAGATTTGTCAGTAAAGGCTCGTAACCTTTTGCATTCCTCTGTAATTCCATGCCCCCTCCATTCACGTTCATCTCGATACGTCAGCGGCATAGACGCACAGATGCGTTCATGTGTGCGCCCCCATGCCGACTGATGGTCCATTGATCCGAATTGGTCCGATTAGTCGGACCAATTCGGATCATAATACATTGTAGTGCTTACTAATAATGAGGAACGACGATATCGTTTTTTCTACGAGCGTCAGCTTCGAATGCCAGGGACGCCGATGGGGATGATCTGTGCGCCAGCTTTCAGCCGGTCGAGATAGTCGGCCCACTCTTGCATCATGACCCGACGCTCGCCCAGAAATTTGGTGCGATTGTATGCGGTGCCCAAGACGTCGCTTACCTTATGGGCGAGCTGGTGCTCAATCACTTCCGGCTTGAAGTGAAGCTCCTCATGCAGAATCGTGCGCGCCATCGCCCGGAATCCATGCCCGGTGATTTCTGTCTTGGTGTCGTACCCGAGGCGCCGCAAGGCGGCGTTGACGGCCGCCCCACTCATTGGCTTGTTCGGATCGCGTCCGGGAAACACGTAGCGCCGATGTCCGGTCTGGGCCTTGAGCTCGCGCAGGGTCGCAACCGCCTGGCTCGGGAGGGGAACAAGATGCTGTGTCTTGGTCTTGGTGACCAGGTAGCGCCACTCCGCCTTGTCGAGATCAAAGGCGGTCCACTCCGCCGTGCGCAACTCGCCGGGCCGTACGAAGAGCATGGGCGCCAACTGCAGGGCGCACTTGACGATCAATGTGCCCCGGAAGGCTTCGATTGCGCGCAGCAACTCGGCGACCTCGCGCGGATCCGTGATGGCTGCAAAGTTCTCATGCCTGACAGGCGCGAGAGCCCCTCGCAGATCGCCTGATGGATCACGCTCCGCCCGTCCCGTCGCCACAGCATATCGAAAAATCTGGCCGCAGTTCTGCTTGGTCCGCAACGCCGTATCGAGCGCGCCCCGTCCCTCAATCCGTCGCAGAACTGTGAGCAGCTCCGGCGCATTGATCTCCGCGACGGGCCGCGCCCCCAACCAGGGGAACACGTCCTTTTCCAGCCGCTGGATGATCTTGCTGGAGTGGGTCTCGGCCCAGGTCGGCTCGAACCTGGCGAACCACTCACGGGCAATCACCTCGAAGGAATTGGCCGTACTCGCCACCGTCGCGGCCTTCTCGGCCTTCCGGTGCTCGCCGGGATCGACGTCGTGCGCCAAGTGCTCGCGGGCTGCGTCCCGGCGCTCCCGCGCAGTCTTCAGACTGACTTCCGGGTAGGCGCCAAGCGCCAGCAGCTTCTCCTTGCCGCCAAACCGATATTTGAGCCGCCACAGCTTGCCGCCGCTCGGCGTAACAAACAGAAAGAGGCCGCCACTGTCAAACAGCTTGCGGGATTTTTCGCCAGGTCTGGCGGTCCGGACGGTGGTGTCGGTGAGAGCCATTGGGGGTATCGTCCTCTGGCGAAACCGGGCGTACCCCAAAAGATACCCCAAATATCGCCGGATTTTCGTGGATCGGACCTCCCATTATAGGACAACAAAAAACCCCGTAAGCCTTGATCTTACGGGGTTCTTTGGACCTTCCTGTCTTTCTTCGGACAAATCCGTTGGTGGAGCGGAGGAGGATCGAACTCCCGACCTTCGCATTGCGAACGCGACGCTCTCCCAGCTGAGCTACCGCCCCAACGAACTACCGATTCTACCCACACAAAATCAGTTTTGCCAAGCGTCAAATTTGACCCCGCGCAAACCTACTTCGAAGGCGCCCCAGCGAGCACCCAGCCCACAACGGACTGAATATCTCCAGCGCTCATCCCAGGATGAGAGGGCATAGGAATAGCCCCCCAAACCCCAGCCCCACCGTCCCGCACCTTCTTCTCCAGCTTGGCCTGCGCGGCAGCATCGCCCTTGTACTTCGCAGCGACATCCTTGAACGAGGGTCCAACAAGCTTGCGATCCACCGCATGGCACCCCATGCAAGCATTAGCCTGAGCCACCTTCAACCCATCCGCGACAGCAGCAAAAGCCGGCGAAGCGACTCCAAAACCCGCCCCAGCAACCACCGCCGCCGCAAGAAAACCACCAACCAAACCTCGCATCACATAGCCCCCGTATTCCCCGGCCGCGTAGCCGAAGAATTCGTCACTGGCGCGGGCGCCTGGTGCTCAATAGGCTGCGAGGTCACCCCCGAATCCGGCACCGCTCCCACCGTCGGTGCATCGGCGGCAGGCGCCGCCGCCGGCGCACTGGCCGCAGCCGCCGTCGCCACCGCCTGTTGCGGATCGATGTACTGATAGCACTTCACCACCTGCGTCACGCCCATCACTCCGGCGGTCGCGTTGGCAGCGATGTTGCCTTCGCCGGGCGTCACAAGCCCCATCAGATAAACCGTGCCGCGCTCGCTCACCACTTTGAAATTGTTCGCGGAGATGTCCTTATAGGCAATCAGTTCCGCCTTCACGCGTCCTTCGAGGTACGAGTCGTTCGCGCGCGAGGAAAACGAGCTAGCCGGCTGCACCGCCAGTTCGTTCACGATCGAACCAACATTCGTCACGGCTCGCACAATGCTCTCGGCCTTCTGCTTCGAGGCGTCGTCAGGCACTTCGCCCGTGAGCAGCACGCGCTGGTTGAACACCGCCACGTTCACGTGCGCCGTATCGGGCAGTTGTTTGCCGAGATCGGCCAGCGCCTTCACCTGGATCTCGCGGTCCTCGGTTTGCGAGCCTACCGTGCGGCGGTCGGTTGCCACCAGCGCCGTGCCGCCCGCCGCGCCCGCCAGCGCCAGGAAGCAGCCCTGCAGGCTTGCGCAGAGCGAGGCTGCGAAGCCGATCGTGAGCGTGGTCCGTGCCAGCGCGCGCGTCATGCCGTATCTGCTCATCAACTTCCCCTCTCTTCGTCTTACGGTGTCAGTCTTCGCCCAGCAGCATCGCGTCGATGCCATCGCACAGGCAGTGGAGTGTTAACTGATGCACTTCCTGAATACGCGCCGTCCGATCGCTCGGCACGCACAGCTGAATGTCGGTATCGGCGAGCACGCTGTTCACGTCGCCGCCGCCCTTGCCGGTCAGCGCGATCACGACCATTTCGCGTTCGTGCGCTTCCTGAATGGCGGCCAGCACGTTCACCGAGTTTCCAGAGGTCGTGATGGCGAGCAGCACGTCGCCCGGCTGGCCAAGCGCGCGCACCTGCTTCGCGAATACCTGCTCGTACGCGTAGTCGTTGGCAACGGCGGTGAGCACCGAGGCGTCGGTGGTCAGCGCGAGCGCTGGCAGGCCCGGGCGTTCGCGCTCGAACCGGCCGATCAGTTCGGCGGCGAGTTGCTGGGCGTTGGCAGCGGAGCCGCCATTGCCGCATGCAAGGATCTTGTTGCTGTTCGCCAGCGCGGCGAACATCGTATCGACCGCGGCGGCAATTGGGACCGCCAGGGTTTCCATGGCCGCGAGCGTAATGGCTGCGCTATCGCGGAAGTGCTGTTGAATGCGTTCGACGGACATCGACTCTCTAATCTGTACTGCGGGTATCGCAGAATTTCCGCATATCGCGGCGTGCCGCAAGTTTAGCGCACTCGAGGGCGTTCATTTTCACCCTTGTTTTTATTGCCTCAGTTTTAGCTGTCGTGGGCTTCTGCATGAAACGCGTCGCGCAGCCACACGAGCCGGCCGCTCTCGAACGCGATCACGTCGAAGCGGCACGCGGGCGCCGTCAGCACTTCACCACTTGCATCGGCGGGTCGCCACGTCGCTAGAAAGTAGCGCGCCGCGCGCAGAACGCGCTGCTGTTTGCGCCACCCCACACTTGCCGCCGCGCCGCCGAATTCCGGCCGCGCGCGTGCGCGGACTTCCACGAACACCAGCGTGCCGTCTCGCTCGCGCATCACGAGATCGAGTTCGCCACCTCGACAATTCACGTTGCGCGCGACAAGCTCCAACCCTTCGCGCCGCAAAAACGCTAGCGCATGCGCTTCGAAACGCGCACCTGTCGCGCGGCGTTTGGCATTCGACTGCGCTCGCGCACTAAAGTTGTCTGCGCGTACGCGTTCGTTCGCGCCGCTTCGCTCGGGTGCGTTCGCGCCCGCGTGGCACAATGTCGGCCTCTTTTCCTGCATTCGCGCGTTCCGTGTCATGACGTCCCTCTCGTCCCCCTTCGAACTCGCACAGGCCCAGCAGTATCCGGCCGCCACGCTGTACGTCGTGGCAACGCCCATTGGCAATGTCGCCGACATCACCTTGCGCGCGCTGCACGTGCTCGGTCTCGTCGATCGCATCGCCGCCGAAGACACGCGCAACACTGGCCAGCTTCTCGCGCGCTACGGTATTTCGAAGCCACTCGTCGCCGTGCACGAGCACAACGAGCGTGAAGCGGCGCAACGCGTGATCGAGTTTCTGCGCGCGGGCGAGCGCGTGGCCTGTGTTTCCGACGCGGGCACGCCCGGCATTTCCGATCCGGGTGCCAAGCTCGTAGACGCCGTGCGCGCCGCCGGCCTGAACGTCGTGCCGCTGCCCGGCGCAAGCGCGCTCGCAACGGCGCTTTCCGCGGCCGGCGACTGGGTGTCGACGTTCACGTTCCTCGGTTTTCTGCCGCCCAAGCCCAAGCAACGCGCAGCCGCTTTGCAGCCGCTCGCCGCGCATACGCACGCGATGGTGTTTTACGAAGCCCCGCATCGCATCGTCGAAACCGTGCAGTCGCTCGCCGATGCGTTCGGCCCCGCGCGCCGCATCCTCATCGCCCGCGAATTGACGAAGCTACACGAGTCGCTCTGGAGCGGCACCCTGGCCGAAGCGCCAACGTGGCTCGCTGCGGATGCAAACCATCAGCGCGGTGAGTTCGTTCTGGCAGTGGAAGGCGCGAGCGAGCAGGCGCAAGGCGAAGCCGATCACGACGCGCTCTTGCGTGTGCTGCTGCAGGAAGTGCCGGTGAAGGGCGCGGCGAAGATCGCGGCGGCGCTCACAGGCGCGTCGCGTAACGCGCTCTACGCGCGGGCGCTGGAATTGAAGGGTGAAGGCGAGGCAGAAGCGGACGACTGAGCCGCCAGCCGATTACAACCAAAAACACGAGCCAGAAAAACCGAAGGGCCGCCTGCGTCAATCAGGCGGCCCTTCGTATATACATCCAACGCTACAAGGCGGTTCAGTCTCAGGCGCGTCGCGGCGCACTCAGCGCCACGCCCAAACGAACACGCTTAGTTGTCGATACTCGAGTTCGCAGCAACCATCTCCGCTTGCGCGGCCTTCGCTTCCTGGCGCGTGAGGCCTTCGATGTCCACCTTCGCCGTACCCGCGTGCTGCACGCCAAGGAGCTTGGCAGCGGCATACGAGAGGTCGAGCACACGGCCACGCGCGTACGGGCCACGGTCGTTGATCTTCACCACCACCCACTTCGACGTGCCGGGCACGCTCACGCGCACGTATGAGCCGAGCGGCAGCGTGCGGTGCGCAGCGGTGAGCGCCTTCATATTGAAGCGCTCGCCGCTCGCAGTGCGGCGGCCGTGGAACGCGCGGCCATACCACGAGGCGCGGCCGGTCTGGTGGAACGAGTGAACGTCCGGGCTGTTCTCGTCGATCGCATCGGCGTTCGCGAGCGAGTTGTCCTTGGCGGTGCCCGACGCGGGCAGCGCGGCGAGCGCGGAGCCGTAGCCCTGCGGCGCGGTGAAGGCGGCGTCCTTCGTGCGAAGAGCGTCGCTCGATGCCTGGTCCTGCTGGGCAGGCGGCATGGCACAACCGGCCAGAATGGACACGGCTGCGAGACTCCCGAGTCTTCGTCGAGTCAGTCTAAGGTTCATAACATTGCCATCACGTGTTCGAAGCCTGTCCCGCGCCATGTGTGCGCGTTGTCGGAAAGGCTTCGGCGGTCGCGGGCAAAGCTACGCCATCGCTCGCCTGGAATGAAAAAGGCGAACGCGTGCCAATGCCCGGATGCAGCCCTATTTAGCCGCTAACCGCTAGTTATCTTTCACGTCTGGCGCAACCTGTCCCCGGCAGCCTGACCAGACCCCACATGCCGCCATCGAACGATGAAACTCGTTCAGGCGCGCCGGAAACTCTCGGCGCACAGGAACGGCGGCGTAGGCCCCACCCAGCGTCACGGCATGTAGGCCGTTGCAGGCGCGTGGCACCTGGCTGGGCAAGACGTGCGGCGTCGAACGGATTCGACACCTGATTTGCTATCTTGTTGTAAGGCAGCCTTCTTCGGCCCGTCTTCAACGACAGCACTGCTTGACGGCGGTGTACGCGACCTCTTTTTTTGCGAAGGTCACACCGCCCTTTGAAAGCACGAATTCCGTGCGTGATGGATCGCATTATACCCAAAAGTTATTCCTGTCACGCCGATGCCCCACAAAACTCCATGATTTTTCACTATTGATGTAACAAAGCCGTTTGTCTTGCGCCGCCGCATCCCTTGTCTGACAAGGGATTCAGGCCACCGCGAGCAGCGTCGGCGGCGCTTCCTGCACCCCGGTACAATCGATCCTTTGGCTGTGGCCACCGACGCGCACCGTCGCTTTCGAAGCGCCGCGGCTTGCGCTCCGCAAGACCTAAGTCGCACAAAACCGCCCACGAACCCCGCATGAAAATCACGCTGATTCCCGTCACGCCGTTCCAGCAAAACTGCTCGCTGCTCGTCGACGAAACGACGAACCGTGCCGCCGTCGTCGATCCGGGCGGCGATCTCGAGCGCATCGAGGCCGAGATCGAGCGCCAGGGCGTGCAGCTGGAAAAGGTGCTGCTCACGCATGGCCATCTCGACCATTGCGCCGGCGCGAAGGCGCTCGCTGCAAAGTTCGGCGTGCCGATCGAAGGACCGCAGGAAGACGAGCGCTTCTGGATCGATCAGTTGCCGCAGCAGAGCGTGCGCTTCGGCTTCGGTCACGCCGAGGCGTTCGAGCCCACGCGCTGGCTTCATGACGGCGACACGGTGCGTTTTGGCGACGAAGAACTCGAGGTCTATCACTGCCCCGGGCACACGCCGGGTCATGTGATCTTCTTTAGCCGCAAGCACCGGGTCGCCACGGTGGGCGACGTGCTGTTCGCGGGTTCGATCGGCCGCACGGACTTTCCGCGCGGCAATCATGCCGACCTGATTCGTTCGATCCGCGAAAAGCTCTGGCCACTCGGCGACGACGTCACGTTCGTGCCGGGCCACGGCCCGGTTTCGACATTCGGCGAGGAGCGCCGCTCCAACCCCTACGTCGCAGATGGCGTACCTGGATGAGAGTGAAAAGTACGATGAATCAAGCTGCCATTGAGGAGATTTACGTCAGCACCGACGTCGAGGCCGATGGTCCCATTCCCGGCCCGCACTCGATGCTGAGTTTCGCTTCGGCGGCGTACACCGCCGACAAGCGTTTGATCGCCACGTTCTCGGCCAATCTCGAGATGCTCGAAGGCGCCGCGCCGCACCCGGTGCAGGCCGCCTGGTGGGAGACGCAGCCCGAGGCCTGGGCCGCTTGCCGCAAGGATCTGCAAGATCCGGCGGCGGCGCTCGTCGCCTATGTGGAATGGGTGGAGGCGCTGCCCGGCAAGCCCGTGTTCGTGGCCATGCCGGCGGGCTTCGATTTCACCTTCATGTTCTGGTACATGATGCGCTTCGCCGGGCGCTGCCCGTTCTCGTGGTCGGCGCTCGACATCAAGACGCTTGCCTTCGCGATGACGGGCCTGCCGTACCGCAAGTGCATCAAGCCGCGCTTTCCGAAGCACTGGTTCGACGACCATCCGCACACGCACGTCGCGCTCGACGACGCGATCGAGCAAGGCGCCCTCTTCTGCAACATGCTGGCCGACCTGCGCGCGCAGCAAGCCGCGCTCGCCGCTGATGGGGACGACTCAGGGCAAAACGCCGCGAGCGCTCCGGCAAATTAGGTAATCTCCCTCATCATTTGCGCTTCGCATTGCGTTCTGTTCTCCTGGCCTCTAACATTCAGGAATACAGCGACGCAATGGAGGCGCAGTTGACACTCGATACGTTCTCTCAGAAGATCCTGCGCCTGCTGCAGCTCGACGCGCGCCGCTCGGTGCAGGAAATCTCCGACCAGGTGGGGCTATCCAGCACGCCGTGCTGGCGCCGAATCAAGGACATGGAACAGTCGGGCGTGATCCAGCGCTACACGGCGCTGCTCGATCGCGAGAAGCTGGGCCTGCACGTCTGCGCGCTCGCGCATATCCATCTCACGCGACATACCGAAGGCGGCGTCGAAGCGTTCGAGCGCGAGATCGCCACCTGCCCCGAAGTCACCGAGTGCTACAGCACCACGGGCGAATCGGACTACATCCTCAAGATCGTTGCGCCCGACATCAAGGCCTATGACGCCTTCCTGCACGAGCGCATCTTCCGCATTCCCGCCGTGGCGCAGGTGCGCACGAGCGTCGTGCTGCGGGAAATCAAGTTCGACACGCAATTGCCGCTTTGAAGCCGCGAAGGCGCGGCGGTGTTTTTTGCCGCGCCGCTTACTCTTCGCGATTCGCGATTCGCGATTCAATCTGTCTCGCGCGGTTTGTCGTGCGTTGCCAGCGTGCCGTGTGCATCGAGCGACTGCATCACGTCGAGCTTGCTCGCGCCCACGCGCACGCGCAGCGCATCCAGGTCCACTGAGGCAAGGCGGCGCGCGTCGTCGGCCGCCGCCAGCACCACCTGAATTTCCAGCCCCGTGCTCAAGTAGTGCAGCGTCACCGCTTCGACATGCACGTCGTGCTGCGCCAGCGCATTACGCAAGCGCTCCGACACGTCGTCGCGCGGCGGCAGATTGGCCACGGAGCGCACATGCATGTCGTCTTCGGGATCGACGTGTATCAGCGCGTCGAGCACGCGTGGATCGGTGAGCAGGCGAGCGCGCGCCGTCTCCGCAATGTAATGCCCTTCCGAAACCGAAATCAGCGGATCGACGAGGATGTGCGCATCCACGAGCGCGAGGTCGCCGGTCTTGCGCGTGCGCATCTCGTGCACGTCGAGAACGCCGGGCGTCCCCATCAGCAGCGCGCGCAAGTCGGCGGCCGCGGCTTCGTCGAGCGCGCGGTCGGAGAGATCCTGCAGCGCGTCCCAGCCGAACACCCAGCCCATGCGCGCGACCATAAAGCCGACAATGGCCGCCGCGATCGGATCGAGCAGCCGCACGCCCGCCAAACTGCCCACAATACCGATCGCCACCACGAGTGACGAAGCCGCGTCCGAGCGCGCATGCCACGCATTGGCGATCAGCATGGCCGAGCGCACGCGCTGCGCCTCGCGCAGCATGTAGCGAAAGAGCCCTTCCTTGGAAACCAGCACGAGGAGTGCAACGACCAGCGCGCTCACGTGCAGCGCCGGAATATCGCCGAGATTCACGATGCGCGTGCCGGCGCGCACCAGCATGCCCACGCCCACCGCAATCAATAATGCGCCGAGGAATAACGACGCGACCGTTTCATAACGGCTGTGGCCGTAGTTATGATCGGCGTCCGGCTTTGCGCCGCTATGCCGGTTGGCCAGCAGCACGACAAAGTCGGAAACAATATCGGCCAGTGAATGTACGCCGTCGGCAATCAACGCCTGCGAATGCGCAATCACGCCGATGACGATTTGCAGCACCACCAGAACACTATTGACGCCAACGCTGACCCACGTGGTCCGGCGCGCGACTTCGTGTTTATCTGATAACGGTGGGGCGACGGAAGCAGTCATGCGCGGCGAGAGAGCAAATTAGGGAATAACCGCGATTGTAGCGACCGGATGCGTCGATTTTATGGATTCCCCTAAAAATCTCTTTTAAATCAGATGCCTACAATACCAAGAAGCATTCTCATTCAAGCCGTGGGTACTGCGCGTTCCCACCTGGCGCGGTGCAGAAAATCAAAAAGCCGCGCGTCCCCGGACTGCGCGGCTTCTTTTTTTCGGAAATCAGGCGATACCTTGCCTGATTCCGCTTCTGCTTCGACTCATGCGCAGCGCGTTCAAACGCGCCGCTGACAAGTTGATTTACTTCTGGATCAGAAAACGATCGCGGTCTTGCCCGGCGATCCAGCGCGGCGGCTTGCCACGGCCCGACCACGTGCTGCCGCTGTCGGGATCGCGGTATTTCGGCGCGACGCTTGCACGCGAGCGGCTGGCTGCCTTTGCGGCCTTGGCGCTGGCGCGGCCGCCACCGAGTTCTGCCAGGGTGATGCCGTAGTCGGCCATTTTCTGCTTGATTTCGTCGAGGACCTCGGCATATTCGCGAGCCTTCGCCTCTTCAATCTGCTTTTCCAGCTTTTCTCGCTGAGCGAGGAGTTCCTTGTAGGAAGACATAGGTGCCCTTGTGGTTTGATCTTAATGGCTACTGATCTCGCGCCAGTATGCCGATTGATAGATGCGCGCCTCGGAAATCGGTGGCGAGATTAACACAGAATTGAATGCCGGGATGCGCGTAAGGAATAAAAATAATTTAAACCAAATTTCGAATCCTGTCGCTTCCAGCAAGCGTCTAACTCATTGTCATTTCGTGCAAATCGGTATTTTTACTAAATCTCGCATTTGCCAGATAAATCCCCATCTCATAATTAGCAGCGGATGAAAATTAAATGCTTTGAAATACGTCAAACATTTCATCCCATGACAACTTTGAGCCAATCAACGGGGACAGAAACGGGTTGCTGCGAAGCAGCATGAGACGACACGCTATATACACGGGCGGATAACGCCCACACGGAACACAAAATCCCGTCAGGGCATATGGCGCTCAATGCAGTCCGCTAGCACCGCATGCAAGGTTTGCAAATCAAACTGCGGCGCATCGAAAACGAAGCGTGTGCGCGCGCCGTCGATCACAAGATCGGCGCCGTAGCGGTCCACCCCTGCCAGATCGAGTCCGGCGCGGCGCGCGGGGTGGGCTTCGAAAAAGCGGATCAGCGTGGTTTCGTCGGCGGGTGCGAGTGGCTCCAGCGTGTCGAGATCGGCGCCCTCCATCCAGCCCATCGCGCCAAACCCGCCGATATAACGCAGCCGCTCAATCTGCATGACCCAGAAGGTGAAGTCGCCGAGTGCGAGATAACGCTCGGCGTCCGGGTGATAGCGCACGTAGCGCCGCGCCAGCGCCTCGTTCGCTTCGCGGTCGGCAGCATCGACCGGTTCGAAGCGGCCGAGCAGCGTGGCGCGCGGCGCGTTCAGCACGTCGGCGTCCGGCGCGTGCGCGACGAGAAAGCCCGCGCGCGGGTCATCGAGCAGATTGCGCGTGTGCTCGGCGAGGCGGCTCACGAGGATCACCGGGCGGTGCCGCGCGTCGGGTGCGAATGGGAGCAGCGTGGGATACGGGAAGCCGCGCGGCTCGCGCGAGTGCGTGGCGAGCGTGCCGGTGGGCGTTTGATGCAGCAAATGCAGCGGGGCGTGGGCAGGAATCTTCAAGGGCGCGTCCTCGAACGGCGGATCCTCTCGATATTAGAGCAGTTGCCTCGGCAAACGCGCTCCGACAGCCGAGTCGCACCTTCGTTAGAATCATCGTTTGCTTTCAGACGCCTTCCTGGTCTCCTCTCTTCCTTCTGCCCGGAATTCCCGTGTCCGACCGAACGACCGATCCCGCCATCTCCGTTGCGAGCCCCGCCGCCCACCATCGGGCGCTGCCCGCCGCCACGCGTCATCGTGCGCGCATCGCGACCATGGCGCTCTTTTTCATCGCCGGCATGATGTACGCGTCGTGGGGCGTGCACGTGCCGACCGTGCGCGACAAGTTCCATTTGAGCGCGGCGCTGCTTTCCTATGCGCTTTTCGCGGTGGCAGGCGGCTCGATCGCGGCGATGACGACCATCGGCGGCTGGATCGCGCGCGTGGGTTCGCGACGCGCGTGCCTCGCAGGCGGCCTCACGATGTCCGTGTGCGGCGCGCTGATCCTGGTGGTTCCGTACTACTGGATGCTGATCGTCGTGCTCGCGTTTTTCGGCGTGGGCATGGCCACGCTCGACGTCGCCATGAACGCCGAAGCGAGTGCCGTGGAAGAAGCCGTCGGCAAGCCGATCATGTCGGGGCTGCACGGCATGTTCAGCCTGGGCGGCATGGCGGGCGCGGCTATTGGCGGCGCGCTGCTCGCGCACGGCATGGCGCCGGCGCTGCACCTCTTTCTGGCGTCGGCGCTTGCGGCGCTCGTGCTCTTTGTCTCGTGCCCGGCCGTCCTGCCGCATGTGCCGCACGCCACGCACGGCGAGCACGCGAAAACCGGCAACCGCTGGCGCACGCCCGCGCTGTGGGCGCTTGGCGCCATCGCGCTCATCGCGCTGATCGCCGAAGGCGCGATGTATGACTGGGCCACGGTCTATATGCGCGACGTCGTGCTCGCAACGCCTGCCCTCGCCAGCGCAGCTTACGCGGCGTTCTCGGGCGGCATGGCCGCGGCGCGCTTCGCCGGCGACGCCGTGCGCGCACGCTTTGGCGCGCCGCAGCTCGTGATGGCGAGCGCCTCGCTGGCATGCGCGGGCATGATCGGCGCGCTGCTGCTGCCGTTCTCGTTCACGGCGCTCACGGGCTTCACGCTCATGGGCCTCGGCCTCGCCAACATGATGCCGGTGCTGTTCGCGGCCGCCGCGCGCGTGAAAGGCATCCACGCAGCCGAAGGGCTCGCGCACGTGGCGGGCATCGCGTATTTCGGCTTGCTGTTCGGGCCGGTGGTGATCGGCGGCATTACGCAGGTGACCAATCTCACGGTCGGGCTCGCCGTCGTCGCGTTGTGCGCGGCGCTCGTGGCATTTGCGGGGCCGAAGGTGTTGCGGCGGCTGGGGATCTAAAAGCGCAACGCGGCGCATCGACTCAAGCGTCACGCGAAACTCCGGACGAAAAAAAGCCCACGGGCCGAAACCCGCGGGCTTTTCCAATCGCGTGAGCGAAATCGCGAAACGCGACTTACATCTTCACGACGTCGAGCAGCGACTTCTTGCCCGACTTGTAGTTGTACAGCGAGATCACGCCGTGCTTGAGGTCGCCCTTCGAGTCGAAGGTCGTCTCGCCAATCACGCCCTTGTAGTCCGTCGTCGGCATGGCGGCGAGGATCTTGGCCGGATCGGTCGAGTTCGCACGCTTCATCGCGTCGACGATGATGTACACGGCGTCATACGTGAACGGTGCGTAGATCTGGATCGGCTGGCCGAAGCGCTTCTCGAACTTGGCTTCGAATTCCTTGCCGCCCGGCATCTTTTCGAGCGCCATGCCGGCTTCCGAACACACGATGTTGTCGGTCGCGTCGCCGGCCAGGTCGGCCAGCTTGTCGGTACAGACGCCGTCACCCGCGAGCACCTTCGCGCGCAGGCCGAGCTGCTTGGCTTGCTTCGCGAACGGGCCGCCGGTGGCGTCCATGCCGCCGTACATGATCGCGTCGGGGTTTTCGCCCTTGATCTTCGTGAGAATGGCGCGGAAGTCCACGGCCTTGTCGTTGGTCGCGTCATGCGACACCACGTTCATGCCGAGCGCCTTGGCGGTCTTCTCGAATTCGTTCGCGAGACCCTGGCCATAAGCCGTCGAGTCGTCGACCACGGCAACGGTCTTGACCTTCAGGTTCTTCGCCGCGTAGTTCGCGAGCGCCGGGCCTTGCTGGGCGTCGGTCGCCACGACACGATAGGTCGTCTTGAAGCCTTGTTGCGTGTAGGCCGGGTTCGTGGCCGACGGCGAGATCTGCACGATGCCCGCATCGCTGTAGATCTTCGATGCCGGGATCGACGTGCCCGAGTTCAAGTGGCCGACAACGGCAACGACCTTGTCGTCGACGAGCTTCTGCGCAACCTGGGTAGCCGTGCGCGGGTCAGCTGCGTCGTCCTGTGCGTCGAGCACGAGCGTGATCTTCTGACCGTTGATCGTGAGGCCCTTCGCGTTGATCTCTTCGACTGCGAGACGTGCGCCGTTTTCGTTGTCTTTGCCGAGGTGCGCAATACCGCCCGTAAGCGGCGCGACGTGACCAATCTTGATCGTTTCGTCGGCGCTCGACACCGTTGCGAACGACGCTGCCAGCATGGCCGCCGCGCTGATCGGCAACAGCTTGTGAAGCTTGATATTCATGTAAGTCTCCAGTTTCGAACCCAAAAGCTACGTAATCGCCCAGTGCTCCCGCGCCCCGAACGTGTCGCTCCCCGTGCGGACGACCACGCAGGATGCATCCTTGATGCACCTGGCCAGTATGTCGAATGACCCGTTCATGGCGGGCCGCCCATCCATACTTGCGCGCAAGTGTAGGTGATCAAATTAATTTGGGGGACTTTTTTCAGATATTGGTGCGAGTACCAATATGCGTCCTGCAACAACAGTTCGAAACCCTGATCAATCGACCGCAAGGCTTATGTAATAAGGCATCCCGACTTTGGATCCAATTATTGGGAGATTCCCTGAGGCGCGCGGCGCGAATCATTTTTGAGATTATTTGACGGGAGTTATTGGTGTGTTAGCGCACGCGTTCCGGGAATACACCAGGACGCATTACGACGATATGAAAATCCCTCGCATTCGCGATAACGTTTGCGAGTTGTATTGCTGCCGGGCACGCGTTTTTGACGCGTGCCGGTTCAAGTAAGTATTCGATTAATTTCGGATGCCGATGCGTTGCCCGCGCCCATCTCATGCGGCTACGTGCCTCACGATTCGTGACTGGGTTTGCCGCTGATTTCGCCACTGATTTCGCCGCTGAGTTTGCCGAGCACCGCGCGCCATTCGGCGTCGAGCGCTTCGACGATCTGGCCTGCGCCGAGACTGTCCTCGCGCGCGCGAGAGAGCGGTGCGCCCTGGCCCGACCACAGCGAAAGATAATCGCCGTCGTTAGCGCGCGCCGCGTGCTGCCGCAACGGTTGCGTGAGCGCGTTCTGCACGGGGTACGGCGCGACCGTCTCGGGCTTCGCTTCGAGTTGCTGCATGAGTGCGTTGCGAATGCCGCGCGCGTGGCGCCCGGTGATCGCGCGCGTAACCGAGGTCGCCGTATCCGTCGATGCACGCAGCCGCACCTTCCAGTCGGCGGGAATCGCGCTTTGCGCACTGCCAAGAAACGCGGTGCCCATCTGCACGCCTTGCGCACCCAGCGCGAGCGCCGCGACGATGCCGCGCCCGTCCATGATCCCGCCCGCCGCCAGCACGGGCAGGCCGGCGGCATCCACCGCATCCACAAGCTGCGGCACGAGCGCCATCGTGCCCACGAGCGCGTGCGGCGCCTCGCCGATGAACGTGCCGCGATGGCCGCCCGCTTCGGCGCCTTGCGCGACGATGGCATCCGCGCCCGCGTCGCGCCAAGCGAGACCTTCGGCCACGTGCGTCGCCGTGCCCATCACGTAGCTGCCCGCCGCGTGCAGGCGCGCGACGTCGGCTGCTGGCAAGAGGCCGAACGTAAAGCTCACGACCGGCACGCGCAGCTCGATCACCGTTTCGAGCTGCGCGCGAAAGTCCGGCGCGTAGCGTGCGAGCGCCTCGCCTGGCGGCAGGCCAAGGTGCGCGGCCACCGGATCGATGGCTTCGAGTGCGCGGCGCACCGTGGCGTCGTCGGGATTCGCCGGCTCGAGCACGAAGAGATTCACGCCGAAGGGCTTGTCCGTGAGCGCGCGAATCGCGGCGACTTCGCTCACGATCTTCTCGGGCGCAAGCGCCGCCCCAGCGAGAAAGCCGAGTCCCCCCGCGTTCGAAACCGCCGCGACGAGCGCCGGCGTGGTCGGACCGCCCGCCATCGGCCCTTGCACGAGCGGCAGGCGCAAACCGAACCGGCGGCTGAACGGGGTGGAAAAGTCGGGCGACGTGCGCAACGCGGGAACAGAATTCATGACGCGATCCTTGTCTGGCTGAATGAGGCGTGACGATGCAAATCGCTCCCGACTCTAGCCAAACCCCGCCTGCCCGAAAAATGAATAATCGAGATCATTACGATCCGCTTGCGAGATTGACCTGCGCTGCAGAGGGTCAAGGGCCTATGGCAAACTGGCTCCCCGATTTCGCGATGCGCCGCGGGCGGCGCGCTGACCCGCTGCCTGCACACGGCCAGCCCACCGCGGCGCATTGCACGACTCCTTAATGAAGACGGAGAAACAACATGAGCGTTTCGACCAGATGGATCGACATTCCCGCCGGCAATGACAGCTTCGGCGCGTATCTCGCGCTGCCCAAGGGCGGCAAGGGCCCGGGCATCGTCATCCTGCAGGAAATCTTCGGCGTGAACGGGCACATCCGCGACGTCGTCGAGCAATACGCGCTCGACGGCTACGTGGCGATCGCCCCCGACGTGTTCTGGCGTGCGGCCCCGCGCGTCGAGCTCGAATACGTGGGCGCGGACCGCGACCGCGGCATCGCGCTGATGCAGAAGACGGACGTCAATCTCGTGGTCGAGGACATCGCCGCGACGGCGGCCACGCTGCGCGCGCTGCCCGAGTGCACGGGCAAGGTCGCGGCGATCGGCTACTGCTTCGGCGGGCGTCTCGCCTATCTCGCGGCCGCGAGCGGCTCGGTGGATGCAGCGGTGTCCTACTACGGCGGCGGCATCCAGAATCAGCTCGACCTCGCCGACAAGGTCACCAAGCCGATCCTCTTCCACTACGCCGAACTCGATCACGGCATTCCGCTCTCGGCGGTGGGCCAGGTGAAGGAGCGTTTCGCGGGCCGTCCGAACGCCGAATTCCACCTGTACCCGAACGCCGATCACGGCTTCAACTGCTCGGTGCGCGCGTCGTACAACCAGCATGCTTCGGCGCTCGCGCACGGCCGCACGCTGAGCTTCCTCGCCGAGCATCTGTAATACCGTTGTCTCGCGGGCGGCGGCCGTCTTGCCGCCGCCCGTCTGTCGTCATGCGCGCGCGTTGATGCGTCGATGCGCGCGCAACGACACACCCGGCGAACGCGCCGCCCGCTTACACTCCTTGCGTACGCTGCCCGTTTCGAGCAAACCCAGCCCCAACCCGACGACGAGGAGTGCGCGCCTTGCAGTCCGACTATCTGGAATACGACGCCATCGGCCTCGCCGATCTCGTGCGCCGCCGCGAAGTGAGCGCGCGCGAACTGCTCGACACCGCCATCTCCCGCGCGGAAGCCACCAATCCCGCAATCAACGCCATCGTCCTCAAGGACTACGAGGCCGCGCGCGAGCGTGCGCTGCGCATCGAGGCGTCCGGCAACGGCGTGAACGCGCTAACCGAAGGCCCGCTCGCAGGCGTACCGTTTCTCGTGAAGGACCTCGGCGCGGCGGTGGCCGGGCTGCGCATGACGCTCGGCAGCCGCCACTACCGCCACTACATCCCTACCGCCGATGCGCCCGTGGTCGCGCGATTTCGCGCTGCGGGCCTGAACATCTTCGGCAAGACGAGCGCCTCCGAACTCGGGCAGATGCCGTACACCGAGCCCGAGCTGTTCGGCCCGTGCCGCAACCCTTGGAACCTCGATCACACGCCCGGCGGCTCGAGCGGCGGCGCGGCCGCTTCGGTCGCGGCGGGCATCGTGCCGCTCGCGCACGCGTCCGACGGCGGCGGGTCGATCCGCATCCCGGCGTCGTGCTGCGGGCTCTTCGGCTTCAAACCGTCGCGCGCGTTCCAGCCGGCGTCCGACGTGCCGCCGCCGCCCGGTGCGCTCGGCGTCGATCTCGCGGTTTCGCGCAGCGTGCGTGACAGCGCGCTCATGCTCGACCTGATCGCCGGCGACCCCGCGCTGCCTGCCGGTGCGCCCGGCACCTTCCTCGACGCCGCGCGCACGCCGCTAGACGGCTCGAAGCCGCTCGCCGTCGCGCTGCTGACCGAGCCGATGTTCGCGGACACGCTCTCGCCCGAAGTGCGCGGCGCGCTCGACGATGCCGCCGCCCTGCTCACCTCGCTCGGCCACCGCGTGGAGCCGTATTCGCTGCCCGTGAATTACGCGGAGGCGCGCGAGGCGTTCCTCATGCTGTGGTCGGTGGTGGCCGAACAGTACGTGCTGCACGCGGACGACATCACGGGCACGAAGCCGCGCCGCCGCGAGTTCGAGATCTCGACGTGGGCCATGGCGCACGTCGGCCAGAAGCTCGGCGAGCGCGAGCTGCCCGCGGCACTCGACGTGCAGCAGCGCATCACGGCGCAGCTCGCCGACCTGATGAAGCGCTACGACGTGCTGCTGTGCCCGACGCTCGCCGCGCCGCCGGTGAAGATCGGCGAACTGAAGCCGAGCCAGAGCGAGCGCATCCAGATGCGCGCGGTCACGGCCATGCCGATGGAAGTACTGATGAGAAAGCTGCTGACCGAAGCCTCGAACAAGGCGTTCGCGTGGGCGGGGTGCACGGAGCTGTTCAATCTGACGGGCCAGCCGTCGATGTCGGTGCCGCTCGCGTGGAACGCTCGCGGGCTGCCGATTGGCGTTCAGTTCGCCGCCCGCGAGGGCAACGACGCCTTGTTGCTGCGCCTCGCTGCGCAACTGGAGGCGGCGCGGCCGTGGTTCAACCGCCGGCCGCCGTTGCTGCAGGCGCGACTCTAGCGCGCTTACGGACGACGCGCGGGCAGTCAGGCGTGTGGGGTCTACGCGCTGCGCCGCCCGCGCCGTTTCATCACGCCTTCTTGTTGTAGGCGCTGCACCAGCCCTTGCCCGCGACCTGCTTGCCGCCGAACATCGGGCACGGCGCGAACGCGTCGGTGGCCTTGCCCTGGTAGAACGTGCAGTTGCTGCAGTCCTGGCCGGCGGCGTACTTCGCGAACTTCGCCTTGTCGACCTTGGTCGCGTCAAGCTTGTAGCCGAGCGCCTGGGAGGTGGGATCGGATTCGGCAGCCTTGGGCGCGTCGGCGAAGGCCTGGCGCGAAAGCGCGAGCGTCGAAGCGACGCCGATGCTCGTAATCAGAAAGCTGCGGCGGGACGATTTCATGTGACTCACTCCAGTATTGTGGCGATTCATTCGCTGGGTTTTCGCGCGGCGACTTTCGTGTGGCGCACGCCGCGCATGCCTCTGAGCCGCTCTGGTGGCGGCGTCGCGAAGAAGCTTAACAACGAAGCAAGCCCCGGTGGCGCTGCAATGCCGGAGATAAGTCAGCGGCATGATGCCGCTTGGGCGGCAATGACGCGCCCACCGATCAATCGAACGAAGCCATCTCGCACACGCGCTGCGCGATCGCGAGCGACGCCGTGAGCCCCGGCGACTCGATGCCGAACAGGTTCACGAGCCCGCGCACGCCATGCGACGCCGCCCCCTGGATCATGAAGTCGGCGGGGGCTTCGCCCGGGCCGGAGAGTTTCGGGCGGATGCCCGCGTAGGCCGGCTGCAGCGCGCCGTCGGGGAGCGCGGGCCAGTAGGTGCGGATCTGCGCGTAGAAAGAATCGGCGCGGCGTGGGTCGACGTCGTAATCGATCGCATCGATCCATTCGACGTCGGGGCCAAAGCGCGCCTGGCCGCCAAGGTCTAGCGTGAGATGCACGCCGAGGCCGGCGTCGTTGGGCATCGGGTAGATGAGGCGCGTGAACGGCACGCGCCCCGAAACGCTGAAGTAATTGCCGCGCGCCAGATAGAACGGCGGCACGTGGCGCGCGTCGAGCCCGCGGATGCGCTTGGCGAGCTTCGTGGCGTAAAGGCCCGCGCTGTTGACCACGCAGGCGGCGCGGATGTCGATCGGCGCGTCGCCGCCCGTCCTCACGGTGAACCCGCCGCCGAGCGCATCGATCGACTCGACCGGCGACTTCAGCGCGATCACGGCGCCGTCGCGCTCGGCGTCGCCTTGCAGCGCGAGCATGAGCTGATGGCTGTCGACGATGCCGGTTTGCGGCGAGTACACGGCGGCCACGCATTCGAGCGCCGGTTCGAGCGCAAGCGCCTCGCTCCCGCTGATGCGCGTGAGGTCGAACACGCCGTTTTCCTTGCCGCGCGCGCGGATCGCCTCGAGTTGCGGAATCTGGTTCGCCGCCGTGGCGACGAGCAGCTTGCCGCAGCGCGCATGCGCGACGTTGCGCGACGCACAGTACTCGTAGAGCATTTCGCGCCCGCGCACGCAGAGCGTTGCCTTGAGCGAGCCGCGCGGGTAGTAGAGCCCGGCGTGAATGACCTCGCTATTGCGCGAGCTGGTGCTGGTGCCGATAGCCTCGGCGGCTTCGAGCACGATCACCTCGCGCCCGCGCGCGGCAAGCGCACGCGCTACGGCGAGGCCGACCACGCCCGCGCCGATCACCACGCATTCGATCTGGTCCATGTCCCTGCGTCCCGCCTTCGCCGCGCCGGCAGACTGGCCGGCTGCGTCGCGATCCTCTCTGCCATGGGGCCAGCGGCGCAAAAATCGCGCCGCCGTATGACAAAAATTGTACGCTGCCCGGCGGCGAGGCTACGCCAGACTCTCGCCTGGAAAGAGCGGAAGGGAACAAAGAACGCGGCAGCTGGAGCGTCAGTTGGCGGCGCCGCGAACGTGGAAGAAGCCCGCCGCGACCTGCTCGCGCGGCGCGGTATAACCGCCCATCGCATATTGCTGCGGATACGCCGGGGAATTCGGGTCCAGACTCAGTTCGCCGCCGTGAGCACGGGCGCTGGCCAGTTCGGCCTTCACTTCGGCGCGCGTCTTCGGGGCGGTGTTCGTGGCGACGGCCGCGACGGACAGCGATTGAACCGCTGCAGGCGCCGACTCGCCGCTCGCGAATGCGGGCGCGGCGGCAAGGACGGTGGTGGCGCTGACCAGCAGGGCAGCAAGCGTGACGGACGTCTTCATGGCGAGGTTCCTTCGAAGCGATGCCCGGCAAGCTTTGCAACAGATGCTGGCCAACCGGCGGATTCCGAACAACGTGTTGGACACGTCGAAGCCAGTGTAAACACGAGCTATCGAAAAACCATCCCGATAAGGAACAAGTCTGCGTTGCAGCCACGACAACAATTTGTGACGAATCACCCCATATGACTTATGGTTGTTGCGCTTCATTAACTAATCGCTCGGTGCGCCACGGTTGAAGCGTGCCCGCCGCGTCCCCATCTCTGGGTGAACTGCTGCGGTCCGGCGTTTGCGAACCCGGTATAGGATCGATGGTCAGAACGTATCCGCCCCACCGTAGCGTTGCCGACACTGTCGCTTCGCGCGGCGCCGTGCACGGAGCCAGTCCTATGAAGTTGTGGAAACATCGCCTTGCCGTGACGCTGTTCGCCGCCCTCGCGGGAACAAGCGCGTGCGCGCCGGCGCAAGCCCCGACGGCCTCACCGCCGCCGCCCCCGCCGCAAACCGCCTCCGCTGCGTCTGCTGCGTCTGCTGCGTCTGCTGCGTCTGCTGCGTCTGCTGCGGCGCCAGCAACCGCACCTGTTACGCAGGGCGCTGTGCAGTGGGAACTGCAAGTCATGCGCGACGGCCAGCAAATCGACGCGTTCAATGCCACGACCTCGATCGGCCAGGCGCACACCGACACGCATCACAAGGTCGTCTCGCACAGCGTGGGCTGCAAGGACCAGCCGGCAGGCAGTATCGATCTGTCGCGCACGATCACCGTTTCGCCGCTGCAGGTGCGCGCGAACCAGGTCATCCTGTCGATCGACGCGCAGGAAACGCTCGAAACCGACGCCGCGCCGAGCACGCCCGAAGGCTGCCGGCTGCCGCCGCAGCCGCGCCAGGTGAATGCGAGCCATCCGGGACTGATCGTGCCGGACGGGCAATGGGTGAGCTGGCAGATCGTCGACCAGAACCCCTCGCTTGCGTACCGGGTGCGCGCAACGCTGGCGCCGCCGTCCGCGTCCGCGCAGTGATACCGCACAGTGAGAACGCGCAGAGGCTAAGCACGACCCGGCGTGACCCAATCCGTTAGAAAAAACGCATGCGAAATCCCGAACAACCGCTCATCGACACCTCGCAGAGCAAAGACTTCGTCGCCGTGAGCTGGAATCTGCACAAGGGCCGCTCGCCGCTGGGCTTCGAGGCCTGGGAGGCCATGCGGCGCTGGGTGCAGTCCACCCACGCCGACGCCTGGTTTCTCCAGGAAGCGATGGCGCGCCGCCTGCCGCAGCCGGTGCTGGCCTCCGCCTTCGGCGCGCAGCTGGGCGACCCGCTCGACGACGTCTGGCACTGCCAGGCCACCGAAATCGCCACCGCGCTCGAATTGCAGATCGCCCTCGGGCCCAACGTGTTCAAGCCGTCGTGGCGGCACGGCAATGCGATCCTCTCGCCGCATCCGCTCGATCTGGGCGGACGCTGGGACATCTCCGCGCACCGCTTCGAACGTCGCGGGCTGCTCGTTGCGCGCGCAAACGTCGCCGGACAGTCCGTCACGCTGCTGTGCGCGCATCTTGCGCTCACGCGCAGCGCGCGGCTGCGGCAGATGAACTGGATCGCGCACTGGATCGTGAAGGAGGCGCCGCAGGGGCCGCTCGTGCTGGCGGGCGACTTCAACGACTGGCGCAACGACTCCGTGCCGCTGTTTGCCGAGCATGGCCTGCAGGAAGTCGCGACGCTGCTTGGCGAACCGGCGCGCACTTTCCCGGCGTTCTCCCCAGCGCTTGCGCTCGACAAGATGTTCGTGCGGGGCCTGAAGCCCGTCGAACTGATCCAGCCCGCGCAGGAAACCGCCTGGCTCTCCGACCACCTGCCGTACATGGCACGCCTGCGCCTCGAAGACTGACGCGCTGAACCTGGGCGCGCCGCCAAGCCGAAGCATCCGCGCGACACTCACCCGATCGCGGCCAGCGGCCCGCGCGAGCCCACGCTAAGATGTCGGGTCGCGCGCGCCGCGCGTTTCGTCAGGTGTCCTCAGATGCATTACCTCGCCACGCTGCTGCAGATCGTTGTCGTCTATCTGTTTGCGCTCATCAGCCCAGGCCCGAACTTCTTCATGGTCACGCAGCTTTCGCTCGCCGGCCGACGGGGCCTCGGCGTAGCGTCGGCCGCGGGCGTCGGGGTGGGCTCCACACTCTGGGCGGCGCTCGCCATGCTCGGCTTCGCGGCCGTGCTGCAGCACATTGGCTGGCTCTACAACGGCGTGCGCGTGGCGGGCGCGCTCTATCTCGTCTGGTTCGGGCTCAAGCTGCTGCGCTCGGGCGTGCGGCGCGAACTGGCCGCCGCGGCGCAAGCCGTCGTCGCACCGCCGCCGCCTGCCGACCGGCGCGCCTGGCTGCGCACCTGGCGCGCCGGACTCATTACCTGCCTCACGAACCCCAAGTCGTGCGTGTTCTGGACCAGCGTATTCGCGGCCGTGTTTCCGGCGCACCCGCCGCTGTGGTTCTACGGTGTCGCGCTCGCCACGGTCGCCACGATGTCGTTCGGCTGGCATTGCAGCCTCGCCTTCCTGTTCGCCGACGACCGCACCCAGCGCGGCTACCGCCGCCTGCGCCGTCCCATCGACGCGTTTTGCGGCGCCGCGCTGATCGGGCTCGGCGTGAAGCTCGCGGCCGACCGCTAGGGCGCGGTCACAGGTCTCGCGCGCCTCATGCATTTCACGCGCCGCGGCGCACTGCCGCACCACTGCTGCAGCGTCGAAAATGGCGCCATTACGCACGCATCGGCGCCTAAAAGTGGCGCCGAAACTGCCCCGCCAACAGGGTCAATGCTGCGGGCTGTCAGAGCTTCCGGTATCATCTAGCCGAAAATTCGCACGCGCCGGTCGCCTGATCGGGATCTGGCGCGCGTTGCCAGCGGCACAAACCCGCTCTCGCGGGTCTTGGCAAGGTGCAGCGCGGGCCCGCGTGAGCGCGCGGCTGACCCCGCCGCCACCTTTTGCCGTCGCCAGCAGACCCCGCCGATGCGCGCCGATACGTGGTGCGCCCGCGTGCGGGAGCCAGCACACACTGCCGCAGCGAGCCACCCTCCCTTGCAGCGCTTGGGGAACCCAACCC
The DNA here is from genome assembly GCF_905220195.1 of Paraburkholderia sp. J8-2. NCBI lineage: Bacteria > Pseudomonadati > Pseudomonadota > Betaproteobacteria > Burkholderiales > Burkholderiaceae > Paraburkholderia > Paraburkholderia sp. J8-2. The sequence continues at coordinate 571,150 of NZ_CAJMZA010000002.1, forward strand.
GGTTCAGGCGGATCGACAAGCGGGATCGAGCGGGATCACGCAGGTCTTCGCGGCTCGAGCGCGGTAAAATAGCGGATTGCGCTTCGTTCGCAGCGAAGCGAACTGGCAACACAACAGGGACTCGCGCATCCGGGTCCCGGGCATATCGTCAAAGACTACGCTGTACTGGACAGCAGGCCGGCAGGATCGCCGCAGTCAGGCGGCGCTTGTTTCGCACTTCAGGAACCATGAGCAAATTCACCGAAGAAACCGTTCTGAGCGTCCATCACTGGACCGACACGCTTTTCAGCTTCACCTGCACGCGCGACCAGGCCCTGCGGTTCGACAACGGCCAGTTCACGATGGTCGGCCTCGAAGTGGACGGCAAGCCGCTGATGCGCGCGTACTCGCTCGCGAGCGCGAACTATGAAGAGCATCTCGAGTTCCTGAGCATCAAGGTGCCGGACGGCCCGCTCACGTCGCGCCTGCAGCATCTGAAGGTCGGCGACAAGGTTCTGATCGGCAAGAAGCCCGTCGGCACGCTGGTGGCCGACAACCTGCTGCCCGGCAAGGTGCTATGGATGCTCTCGACTGGCACGGGCCTCGCCCCGTTCATGTCGATCATCAAGGACCCGGACATCTACGACCGCTTCGACAAGATCGTGCTCACGCACACCTGCCGTTTCGTCGACGAACTCGCGTACAAGGACTTCATCACCCAAGAGCTGCGCGAGCACGAATACCTCGGCGAGATCGTGCGCGAGAAGCTCGTGTATTACCCGACCGTCACGCGCGAAGTGTTCGACAACCGCGGTCGTATCACCGAGCTGATCGACACGAAGAAGCTGTTCGAAGACCTCGACCTGCCGCCGTTCTCGCCGGAGCGCGACCGCATCATGCTCTGCGGCAGCACGCACATGCTGCGCGACACCGTCGAGCTGCTCGAACAGGCCGGCCTCAAGGAAGGCAGCAACAACGAGCCGGGGCACTACGTGGTGGAAAAGGCGTTCGTCGGCTGAGCGCCGCGCCCTCGTCGCCCGCGACTCGAAAAACCGGAGCCTTGCGCTCCGGTTTTTTTTCGCCCGCGCGCTTTAATTTGGCCCCTTATTTTGTCGAGGATTTGCCGAGAAGGCAGTTACAGTTGTCACACAAATACGATACCTTTCCTGTCAGTATTTTTCCTACATGACAAAGACCTGCGACCTCATGCTACACCTGAGGTTTTGTCGCTAACCCTTGTCCAGCCTGAAGTTTTTTTATTTTTAAGATATTATCGCAGCGCAACATTGGATACACTGCACCGTGTCCAGGGGCAGAGCCAGGTTGTTACTGGTTGTAAATTTCGTTACGCTGCGCCGTGCTGTTTGCCGTCACGCCGGAGAGTCCAATACCGACGGATGTCTGACAGCAGGAACCGGTTCCTGAACGGGGGATGGATGGAAACGTCGAGATATGCCGCGCCGAACGCGCGCACGCCTGCCGGCGATGCGCCGCGCGCCGCTCATGGCGTCGACGTTCTCGCTTTCCTCGCGTGGTCCGCCGCCGACGAAGCGGCCACGGTGGCCGCGCTCGAAGACCTCGACAGGACGCTGTCCCACCGCAGCGCCGCCCAATCCATTCACGCCGACGAAGCCGCGCGCCACCGTCTCGCGCGCGACCTGCACGACAGCGTTGGCGCGGAGCTCGCCGCCACGCACTTCGCGCTCGCCAACGTTCACACCTGGCTGCCCGCCAACGCCCCGCCGCAATGCGCCGAGGCGCTCGCGCTCGTGGCCCGCTCGCTCGAAGCCGCGACTGGCGCGATGCGCCACGTGCTAGACGGCCTGCACGCGCCGCAACTCGATGCGGGCCTTGCTCCCGCGCTCTCGGGCTGGGTGCGAGGCTTCGCCGCGCGCACGGGCCTCGCCGCCCGCGTGGCCAACGCCAGCGACGACGCGCGCCTCGCACGTCTGCCTGCCGAGGCCGCGCTCGCCGTGTTCCGGGTCGCCCAGGAAGCGCTCGCCAACGTGGCGCGCCACGCGCAGGCCACGTGCGCCGAGGTGCGGCTCGAAAGCACCGCGCGCCACCTCACGCTCACCGTCGCCGACGACGGCATCGGCCTCGTGCGCAGCGCCGGCCGCACGCGCCGCAACCCGGCGTACGGTCAGAACGACGGCAGCACCGAAAAACGCGACGCCCGCTCCGGTCACTACGGCCTCGCCGGCATGCGCGAGCGCTGCGCCGCCTTCGGCGGCTCGCTGCGCGCCGTCAAGGGCGGCCTCGCGCGCGCGGTTCACGACGGCGCACAGCACGAAGCCCCCCAGCGCGGCACGACCGTGCGCGCGCGCTTTGCCTGGGACGCGCTGCTTGCCGTCTCCCATTCCGCCTCGCCCCTCCTTATGAAAGAAGGCGCCCGCTCATGACCCATCGCATCCTGCTCGTCGACGACCATGCCGTCGTGCGCCAGGGCGTTCGCCAGCTGCTGCTCGACCGCGGCATCGCCACCGAGGTCATCGAGGCGCAAACGGGCGCCGAAGCGCTCGCCGCGATCGCAAAGCATGTGTGCGACGTGGTCCTGCTCGACATCTCGCTGCCGGACATGAACGGCGTGGAGGTGCTCAAGCGCGCCAAGAAAAAGGCGCCGCGCGTGCCGGTGCTGATGTTCTCGATGTATCGCGAGGATCAATACGCGGTGCGCGCGCTCAAGGCGGGTGCAGCGGGCTATCTCTCGAAGACGGTGGACGCCGCGCAGATGATCGGGGCGATCCAGCAGGTCGCCGCGGGCCGCAAGTACGTGAGCCCGGCCATGGCCGAAGCACTCGCCGACTACGTGCTGGTGGACGGCGAACAACTGCCGCACGAGAAGCTCTCCGACCGCGAATACCAGACGCTGTGCATGCTCGCCTCAGGCAAACGTCTCACCGACATCGCGCACGCGCTCTCGCTTTCGGTGAAGACGGTGAGCGTCTACCGCACGCGCCTGCTCGAAAAAATGAAGCTCACCAACAACGCCGAGCTGACCTTCTACGTGATGAGCAACCGGCTCGTCGACCTCTCGCCTACCGTCAGCGCCTGATCCCAGCCGACATGGCGGCATCAAGGCTGCCTTCTCGCCACAACCCGTTGATCCGGAAATGAAATTCGCCGTTTGCGCGGCTCCCGGCAAGGATCGCGCTCGCGCGTCCCGGTTTGCGGCGGAATCGTCCGCGCAAAACGTACGTTTGCGACCCTGCTCAACCGGTCTCCCACAGTACATCCGCTAAAATTTAGGGTTTCCCCCAGACATCCGGCACGCGAAGCCGGCGAAGGCGGGGGTGGGTCGACCCACCGCGCCGGTTCCTCGCCTTCGCGCGTTTTACGTGGAGTTCCCCGCCAAATGTCCCTCTTTCGCAAGAAGAACGTCGAACACATGCTGCAGGCGAGCGCCAAGGGCGCCGGCCTGAAAAAAGCACTCGGCGCGCTCGACCTCACCTTTCTCGGCATCGGCGCGATCATCGGCACCGGCATTTTCGTGCTGACCGGCACGGGCGCCGTGCAGGCCGGCCCGGCCCTCATGCTCTCGTTCCTGTTCGCGGCGGTGGCCTGCTGCTTCGCCGCGCTCGCCTACGCCGAATTCGCCTCGACCATTCCCGTGGCCGGCTCGATCTACACCTACTCGTACGCCACGCTCGGCGAACTGGCCGCGTGGGTGATCGGCTGGGACCTGATGCTCGAGTACGGGCTCGCCACTTCGGCGGTCTCGGTGGGCTGGTCGGGCTACCTGCAGTCGCTGCTCTCCGGCTTCGGCCTCACGCTGCCCGCGGCGCTCACGGCCGCACCCGGCGCCGTGCCCGGCGTGCACACGCTCTTCAACCTGCCCGCCTTCCTCGTGATGATGGCGATCACGGCGCTCCTCTCCGTGGGCGTGCGCGAATCCACCCGCATCAACAACATCATGGTGGCGATCAAGGTGACCGTGGTGCTGCTCGTGATCGCCGTGGGCGTGTTCCACGTCACCCCCGCGAACTGGCATCCGTTCATGCCCAACGGCTGGCGCGGCGTGTTCGGCGCCGCGGCCGTGATGTTCTTCGCGTTCATCGGCTTCGACTCGGTGTCTTCCGCCGCCGAGGAGGTGAAAAACCCCAAGCGCGATCTGCCTATCGGCATCATCGCCTCGCTCGCCGTGTGCGCGGTGCTGTACGTCGCCGTGGCGGCGGTCGTGACCGGCATCGTGCCGTCGCCGCGCTTCGCCCATGTTGGCCACCCGGTCTCGTTCGCGCTGCAGGTGGTGGGTGAAAACTGGGTTGCGGGCTTCATCGATCTCGGCGCCGTGCTCGGCATGCTCACCGTGATCCTCGTGATGAGCTACGGCCAGACCCGCATCATCTACGCGATGTCGCGCGACGGCCTCTTGCCCGCCAAACTGTCGAAGGTGCACCCGCGCTTCGCCACACCGTTCTTCACGACCTGGCTCGTGGGCATTTTCTTCGGTTTGATCGGCGCGCTCGTGCCGCTGAACGTGCTGGCCGAACTCATCAACATCGGCACGCTCGCCGCGTTCTCGATGGTGTCGATCGCCGTGCTCGTGCTGCGCAAGACCCACCCGCACCTGCCGCGCGCGTTCCGCTGCCCGGGCGTGCCCGTGGTGCCGATTCTCGCGGTGGCCTCGTGCCTCTTTCTCATGATCAACCTCCAGCCGCTCACGTGGGTTGCGTTCCTCGTCTGGACCGGCTTCGGCCTGATCGTCTACTTCGGCTATTCGCGCCGGCATTCGCGCCTCGCGCATGCACCGCACGAGTCGGTGCATCACGATTGATCAGCGCGTGATCCTGCTTTAATCGCTGCACTGCAACGCAAACGGCCCGCCCCGAGTCATCGAGGCGGGCCGTTTTTTTACGCGCTTCGCAAGCATTCTGGAGGGTAAAACCCCGCGCAGCGGAATTCAGCAAAGTGTGCTTTACTGTCCGGGCGTCACCCCCAGGCTTCACTGAACAGCAAGGCACCAGCCGGACCCCGATTCCGCTCCACCCGCACTTGTTCCACTCGCCCGAATCGCCTCGCGCGTTTTGCGCGGCGGCATGCGTTGCGCGCGCAATGAGGCGCAATGCGTGAGACGGGCAAGTTCGATTGCGGGCGGTTATGGCGGTCGATTCAGTGTAAAAAAGCGGGCCCAGGCAGGTCTCTATCCCATCACATGGTATGGGACCGGAGTCACGCGCAGCACCGGCTCCGGTCGACATTGGAGACAATCAATGACGATCAGTATTAGCCTCACGGTCAACGGCGCGCCCGTGACCGCCGAGGTCGAACCCCACACGCTCCTCGTCCAGTTCCTGCGCGAACAGCAGCGTCTCACCGGCACGCACGTCGGCTGCGACACGGCGCAATGCGGGGCCTGCACTGTCCACCTGAACGGCCGCGCGATCAAGTCGTGCAACCAGCTCGCCGTGCAGTGCGACGGCATGGAAGTGACGACGATCGAAGGCCTCGCGAAAAACGGCACGCTGCATCCGATGCAGGCCGCGTTCCGCGAATGCCACGGCCTGCAATGCGGTTTCTGCACGCCTGGCATGGTGATGTGCGCGACCGCGCTCGCCGCCGACAAGCCCGACCTCACCGAAGCGGACGTGCGCGAAGGCCTGGACGGCAACTTCTGCCGCTGTACGGGCTATCACAACATCGTGAAGGCCGTGGTCGCGGGCGCGCAGGAAATGCGCGCGGGCGCAACTGCTGCCGCCACGACGGCGTGACTCGGGAGGCCACCATGAACGCACCCGAACCCAATCGCATGATCGGCGCGCCCGTGAAGCGCAAGGAAGACTACCGCTTCCTCACCGGCGTAGGCCAGTACACCGACGACGTCGTGCTGCCCGCGCAAACCTACGCCGTGTTCGTGCGCTCGCCGCACGCGCATGCGCGTATCAAGAGCATCGACACCAACGCGGCGAAGGCCGCACCCGGCGTCGTGGCTGTTTTCACCGGCGCGGACCTCGCAGCGGAGAACGTGGGCGGCCTGCCGTGCGGCTGGCTCATCCACAGCATCGACGGCACGCCGATGAACGAGCCGCCGCACCCTGTGATCGCGCACGAGAAAGCGCGCCACGTGGGCGACCAGGTCGCACTCGTGATCGCCGATTCAGTCAAGGCCGCGAAGGACGCCGCCGAACTGATCGAAGTCGATTACGAAGAACTGCCCGCCATCGTCGACACGGCGCACGCAGCCGACGCGGGCCAACCGCTCGTGCACGACGGCGTGGCGAACAACACCTGCTACACGTGGGGCCACGGCGACAAGGCCGCGACCGACGCCGCGTTCGCACAGGCCGCGCACGTAACGACGCTCGACATCGTCAACAACCGGCTCATTCCAAACGCCATCGAGCCGCGCGCCGTGAACGCGAGCTACTCGCAGCACGACGACAGCTACACCGTGTACGTGTCCAACCAGAACCCGCACGTCGAGCGCCTGCTCATGGCCGCGTTCGTGCTCGGGCTGCCCGAAACGAAGCTGCGCATCGTCGCGCCCGACGTGGGCGGCGGCTTCGGCTCGAAGATCTTTCTGTATGCCGAAGATGTCGCGCTCACGTGGGCCGCGAAGAAAATCCGCCGTCCGGTGAAGTGGACCGCCGAACGATCGGAGTCCTTCGTATCCGACGCACACGGCCGCGACCATGTCACCAAAGCCGAACTCGCGCTCGACAAGGACGGCAAGTTCCTCGCCATGCGCGTGCACACCACGGCGAACATGGGCGCGTATCTCTCGACGTTCGCTTCCAGCGTGCCGACCATTCTCTACGCCACGCTGCTCGCGGGCCAGTACACCACGCCCGCGATCTACGCAGAAGTGAAAGCCGTGTTCACGAACACGGTGCCGGTGGATGCGTATCGCGGCGCAGGGCGCCCGGAAGCCACCTACGTGGTCGAGCGTCTCGTGGAAACGGCCGCACGCGAGATGAACATCGATCGCGCCGAGATCCGCCGCCGCAACTTCATCACGAGCTTCCCGTATGCCACGCCTGTGGGCCTCACCTATGACACAGGCGACTACGAAGCATGCCTCGGGCGCGCGCTCGAACTCGCCGACGTCAAGGGCTTCGCCGCGCGGCGCGACGCATCGAAGGCGCGAGGCTTGCTACGAGGTCTGGGCTACTCGTGCTACATCGAGGCGTGCGGGCTCGCGCCATCGAACATCGCCGGTGCGCTTGGCGCGCGTGCGGGCCTGTTCGAAGCGGGCGAGGTCCGCGTGAACCCGACCGGTTCCGTCACGGTGTTCACGGGCTCGCACAGCCACGGCCAAGGCCACGAGACGACCTTCGCGCAGGTCGTATCCGATCGATTAGGCGTGCCGATCGAGCAGGTCGAGATCGTGCATGGCGACACCGGCCGCATTCCGTTCGGCATGGGCACCTACGGCTCGCGCTCGATCTCGGTGGGCGGCTCGGCCATCATGAAGGCGCTCGACAAGATCGAAGCGAAGGCGAAGAAGATCGCCGCGCATATGCTCGAAGCGGGCGTGGAGGACATCGAGTTCGTCGACGGCGTATTCCGCGTGGCGGGCACCGACCGCACGAAGACCTTTGCGGAAATCTCGCTGGCCGCGTACGTGCCGCACAACTATCCGCTGGAGACGCTCGAACCGGGCCTCGACGAAAGCGCGTTCTACGACCCGACCAACTTCACGTATCCGTCGGGCGCGTATCTCTGCGAAGTCGAAGTCGATCCCGAGACGGGCGAAACGCGCATCGAACGCTTCACCGCCGTCGACGACTTCGGCAACGTCATCAATCCGATGATCGTCGAAGGCCAGGTGCATGGGGGCCTGGGCCAAGGCATCGGCCAGGCGATGCTCGAACAGTGCGTGTACGACAACGAAAGCGGCCAGCTGCTCTCGGGCTCGTACATGGACTATGCGATGCCGCACGCGTCGGATGTGCCTTCGTACACGGTGGAAACCGCGAAAGGCACGCCGTGCACGCACAATCCGCTTGGCGTGAAGGGCTGCGGCGAAGCCGGCGCGATCGGCTCGCCGCCCGCCGTCATCAACGCGATTCTGGACGCACTCTCGCCGTTAGGCGTGAAGGACCTGCAGATGCCGGCCACGCCGCATCGGGTATGGCAAGCGATCCAGGCCGCGCAGGCCACTTCACAACCTTGAGCGGAGGCGCTCCATGTACGCATTCGACTATCAGCGCGCGACTGACGCGCAAGGCGCCGTGAAAGCCCTCGCGGCCGATGCCGACGCCAAATTCCTCGGCGGCGGCCAGAGCCTGCTCGCGGCGATGAAGCTGCGCCTCGCGCAGCCCACCACGCTCGTGGACGTCACGCGCATTCCCGAGCTCAAAGCCGTGCAGGTGGACGGCAAGGTGGTGAAGATAGGCGCGGCCGTGTGCCATGCCGACGTCGCCGAAAATGCGCAGATCCGCAACGCGCTGCCGGCGCTCGCGGACCTCGCGGGCATGATCGGCGACCGCCAGGTGCGCGCGCTCGGCACGCTCGGCGGCTCGCTCGCGAACGACGACCCCGCCGCCGATTATCCGGCTGCGGTGCTCGCGCTGAACGCGACGGTGGTGACGGACCGGCGGCGCATCGCGGCCGACGACTTCTTCCTCGGCATGTACGAAACGGCGCTGGAGCCCGACGAGCTGATTGTGTCCGTCGAATTCCAGGTGCCCGAACGCGCGGCCTACGAGAAGTTTTGCAATCCGGCCTCGCACTTCGCGCTCACGGGCGTGTTCGTCGCGAAATACCCCGGCGAGGTGCGTGTGGCCGTCACGGGCGCCGGGCCATCGGTGTTCCGCGAAGGCGCGCTGGAAAGCGCGCTGAAGACGAACTTCGCGCCCGAAGCCGCACGCGCGGTAAAAGTCGCCGCCGACGACCTCAACACCGACCTGCACGCGAGCGCGGCGTATCGCGCGCACCTCATACCGGTGCTCGCGGCGCGCGCGGTGGCGAAGGCCAACGGCTAGGCTTGTCTCGAGGGCGAGCGCTTCCTCTTTTGCACGGAAGCGCTCGCCGCCTTTGATCCGCGCCAGCAAGACAGACTCATGCAATCCGCCTCGATCGACGACACCCTCGCGCAGCTCGAAGCGCGCGGCTATTTCGCGAGCCGCGAGCTCGCCACGGCGCTCTTTCTCGCGCTGCGCATGGAGCGGCCGCTCTTTCTCGAAGGCGAACCGGGCGTGGGCAAGACCGAACTCGCGAAGGCCGCCGCGGCGATGCTCGGCACGACGGTTTTGCGCCTGCAATGCTACGAAGGGCTCGACACGGCAAGCGCGCTGTACGAGTGGGACTACCCGCGCCAGATCATGGCGCTGCGTCTTGCCGAAGCCGCCGGCGAAAAGCCACGCAACGACACGCTTTATCGCGACGAATTTCTGTTGAAGCGCCCGCTGCTGCAGTCCCTGCAACCCGATCCGCAGAACCCTTCTGCACGCCGCGTGCTGCTGATCGACGAAATCGACCGTGCCGACGAACCGTTCGAAGCCTTCCTGCTCGAACTCCTTTCGGACTTCCAGGTATCGATTCCCGAGTACGGCACCGTGCACGCGAGTACGCCGCCGCTTGTCATCATCACCTCGAACCGCACACGCGAAGTGCACGACGCGCTCAAGCGGCGCTGTCTTTATCAATGGCTCGGCTACCCCGACCGCGCGCGCGAACTCGCGATCGTGGCTGCGCGCGCGCCTGAAACCGCCCCGGAATTGCAGCATCGCGCCGTGGCGTTCGTGCATCAATTGCGCACCATGGACCTTTTCAAGGCGCCCGGCATTGCCGAAACGATCGACTGGTGCCGCGCGCTTTCCGCGCTCGCCGTGACGGAACTCGATCCGCAATCGGTGCAGGACACGCTGGGCGTGCTGCTGAAGTATCAGGACGACCTCGCTCAGCTCGACGCGCAACGCATCGCGCAAACGCTCGCGCTCGCGGAGTGAGCACGATGTCCGCAGCCGCGAACGAAACCGCCTCGATCAACACCCTGCCCACGTTCGCGCGCAACGTCGTGCATTTCGTGCGCGTGCTGCGCGGCGCGGGCCTGCCGATGTCGCCGTCGCGCGCCGTCGACGCGATCGAAGCGCTGCGCCATATCGACCTCGGCCGCCGCGACGACGTGCATGCGGCGCTCGCCGCGCTCCTCACGAGCGCGCCCGACGAGCGCGAGATCTTCGACGCCGCCTTCGCCCTCTTCTGGCGCGATCCCGATTTCGAAGGCAAGCTGCGCGCGCTCTTGTTACCGAAGGTGCAAGGCGGCGTGCCGCCGCCGCGCCGCAACAACCGCCTCGCCGACGCGCTCGCCGCACGCCCGGCCACCCGCCCCGGCGCGAAGCCGCCGCCCTCGCACGAAGAACATGAATTGCGCGCGCACGCCACGTTCAGCGCCGAAGAACGCCTGCGCCAGCGCGACTTCGACACGCTTTCCGCCGACGAATGGCGCGCGCTGCGCCACCTGATCCGCGCGCGCCGCCTGCCGCTCGCCACGGAACGCACGCGGCGCCTGAAGGCATCGTCGCACGGCACGCACGCCGATTTGCGCGCGAGCGCGCGCCACGCAGTGCGCGCGGGCGGCGACTGGACGGTATGGAAATATCGCGCGCCTGTGGAGCGCAAACTGCCGCTCGTGCTGCTGCTCGACATTTCGGGCTCCATGAGCAGCTATTCGCGCGCGGTGCTCTACTTCTGCCACGCGTTATTGCAATCGCGCGAACGCCTGCAGGTGTTTCTGTTCGGCACGCGCCTCACGCACGCCACGCGCGCGCTGCGCGAACGCGACCCCGATGTCGCGCTTGCGCAGCTCGCCACTCAGGTTGCGGACTGGTCGGGCGGCACTCGCATCGGCGCGACGCTGGCCGAATTCAACCGCCGCTGGGCGCGCCGCATGCTCGGCGGCCGCGCGACGGTGCTGATCGTCACCGACGGGCTCGATCACGATGAATGCAGCCTGCTCGGCGAGGAGATGGCGCGCCTGCACCGCTTCGCGCACCGCGTGACCTGGCTCAATCCGCTCTTGCGCTACCGCGATTTCACCCCCAAAGCGCGCGGCGTGCAGGCAATGCTGCCGCACGTCGACGCGCATTACCCCGTCCACAATCTCGACAGCCTCGAAGCGTTCGCGCGCAGCCTGTGCGAAGCCGCGCCGGTTGCACGTACGCAAGGAGACACACGATGGAGTTGACCGAAAGCCACACGCTGCCGGTGCCGCAACAGCGCGCCTGGGAAGCGCTCAACGACACGGCGATCCTCAAGGCGTGCATACCGGGCTGCGAAAGCATCGAAGCCGATGGCGAGAACGCCTACGCTGTCGCGCTGACCGCCGCCGTGGGTCCGGTGAAGGCGCGCTTCAAGGGCCGCATGCAGCTCGCCGACATCGAAGCACCGAACAGCTATACGATCGTTTTCGAGGGCCAGGGCGGCGCAGCGGGCTTCGGCAAGGGCGACGCGCACGTGAAGCTCGAATCCGCCGGCGACGAGTCGACCACGCTCACGTACACCGCGAACGCCCAGGTGGGCGGCAAGCTCGCCCAGATCGGCTCGCGCCTCGTGGACGGCGCGGCGCGCAAGATCGCAGGCGAGTTTTTCAAGCGTTTCGGGGAACAGCTCGGCGGCGATGCGCAGCACAATACCGACGCAGCGGCGACGCCTGCCGGAAGCGACGCAGAAGGCGAACAGCAAGGCGAAAGCGCAGAGGAAACACCGAAGAGGAAACGATCATGGACAGCGTGGATCTCGAAGTCCTGAAATCCAGCGTGAACTGGCTCGACGCAGGGCACCGCGCGTTGCTGGTGACAGTGGTGAAAACGTGGGGCTCGTCGCCGCGCCCCGAGGGCGCGATGCTCGTGGTGCGAGACGATGGCCACGTGGTCGGCTCCGTTTCGGGCGGCTGCATCGAGGACGATCTGATCGACCGCGTGCGCCGCGAAGGCGTCACGATCGCCAGACCCGAGGCGGTGAAGTACGGCATCACGGCCGAAGAGGCGCATCGTTTCGGACTGCCATGCGGCGGCACGATCCAGCTCGTGCTCGAGCCGCTCTCGGAGGCCTCGGGCATTCGCGAACTGCTTGAAACCGTCGAGCGCGGCGATCTGGTTGCGCGCACACTCGATATGGCGACCGGTCGCGCCACGCTCGGCCCCGCAAAAGCGACCGATGGCGTGGACTTCGACGACGCGCGTCTGCTCACGATTCACGGCCCGCGCTACCGCATGCTGGTGATCGGCGCGGGGCAGCTCTCGCGCTATCTTTGCCAGATCGCGGTGGGGCTCGACTACCAGGTGACCGTGTGCGACCCGCGCGAGGAATACACCGACATCTGGGACGTGCCCGGCACGGCGCTCGTGCGCACCATGCCCGACGACACCGTGCTCGACATGAAGCTCGACGAACGCTGCGCCGTGATCGCACTCACGCACGACCCCAAGCTCGACGACCTCGCGCTAATGGAAGCGCTCAAGACGCCCGCGTTCTACGTGGGCGCGCTGGGCTCACGGCGCAACAATGCGGCGCGGCGCGAGCGGCTCAAGGAGTTCGACCTGAGCGAAGCGGAACTCGCGCGGCTGCATGGCCCGGTGGGCATTTACATCGGCAGCCGCACGCCGCCGGAGATCGCAGTGTCGATCCTCGCGGAAGTCACGGCGGCGAAGAACGGTGTGTCCCTGCCGACCATTCTCCAGGTGGAAGGCGCCAAGGCAGCGCGCGAACATGCCGCGGGTGCGGGATCGACGTGCGACGTGTGAGGCCGGTTTGTTGGTAGCGTCACGCGTGAGGCGAGCGCCCGTCGCGATCGGCCTCGTGCTTGCGCTCGCGCTCGTGCCTGCGCTCCCGTCTTAACATCCGCGCGCGCAGCGATCTGAGCATGCGCGTCCATCCCGAAGGACGCGGGTCCGCCAGCATGCTCAGCGCGCGAGCGTAGTCGAGCGTGAGTCCCGGCGTCCACGCCATTGTCTGGCCGCGTTTGCGCACCTGCGCCGCCACCCATAGCTCCGGCGTCGTGAGCATGCGCGCGAACGCGAGCCACCCGTGGCCCCACACACGCGGCGTCGCGCCTTCGAGCGCCGCCTCCAGCGCGTGCGAAACCGTGCTCGAGCAATTGCGGTGCGTGAGGTTATAGGTCGTGTCCTCGCGATAGCGCTGCCAGAAGCTTTCCAGCCGAAGCGGATCGTAGTTGCGAATGCGCACCTGACGCGTGGACGGACACCACGCCTGCGACTCCGTTACGTAGTCGGGCTGGAAAAGGCCCGGCACGTCGTTCTCGCGGGTCGCGCGCAGCGTGCGCGTGAATTCATCGGGAGAACGATCGATTTCCACGGCCGGATAGAGGCTGATGTACACGCGCTCGGGCGATTCGAGCGCGGCGTGCCCCGTGGAAATCACGCCATCACGATCGACGGCGGCAATATAACGGTCGATGAGCGGCTGGCGCCGCGCCTCGGCTCTCGAAGTGCCCACTGGCGTCCACACGTGTACCGTGAGCGCGTGCTCGTGCGGCGCGGGCGGCCCGTCGAACACGGCTTGTGCGAGTCTCTGCGCCTGGCCTTTGGCCGCATTCGCCGCGCCCACCGCGCTCGCCACGAGCGCTGCCGCGCCGCCCTGCGCCGCCGCCGGATTCACGGCAAGCCGGCGCGCGCGCAACGCGAGCAGCAGCAGGTTCCAGCCGGCGAACATCAGAATGAGCCCGAGGCAGTACGGCACGGTGCCCTTGTAGTGCGTGGGATAAGGCTGGTAGAGAAAGATGGCGATGGCGATCTGCAGCGCGCCGCCCGCCAGCGCGAGACGCCACGTGCGATAGCGCACGACCCAGGCCGACGCGATCTGCAGCAGGCCATCGGCGAGAAAGAGCGTGGCGAACACCATCGAAATAATGAACGACGCGTGCCGGTAGCCCGAAAGCACGAGCACCGCAGTGATGCAAAAACCGAAGCCCTTCACATAGCGCAGCGTGCGCTGGCCGCCCATGCCGGTCCATGCCACCGCGAGCGTGGCGAGGCCTTCGATCAGCAGCAGCCACGCGAACGGCGCGATATGGAAATACAGCACGCCGTCGAGTGCGTCGATAAAGAGCGCCGCGCCCACGAGCGCGCTCATCACGCCCACGGCCATCACGCCGCGCCAGCGCTCGCGCAGATACTCCACGCCTAGCAGGATCATCATGATCCGCACCATCGTCCGTCTCCGGATGCCGCGTTACGAAAACGCATCGTACTGCCGTGCGGCGAGGGATCGCCACAAGCGTGCACGCGACTACGCGCCCCCAAAAAAACTGCGGGCCGCGACTCGCGTCGGCGGCCCGCAGTACGGGTTTTTCGCGGGCGGCTCGCGCCGCCTCGCCTCACTTCAACGTCGAGGCATCAGCCGAACAGCTTCATCGCCTGCGTGAGCGTGTTGGTCACGCCCCACACGAGCGGCACCAGCACGTAAAGCCAGAAGATCGCCATCAGCGCCGTGTTTGACGATTTCGGGGCAGCTTGACTAGACATTGCGCGTTCCTCCTTATTTACCGGCGGCGAGTTGCGTCTCGCTCATGTGATGCTTCGCGTCCACGCGGCGCACGAGCAGATTGCAGATGAAGCCGAGCACGAGCAGCGAAGCCATGATGTGCACAGTCATCGTGTACGCGTCGGCCTTCGCCACGCCGTTGGCGACCTGATAGGCGCGCACGTAGTTCACGAGCACCGGGCCCGCCACGCCTGCAGCCGCCCACGCGGTGAGCAAACGGCCGTGAATGCCGCCGACGAACGCCGTGCCGAACATGTCCGCGAGATACGCGGGCACGGTCGCGAAGCCGCCGCCGTACATCGAGAGGATCAGGCAGTACGCCAGCACGAACAGCACGATGTTGCCGCTCTGCGCGAACTGCGGCACCGCGTAATAGAGCACCGCGCCGAACACGAAGAAAATGAAGTAGGTGTTCTTGCGGCCCACCCAGTCGGAAGCCGAAGCCCACACGAAGCGCCCGCCCATGTTGAAGAGCGAGAGCAGGCCCACGAAGCCCGCCGCCGCTCCGGCGGTCACCGTGTCCTTGAAGCTTTCCTGAATCATGACCGAGGCCTGACCCAGAATGCCGATACCGGCCGTCACGTTGAGGAACAGCACGAGCCAGATCAGGTAGAACTGCGGCGTCTTGAGCGCCTGGTCGATGTGCACGTGCTGGTTCGACACGAGCTTCTTCGCGACGACCGGCGGCGTCCAGCCCGCGGGCTTCCAGTCGGGCGCGGGCACACGAATGGCGAGGGCGCCGATCGACATCGAGATGAAGTACGCCACGCCAAGCACCACGAAGGTCTGGGCGACGCCCGCGCTCGTGTCGCTCGCGAAGTGCTTCATCAGCATGACGGAGAGCGGCGCGGCGATCATCGCGCCGCCGCCGAAGCCCATGATCGCGAGGCCAGTTGCCATGCCGCGGCGGTCGGGGAACCAGCGGATCAGCGTCGAAACCGGCGAGACGTAGCCGAGCCCAAGGCCGATGCCGCCGATCACGCCGTAGCCGAGATAGAGCAGCGCGATCTGATGCAGATACACGCCAAGCGCGGAAACGAGGAAGCCGCCGCCAAAGCAGCATGCCGCGGTAAACATCGTGCGGCGCGGGCCCACACGTTCGAGCCATTTGCCGCCAAAGGCGGCGGAAAGGCCGAGAAACACGATGGCCAGCGAAAAAATCCAGCCCAGCGTGGTGAGCGACCAGTCATCGGGCGCGGACTGCGTAATGCCGATCACCTTCGTGAGCGGCGCGTTGAACACGGAAAACGCATAGGCCTGGCCGATGCACAGATGCACGGCCAGCGCTGCGGGCGGCACCATCCAGCGCGAAAAGCCCGGCGGGGCGACGGTCGCCTCTTTGGAAAAGAAAGGTGCGCTTTGCGCACCGCGCGTCGAATCTGCAACGCTGCTCATGGGATCTCCCGAATCAACCAGAGGTGGAGCGAGGGGTGGGCGCTCTCTCTGGTCCCATCCAAAATGGCTGTTGGTAGGCGTGGTCTTACGTGCTCTTTTGTGCGTTAGCGCACAGAACACTTATTTGCCGCTTGACGGCTGCACGAACCTTAGACCCCAGGCGCTGCCTTGGCAATATGAGGTAAACATACATATGGCCTTCAGCGGCCCGCGCGCCGTCGCGCTCGGCCGATTGTTGCGTGCGCAGCAAACTGGCGGCGGCGCCGCAGGACGCCAGGGACAACAACGCAGGCGGGCATTTCATGGCGCGGCCCAGCATTTAGACTCAATGCTCGATACAGGGCCCCCTGCGGGCTGCGTGCGGGCCATCCGCTTGACAAGCCGGTTGCATGACTTTTAAGTGACGGGAGTAGCGCCCATCCGCGACCCGACCCCTGCCGAGCCCCCCAATGCGCCTCGCTCTCGCTCTTTGCCTAGCCGTGCTCGGCCCCGCTACGGGAACCTTCGCCGCCGACCTGCGCCCGGGCGTGGCGCAGCTCACGCCCGTGCCCCTCGAAACGGGCGAACTGAATCCGGCGGGCAGCGCCGCGCAGGCGCCCTACACCAACGAATCGGAAACGCAGACCTTCACGGTCAACGCGGACGGCTCGTACACCAAGCTCGACTCGCTCACGCTGCGCGTGAACACCGAGGCCGGCATTGCGCGCGCGGGCCAGTACTACGTGTGGTTCAACCGCGAGATGGCCCACGTGGAGGTGCTCGAAGCGTGGACCGAGGACGCCCAGGGCGGCCGCCACGACGTGCGGCCCGAGCAGATCCGCGACGTGCAGGAAGTGCGCTCGTTCGACGCCCCGATGTTCCAGGACGTGCAGGACAAGGTGATCGTGTTCCCGGCCGTGGAGCCCGGCGCGCGCGTGCATCTCACGTGGCGCAAGATCCAGCGCGTGCCGCTCGTGCCGGGCTGGTTCAGCGACTTCACGCCGCCCGACCTCGCGCCCACGCACAACTTCCGCGTGATCTACGACCTGCCCGCGAAAGTGCCGCTCTACGCCGACGCGCGCGGCTTTACCGTTTTGCCGCCCGCCACGGTGAACGGCCGCACGCGCTATGAGTATCGCTACGACAAGGCGAATTTTCAGCGCCTCGAATACGGCTCGGTGGCCTACGTGAGCTACGGCGACCGGCTGATGGTGTCCACCTTCCCCGATTACGCGGCCTTCGCAAAGGTCTATCGCGAGGCGGCCGCCGATCCGACCGTGCGCGACCCGGCCATCGTGCGTCTCGCGCTCACGCTCACGGCGCACGACGACACGCCGCGCGCGAAGGCGCAGTCGCTCTACGACTGGGTGCGCCGCAACATCCGCTACGTGGCGATGAATATCGGGCGCGGCGAGATCGTGCCGCACCGCGCCAGCGACGTGCTCGCAAACCGCTATGGCGACTGCAAGGACCACGTCGCGCTCTACGGCGCGCTGCTCGACGCCGTCGGCATCCGCAGCATGCCGGCGCTCGTGAACAGCGGCACGGTCTACACGCTGCCGAGCGTGCCGGGCTTCGGCGTGATCAATCACGTCATCACCTGGCTGCCCGATCTGCAGATGTTCGCCGACTCCACCGCGAGCAACATCGAGTTCGGCTACCTGCCGTCGACGGATATGGACCGCGTGGCCGTGCTCGCCAGCGACGGCACGCAGGTCCGCACGCCCGCCACGGCCTCGACCACGCGCGAAAGCGATCTCGACATCACGGTCGCGCCCGACGGCTCGGCGCATTTCATCTACCGCTTGCAGGCAGAGGGCTGGTCCGCCGAACAGACACGCAGCGTGCTGCGCCTGCAAACGCCCGCGCAGCGCGAGGAGTCGCTGCAATGGGAGCTGCACAACGCCAACCTGCGCGGCAACGCCACGCTCGCCTCCAGCCCGCTCGACGCCACGGCGGGACCGCTCGTGCTCACGCTCACGGGCACCTTCGACGGTTTCGTCGACCCTGAGATGACCACGCCTGTGCCCACGCTCACGAGCTTCGTGGGTGGACTCGACGCGAATCTGCGCTACTGGCTCGGCGAGCCGCGGCGCACGCAGCCGTTCATGTGCCGCAACGTGGTGATGACCGAGCGCACGCGCATCGTCCTGCCGCCGGGCATGCGCGTGCTCGACGTGCCCATGCCGCAGCACGCCGACAACCGTTTCATCGATTTCAGTTCGCAGTACGCGCTCGACGCAGAGGCGAACGTGCTGCGCGTCACGCGTACGGGCCAGACGCATTTCGCAAGCGACGTGTGCAGCGCCGACGATTTCGCACAGATGCGCCCCGCGTTCGAGACGATGGCGCGCGACCTGCGCGCGCAATTGATCGTCAAGCCATCTGCGCAGGGCGCCTCGCCCGGCAGTCCGGCGAGCGCGCAGTGAGCCTGCGCGCCGCGTTCAGCGTTCACACGGGCCAGAGCGGCCCTTCCTGCATCGCGCCGATCTGCTCGCGCAGTTCGAGAATGCGCTCTTCCCAGTAACGCTGCGTGTTGAACCACGGGAAGGCGGCCGGAAACGCGGGATCGTGCCAGCGGCGCGCGAGCCACGCCGAGTAGTGGATGAGGCGCAGCGTGCGCAGCGCCTCGACGAGATGCAGCTCGCGCGGCTCGAATTCGCAGAAGTCCTCATAACCGGCGAGCAGATCCGCCATCGCACGCGAGGCGCCCGCACGATCGCCGGGCAGCAGCAGCCACAAATCCTGGATAGCGGGACCCATGCGGCTGTCGTCGAAGTCCACAAAATGCGGGCCGGCGTCGGTCCAGAGCACGTTGCTCGGATGGCAGTCGCCGTGCAGGCGCAGCGAACGCACGTCGCCCGCACGCTCGAATGCCGCCTCCACGCCTTCGAGCGCGAGATTGACCGCGGCCTGCCACGCTTCGCGCACATCGGAGGGCACGAAGCCATGTTCCAGCAGATACGTGCGCGGCTCGTAGCCGTACGTCTGAATGTCGAGCGTGGGGCGTGCTGCGTAAGGTTTTGTCGCGCCCACCGCGTGAATGCGGCCGATGAAACGGCCCAGCCATTCGAGCGTGTCGCTGCGGTCGAGATCCGGCGCGCGGCCGCCACGGCGCTCGAAAAGCGAGAAGCGAAACCCGTCGAACTCGTGCAGCGTGCGCCCTTCGAAGGCAAGCGCGGGCACAGCGGGAATCTCGCGCGCGGCGAGTTCGGCGACGAAGGCGTGCTCTTCGAGGATCGCCTCGTCGCTCCAGCGCTCGGGGCGATAGAACTTGGCGATGAGCGGCGCCTCGTCTTCCACGCCCACCTGGTACACGCGATTCTCGTAGCTGTTGAGCGCGAGCATGCGGCCATCCGTGCGGCGGTTGGCCGGCATCAGCACGCCATCCACGGCGTCGAGCACGCATTCAGGCGTGAGACGCGCGTAGGGCGCGGCTTGCGGGTCGCTGGAATCGCCGGGGCCGGAAGGTTCGCCCGGAAGAGGAGAAGGATCGTAATTCATACCCGCAATTGTGCCTCTTGCGGGCAGTGGCTGCGAGCACGC
Source organism: Paraburkholderia sp. J8-2 (assembly GCF_905220195.1). Classification (NCBI taxonomy): domain Bacteria; kingdom Pseudomonadati; phylum Pseudomonadota; class Betaproteobacteria; order Burkholderiales; family Burkholderiaceae; genus Paraburkholderia; species Paraburkholderia sp. J8-2. The sequence goes on from NZ_CAJMZA010000002.1 coordinate 590,494, forward strand.
GGTGCGCCACGGCGGGCACGATGAACACAAACGCGGCGCGCAACCCTGCGACGAGGCGCGGCGCGCCTCGTCAGCGTGTCACAGAGCCCAGGCTCAGTGGATCTGCGCGCCGGCGGGCATGACGTGCTCGCCCGTATCGATCAGATCTTCGAGAAAAAAGGGCTCGGTGCTGAGTTGCTTCGACGAGCCAGGCTCCCCGGCATACCAGGTCACCATCGCCATGTCGCCGAGAATGCGCATCACGATGCCGCGCGCGCCCTGTGGCACGGCGATATGAACGGAACGGACGATAGAACCGATTTGCATGATGTTTCCCCGTTACCTCGCTACCTTCGCCGGCTCCCTCGAAGGAAAACCGGTCGGCATGCTGACAAAAAAACCGATGCGCACCAACGGTTGCGCGCGCATCCAAACGTGCCTCGGGCGACCCGCTCGTTCCGCGCGCTTAAGCACGGCCGGACCCTTGGCATCCCCATTGTTGCTTGTTTGAGCGCATGCGCAAAGCGAAAAAATAGGGGGGTGTATCAACGACGCCGTGCAGACGCCGCCTTGCACCGTCACTGCTCCGCCCTGCCTCGTTCGCGCAACTTACGAAAAGCTGACTGTAACAGATGGTAAACCCCATTCTCAGCGCCCTTGCTAGGGCAGTCCCTGAAAAAGTACGCTGATGCCTCGTGACTGGCGCTATAGTCCTGTCCCAACCGTGCACCACAAAGGCCAGGCGCAGCACAGGCAAAGACCTCAAGCGCGCCATCATAGCCGGCCACGATACCGATAACCTAAACGCTCGCCATCGCGGCCAGACCAGCCGCGCGAGCCACACTCCGCCACCAGCGAAGGAACCCGTCGTTCCATGTGGATCGTTCGACTCGCGCTCAAGCGCCCGTACACGTTCGTCGTGCTCGCGTTGCTGCTTTTGATCGTCGGGCCGCTGACGATCCTGCGCACGCCCACGGACATCTTCCCGAACATCGACATCCCGGTGCTCTCGGTGATCTGGACCTACACAGGCCTGCCCGCCGACGAAATGGAAAAGCGCATCGTGCTCAACTACGAGCGCGGCCTTTCCGTGGCGGTCAACGATATCGAGCACACCGAATCGACCTCGCTCAACGGTATCGCGGTCGTGAAGATCTTCTTCCAGCCGCACGCCAATATCCAGGAAGCACTCGCCGAAGTCACGGCGCTTTCGCAAGCGCAGTTGCGCTCGCTGCCGCCTGGCATCCAGCCGCCCTTCATTCTGCGCTACAACGCCTCGACTGTGCCGATCCTGCGCCTGTCGCTTTCCTCACCGCAACTTACCGAGCAGGAGTTGTTCGACTACGGCAACAACTTCCTGAAGACGCAGCTCGCGACCGTGCCGGGCGCCTCCGCGCCGCTGCCCTATGGCGGCAAGCAGCGGCAAATCATGGTTGACATCAACCAGCGCGCGCTGCAGCAGCACAATCTCTCGCCCATGGACGTGGTGAACGCGATCAGCGCGCAGAACCTCATCCTGCCCTCCGGCACGGCGAAAATAGGCGCGACCGAATATTCGGTCACGATGAACGCAAGCCCCAACAGCTTAGCGGGCTTGAACGACATTCCCGTGAAAACCACGGCAAGCGGCACGATCTATATCCGCGACGTCGCGCACGTGCGCGACGGCTACGTGCCGCAAACCAACATCGTGCGCGTGGACGGTCAGCGCGCCTCGCTCCTCACCATCAACAAGAGCGGCAATACGTCCACGCTCGAAATCGTCGATCGCATCAAGGAGATGATGCCGACGCTGCGCAACCTCGTGCCGTCGTCGCTCAATATCGATCCGGTCGCGGATCAGTCTCTTTTCGTGCGCGCCTCCGTGCAGGGCGTGCTGCGCGAGGCGCTCATCGCCGCCGCGCTCACGGCGCTCATGATCCTGCTATTTCTCGGCAACTGGCGCGCCACGCTCATCATCGCGGTCTCGATTCCGCTTTCGATGATCACCTCGGTCATCGTGCTCGCGGCGCTCGGCGAGACCATCAACATCATGACGCTCGGCGGGCTTGCGCTCGCGGTGGGCATTCTCGTTGACGACGCAACGGTCGCCATCGAGAACATCAGCCAGCAGCTGGAGCAAGGCAAGACGCTGGAACAGGCGATTCTCGACGGCGCGCACCAGATCGCGATTCCCACGCTGGTCTCCACGCTCTCCATCTGCATTGTGTTCGTGCCGATGTTCCTGCTCACGGGCGTGGCGCATTACCTCTTCATCCCGCTCGCGGAAGCCGTGGTATTCGCCATGCTGGCCTCGTACTTCTTCTCGCGTACGCTCGTGCCCACGCTCGCGAAGTACCTGATGCGCCATCATCACAAGGCCGCCGACCTGCATCGCACGACACGCAATCCGTTCATGCGCGTGCACCTCGCGTTCGAGCGCGGCTTCGAGGGGCTGCGCGAGCGCTACCGCGTGTTTCTCGCGGCGCGCGTGAAGCATCCCGTGTGGTTCGTCGTGGCGTTTCTCGCCTGCTGTGGCGCCTCGCTGTTGCTCATGCCGTTCCTCGGGCGAGACTTCTTTCCGCAAGTCGATGCCGGCACCATCGCGCTGCACGTGCGCGCGAAAACCGGCATGCGTGTGGAAGAAACGGCCGTGCTCGTCGATCGGATCGACAAGCGCGTGCGTACATTGATTCCGCCGGGCGAGCTGCATTCGATCATCGACAACATCGGCCTGCCGGTCTCGGGTATCAACCTGTCGTACAGCAACACGGGCACCATCGGCACCTCCGACGCCGACGTGCTGATCTCGCTGAACGAAGATCACCACGCCACGGCGGATTACGTGCGCCTGTTGCGCCGCACGCTCAACGACGAGTTCCCGGGCGTGCAGTTCGCCTTCCTGCCCGCCGATATCGTGAGCCAGACGCTGAACTTCGGCATGCCCTCGCCTATCGACGTGCAGATCGTGGGCCGCGACGTGGCGGGAAACCGCGCGTTCGCGGCGAAGCTGCTCGCGCGACTGCGCGGCGTGCCCGGCTTCGTCGACGCGCGCATCCAGCAGCCCGCGGACCTGCCGCGCATCTTCATCGACGTGGACCGCACGCGCGCGCAGCAGGCGGGCTTCACGCAGAAGGACGTGGCAAGCGATCTGCTCATCACGCTCTCGGGCAGCCAGCAGACCACGCCCACGTTCTGGCTCAACCCGGTCAACGGCGTGAGCTACAACGTCGTGACCGAAGCGCCGCAATACACGATCGATTCGCTGCAGTCGCTCGCCAACATTCCGCTCACCGCGAACGGCCGCAGCAATATTCTCGGCTCGCTCGCGAGCATGCAGCGCGTGGCGGGCGACGCGGTGGTCACGCACTACAACGCGCAGACCACCATCGACATTTACGGCACCGCCGACGGGCGCGACCTCGGCGCCGTTTCCGACGACATCGCGAAGATCATCGACCAGACGCGCGACGCGCTGCCGAAAACCTCCACCGTCAAGCTGCGCGGCCAGGTGCAGACGATGAACGATTCGTTCTCCGGATTGTTCGGCGGTCTCGTCTTCGCGATCGTGCTCGTGTATCTGCTGATCGTCGTGAACTTCCAGTCGTGGCTCGATCCGTTCATCATCATCACGGCGCTGCCGGGCGCGCTTGCGGGCATCGTCTGGATGCTGTTCCTCACGCACACCACGCTGTCCATTCCCGCGCTCACGGGCGCGATCATGTGTATCGGCATTGCCACGGCGAACTCCATTCTCGTCATCAGCTTCGCGCGCGAGCAGTTGCGCCTGCACGGCGACGCGGCGCGCGCCGCGATCGAAGCGGGCTACACGCGTTTTCGCCCGGTGCTCATGACCGCGCTCGCCATGGTGATCGGCATGGTGCCGATGGCCATTGGCCTTGGCGAAGGCGGCGAGCAAAATGCGCCGCTCGGGCGCGCCGTGATCGGCGGCCTCGCGGTGGGCACGCTCGCCACGCTGATCTTCGTACCCGTGGTGTTCTCGCTCATCTACCGCAAGCTCGGCGAGCGCCGCCAGCGCGCCAGTGAAAACGTGGTGCCCAAATCATGAATACCCTGTCATGACGAATCATTCGCAAACGCCTCCGCCGCAAGCGCCGCATAGCCCGCATAAAGCACGGCGCTGGCCCATCGTGCTCGCTGCGCTCATCGTGATCGGGCTCGCGGCGCAAGGCATCTGGTCGCGCCATAGCGCGCATGCGGCGCTCGAGCGCGACGCGAAAACCGCGAGCACGCTTTCCGTGCAGGTGGTCACGCCACAGCGCTCGGCGCGCGCGCTCGACCTCGTGTTGCCCGGCAACGTGCAGGCGTTTCTCGACACGCCGATCTACGCGCGCACCAATGGCTATCTGCGCAAGTGGTACTTCGACATCGGCGCGCACGTGAAGGCGGGCCAGTTGCTCGCCGAAATCGACGCACCCGAAGTGGATGACCAGCTGCGTGCCGCGCGCGCCGATCTCGCCAACGCCGAAGCCAATTACGCGCTCGCGAAAACCACGGCCGACCGCTGGACGCAGATGCTGCAAACGCGCTCGGTGGCGAAACAGGACGCCGACGAAAAAGTCGGCGACATGCTCGCGAAAAAGGCCACGCTCGATTCCGCGCGCTTCAACGTCTCGCGGCTCTCGCAACTGCAGTCGTACGAACGCGTGACGGCGCCCTTCGACGGCATCGTCACCGCGCGCAACGTGGACGTGGGCGCGCTCATCGACGCGGGCAACGGCGGCAGCTCGCAGAAAGAGCTGTTTCATCTCGCGCAGGCCGACCGGCTGCGCGTGTACGCGAACGTGCCGCAGGCTTACGCGCAGCAGATCCGCGTGCAGCAGCATGCGTATCTCACGCTCAACGAGGAACAGGGCAAGCCCTTCCCTGGCATCGTCGCGCGCACGGCGGGCGCGGTCGATACGCAGCAGCGCACGATGCTCGTGGAAGTCGATGTGGACAACCGCAGCGGCGAACTGCTGCCCGGCGCGTATGCGCAGGTGCACTTCGCGCTCGACGGCTCGGGCACGCCGATGACACTGCCCGGCAACGCCTTCCTGTTCCGCCCGGACGGCGTGAAGGTGGCGACCGTCGACGCGCAAAACCGCGTGAAGCTGGTGAAGGTCACGCTCGGCACCGACTTCGGCACCCGCGTCGCTGTGGCCGCGGGGCTCGCGGGAGACGAGCGCGTGATCGTCAATCCGCAGGACGCGATCGTCGACGGCACGCCCGTGCGCATCGTGCAGCCGCAGCACGAGGCAGGTGCGGCGCATGGCGCGAGCGGTGCGGGTAGCAACACGCAGGCGCAGGGCGAATGATGAGGCGCGCACGCGTTCGACTTCTCGCGTTGGCCCTGCTCGGGGCGCTCGGCGCCTGCACGGTCGGGCCCGACTACGTACGCCCCAGCATGCCCTTGGCCGCGACGTTCAAGGAGCTCGAAGGCACGGGCTGGACGATTGCGCAGCCTGCCGACAACGTGCCGCGCGGCGCGTGGTGGACGATCTACGAGGACCCCACGCTCGACAAGTTCGAAGCCCAGGTCGAGAGCGCGAACCAGAACGTGCAAGCCGCACAGGCGCACTTTCGCGCGGCGCGCGCGAACGTGGCGCAGCAGCGCTCGAGCTATTTTCCGCTCGTGACGGCGAGCGGCGACTATTCGCGCTACCGCACCTCGCAGAACGTCCTGTACACGTCGAAGGCCGGTCAAACGATCAACGATTACGCCGTCGGCATCGACGCCACATGGGAGCCCGATATCTGGGGCCGCGTCGCGCGCAACGTCGAGGCCGCGAAGGCGAATGCACAGGCAAGCGCTGCCGACATGCAGGCCGTGCTGCTCTCCATGCAGGCCGAACTCGCGACCGATTACTTCGAGCTGCGCGGCCTCGACCGCGAACGGCAATTGCTCGACGACACGATCCAGGCTTATCGCGAATCGCTCGAACTGACGCAGCATCGCTACGCAGGCGGCATCGCCACCGACGCGGACGTGGGCCAGGCGCAAACGCAGCTGCAGACCACCGAGGCGCAGGCGATCGATCTCGGCGTGCAGCGCGCGCAGCTCGAACATGCCATCGCGATTCTCATCGGGCAGTCGCCTTCCACGTTCACGCTCGCCGTCGCACCGAAGGAGGCCTACACGGTGCGCGCGATCACGAGCCCGCCGGGCGTGCCATCCACGCTGCTCGAACGGCGCCCCGACATTGCCGCTGCCGAGCGCCGCGTGGCCGCCGCGAACGCGCAAGTGGGCGTGGCGACGGCGGCGTTCTTCCCGACCCTCATGCTCGCGGTCACGGGCGGCCTGGAGGCCACCAACTTCAGCCAGTGGCTCGTCGCGCCCGCGCGCTTCTGGTCGCTCGGACCGACGCTCGCGGGCACGCTGATCGACTTCGGCGGGCGCGAGGCCGTGCGCAACGAAGCGCGCGCCCAGTACGACGAGAACGTGGCGCAGTACCGCCAAACGGTGCTCGACGCCTTTGGCGACGTCGAGGACAACCTCGCGGCGCTGCGCGTGCTGGAGCAGGAGGCGACGGCCCAGGACCGCGCGGTGGACGCCGCGCAGCGCACGCTCGTCACCATCAACAATCGCTATCTCGGCGGTGCGATTACGTACCTCGACGTGGTCGTCGCGCAAACCACGGCGCTCAACAACGAACGCCAGGCCGTGGCGATCTCGCGCCGGCGCATGGCGGCGAGCGTCGCGCTCGTGAAGGCGCTGGGCGGCGGCTGGAGCGCGGCGGATCTGCCCAGCGATGCGGCGCTCGTGCATCCGGACGACTTGCAAAAAGCGCAGCCCGCCAGCGGGCCACAAGGCGCTTCGGCGAGCGCGCCAAGCGCCGCTCGCGGCGCGCAGCCAGGCGCCGCCCGCTCGCCGGGCTAAGCCGCCGGCGCCGCCTCTCCTGCGGCGCTCGACCACGCTGATCGCCCAACAGGCGTATCGTTGCGCCTTTGTAATATTGCTGGAGATTCACTCGTGACTGCATCACCGGGCGCCTCGCGCAATTCCGCGCCCTCCGCCGTTCCGTACATCGAACGCGGCACCCCCGAATTCTGGCGCGCGAGCCTCGCGCTTCTGTTCGCCGGCTACGCCACTTTTTCGCTTCTCTACTGCGTGCAGCCGCTGCTGCCTGCGTTCTCCGAAACCTTCGGCGTGAGCCCCGCGCAGAGCAGCCTCTCGCTCTCGTTCACCACGGCGGCGCTCGCCATCGCGATCTTCATTGCGGGCTTTGTCTCCGAAGGCTGGAGCCGGCGCGGCATGATGACCGCGTCGCTGTGCGCGTCGTCGCTGCTCACGCTCGCCACCGCCTTCGTGCCGCACTGGCATCAGCTACTCGTGCTGCGCACGCTGCAGGGCATTGCGCTCGGTGGCGTGCCCGCCGTGGCCATGGCCTGGCTCGCCGAAGAAATGCACCCGGACGGCCTCGGCCTTTCGATGGGCCTTTACGTGGGCGGCACGGCCATCGGCGGGATGGCGGGGCGCGTGATCACGGGCATCGTCACCGACCTGTTCGGCTGGCGTGCGGCAGTCGCCGTGATCGGCGTGCTCGGGCTCGCTTCCATGTTGGCGTTCCGCTCGCTCCTGCCGCCCTCGCGACACTTCGTGCCGAAGAGCGGCCTCGGCTTGACGCATCATCGCTCGGCGCTGCTGCGCCATTTCGCGCGGCCGGAGCTGCCCATGCTGTTCGCCATGGGCTTCGTGCTGATGGGCAGCTTCGTCACGCTCTACAACTACATCGGCTACCGGCTGATCGCGCCGCCCTATCGCATGAGTCAGGCAGCGATCGGCGCGATTTTCCTTGTCTACCTGACCGGCGTGGTCGCCTCGCCGTGGTCGGGCCGCATGGCCGACACCTTCGGGCGCGGCCGCGTGCTGGTCGCCAGTCTCGCGCTGATGCTCACGGGCGTCGTGCTCACGCTGTTCGCGCCGCTCGCGGCCATTGCAGCCGGCATCGCGTGCCTGACCATTGGCTTCTTCGCCGGGCATGCGGTGGCGAGCGGCTGGGTTGGACGGCTCGCGCGCGAAGCGAAGGGCCAGGCCGCCGCGCTGTACCTGCTGGCCTATTACGTCGGCTCGAGCGTAATGGGTTCCATCGGCGGGCACTTCTGGACTGCGGCGGGCTGGGCCGGCGTCGCCGGCCTCGTGATCGTGCTGCTGGTCGTGGGGCTCGCGCTGGCGCTCAGGTTGCGGGCACGCGAACGCACTGGGGCGGCCTGAGTTCGCGATATCGCCCGGCGCGGAACACAACGTGCGCACTTGCATCGTTGTGCGCCGCGCGCCGCGGCAATCGAAAGGCGTCCGTAATATTTAGACGACTGGCGAATTGCGCCCCGCGCGCATCGCACCGCAGCGCAACGCCGCTTCTGGCGGGCTTTTGCGGCGCGACATGCGCTTCACGATGCGCGTCACGGCACACACACGCGCCGCCGCGCTCGCCGCCCTCACCTATACTCGATTTCAGGCCCGGGGCCGCAACGTCATGCCATTGGCATGGCAACGAGAACGACAACCATTGCGCGCCCGCGTCGCCCATACGATAAGGAGACGAGCATGGAAGGTTATTTCACGATTGGCGATTTCGTGATGATCATCCCGATGGCCCTCGCTGGCGCGCTCTTTCTTGGCGCGGTGCCGTGCGCGACGGAATTCAGACACAACACGCTACGCGTGATCGGCGCGCTGATCGGCGTGCTCGCAGCCGTTGCGCTTGTCGAGACGCTGCCGGCGCTGATGTAGCCGGCGCAAATTGACGAAGCGGCACCTCGCGGCGCAACGCGCCGCGGTTTGCGCGCACGCGCGCCATTCGCTCGCACCCTCCACCTCAGCCGGGATCGACGCCCGGCTGCAATCCCTTGAACTGACGCAACGCGGCGGCAAGATAGTCCGCCCGCGCCGCCGCGCCTGCGGCCTCTTCGGCGTGCGCGATTGCGGGCAGCGCCGTCCACGGCAGCGTCGGATGCAGATGATGCTGGCGATGCAGGTGATGATTCATGAGCAGCACGCCCAGAACGCGCGGCACACGGAAATCCCGCGCGCGGCCCGGTTCGTCGAGCGCGACGCCGTAGTGCGGCAGGTTATCGGCTACCGATAGCCACAGTCCACGCAGGTACATCGCCGCGAGCAGCACGGGCCAAGCCTTGCCGTACAGCGCGAACGAAGCGGCGTACAGCGCGAGCGAGGCGAGCCAGTCGCGCCGCGCGCGGCTGCGCCTCACGGGATCGGCGGCGTGGTTCGCGAAGAGCCGCTGCACCTGCACGCCTTCGCGTCCGTGCGCCCCCACGCCACGCTCGATGATGGCGCGTGCGAGGCGCACGGGCATGAAAGCCAGCAGCGGCAGCAGCAATTCGGCCGCGTACAGGCCGCCCATCAACCGCGCATAGTACGAAACACGGCGACGCCAGCGCGGGCCGCTCGCGTCATGCTGGTCGAGCACATCGGGGCGGTCGAACGGCTCACGTGTGAAGCGGTGATGCATCAGGTGTCCGAAACGCACGGCGTCGAACGGCATCGCCAGGCCGATCGCGAGCACGCGCGCGAGCCACTCGTTCACGCGCCGGTCGCGCGAAAGTTGTCCGTGTATGCCTTCGTGGATGAGCCCCCAATGGATCGGCGTGGCGAGCACGACGGGCGCAAGCGTTGCCAGCAGGGCGAACGTCGGGCCGCCTGCCGCGTCCAGCAAAAGCGGCAAGCCCACGAGTTCGTAGCACAGCGCTGTGAACGCGAACGCAAGTATTGCGGCATTTGCGCGAGCCGACGTTGCGGGCTGCGGCGGGCGCATCGCACGTTCGGGCCGCCCGGCGGGTTCGGTGCGCGTGGCGGTGGGGGAAAGCGCTTCGGATTCGGCGCTCAAGGACTCCATGGAAATTCCTCGCGGCAAAGGCTGCCGCGACGTTAGCAGGGCCACATGACAAACCGAAGAATGGCGCGCCTCGCTGCCGCCGCACGCACTTTGCCGATCTTTCGCGCATAAAAAACCGCCTCGCAAGGAGGCGGTTCGTTGTGCCGGGAAGCGTGCCGTTCAGATGTGCTGATCAGTCGACGGCTTCTCCCACAGGTTCACGCCGCCTTCGGTCGCATAGCGGTCGATTTCCGCGAGTTCTTCCTTCGAAAACTCCAGGTTCTTCAACGCGGCAACGTTCTCGCGCACCTGCTCCGCGCGGCTCGCGCCGATCAGCGCCGAGGTCACGCGGCCGCCGCGCAGCGTCCAGGCAATCGCCATTTGCGCGAGGCTCTGGCCGCGGCGCAGCGCGAGGTCGTTGAGCTTGCGCACGTGCTCGATGTTCTGGGTGCTCAGATGCTCGCTCTTAAGCGAGCCGCCTCCCGGGCGGTTCACGCGCGCGTCTTCGGGCACGCCGTTCAGGTACTTGTTCGTGAGCACGCCCTGCGCGAGCGGCGTGAACGCGATGCTGCCCGTGCCGAGGTCCTCGAGCGTGTCGAGCAGTTCTTCCTCGACCCAGCGGTTGAGCATGTTGTACGACGGCTGGTGAATGAGCAGCGGCACCTTGTATTCGGCGAGCAGCTTCGCCATTTCGCGCGTCTTGGCGGGCGAATACGACGAGATGCCGACATACAGCGCCTTGCCCTGCTGCACGGCCGTCGCCAGCGCGCCAGCCGTTTCCTCGAGCGGCGTTTCCACGTCGAAACGATGCGAATAGAAGATGTCGACGTAGTCGAGGCCCATGCGCTGCAGGCTCTGGTCGAGGCTCGCGAGCACGTACTTGCGCGAGCCGCCGCCCTGGCCGTACGGGCCCGGCCACATGTCCCAGCCTGCCTTCGACGAGATCAGCAACTCGTCGCGGTACGGACGGAAATCGTCCTTGAAAATGCGGCCGAAGTTCGTTTCGGCGCTGCCGTACGGCGGGCCGTAGTTGTTCGCGAGGTCGAAGTGCGTGATGCCGAGATCGAACGCGGTGCGCAGGATGTCGCGTTGGGTCGAGATCGGCGTGGTATCGCCGAAGTTGTGCCACAGACCGAGCGAAAGTGCGGGCAGCTTGAGCCCCGACTTGCCGCAAAAGCGGTACTGCATGTCCGAATAGCGTTCTGAGGCTGCTTCGTAAGCCATGGTGATCCTCGGCGAAAACGGGTAGTGAGCGAAGGGATGGGCGCGGGCGCGCTGTGGGGCGTGCTGCTCGCGTGAGGCAGCTATGTTAGCCAATCCGCCCGAGCCGTGCAGATGCCCACTATGCGGGAAAGGCGATGTAAGGTAGGCGAGCGCGCACGCCGGGCTGCCAGATAAACCGTACCCTGGACGCGCCGCGGCCGCTCGCCTACACTGCGGCGTCCATCCTTTGCGAGAGGTTGTTCATGGCCAAAGCGATTTCGATCGCGCTTATCGCCTGTGGCGTCGTCCTGTTGTACTTCGGCGGCCAGTCGCTCCATTCGTTCGCGAACGACATGTCGCGTCTCTTCACCGGCGCGCCCACCAACCGCACGATCCTCCTGATCGGGGGCGGCATCGCGGCAACGCTCGCGGGCATCACCGGCCTCACGATGTCGGGGCGCCGGCGCTAGGCGAACGCCACGCAGCGCCGGCCCGGAACTTTACTCAGAACTTCACCTCGGGCTTGGCCGCCGAGCGCGTGCCCGGCAGCGGCACGTTGCTCGCGCCGTGGTACGTGTACACGAGCGAAAACTTCACCTGATCGCTCTGGTTCTGCCCCGCCGAATGCAGCGTGTTGCAGTGAAAGAAAACCACGTCGCCGGCGGCGAGCGTCGGGGCGATCGCGCGGTCGATCCACGCCTGGTTCTCGGGCAGGTCGGCGCGGAAGAATTTCGCGGCGTCGAAGCGCTCCGAGGTGAACGGCGCCTCGTGCGAGCCCGGCACGAACCACAGGCCGCCGTTTTCCATCTTCTCCGGCCCGAGCGCGAGCCAGACCGAAACGAGGTCGTCGCGCTCGAACGACCAGTAGCGCACGTCGCGGTGCCAGCCCGTGAGGCTGCCGTAGTGCGGGTGCTTCGTCATCATGCAGTTGTGATGCGCGCACGAGAGGACCGGCTCCTCGCCGAAATACAACTCCATCCACCCCGCGATTTCCGGCGACGTGGCCCATTCGCGATACAGCGCGTGGCGCGAGTAGGCGTCGAGCAGGCGCCGCACCGTATGGCCGCCCGGGGCGTCCTTCGATTCGGGCGCGCCCGGGTAGCGCAAATCGGCTTCGAATTCGAGCGGCGCGGCAGCCGCCTGCAACTGCTCCTGCGCAACCTGCTTGATCGCCTCGCAGCGCTCGGGCGAGACGAGCCCCGGCACGACCACGAAGCCGCGCTCGCGCAGCGCCTGCACCTGTTCTTTCTTTGACTGGACTGACATGGGACTTCCGTTATGCGATCTCGATGCGAGCAAGGGCCGCAGCCTGCGTTCGTGGCTTCGTTACACGATGCCGCGAAACGAAGAGGCTGAGGCGTCGGCGCGCGCCGACGCTTCGATTGTAAAGCGTGCCGGCACGGCCGGAAGGACCACGCTGTCACACGAGGTGGCTCCATGCGTCGCGTCGATGGAGCCGCACGCGAATGGCGCGCGCGCACCGCGATGAGGACTAAGGGTGGGATCGTGTGCATCAAAGGCGCGCAGGGCCGGGTATTAACCGACTTTCTGCAGTCATGATTCGCGTGTAGCCTGTTGCGCATGTTGTTTTACATTGCCGAATTCTCTTCGCATCGACCGATCGCCGTGAACGCCTTGCCGCACAAGGCGCTCCAACAGAAGAATCCGTCGCTTCGCGTCCCACGCCGCGCCATGCGGCCCGTCTCCCGTCCACCCAATTCGTGATGCCCTGGAAGACAGGCACGTTTGCTGCTCGACGCAAAGCGTCGCGCGAGGCGCACCTCGAACCCGATTGCTCAACCGCCATGCATACCCTCTTCGATACTCAACGCATGTCTCACGCCGCCCACACCGCCCTGAAAGCGGCCCGCCCGGCCCGCCGTCATCTGGTGCGTGCACTGCGACACCACGCCGCGCGCACCCGCGCGCTCGCACAACAGGTTCGGGAGACGAAGCCCGTCGACGGCATGCGCACCTGGTTCCACTCGTTCTTCGCCGTACTGCGCATGCGCTCGGGCTCGCGCCACTTCTCGCTGCGCACGCTGCTCTATCGCCCGAACGCGCCGCTGCGCACGCTCGCCGCGCCCACCACGGTGCATGTGGCGCGCAGCACGCGCAAGCCGCGCCGCATGGGCGCGAGCAGCACGGGCTGGTTCGGCTTCGCCATGCGCTAAGACCCGCGCCAGGCCCACGCTGCGCGGTTCGCAGCAGGCACCGCAAAAAACAAAAACCCCGCACGGGCTTGCGCCCTGCGGGGTTTTTTTCGGCACCGCATCGCGCTTGACCGGCGTTGCCGCCGGCCAGCGCGATGCCACCTTGCGAATGCTTACGCGATGGCTGCGCTCACCGGCTCCGTGCCGGCGGCTTCGGCCAGCGCGAGTGCGCGGTCGGTCGCTTCCCACGAGAATTCCGGCTCTTCGCGGCCGAAGTGGCCATAAGCGGCGGTCTTTTCGTAGATCGGGCGCAGCAGGTCGAGCATCTGGATGATGCCCTTCGGACGCAGGTCGAAGTGCTCGCGCACGAGCTTCGTGATGGTCGCATCCGACACCTTGCCGGTGCCGAACGTGTTGACCATGACCGAAGTCGGCTCAGCCACGCCGATCGCGTACGAAACCTGGATCAGGCAGCGCGACGCGAGGCCGGCGGCCACGATGTTCTTCGCGACGTAACGGCCTGCGTAGGCGGCCGAACGGTCCACCTTCGACGGATCCTTGCCCGAGAATGCGCCGCCGCCGTGCGGGGCTGCGCCGCCGTACGTGTCGACGATGATCTTGCGGCCCGTGAGGCCGCAATCGCCCTGCGGGCCGCCGATCACGAAGCGACCGGTCGGATTCACGAGGAACTTGATGTCGCCCTTGATGAGTTCGGACGGCAGCACCGGCTTGATGACTTCTTCGATCACGGCTTCGCGCAGCGTGCCGAGGTCGATGTCCGGCGAGTGCTGCGTGGAGAGAACGACCGTGTCGATGGCGTGCGGCTTGCCGTCGACGTAGCGGATCGTGACCTGCGACTTCGCGTCCGGACGCAGCCAGGGCAGACGGCCGTCGCGGCGCAGGTTCGACTGGCGCTCGACCAGACGGTGCGAAAGGTGGATCGGCAGCGGCATCAGCTCGGGCGTTTCGTCGCACGCATAGCCGAACATCAGGCCCTGGTCGCCGGCGCCCTGGTCGAGGTTGTTGTCGTGCGCGCGGTCCACGCCCTGGGCGATGTCCGGCGACTGCTTGTCGTAAGCGACGAGCACCGCGCAGCCGCGGTAGTCGATGCCGTAGTCGGTGTTGTCGTAACCGATGCGCTTGATCGTGTCGCGCGCGACCTGAATGTAGTCGACGTTGGCCGTGGTGGTGATTTCACCGGCGAGCACGACGAGACCCGTGTTGCACAGCGTTTCCGCTGCAACGCGCGAGTACTTGTCTTGCGTGAGGATGGCGTCGAGGATCGCGTCCGAGATCTGGTCGGCGACCTTGTCCGGATGGCCTTCGGAGACGGATTCGGAGGTGAAGAAATAGTCGTTTGCCACGTGTCAGGCTCCTTGTAGCTGGTGACGGTTGAGTTCACGTAGCCAGCTTCGGGAGCTTTGAAGCGGCGACGCTTTAGCGGAATTGCTGCCCGGTTGCTGTCAGTGACTCAGTCATTGACTGGCATCCGGCTTCGCCCCGCAAGTTGTCTATTAACTCGGCGAAGCCCTTATTATAGCGACTTCCTTAAATTGTCGCAGGGTACTCCCGCGTGCCGTTCGTTTCCTTCCTCATCGTTTGCAAGCCTTGCAGCGGAGTTCACGCATGCTAGGCAAACTCGGCTCCCGTTTCGCCATCGGCTTGCTCAAGCTGTTCGCGATCCTGCCCTATGGCTTTGTCGCGCGTCTGGGCGACGGCCTCGGCTGGCTGCTCTACAAGATTCCGAGCCGCCGCAAGCGCGTTGTTCATACGAATCTGCGCTTGTGCTTTCCCGAGTGGAGCGACGAAAAGCGCGAGGAAGTGGCGGGGCAGCACTTCCGTCACGCCATTCGCAGCTACATGGAGCGCAGCGTGCAATGGTTCGCGTCGGCGAAGAAGCTCGAGAAGATCGTCGAGCTCGACAGCGAGATCGATCTCACCGATCCGAACCTGCCGCCCACGCTCTTCCTCGGCTTGCATTTCGTGGGCATCGAGGCGGGCTCCATGTTCCTCAACTACTCGCTGCACCGGCCCTGCGGCTCGCTCTACCAGCCGTTCTCGAACCCCGAGTTCGAAGCCGCGGCGAAGGCGGGACGCAGCCGTTTCGGCGCGGAAATGGTCAGCCGCGCGGACAGCGCGCGCGCCGTGCTGCGCTGGCTGCGCGACAAGAAGCCCGTGATGCTCGGCGCCGATATGGACTACGGCATGCGCAACTCCACGTTCGTACCCTTCTTCGGCGTGCCGGCGTGCACACTCACGGCGGTCGGGCGTTTGGCGAAGGTGGGTCATGCGCAGGTCGTACCGTTCATCGGCGAGGTGTTGCCCAATTACAAGGGTTATCGGCTGAAAGTGTTCAAACCTTGGGAAAATTATCCAACCGGCGACGACGATCTCGACGCGCGCCGCATGAACGCTTTCCTCGAAGAACAGATTCCGCGCATTCCCGAGCAGTATTACTGGGTCCACAAGCGCTTCAAGACGCGGCCGCCGGGCGAACCCAGCGTCTACAGCTGAACGATGCGCTGAACGTTGCGCCCACGCTCGAGGCCCGGGTTTTCGCCCGGGCCTCGCTTACAATAACGGCATGAAACTCAAATTCACCAAGATGCACGGCGCGGGCAACGACTTCGTCGTGCTCGACGGCTACAGCCAGGACCTCGCGCTCACGCCCGAGCGTGTGCGCGCGCTCGCCGACCGCCACTTCGGCATCGGCGCGGACCAGTTGCTGATCGTCGAGAAGCCGACCGTGGAAGGCGTGGACTTCCGCTATCGCATCTTCAATTGCGACGGCGGCGAGGTCGAGCACTGCGGCAACGGCGCGCGCTGCTTCGTGAAATTCGTGCGCGACCGCAAGCTCACTGATTCGAAGCGTGTGCGAGTGCAGGTGCAGAAGGGCACGATCACGCTCGTCGTGCAGGAAAACGGTGAAGTCGTCGTCGATATGGATCGTCCCGAGTTCGAACCCGCGCTCGTGCCGTTCAACGCGAACGGCCTGGAAGGCCGCCGCGAAGGCAACGACACGCTCTGGCCGCTCGACGTGAATGGTGCGCGGCGCTGGGTGTCGGTCGTCTCGATGGGCAACCCGCACGCGGTGCAGGTTGTCGACGACGTCGAAGCGTACCCGGTGAAGGCCGAAGGCGCGGCCATCGAAACGCACGCGCGTTTCCCGAACAAGGTGAACGCCGGTTTCATGCAGATCGTTTCGCGCAACGAAGTGAAGCTGCGCGTATTCGAGCGCGGCGCAGGCGAAACGCTCGCGTGCGGCACGGGCGCGTGCGCGGCCGTCGCGGCGGGCATTCGCCGCGGGCTGCTCGACTCGCCCGTGAAGGTGCATACGCATGGCGGCATGCTGACCATCGCCTGGGACGGCGCGCGCGACGAATCCGCCGCGCTCACCATGGCGGGCCCGGCCGCCACCGTGTTCGAAGGCGAGATCGAGCTGGCCGACTAGCGCGCTTCGGGCCGAATTCGGCTCGCTTCGGGCCTTGCGGCGCACGTAATGAGAGAACGTCGCGCCGCACGAAAACTCAAACGCATGACAGACTGCGCGCCACCGTGCGCGCCTTACAACTACAACGCGTCCACAACATGAACGATCGCGAAGTTGCCGACTATCTGCTCGCCCACCCCGATTTTTTCGTTGAGCACGCCGAACTGCTCGCGACGATCAAGCTAGGCAATCCGCACGGCAAGGCTGCCGTTTCGCTGCAGGAACGCCAGATGGAAATGCTGCGCGAGAAGAACAAGCATCTCGAGCGCCGTCTTTCGGAACTGCTGCGCTACGGCCACGAGAACGATTCGATCGCCGCGAAGTTCAACCGCTGGACCACGCGCATGATCGCCGAGCGCGACCCGCACGCGCTGCCGCGCTCCATCACGCAGAATCTGCGCGACGTGTTCGACATGCCGCAAGCCGCGCTGCGCCTGTGGGACGTGGCGGAGGCCTACGGGCAGGCCGATTTCGCGCGCCAGACCGGCGAGGAAGTGCGCATCTTCGCGAACAGCCTCGAAACGCCGTACTGCGGCGCGAACACCGGCTTCGAGGCCGCGCAATGGCTCGACTCGACCGACGGCACCGCTGAATCGGTCGCGATCATCGCGCTGCGCGTACCCGCCGTTGCCTCGAACGATGCGCCAGCGGGCGAAGCCTTCGGCCTGCTGGTGATGGGCTCGCCCGACCCGCGCCGCTTCCACGACGGCATGGCTACGGACTTTCTCACGCAGATCGGCGCACTCGCGAGCGCGGCGCTCTCGCGCCTGCTGCCGCACTGACGCTCATCCAGGCCGCCCAACGTGAACCCGACCGATCCGATCGCCGACTACCTCGCGATGCTCGAACACGAGCGGCGGCTCTCGGAGCACACGCTGCGCGGCTACACGCATGAACTCGACGAGCTGAAGAAGCTCGCGGGCGGCAAGCCGCTCGAATCGGTCACGCCCGCGCAAGTGCGCGGCGCGGTGGCGCGCGCGCATGCGGGCGGCCTTTCGGCGCGCTCCATCGCGCACCGGTTGTCGGCCTGGCGCGCCTTCTATCGCTGGCTCGCGGGCCGCATCGAAATCGACGCCAATCCCGTGGCCGCCGTGCGTGCGCCCAAACGCGCCAAAACGCTGCCGAAGGCGCTTTCCGTCGACGATGCCACGCATCTCATGGAAGCGCCCGCCATCGCCGGCGTGGAAGCAGGCGGCCCCGAGGCGTTGCGCGACCGCGCCATGCTCGAGCTGTTTTACTCGTCGGGGCTGCGTCTCGCGGAACTCGTGGGGCTCGATGTGCATTACGTGAAGCGCGACGGCTACGAATCGGCGGGTTGGCTCAAGCGCGACGCCGCCGAAGTCGAAGTGCTCGGCAAGGGCAACCGCCACCGCATGGTGCCGGTCGGGCGCAAGGCGCTCGACGCGCTCGACGCCTGGCTCGCCGCCCGCAGCGCCTTCGTGAAGCACGACGACGCCCCGCTCTTTCTCTCCGTGCGCGGCAACCGCATGGCGCCGGGCGTGGTGCGCGAGCGCGTGAAGCGCGCCGCCATCGCGGCGGGCATTCCGGCGAACGTGCACCCTCACGTGCTGCGCCACTCGTTCGCCACGCATCTGCTGCAGTCGAGCGGCGACCTGCGCGCCGTGCAGGAACTGCTCGGCCACGCGAGCATCGCGGCCACCCAGGTCTACACGTCGCTCGACTTTCAGCACCTCGCGAAGGTCTACGACACCGCGCATCCGCGCGCCAAGAAGCGCGATTAAAGCGCGTCGGAGTTCGCGCCACGTGGCTTGCAACGCCACGCGGCGCATGCTCCGTCACCCAGCATTGAAGCCATCATGAATATCGTCACCCTCAAGCCGTCCAAAGAAAAATCCCTGCTGCGCCGCCATCCGTGGGTCTACGCGAACGCGATCGAGCGCGTGGAAGGCAAGCCCGCGCCCGGCGCGACCGTCATCGTGCGCGCGGCCGACGGCCGCTTTCTCGGGCGCGCCGCCTACAGCCCGCATTCGCAGATCCGCGCACGCGTGTGGAGCTTCGACGAAAACGAGCCGATCGACCATGCGTTCTTCAAGCGCCGCGTGCAGCGCGCCGTGGCCGACCGCCGCGCAATGGTGAGCGGCACGGGCGCGGTGCGCCTCATCTTCGGCGAGGCCGACGGCCTGCCGGGGCTGATCGTCGACTACTACATCGAAGACGCTGGCGAAGGCCGCGGCCAGCTCGTGTGCCAGTTCATGGCGGCGGGCGTCGAGGCGTGGAAGGAAGCGATCGTGGCGGCGCTCACCTCGGCAACGGGCTGCCCGAACGTGTACGAGCGCTCGGACGTATCGATCCGCGAAAAGGAAGGGCTCGAACAGATCACCGGCCTGCTCGCCGGCAGCGAGCCGCCTGAAACGATCATCACGAGCGAGAACGGCGTGCGCTATCACGTGGACGTGCGCAACGGCCACAAGACCGGCTTCTACGTGGACCAGCGCGACAACCGCGCGCTCGTGCAGACCTACGCGCGCGAGCGCGAGGTGCTCAACTGCTTCTGCTATACCGGCGGCTTCTCGCTCGCGGCCATGAAGGGCAGCGCAAAACGCGTGGTGTCGATCGACTCGTCGGGCGAAGCGCTCACCACGGCGCAGAAAAACGTCGAGGCGAACGGCTTCGATGCGGCGCTCGCCACCTGGCTCGACGCCGACGCCTTCAAGACGCTGCGCCGCCTCTACGACGAAGGCGAGCGCTTCGATCTCGTGGTGCTCGATCCGCCCAAGTTCGCGGCCTCGCGCGAGCACGTGGACCGCGCCGCGCGCGCCTACAAGGACATCAATCTCACGGGTTTCAAGCTGCTGCGTCCAGGCGGTCTGTTGTTCACCTATTCGTGCTCGGGCGCGATCGATTCGGCGCTGTTCCAGAAGATCGTGGCGGGCGCCGCCGCCGACGCCCGAGTGGACGCGCGCATCCTCAAGCGCCTGGGCGCCGGCGTGGATCACCCGCTGCTCACGGCGTTTCCGGAAGGCGAATATCTGAAGGGCCTGCTGTTGCAAATCGCCTGAAGCGGCCTTATTTGAGCCCTTTCGGCGGCGCGCCGCAGCGCCTCTTTCACGGTCTGTTCCCGCCCCGAATGGCGCTCGCCGGTCTCGCACCCGGCCGCCGCATGCGGGCGCGGCGCAGATATGTTTCAATAGGAAGTTATGTTGTAACACTCGAAGGCCGCGACAGCATGAAGCGGCGCGCCCGAACGTACCCCCGAACACCTACCAGGCAGACAGCATGGCAACCAGCATGATTCCCGTCACCATCCTGACCGGCTTTCTCGGCAGCGGCAAAACCACGCTGCTCAAGCGCATCCTGAACGAGAAGCACGGCATGAAGATCGCCGTGATCGAGAACGAGTTCGGCGAAGAGAACATCGACAACGAAATCCTCGTGCAGGACAGCAACGAGCAGATCATCCAGATGAGCAACGGCTGCATCTGCTGCACGATCCGCGGCGATCTCTCGCGCGTGCTCGGCGACCTCGCGCAGCAAAAGCGCGACGGCAAGCTGGACTTCGACCGTGTGGTGATCGAAACCACCGGTCTCGCGAATCCGGGCCCGGTCGCGCAGACGTTCTTCATGGACAACGAGATCGCCGACGAATTCCTGCTCGACGCGATCATCACGCTCGTGGATGCCAAGCACGGCAACCATCAGCTCGACGAACACGAAGTGGTGCAGCGCCAGGTCGGTTTCGCCGACCGCCTGTTCATCACGAAGGCCGACCTCGTCGACGAACAGGAACTCGCCGACCTGCGTCATCGTGTGCTGCACATGAACCCGAAGGCGCAGATCCGCCAGGTGAATTTCGGCGAAGCCGACATCAAGGAGGTGTTCGACCTGCGCGGCTTCAACCTGAACGCCAAGCTCGAAATCGACCCGGACTTCCTCGCCGAAGACGATCACGACCACGGTCACGCGCACGCGCATGATCACGCGCATGATCACGATCACGCCGACTGCGACCACGATCACGGCCAGTGCAGCCACGAAGGCCACGACCACGGCCACCACCATCACGCGCACCACGACGACAAGATCAAGTCGTTCGTCTACCGCAGCGACCGCCCGTTCGATCCGAACCGCCTGGAGGACTTCCTCGGCGGCATCCTGCAGATCTACGGCGAGCGCCTCCTGCGCTACAAGGGCGTGCTCTACATGAAGGGCGTGGACCGCAAGGTGGTGTTCCAGGGTGTGCACCAGATGATGGGCAGCGACCTGGCCGCCAAGTGGCTGCCGATTGAGAAGAAAAGCAGCAAGATGGTGTTCATCGGCATCGAGCTGCCGCAGGACCTCATCACCGACGGGCTCGACGCCTGCCTCGCCTGACGGAATCTTCCCGTTTTCCAGGCTTTTTCAGATACGCCCGGCCCACAGCCGGGCGTTTTCGTCTGGATTTTGCGCGCCGCAACGTGGCGCTAGCGCTGCGTCTGCGGCCTGCGCAACGATCTCTTCCCGCTTCGTGCGCCAAATAACGTACCCGACCATCGCTTTTTCACGATTGGCGCGTTATATTTTCTGGATATCGACCGGTCCGCAAACGGCCTGGTGACAGGCGGGCCACTGCAGGGATTTCCCGCTTGCGGCGCAAGTTTGCGGTTCGGTTACAATACGGCCCCACTGGAAGAGAGGTGCCCCGGTTTTCAGCCGAGGGACGCCCCGCCGGCAGCGCATCGCGTCGCAGCGCGCAGTCGGTACGATATATGCCTCAGGAGCATCTGAAGACCGGTTTCCAGAGGAGTTCGGCCCCGCAGCGGCGCTTCGGGCGTCACGACAGTTCATCGTCCGTGCCCGCCAGCGCGCAATAACGGCGCGGTAACTGCGCCTGGCAAAGTGGTAAAGGTTGGTAACGGCCACCGCGGCCACTGCGGGCAACACAAAAGTGCAGGCAAGATGTGCCAGTTTTGCCTCACTCATTGAAGAAGCAAGCCAGATGACGACGAAACGACTCTTGACCGAAGCCGAAATCCTGAAGATGAGCGACAAGGATTACATGAACGAGGATCAGCTCGCCTTCTTCAAGAACCGGCTCGAACAGCTGCAGGCGGAAATCCTCCGCAATGCGGGCCAGACCACTGAGAATCTGCGCGAAACCGTGATCGTTCCCGATCCGGCCGACCGCGCGACGATCGAAGAAGAGCATGCGCTCGAGCTGCGCACGCGCGACCGCGAACGCAAGCTGCTCAAGAAGGTGCAGCAATCGCTCGCGCGCATCGATTCCGGCGACTACGGCTGGTGCGAAGAAACGGGCGAGCCGATCGGCATCCCGCGTCTGCTCGCGCGCCCGACCGCCACGCTCTCGCTCGAAGCGCAGGAGCGGCGCGAACTGCGCCAGAAGCTGTTCGGCGATTGAGCTTTTTTCTGGCCGCGAAGCGCTGCTTGCGCGGCTAGCGACTTGCCTTCCCTGTCGAAGCGCACGGAGCCCCGTGCGCTTTTTTCTTTTGCGCGCGCGTTTTTCTTCGGCCGTCGCCGCCCGTTGCGCGTGCGTGCCCGCGCCGTTGCACACAAGGCCACCGCGCCGTTTTCTGCACCCGCGGCCCTTGATATGCCCAGCGCCGCCCTAAACTCCAGGTGATATGCGCTCGCGGCGCGTTCAAGGCGCGCGACGCACCCGGATTCAGGGCAGTGGCGCCCCGATGCATGTAAAACGCGCGAGCGCCGCTGCGCCCACCGAAAGCGGCAGGCATTCCACCTACGCATCCAACCCGGCATCAACGGTAAAAAGGAACGCACATGGAGCAATTTCACGGCACGACGATCGTATCCGTGCGGCGCGGCGACAAGGTCGCGCTCGGCGGCGACGGCCAGGTCACGCTCGGCAACATCGTCATGAAGGGTGGCGCGAAGAAGGTCCGGCGCATTTACGGCGGCAAGGTGATGGTCGGCTTCGCCGGCGGCACCGCCGACGCGTTCTCGCTGCTCGACCGCTTCGAAGCCAAGCTCGAAAAGCATCAGGGCAACCTCACGCGCGCCGCTGTCGAACTCGCCAAAGACTGGCGCACCGACCGCATGCTGCGCCGCCTCGAAGCCATGCTGATCGCCGCCGACGCGACCACGACGCTCGTGATCACCGGCAACGGCGACGTGCTCGACCCCGAAGAAGGCATCTGCGCGATCGGCTCGGGCGGCGCGTATGCGCAGGCCGCGGCACGCGCGCTCGTGGACAACACCGAACTCTCGCCGCGCGAGATCGTCGAAAAATCGCTCGAAATCGCGGGCGACATGTGTATCTACACGAATCACAACCGCGTGATCGAAACCATCGAATAACTCGCGAAACCGCCGGACAGACGAGAAGGAATCAGGATGAGCACCATGACCCCCGCCGAGATCGTCTCGGAACTCGACAAGCACATCATCGGCCAGGCGAACGCGAAGAAGGCCGTGGCCGTCGCGCTGCGCAACCGCTGGCGCCGCCAGCAGGTCGCCGACCCGCTGCGCCAGGAAATCACGCCGAAGAACATCCTCATGATCGGGCCGACGGGCGTCGGCAAGACCGAGATCGCGCGACGCCTCGCGAAACTCGCCGATGCGCCGTTCATCAAGATCGAAGCGACCAAGTTCACTGAAGTGGGCTACGTGGGCCGCGACGTGGACAGCATCGTGCGCGATCTCATCGAGATTTCGGTGAAGCAGACGCGCGAAACGGAAATGCGCAAGGTGCGCAGCAAGGCCACCGACCAGGCCGAAGACCGCATCCTCGACATCTTGCTGCCGAGCGCGCGTCCGGTAGGCTTCGGTTCGTCCGACGCAACGAGCCACGCCGAAGGCAGCGACAATGCCACACGTCAGACCTTCCGCAAGCGCCTGCGCGAAGGCCAGCTCGACGACAAGGAAATCGAGCTCGATGTCGAGCAGCCGCAAGTGGGCATGGACATCATGGGGCCGCCGGGCATGGAAGACATGACCGAGCAGATCCGCTCGATGTTCGCCAACCTCGGCGGCGGCAAGAAAACGCGGCGCAAGCTCAAGGTGAAGGAAGCGCTCAAGGTCCTGACCGACGAAGAAGCGTCGAAGATGCTCAACGACGAAGAGGTCAAGACCAAGGCCGTGCAGAACGTCGAGCAGAACGGCATCGTGTTCCTCGACGAAATCGACAAGATCGCCTCGCGCAACAACGAAGGCAGCGGCGGTGAGGTTTCGCGCCAGGGCGTGCAGCGCGATCTGCTGCCGCTCGTGGAAGGCACGACCATCAACACGAAGTACGGGATGGTGAAGACCGATCACATCCTGTTCATTGCGAGTGGCGCATTCCACCTCGCGAAGCCGAGCGATCTGATCCCCGAACTGCAGGGCCGTTTCCCGATTCGCGTGGAACTCGACTCGCTCTCCGTGAAGGACTTCGAAGCGATTCTGGTCGCGACGGATGCGAGCCTCGTCAAGCAGTATCAGGCGCTGCTCGCAACCGAGGACGTGCAGCTCGATTTCGCCGAAGACGGTATTCGCCGCCTCGCGGAGATCGCCTACTCCGTGAACGAGAAGACCGAGAATATCGGCGCACGCCGTCTGTACACGGTGATCGAAAAGCTGCTGGAAGACGTGTCGTTCGCAGCGGGCAATCACGCGGGCAAGAGCGTGACGATCGACGCGGCCTATGTCGACAAGGCGCTCGGCGAAGTGGCGCAGGACGAAGACCTGTCGCGCTACGTGCTCTAAGCGCGAAACATGACGCATGAAAAAGGGACCCCGCGGGGTCCCTTTTCTTTTGCCGCGTCTGGCGTGCTTACTGGCGCACCGGGCGCTTTGCGAGCTTGCGCTGCAGCGTGCGGCGGTGCATGTTGAGCGCGCGCGCCGTGGCCGAGATGTTGCCGTTGTGCTCGGCCAGCACGCGCTGGATGTGCTCCCATTCGAGGCGCGCCACCGAGAGCGGCGCGGGGTGCTCGATGGCTTCTTCGGCCTGCATGGCGCTCGCATCGCTTTGGAGTGCCGAGAGAATCATCTCGACGTTCGCGGGCTTGGCGAGATAGTTGTCCGCACCGTCCTTCACGGCTTGCACCGCCGTGGCGATGCTCGCGTAACCCGTGAGCACGAGCATGCGCGAGTCCGGCTGCAGTTCGCGCAGCGGCGCGATGAGCGACAGGCCTGAATCGTTGCCGAGATGCAGGTCCACGGTGATCTGCGAGAACTTTTGCTGGTTGGCGAAACGAATCGCCTCTTCCGCATTGTGTGCCTGCTTCACCTCGAAGCCGCGCCGCGTGAGGCCGCGCGTGAGGATGTCCGAGAACACTTCGTCGTCGTCGATGACCAGAAAACTCATTTCGCTCATGCCTAATTCTCCGTGTTGTTACGCGGCGTCTGGCCGGCTAGGCCCCTCGCCTGATCCAATCTCCAAACCCGCGGACGCTGCGCCTTCTCGCGCCGCCGCTGCCGGGTTCGCCTGACCCGCCTCACCCGCCTCACCCGCCTTGACCTGCTTTGCCGGCAAGCGCAGCACCGCACGGGTGCCGCGCGCGCGGCGCGTGCGCATGCCGCTGCCGGTTGCGGCGCCGGCCGGCGTCTCGTCGTCTGCGCCGCTCACTTCGCCCGACGCGCTGCCGGGCGACGTGACATCGTTGAGCTCGATCGAGCCGCCAAGCCGCGCCGCAGACGAAAACGCCAGATACAGTCCGACGCCGTGACCGCCCTGGGTGCTATCTACAGGCGCGGCGCCAAGCGATGCGCGCAGCGATGACGGAATGCCGGGCCCCGCATCGCAGACTTCGAAATCGACGTAGCCGGCTCGCGCGGCCGCATAGGCGCGCAAGGTCACGAAATCGCGGCTGGCGCGTGCGGCATTGTCGAGCAGGATGGTGAGAATCTGCCCAACGGCGACGGTATCGTCGAGCGCAAAGTCGCCCGGTCCATTGTCGAGGAGTTCGAACTTCACATGCGGATGGCGCAGGCGCCATTGCTCGACGAACGGCCCGAGCCATTCGCTCACGAGCTGGCGCGCGCCCGTGGACGAAGCGCGGCTTCTGAGCCGTGCGAGCGCCGAGGTGCAAAGCGAGATCTGCTTGTCGAGCAGTTCGAGGTCGGCGCAATACGGCGCGAGGCCCTTGTCGGTGCGCGCGACATCGCGCAGTTCCTCGGTGAGCATGGCGATGGTCGACAGCGGCGTGCCGATCTCGTGCGCCACGGTGGCGGCCTGCACGCCCAGCGCCACGGCGCGCTCGTCGCGCAACAGGCGCTGCTGCGCGTCGCCAAGCGCTGTGTCACGTTGACGCAGCGCGCGCGACATACGCGCGACGAACCACACGATCAGGCACACGCTCACCATGAAGTTCACCCACATGCCCGCGCGATAGTAGTCGAACAGGTTGGCGGGGTTGTCGAGATTGAGCGGCACGTTGTCGAAGCCGAGCAGCACGTAGCAGGCCACGGCAAAGGCCGCGAGCCACGCGGTCAGATACCACGGCAGCACGGCGGCCGCGATGGCGAGCGAAGGCAGATAAAGCGAGACGAACGGATTGGTCGTGCCGCCGGAAAGGAAGAGCAGCGCGGAAAGCGCGCCGAGATCGACCCAAAGCTGGCCGAACAACTCGAGATTCGACTCGGGCCGATCCTGCGTGACGCGCAGCCAGGTCACGCCGTTGAACGCCACTTCCATGGCGATCACGAACAGCATGGCGGGCAGCGGCAACTGCACGCCGATGAAGAGCTGCACGAACGCGATCGTGCAGAGCTGGCCGATGATGGCGAGACTGCGCAGCCAGAACAGATGGCTGAGATTGACACGAGCACTGACGGTTATGCGATGCATGCTGTCAGTTTACCGGTTAAGACTTGTCTGATTCATCATCTTGAAAAGGTTTGCTTCAATCTATGTCATCCGCCGACGACATTTGCGTCGGCGCTTTCTGACAAGCAAGAACGAATCATGCAGACCTCGCTTCCTGACGTGCTCCAACCTGTGCGCAGTCTCTTTCTCGATTTCATCGACGCGGCCGCCGCCGGTGCGACCGCGCAGGCAACCGATGCGTCCGCACACGAATTGCTGGCCGCCGCGCGCACCTTGATGCGTGGCTTCGACGACGACACGCTCATGCTCATCGCGGCCCGCGCACAGGATAGCGCCTTGGCGGAAGAAGCCGTGCGCGTGAGTACCGCGCTCGCCCGGCTCGCGCCGGAGCGGGCCGCCGCGTGGTTCGCCGCGGGCCTCGCGCTGCAGTTTGCAAACCGTCATGCCGAAGCGGTAGAACCTTACCGTCACGCGCTGGCGATCGCGCGTACGTTTCCAAATCTGCGCAACAATCTTGCAACGGCTTTGATGCAGATCAATTTTGGAGATGCCCAGATTCTGCCGCTGCTGGAAGAAACGGTCACCGAAGTGCCCGGTGACGCCAATGCCTGGATCAACCTTGCGCGCGTATTCCCAACGGATAGCGACCCGGCGCGTTCGATCGAAGCCAGCCGACGGGCGCTCGAACTCGCGCCTCAGAGCCCGCTTGCCCTGAACAACTACGCGATGGCCTGCAAGGAAGCCCGGCAGTGGGACGAGGCCGAACGCGCCGCGCGCGCCGGTTGCCAGTATGCGCCCAACGACGCATCGCTACGCGTGAACCTGTCGATGACCCAGCTTCTAAGGGGCAACTATGCGCAAGGCTGGCCCGGACATGAGTTGCGCTGGAGCGGGGCGAGCGAGCTGGCCGCGGGCCGCCCGGTCTTTCCGAAGCCTGAGTGGCGCGGCGAGCCACTCGCGGGACGCACGTTGCTGGTATGGGGCGAACAGGGCATGGGCGACCTGCTGCAGTTCTGCCGCTACGTGCCCATGCTCGCCGAGCGCGTGCATCACGAAGGCGGCCGGCTCGTCTGGAATTCGTTCCCGCAGATGGGTGCGCTGCTCGAGCGCAGCCTGGGCAGTCATTGCGACCTGTACAGCGTGGGCGGCCCCGTCGAAAACCTGCCGCCGTACGATTGCGAAGTCTCGCTGCTGAGCCTGCCGCTCATCTTCGGCACTCAGGAAGCGACGATCCCCGGACCCACCGGTTACCTCAAGGCCGCCCCCGAGGCGGCGGCGCACTGGCGCGAACGCCTGGCGGGCGAAAAGCGCCTGAAGGTCGGGCTTGCGTGGACAGGCAGCCTCACGCACAAACGCAATCCGTTTCGTCGCGTCGGGCTCGACCGGTATGCCCGGCATTTCGCAGGCATCGAGGGCGTGGCGTTCTACTCGCTGCAGCCCGGCGCAGAGGAAGACATCGCCGCGGCACGCCATGCCGGCTTCGAGGTGGACGACTTCAGCGCGCAGTGGAAAACCTTCGACGACACCGCGGCGTTCATCGACTCGCTCGATCTGGTGATTTCCGTGTGCACGTCGAGCGCCCACCTCGCGGGCGCGCTCGGCAAGCGCACCTGGGTCTTGCTCGACGTGAATCCGCATTGGGTCTGGCTGCTCGATCGCAGCGACAGCCCGTGGTATCCGAATACCCGGCTGTACCGGCAAAAGACGTTCAAACAGTGGGAGCCCGTGCTCGACGAGGTCAGCGCCGATCTCGCGGCGCTTGCGCGGGGTTCGCAACGCGGTGCGCAAGCGGGTGCGCGGGTCAAGGCATAGCGCGCCTGCCCTTCGGCGCGGCTCCCAAGGCCGGAGCTGCCGCCGCCGCGAGGCATTCGGGGCAGAGGCACCGCCCGCGCGGGTCGAGTTCGCTCACAGGCAAGGCGGGCAGCGACTTGCACCAGCAATCGAAGGGTTCGGTGTTCCTGCCGCAGTCGAAGCTTTTCCCGCAGCGCGGGCAGCGGGCGCTTTTCATGCCTGTGGCGGACACGGCGGAGGCGGTCATGGCGCGCACTCCTCTCGAAGCCATGGGTTGGCGACACAGAGATGATGCCACAGCCCGCGCGCTTGCCCTTCGCCGGGTTCGCCACGGGCCGCCTTCGCCACCCGCCGCTTTCTCCCGATTTCGCCCCGTTTTACCGCGCTGCCGGCGCGATGGCGTCCATGTTGCGCACGCGCCGCGCCGCCCGTCCGACGTGCGTCGTTTCCCCGCCGTTTTCCCTGTTGCACCGCGCCAGTCCTGTACAATCCGGCCTGTTTCGACCGTTTTGCGGCCGCGTTTTTCGTCCGCGGATCTTCGTCCGCGAGTTTCGTCCGTTTTTCGTCCAGTCTCCGCCGCCATGTCCGAGCCTCTCGACCTTTCGCAGATCGCACCCACCCTGAAAGCCGAAATTCTGGCCGAAGCGCTGCCTTACATCCGCCAGTACCACGGTAAAACCGTCGTCATCAAGTACGGCGGCAACGCCATGACCGAAGAGCGTCTCAAGCAGGGCTTCGCGCGCGACGTCATCCTGCTCAAGCTCGTGGGCATCAATCCGGTCATCGTGCACGGCGGCGGCCCGCAGATCGACACGGCGCTCAAGAAGATCGGCAAGCAAGGCACGTTCATCCAGGGCATGCGCGTGACCGACGAGGAAACCATGGAAGTCGTCGAGTGGGTGCTCGGCGGCGAGGTGCAGCAGGACATCGTCACGCTCATCAACCACTTCGGCGGCCACGCGGTCGGCCTGACCGGCAAGGACGGCGGCCTGATCCACGCACGCAAGCTGATGATGCCGGACCGCGACAACCCCGGTCAGTACATTGACATCGGCCAGGTGGGCGAAGTCGAGGCGATCAACCCGGCAGTCGTGAAGGCGCTCCAGGACGATGCGTTCATTCCGGTGATCTCGCCGATCGGTTTCGGCGAAGACGGCCTCTCGTACAACATCAACGCCGACCTCGTGGCGGGCAAGCTCGCGGTGGTGCTCAACGCCGAAAAGCTCGTGATGATGACGAACATCCCCGGCGTGATGGACAAGGCGGGCAATCTGCTCACCGACCTCTCGGCCCGCGAGATCGACGCCCTGTTCGAAGACGGCACGATCTCGGGCGGCATGCTGCCGAAGATCTCGTCCGCGCTCGACGCGGCCAAGAGCGGCGTGCGCTCGGTTCACATCATCGACGGCCGCATCGAGCACTCGGTGCTGCTGGAAATCCTGACCGAACAGCCGTTCGGCACGATGATCCGCTCGCATTAAGCGAGCGCCCACCGGCGGCGGCTGCGTGCCGCCGTCGCGTCTCACGCACGAGATGACCGACTCCAGCCTTCATGCCAGGCGTGTCCGGCATCGGCCGCGCCGCGTCGCCCGCACGCCGGGCGTCGCCTCTCGCGGCCCGGGCTACGGCGCCCCCACCTCTCGCGGCCCGGTCTGGCTCTTCGATCTCGACAACACGCTGCACAACGCGTCGCGTGCGATCTTCCCAGCCATCAACGCCGGGATGACGCAGTACATCGTCGACGCGCTCGGCGTGAGCCGCGACGAAGCCAATCACCTGCGCACGAGCTACACGCGCCGCTACGGTGCGACGCTGCTCGGCCTCGCGCGCCACCATCCGATCGACCCGCACGACTTTCTCAAGGTCGTGCACACGTTCGACGACCTGCACGGCATGCTGCACGCCGAGCGCGGGCTCGCGCGCACGCTCGCCGCGCTGCCCGGGCGCAAGATCGTCCTCACCAACGGCCCCGAAGACTACGCGCACGCGGTGCTCGCAGCGCTCGGCATCGAGCGGCTCTTCGAACGTGTGATCGCCATCGAAGGCATGCGCTCGCGCAGCCACTGGCGCGCCAAGCCCGACTGCGGGATGTTGCGCGGCACGCTGCGCCGCGCGGGCGTGGCGCTCGCGGACGCCATCCTGGTCGAAGACACGCGCAGCCACCTCAAGCGTTACCGGCGCCTTGGCATCCGCACCGTCTGGATCACCGGGCATTTGCCGGCGCATCTGCCGGGCACCGGCAGGCCTCACTATGTCGATCGTCGCATTCGTTCGCTAAAATCCCTGAAACCAGGCCTGCAGTCGGGACGCTCGAAGTCAAACGGGGGAGCGTAAGCCCAGGGGCCAACGCCAGGGACGATATCCATGCAGCCGACAGAAACGCGTGAAGCAGTCGAAGCAGCAGAATCGCCGGGCGCGGCCCGCCGCGCCCCCCGCCCGAAACCGGGCGAACGCCGTATCCACATTCTCCAGACGCTCGCCACCATGCTCGAGGCGCCGCGCGGCGAGAAAATCACCACGGCGGCACTCGCCGCGCGCCTCGGCGTTTCCGAAGCCGCGCTGTATCGCCATTTCGCGAGCAAGGCCCAGATGTACGAGGGCCTGATCGATTTCATCGAGCAGACGCTCTTCGGGCTCATCAACCAGATCGTCGAAAAAGAGCCGAGCGGCGTCCTGCAGGCGCGCGCGATCGCCCTCATGCTCGTCAACTTTTCCACGCGCAATGCGGGCATGACCCGCGTGCTGACCTGCGAGGCCCTCGTGGGCGAGCACGAGCGCCTCGCCGAGCGCGTGAACCAGATGCTCGATCGCGTCGAGGCGTCGCTGCGCCAGTGCCTGCGCGTTGACCTCGCACAAGAGGCGGAGCGTAAAGCGATCTCGGGGTCTGACCATGTCAACGCGAAGCCCGCCGCCAAGGGATACGATCCAACCGTACGTGCGAATCTGGTCGTGCGTTATGTGATCGGCTGCTGGCATCGCTATGCGCAAAGCGGTTTCACGCGTTCGCCGAGCGAGCACGCCGAAGAGCAGATCCGCATCATTCTTCAATAGCGCGGCCGCGCGGCGTTTTTCCGTGGCGGCTGCTCGCGTCGCTACAAGGAGAACCGCCGCATGAACCGTCCCGTTCCTCCCTTCGGCCTGCCGCCCATCCTCACGAGCCTCTCCGCCCATTGGGGCTGGCTCATCGCACGCGGCATCGCCGCCATCGTCTTTGGCGTGCTCGCCTTCTCGCTGCCCGGGCTCACCGTGCTCACGCTTGCCATCGTCTGGGGCGCCTACGCCATCGTCGACGGCGCGTTCGCGCTCATCTACGGTGCGCGCGGCGGCGGCACGCGGCGCTGGACCTACGTCATCATCGGTCTGATCGGCGTGATCGCCGGGCTCGTCGCGTTCTTCTGGCCCGGCGAGACTGCCATCGTCCTCGTAATGATCATCGGCGTGTGGGCGTTCTTCACGGGCATCTTCGAAATCGTCTACGCGATCCAGTACCGGCACGCCATTGCCCATCCGTGGGCGGTCGGGATCTCGGGGCTGCTCTCGGCCACGGTGGGCTTTTTCTTCGCGATGTTCCCCGGCGCGGGCGCGCTCTCGCTGATCTGGGTGATCGCCGCTTACGCGGTACTCTACGGCCTCCTGATGATCATCGCGGCCTTGCAGCTGCGCCGCTGGCGCAACGCACATCCTTCCGCGCCGAAGACGTGATAAGGCTTCGCAGCCTCGTGCGGCGCGCGGACACGTGAAGGGCGGACGCAACTGCGACGGGCGAGACCACGCCGCCCGGCGCGCCTTCCTGTGCGCCGCGCGTCGCTTTGCACTTTTTCCGATATACTCTGCGTTCCTTATGCAATACCCACGCGCCGATTTGCTGACTCGATTGCGGGCGCGTGAACTCCCAGAGCCTCTGGCCTGGAGTTCGATATAAATGCGGCTAAAGAGGTCGTCAGCTGCGCCAACCCCTTCGCACTCCGCGCCCGCCGACACCGTTTAGCCGCCCGAACAACCAAGGCGGAACGAATGGAATCGATCGGCATCGTCGCTCCTCAAACACTGCATTTCGACGAGCCCCTGCAACTGCAGAACGGCACGGCGCTGGCCGGGTACGACCTCGTGGTCGAGACCTACGGCACGCTCAACGCCGCGCGCAGCAACGCGGTGCTCGTCTGTCACGCGCTCAACGCCTCGCACCACGTGGCGGGCGTCTATGAGGACGATCCCAAAAATGTGGGCTGGTGGGACAACATGGTCGGCCCGGGCAAGCCGCTCGACACCAACCGCTTCTTCGTGATCGGTGTGAACAACCTCGGCTCGTGCTTTGGCTCGACCGGCCCGATGAGCATCGACCCGGCTACCGGCCAGCCCTATGGCGCGAAGTTTCCGGTCGTGACCGTCGAAGACTGGGTGGACGCCCAGGCGCGCGTGGCCGATCGCTTCGGCATTGATAAGTTCGCCGCGGTCATGGGCGGCAGCCTGGGCGGCATGCAGGCGCTTGCATGGAGCCTGCGCTATCCGGAGCGCCTGGGCCACTGCATCGTGGTCGCTTCCACGCCCAAGCTCTCGGCGCAGAACATCGCGTTCAACGAGGTCGCGCGCTCTGCCATCCTCTCGGACCCCGACTTCCACGGCGGCGACTACTACGCGCACAACGTGAAGCCGCGCCGCGGCCTGCGCGTGGCGCGCATGATCGGCCACATCACCTATCTGTCCGACGACGACATGGCCGAAAAATTCGGCCGCGCGCTGCGCCGCGCGGAAGGCGCCGTCGACGAATACAACTTCAACTTCGACGTGGAATTCGAAGTGGAGTCGTACCTGCGCTATCAGGGCGACAAGTTCGCCGACTACTTCGACGCCAACACCTACCTGCTGATCACGCGCGCGCTCGACTACTTCGACCCGGCCAAGGCGTATGACGGCGACCTCACGCGCGCGCTCGCGCACACGAAGGCGAAGTACCTCGTGGCGAGCTTCGCGACCGACTGGCGTTTCGCGCCCGCGCGCTCGCGCGAACTCGTGAAGGCGCTGCTCGATCACAAGCGCCAGGTGACCTACGCGGAAATCGACGCGCCGCACGGCCACGACGCCTTCCTGCTCGACGACGCGCGCTATCACAATGTGGTGCGCGCTTACTACGAACGCATTGCTGCTGAGGTGGGCGCATGAACCAGAGCGCTTTCGACAGTCTTTCCGCCCGTCCCGACTTTCGCACCATCGCGCGCTGGATCGAACCGCGCGCGAAGGTGCTCGACCTCGGCTGCGGCGACGGCTCGCTGCTCTCGCTCCTCACCGAAGAGCTGGAATGCACGGGCTACGGCATCGAGATCAACGACGCGGGCGTGCTCGCTTCGGTGAAGAACGGCATCAACGTGATCCAGCAGAACCTGGAAGACGGCCTGCGTCTGTTCGAAGACGCGAGCTTCGACTTCGCGATCCTCTCGCAAACGCTGCAGACCATTCACCAGACGGCGGCCATCCTGCGCGAGACGGCGCGCGTGGGCAAGGAGTGCATCGTCTCGTTCCCGAACTTCGGTTACTGGCCGCACCGGCTTTCGGTGCTGCGCGGACGCATGCCGGTTTCGAAGTCGCTGCCCTACCAGTGGCATAACACGCCGAACGTGCGTGTTCTCACGGTGAAGGACTTCGAGGCGCTCGCGCCCGAGGTGGGCATCGAAATTCTCGACCGCGCCGTGCTGCATGGGGGTCAGACCGTGCGTTGGGGTGTGAACTGGCGTGGTAGTCTTGCGGTCTATCGCGTGAGAAAAAAATGACGCCGTGCGCGGCGTCGTGTGTTTTTCTGACCGACCGGTCCATCAGTGACCGCACCCAACACCGCCGCCGCTAACGACGACATGCAGAATCCGCCCCACGAGGCACCCGCCCGCAACGATCACCTCGCCGCTCACGAATCCCACCCCGGCTGGCGTGCGTATCTGAATACGCACATGCTGATCTGCGTGTTCCTCGGCTTTACCTCCGGGCTACCGCTCTTCACGCTCGTCTATCTGGTGCAGGCGTGGCTGCGCTCCGAAGGCGTCAATCTCAAGGAGATCGGCCTCTTCGCGCTGATCCAGTTCCCGTACACCTGGAAGTTCGTCTGGGCGCCGCTCATGGACCGCTACGTGCCGCGCCTGCCGGGCTGGCGCCCGGGGCGGCGGCGCGGCTGGATGCTCGTCACGCAAATTCTCGTGGCGCTCGCCATCGGCACACTTGGCTACGTTTCGCCGAAAGATTCGATCTGGACCGTGGCCGCGCTCACCGCGCTCGTGGCGTTCTTCGGCGCGAGCCAGGACATCTCCATCGACGCCTACCGGCGCGAACTGCTCACCGACACGCAGCAGGGTCTCGGCAACGCAGTACATGTGAACGCGTACAAGATCGCGGCGCTCGTGCCGGGCTCGCTCGCGCTGATCCTCTCCGACCACCTGCCGTGGAGCACCGTGTTCGTGGTCACGGCGGCGTTCATGATTCCCGGCATGATCATGACGCTCGTGGTGAAAGAGCCCGAAGTGCATGGCGCGCCGCCGAAGAACCTGCGTGAAGCGATCGTGCAGCCGTTCGCCGAGTTCGTACACCGCGACGGCCTCGCCGCAGCCTTGTTCGTGCTCGCCTTCATCTTCCTCTACAAGCTTGGCGACACGATGGCGACCACGCTGTCCACATCGTTCTTCCTCGACATCGGCTATTCGCGCACCGAGATCGGCGTGATCGCCAAGATGACCGCGTTTGGCGCGAGCCTCGCGGGCGGCATTATCGGCGGCGTGGCGCTGGTGAAGATCGGCATTGGGCGCGGGCTCTGGATCTTCGGTTTCCTGCAGATGATTTCGACGCTCGGCTTCGCGTGGCTCGCGCAGCTCGGCGCAGGCTCGCCCTCGCTCGCGGCGATCTACGATGCGGTGATCGCCGTGAGCCACGCGGTCTCGTGGGCAGCAGGTCTCTTCGGCGCGAACGTGCAATTCACACTCGACCCGCGCGCGGTAGCGCTCGCGCTCGTGTACGGTTTCGAGACCTTTGCGACAGGCCTCACGCTCGCCGCGTTCACTGCCTATATCGCAAGCACGACCGATCCGCGTTACACCGCCACGCAGTTCGCACTCTTTACGAGTCTCGCCTCCGTGCCGCGTACGCTGGCCTCCGCCGCGAGCGGCTACGTGGTCGCGCGAATCGGCTGGTTCGACTATTTCATCGTCTGCACGGTGCTCGCGGTACCGGGTATGCTCCTGCTCATTCGTATTGCCCCGTGGAGAGTCCGGTCGTGAGCACGCATGAGACCGCCGTGCAACGCCAGCGCGCGCCGCAGCGCCGCGGTGTGCGCGCGCTCGCGATGGCCCTTGCCGCGGCCTGGCCGGCCCTCGGCGCATGGCATGCGTGGGCTGCCGACAGCCCGGGCGCCACGAGCGCCCCGGCGGCCGTGCCGGGCAACGCCGCAACGCCGCCAACGGGCAGCGCCGCGAGTGCAAGCAACGGCGCAGTCAATCCAACGAGTAACGCAAACGGTACGGTGAACAGCGCGGTGAACAGCGCGGGAAACAACGCAGCAAACAGCACTGCGAATGCGAATGCGAACGCGACGCAGGGCACCCTCTCCCCCGGTGTGCCGAACACCGGCCGCGTGGTGCGATTCGGCAATGCCGCGGTGTACCGCAACCTGATTCCCTCACCGATGCTCGAAGCGCAGGCCACTGCGGAATTCAACGAGATCGTGCGCGGCGCGGCCCATTCGAACCGCCTCTATGCCGAAAGCGATCCGCACGTGCAGCGCGTGCGCGCGTTCGTCGACCGGCTCGCGCCTTACGCGCTGAAGTGGAGCGATCGCGTCAAGAACTGGAAGTGGGAAGTGGCGGTGATCCGCTCGAACGACATTCGCATGTACGCGCTGCCGGGCGGCAAGATCGTCGTGTACGGCGGCCTGCTCGACCGCGTGAAGCTCAACGACAACGAGTTCGGCATGCTGCTCGGCCACGAGATCGCGCATGCGGTGCGCGAGCACGTGCGCGAGCGCCTGGGCGAGCAGCAAGCCGCGCAAATCGAATCGGGCAGCGTGCCGCAACTCTTCGGGCTCGCGGATCTCGGGGTGTTTCCGCTCGGCATCGGCTCGCAGCTCGTGGAGATGCACTATGGCCGCGCCGACGAAACCGAAGCCGACGTGATCGGCAGCGATATCGCCTCGCGTGCGGGCTTCGATCCGCGCGCGGCGCTCACGCTCTGGGACAAGCTCGCGGCGGCGACGCGCGCCGACCGCGATCAGGGCTTCATCTACGTGCATCCGTACACGCCGGCGCGGCGCGCCGATATTGCCAAGCGCCTCGCCGACATGATGCCGCTCTATGCGAAGGCGATCGGCAAGCCGCTTGCCGAGTTGCCCGACTACCAAGGCATCCCGGCCGTGCAGAAGCGCAAGGTGGTTTCGGCGCCCTGAAAGCGGTTTCGCGGCGCGCCGGGGCGAGCGTCAGCGCTTGACCTTGTAGTCGTAGTCGATGGTCAGCGGCGCGTGGTCGCTGAACTTGATGTCCCTGAAGATCGACGTGTTCTTCGCCTTGTGCGCAATGCCGGGCGTCGCGATCTGATAATCGATACGCCACCCTACGTTCTTCGCATACGCCTGGCCGCGGTTGCTCCACCACGTGTATTGCTCGGGGCGCGGGTCGAGCGTGCGGAACACGTCCACGTAGCCCACATCGTCGAAGAGGCTTGTGAGCCACGCGCGTTCTTCGGGCAGGCAACCGGAGTTCTTCTGGTTGCCCTTCCAGTTCTTGATGTCGATTTCCTTGTGGACGATGTTCACGTCGCCGCACACGATCACTTCGCGCTCGCGCTTGAGTTCCGCGAGATGCGGCATGAATTCGTCCATGAAGCGGTACTTCGCGGCCTGGCGTTCTTCGCCGCTCGAGCCTGAAGGTACGTACACCGAAATCACCGAGAGATTGCCGTAGCGCGTTTCCACATAGCGCCCTTCCGGGTCGAACTCTTCGCTGCCAAAGCCGATGATGACGTCGTCGGGCTCGTGGCGCGAGTAGACGCCCGCGCCGCTATAGCCCTTCTTCACCGCATGCTGGAAGTAGCCCGTGAAGTCATGCGGCGCGAGAAACTCGGGCGTCATGTCGTCCTGCGAGCACTTGATTTCCTGCACGCAGAGCACGTCGGCCTTCTGTTCGCCGAACCATTCGAAAAAGCCCTTCTTCGCCGCCGAGCGGATGCCGTTCAGATTCGCGGTGATCACACGCAACATGTCTTCTTTCCTCTTGGTTTTGCGCTGCTTTTACGCTGTTTTTACGTTTTCTCGCGCCGCGCCGAACTGCGCCGCG
This sequence comes from Paraburkholderia sp. J8-2, assembly GCF_905220195.1. Taxonomy (NCBI): domain Bacteria; kingdom Pseudomonadati; phylum Pseudomonadota; class Betaproteobacteria; order Burkholderiales; family Burkholderiaceae; genus Paraburkholderia; species Paraburkholderia sp. J8-2. The sequence continues at coordinate 627,945 of NZ_CAJMZA010000002.1, forward strand.
CGAGGGGATTCGATCGGGCTCAGTCGATCTTGACACCCTTGAGCTCGGCCTTGGCCGGCGGGAATTCGAGCTTCAGGCTTTCCATCAGGCGCAGCAGCAACTCGCCCACCATGACGTTGCGATGCGTCTTCGAATCGGCGGGAATCACGAACCACGGCGCGTATTCCGTGGACGTGGCCGCGAGCGCGTCCTGGTACGAGGCCTGGTAGGCGTCCCAGTGCTTGCGCGCTTCGAGATCCGATACGTCGAACTTCCAGTGCTTGGTCGGATCGTCGATACGCGCCTGGATGCGGCTCTTCTGTTCGTCCTTCGAGATATGCAGCATGCACTTGATGATCGACGTGCCGCTCTCGGCCAGCAGCGCCTCGAAATCGCGGATCTGGCGGTAACGGCGCTCGCATTCGGCCGAGTCGATCTGGCCGATCACGCGCGGCACGAGCACGTCTTCGTAGTGGCTGCGGTTGAAGATCGCGAGTTCCCCCGAAGCGGGCACCTGCATGTGCACGCGCCAGAGAAAGTCGTGCGCGGCCTCGATCGGCGTGGGCGCGCGAAACGGCACGATGCGCAGGCCGAGCGGGTCGACCTCGCGGAATACGCCGCGGATCGTGCCGTCCTTGCCGCTCGTGTCCATGCCTTGCAGCACGAGCAGCACGCGCTGGTGGCGCTGGGCGTGCAAACGCTCCTGCAGCACGTCGAGCTGCTTGCCGACTTCAGAGAGACGATCGCGGTCGCCGTCCTTGCTGCCGCTCGAAAACGGCTTCGCGGCGGGGTCGAGCGCGCTGAGCGAGAACGTCGGCGCCTTCTTGTCGCCGAAGTACGGCACGCGGTAATCGTCGAGACTCGGGACCTTGGACATGCGTTGTTCTCCTCTCTCGTGAATACAGATGGCAAAACAGCTTAGTGCCCTTGCGCGCGCCTGAAGCGGCAAGGCGGCGCCGCACTGCTACGCACGACGCCGCCTCGCTAGCATGCCCGAATCAGGCGGGCCGCACCCAGACTCAGCCCAGCTTCTTCTTCAGCAGTTCGTTGACCTGCTGCGGATTCGCCTTGCCCTTCGTCGCCTTCATGGCCTGGCCGATCAGCGCGTTGAAGGCCTTTTCCTTGCCGGCGCGGAATTCTTCCACCGACTTCTGGTTCGCCGCGAGCACCTCGTCGATGATCGCTTCGAGCGCGCCGGTATCCGAAATCTGCTTGAGGCCCTTCGCTTCGATGATGCGGTCGGCGGCGCCTTCGTCTGCTGCCTTCTCGTCCCACATCGCCTGGAACACTTCCTTGGCGATCTTGTTCGAGATCGTGCCGTCGGCGATGCGCGCGAGCAGCACGGCGAACTGCGCAGCCGAGACCGGCGAGGCTTCGATGTCGAGGCCTTCGCGATTGAGCTGCGACGAGACTTCGCCCATCAGCCAGTTGGCGGCGGCCTTGGCCTGCGCGGCGCCGGCCTTCGCGACAACGGCTTCGAAATACACAGCCATCGCCTTGCTCGACGTGAGCACGTTCGCGTCATACGGCGTCACACCGTACTGTTCGACGAAGCGCGTTTGCATCGTCGCGGGCAGCTCGGGCATCCCGCCCTTCACGCGCTCGACCCACGCTGCGTCGATCACGAGCGGCATGAGGTCGGGGTCGGGGAAATAGCGGTAATCGTGCGCGTCTTCCTTGCTGCGCATCGAACGCGTCTCGCGCTTGTCCGGATCGTAGAGGCGCGTTTCCTGCACCACCGTGCCGCCGTCTTCGATCAGCTCGATCTGGCGGCGCACTTCGTACTGGATGGCTTCCTCGAGGAAGCGGAACGAGTTCAGGTTCTTGATCTCGGCGCGCGTGCCGAATTCCTTCTGGCCGACCGGGCGCACGGAGACGTTCGCGTCGCAACGGAACGAGCCCTCCTGCATGTTGCCGTCGCAAATGCCGAGCCACACAACGAGCGTGTGCAGCGACTTCGCGTAGGCCACGGCTTCCGCCGCGCTGCGCATTTCGGGTTCCGTAACAATTTCGAGCAGCGGCGTGCCCGCGCGGTTCAGGTCGATGCCCGTCATGCCCGCGAAGTCCTCGTGCAGCGACTTGCCCGCGTCTTCTTCCAGGTGGGCGCGCGTGAGATTCACGGTCTTCTCGTACGCTTCGGTGCCTGCCTTTTCGTTGGCCGGCACCTGGATGGTAATTTGACCGCCCTGCACGACCGGAATCTCGTACTGGCTGATCTGATAGCCCTTCGGCAGATCCGGATAGAAGTAGTTCTTGCGCGCGAAGATGCTGCGCGGCGCGATCGTCGAGCCGATCGCGAGGCCGAACTGGATCGCGCGCTCAACGGCGCCGCGGTTCATCACCGGCAGCACGCCCGGCAGCGCGAGATCGACGGGGCAGGCCTGCGTGTTGGGCGCGGCGCCGAACTGCGTCGATGCGCCCGAGAAGATCTTCGACGCCGTCGACAATTGCGCGTGCGTTTCGAGACCGATAACGACTTCCCACTGTGTTGCCATGTTCACACCCCTGCCGGCGCCTTGCGATGCCAGTCGGTCGCGCGCTGGAAAGCGTCGGCGACCTGCAGCATGCGGGCCTCGTTGAAATAGTTGCCGACGATCTGCAGACCGACGGGTCGCTGCGCGTTCGCACCCGCGCCGAAGCCGCACGGCACGCTCATGCCGGGCAGGCCCGCGAGGCTCGTGGAAAGCGTGTAGATGTCCGCGAGGTACATCTGCAGCGGATCGTCGCCCTTCGCGCCGAGGTCCCATGCCACGCTCGGGGCCACCGGACCCATGATCACGTCGCACTGCTTGAACGCTTCCTGGAAATCTTGCGCAATGATGCGGCGGATCTTCTGCGCCTGCAGGTAGTACGCGTCGTAGTAGCCGTGCGAAAGCACGTAGGTGCCCACCAGAATGCGGCGTTTCACCTCAGGGCCGAAGCCCTCGGCGCGCGACTTCTTGTACATGTCGAGCAGATCGCGATATTCGGCCGCACGGTGGCCGAAACGCACGCCGTCGAAGCGCGAGAGGTTCGACGAGGCTTCCGCCGGAGCGATCACGTAATACACGGGAATCGACAGCTCGGTCTTCGGCAGCGTGACTTCCACGAGCGTCGCACCGAGCGACTCGTACGTCTTGAGCGCGGCGTCGATGGCGGCGCGCACGTCGTCGGCGAGGCCCGCGCCGAAATATTCCTTCGGCAGGCCGATGCGCAGGCCCGCGAGCGGCTTGTCGGCGCTCGCGCCGGCGCTCCACGTCTGGCCGATGAAGCGCGTGTAGTCCTCGTGCTCGTGCGTGAGGCTCGTGGAGTCGCGCTCGTCGAAACCGCCCATGGCGTTCAGGAGCAGCGCGCAATCGGTGGCGTTCTGCGCGAACGGGCCGCCCTGGTCGAGCGACGAGGCGAACGCGATCATGCCGTAGCGCGACACGCGGCCGTACGTGGGCTTGATGCCCGTCACGCCCGTGAACGACGCCGGCTGGCGAATCGAGCCGCCGGTGTCGGTGCCGGTGGCGGCGGGCGCGAGGCGCGCGGCGACGGCCGCGGCGGAACCGCCCGACGAGCCGCCCGGCACGGCCTTGGTGTCCCACGGGTTCTTCACGGCGCCGAAATGCGAGTTCTCGTTGGACGAGCCCATCGCGAATTCGTCCATGTTGGTCTTGCCGAGGCAGACCATGCCCGCGCGCTCGAGCCGCTCGACGACAGTCGCGTCGAACGGGCTCACGTAGTTTGCGAGCATCTTCGAGCCGGCGGTCGAGCGCCAGCCGCGCGTGACGAACACGTCCTTGTGCGCGAGCGGAATGCCCGCGAGCGGACCCGCGTGGCCCGAGTGCAGCAGCGCGTCGGCGGCTTTGGCCTGGGCGAGCGTCAATTCGGGATTGACGTCGACGAAAGCGTTCAGGTCTTGATGCGCCTCAATCCGGCCCAGAAAATGCTGGGCCAGCTCGACTGCGGAGCACTCCTTCGCAGCCAGCGCGGCGCGCAGTTCGGTCAAGCTTTTGTCATGCATTGCGTGATTCCTGGAAGAACGTCACGGCGTGGTCGAAATCAGATCGTTGCGCCGTCCGAAAAGCGGCTCGACGGACGTTGACAAACGTGCGGGCCGCTTCTCGGAAAACCCGCGAAAACTCGGGCGTCCGTGCCTTTTCGAACTGTTCTGATGACTCGTAGGAATTCGAAAATGGCGAAAAAATGCTGCGCGTTTACTCAATCACGCGCGGTACGAGGTAAAGTCCGTCCTGCACCGCGGGCGCGGGACGTTGGAGCGCTTCGCGATCGACGATTTCGGTCACGGCGTCCTCGCGCAGGCGCAGCGCAACATCCTCGATCTGCTCGATCGGGTGGGCGAGCGGCGCAATGCCAGTCGTGTCCACGGCCTGCATCTGCTCGACGAGGCCGAAGAAGTCGTTCAGGCGTTCGAGCGTATTGCCGGCTTCGGCGTCGGCCAGTTCGAGGCGCGCAAGATGCGCGATGCGCTTCACATCGTTCAGGGTCAGGGCCATGCGGTCACCGGAAAAAGAAGCTGCGGCAGTGCGGAAATTCGGTGCTGCAACAGCGGTTTATCGCGCCGGATCCGGCTCTGGAGGAAAGCTTCGATGAGGTCAAAAACTGCCTTCCGGATCCTGCAAAACAGGCAAAATTATAAGGTATCATTACGCGTTCGACCCAAACCCGGACCGCCTTGCATCCGCCTTTCAGTTCTGACCGCAGCACAATGCGGCCAGACAAGACCAAACGGGCGGTGCAGCCTGGCTGCCTCCGGTAACCATCCCCGCAGTTTCAGGCCCCTCGTGGCGCCCCTTGCGACGCCCTCCGCAGCGATGCCGGAGTGCTCTCGCGGCGGAGCACGACGCCCTGAGGCTGTTAATTTATCCGCTGCCGCCCTCGCCCACGAAGCTGGAAGGTCGGCCACAAGCGAGACAGGATTTTTGAATGTTCGGTTTTCTGCGTAGCTACTTCTCCAACGACCTGGCGATCGACCTCGGCACCGCCAACACCCTGATCTACATGCGCGGCAAGGGCATCGTCCTCGACGAACCCTCGGTCGTCTCCATTCGCCAGGAAGGCGGCCCGAACGGCAAGAAGACGATTCAGGCAGTCGGCAAGGAAGCCAAGCAGATGCTCGGCAAGGTCCCGGGCAACATCGAAGCCATCCGCCCGATGAAGGACGGCGTGATCGCCGACTTCACCGTCACCGAGCAGATGATCAAGCAGTTCATCAAGACGGCGCACGAGTCGCGCATGTTCTCGCCGTCGCCGCGCATCATCATCTGCGTGCCGTGCGGCTCGACCCAGGTCGAGCGCCGCGCGATCAAGGAAGCCGCGCACGGCGCGGGCGCCTCGCAGGTCTACCTGATCGAAGAGCCGATGGCCGCCGCAATCGGCGCAGGCCTGCCGGTTTCGGAAGCCACGGGCTCGATGGTCGTCGACATCGGCGGCGGCACGACCGAAGTGGGTGTGATCTCGCTCGGCGGCATCGTCTACAAGGGCTCGGTGCGCGTGGGCGGCGACAAGTTCGACGAAGCGATCGTCAACTACATCCGCCGCAACTACGGCATGCTGATCGGCGAACAAACCGCCGAAGCCATCAAGAAGGAAATCGGTTCGGCCTTCCCGGGTTCCGAAGTCAAGGAAATGGAAGTGAAGGGCCGCAACCTGTCGGAAGGCATTCCGCGCAGCTTCACGATTTCGAGCAACGAAATTCTCGAAGCGCTCACCGACCCGCTGAACCAGATCGTCTCGTCGGTGAAGATCGCGCTCGAACAAACGCCGCCGGAACTGGGCGCCGACATCGCCGAGCGCGGCATGATGCTCACGGGCGGCGGCGCGCTGCTGCGCGACCTGGATCGCCTGCTCGCCGAAGAAACCGGTCTGCCGGTGCTCGTGGCCGAAGACCCGCTCACCTGTGTGGTGCGCGGCTCGGGCATGGCGCTCGAGCGCATGGACAAGCTTGGCAGCATCTTCTCGTACGAGTAAGCGCGCCGCGCACCGCTGCGCTCGCCCGCGGCGCGGTTTCGGCGTCGCTGCGCCACTGATGGCGTGGCGGCGCGCGCGCCGCCACGGGGCCCGCAACGGGGCGGCCTTCGGGGCGCCGATGTTTCACACTTCGTTGCGCCCTCCGTTACACCCTCTGTTTCACCGAACCGCACACGCCCCCGGCGCCGACCATGGAATACAGTCCGCCGCCCCTCTTTAAACAGGGCCCATCGGCACTCGCACGGCTGATCTTCTTCGTCGTGCTGTCGCTCGCGCTCCTCGTCTCAGACGCGCGCTTCAAGACGCTCGAGATCGTGCGCGGCGTGCTCGGCGCGGGCCTGTACCCGCTGCAACGCGCGGCCCTCGTGCCGCGCGACTTCTTTATGGGCGCCGCCGATCTGGCCGTGACGAGTTCCTCGCTGCGCACCGAGAATACGCAGCTGCACGTGCGCAATCTCCAGCTTTCGCAGCAGGCCAACGCGGCCGCTTCGCTCGCAGCCGAAAACGCGCACCTGCGCGCGCTGCTGCAGCTCTCGCAGCGCATTGGCGCGCAAACCACGCCTGCCGACATCCAGTACGACACGCGCGACCCGTTCACGCAGAAGGTCGTGATCGGCGGCGGTTCGCAGCAGGGTATCCAGAACGGCTCGCCGGTATTGAGCGAAGACGGCGTGATCGGCCAGGTCACGCGCGTGTTCCCCATGCAATCCGAAGTCACGCTCGTCACCGACAAAGACCAGGCCGTGCCGGTCGAAGTCGTGCGCACGGGCCTGCGCAGCGTGATCTACGGCACGGCGAAGGGCGACCTGCTCGACCTGCGCTTCGTGCCGATCAGCGCCGATCTGCAAGTGGGCGACGAACTCGTGACGAGCGGGCTCGACGGCGTGTATCCGCAAGGGCTGCCGGTCGCGAAGGTGCTGCGCGTGGACAAGCAGGCCGATACGGCATTCGCCCGCGTGGTCTGCCTGCCGCTCGCCGCCGTGCGCGGGGCGCGCCAGGTGCTCGTGCTGCACTATGTCCCGCAGGTGCCGCCCAACCCGATCATCGCCGAAGAAGCCGCGGCAGCCGCCGAGGCGAAGGACGCGAAGAAGAAGCCCGCCAAGGCCGCGGACAAGAAGGCCGACAAGAAAGCCGACGACGCGAAGGCGAAGCCTGCCGCGGCGGCAGGCGCGTCGGGCGCCACGGCGCCGGCCGCCCCCGCGCAGCAGGCAAAGCCCGCAGCAAACGCACCCACCGCCGACAAGAAGCCGGCGGATAAGAAACAGCCCGAGAAAAGGCCCAAGGAGAGCCTGCGGGAAGAGGCAGCGAAGGCCGTTGAGCAAGGGGGCCATTGATGCCGCGTCCGCAATATATTCTCCAGCCGGTCAATCCGTACTTCATCGTTTTCAGCCTTGCGGCGGCGTTCCTGCTGAACCTGCTGCCTTGGGGCAAGATGCCCGGCGTGCCGGATTTCGTCGTGCTCGTGCTGCTGTTCTGGAACATTCACCAGCCGCGCAAGGTCGGCATGGGCGTCGCGTTCTTCCTCGGGCTCCTCATGGACGTCCACAACGCGAACCTGCTCGGCGAGCACGCGCTCGCGTACACGTTGCTTTCGTATGGCGCGATCACCATTCACCGCCGCGTGCTGTGGATGTCGATCGGCCTGCAAATGTTCGCCGTCACGCCCATGCTGGTCGGCGCGCAAGTCGTGCCGTTCGTGATCCGCCTGCTGATGGGCGCGTCGTTTCCCGGCTGGGGTTACCTCATCAGCGGCTTCGTCGAGGCCCTCCTCTGGCCGGTCGCGAGCGTGCTGCTGCTCCTGCCGCAGCGCCGCCCCGTCGATCCCGACGACACCCGGCCCATTTGAGCGGCGCGCGCTCGCCGCTGGACGACTCGCTTGACTACCTCTTACGCACCCCGGCCCGCCGTTCCTCGCGCATGGAACAGTGGGGCCTGGGTCTGACAGCATGACCGAATTCAAGGACACCCAGCAGCAGCTCACGAAGTTCCGCCTGCGCGTCGCGGCGGCGGGGCTGTTCGTGTTCGTCTGCTTCGGGCTGATCGCGTTCCGCTTCCTCTACCTGCAGGTCTGGAACCACAGCAAATACTCGCTGCAGGCGGACGAAAACCGCATTTCCGTTGCGCCGATCGTGCCGAACCGCGGCATCATCACGGACCGCAACGGCGTCGTGCTCGCGAAGAACTACTCCGCGTACACGCTCGAAATCACGCCCTCGAAGCTCACCGACACGCTCGACAACACGATCGACCAGCTGTCGACCGTGATCCCGATCGATGCGCGCGACCGCCGCCGCTTCAAGAAGCTGCTCGAAGACTCGAAGAATTTCGAGAGCCTGCCGATCCGCACGCGCCTGACCGACGACGAGGTCGCGCGCTTCACTGCCCAGCGCTTCCGCTTCCCCGGCGTGGAAGTGCGCGCGCGCCTGTTCCGCCAATACCCGCTCGGTCCGACGGCCGCGCACGTGATCGGCTATATCGGCCGTATTTCGCAGCGCGATCAGGAGCGCATCGACGACGCCAGCGACCAGAACGACAACGATCAGGAACACTACGATCCGCGTCTCGACGCGAACAACTACAACGGCACCGACTACATCGGCAAGATCGGCGTCGAGCAGAGCTACGAAACCGAGCTGCACGGCCTGACCGGCTTCGAGGAAGTGGAAGTGACGGCGGGCGGCCGCCCCGTGCGCACGCTCTCGCGCACCCAGGCGACACCTGGCAACAACCTCGTGCTTTCGATCGACATCGCCCTGCAGCAGGTGGCGGAGCAGGCTTTCGCGGGCAAGCGCGGCGCGCTCGTCGCGATCGAGCCTTCCACCGGCGACATTCTCGCGTTCGTCTCCGCGCCGAGCTTCGACCCGAACTCGTTCGTGGACGGCATCGACCAGCAGACCTGGGACGAGCTCAACAACTCGCCCGATCACCCGCTGCTGAACCGCCCGCTGCACGGCACCTATCCGCCGGGCTCGACCTACAAGCCGTTCATGGCGCTCGCCGCGCTCACGCTGCACAAGCGCACGCCGCAGTGGGGCTTCTCGGACCCCGGCTACTACATGTTCGGCGGCCACCGCTTCAACAACGACGTGCGCTCGGGCCAGGGCTGGGTCGACATGAACCGCGCGATCATGGTGTCGAACGACACCTACTTCTTCATGCTCGCGCACGACCTGGGCGTGGACAACATCGCGAACTTCATGAAGCCGCTCGGCTTCGGCCAGCTCACCGGTATCGATATCGCGGGCGAGGCGCGCGGCATCCTGCCCTCCACCGAATGGAAGCGCAAGGCGTATCGCAAGCCCGAGCAGCAGAGGTGGTACGAGGGCGAGACGATCAGTCTGGGCATCGGTCAGGGCTACAACTCGTTCACGATCCTGCAGCTCGCGCACGCCACGGCCACGCTCGCCGACAACGGCGTGCTCATGAAGCCCCACCTCGTGAAGGAGATCGAGAATCCGATCACGAAGCAGGAGCGTCTCACGGTGCCGAGCCAAAGCGGCCGTCTGAACGTGAGCCAGGCCGACATCGACGTCGTGAAGCGCGGCATGGAAAACGTGACGATGAACCAGTCGGGCACCGCGTTCCAGGTCTTCCGCAACGCGCCCTACACGTCGGCGGGCAAGACCGGCACGGCGCAGGTGTTTTCGCTGCAAGGCGGCAAGTACAAGGCGCATGCGCTGGCCGAAAACCTGCGCGACCACGCGCTCTTCATCGCGTTCGCACCGGCCGAAAAGCCGCAGATCGCGCTCGCGCTGATCGTCGAAAACGGCGGCTGGGGCGCACAGGCCGCAGGCCCGATCGCGCGCCGCGTGCTCGACTACTATCTCGTCGACCGCCTGAAGCCGGGCGTCCAGCAGGCGGCCGTGGCCGCGGCGGCTTCGGCCACGGAGGATGCATCCGCGCCGGTGATCGGCGCGCCGCCCGAGGCTGCGTCTGCTGCAGCGTCCGGCGCGGCATCCGGCGCGGCGCCGGGCACGCCCGCGACGCCCGTCGTCCAGCCTGTGCGGGTCGCCGCCGGTTTCACGCCGCTGCCGATTCCCGGCGCGGCATCGGCGGCCGAGGCGGCTTCGGCTGCAGCGGCTGCAGCGGCTGCCTCTGAAGCCTCGGGCGCGGCCGCTGCGGGTCCGGCTTCGGCCGCTGGCGCAGCGGCGCGGCCCATGCCCGCCAGCAGCACAGCCGGCAAGACGCGCAAGCCCAGCCAGAACGTCAGCCCCGATGCGCCCTCTGCAACCGACGCCGTGAACGGCGGCACCGCCAGCGCGGACGGCATGGGCGCCGCCCGCCCCGCGCCCGCCTCCGTGCCCCGCCACTTCGGCCCTGGCCCCCATCGCCCGCGCCGCCCCGCCAGCGCGAGCGACGCGGCCACGCTCGCACCGCCGCCCAAGCCCGCAACGGGCGGCATCGACGAGTAAGGAGTCACCATGCCTTTCTTCCAGCTCGACAAGATCGACAAGCGCGCCGTGCTCGACACGCTGCGCAAAATGTTTCTCGGCTTCGACCGCCCGCTCGCGCTCACCGTGTTCCTGCTGCTGTGCGTGGGCATCGTCACGCTGTACAGCGCGAGCCTCGACGTGCCGGGCCGCGTAGAAGACCAGCTGCGCAACATCATGCTCACCTTCGTGCTGATGTGGGCGCTCGCCAATGTGCCGCCCAATACGCTCATGCGCTTCGCCGTGCCGATCTATACCTTCGGCATCGCGCTACTGATTGCCGTGGCGCTATTCGGCCTCACGCGCAAGGGCGCGAAGCGCTGGATCAACGTGGGTGTGGTGATTCAGCCCTCGGAAATCCTCAAGATCGCCACGCCGCTCATGCTCGCGTGGTACTACCAGCGCCGCGAAGGCGTGATGCGCTGGTACGACTTCGTCGTCGGTTTCGTGATTCTGCTCGTGCCGGTCGGCCTGATCGCCAAGCAGCCCGATCTCGGCACCGCCGTGCTCGTGTTCGCGTCGGGCCTCTTCGTCATCTATTTCGCGGGGCTCTCGTTCAAGCTGATCGTGCCGGTGCTGATCGCAGGCGTGATCGCGGTGGCCTCGATCGCCGCGTTCCAGGACAAGATCTGCCAGCCGCAGGTGAACTGGCCGCTCATGCACGACTACCAGAAGCACCGCATCTGCACGCTGCTCGACCCGACGTCCGATCCGCTCGGCAAGGGCTTCCACACCATCCAGGCGGTGATCGCGATTGGCTCGGGCGGCCCGCTCGGCAAGGGCTGGTTGAAGGGTACGCAGTCGCATCTGGAATTCATCCCCGAAAAGCACACCGACTTCATCTTCGCGGTGTTCTCCGAGGAGTTCGGCATGGCGGGCGGCCTCGTGCTGCTCACGCTCTATATGTGTCTGATCGCGCGCGGGCTCTATATCGCCGCAAATGGCGCGACGCTCTTCGGGCGATTACTGGCCGGATCGCTCACGATGGCGTTCTTCACCTACGCGTTCGTCAACATCGGCATGGTGAGCGGCATCCTGCCCGTGGTGGGCGTGCCGCTGCCGTTCATGAGCTATGGCGGCACGGCGCTCACCACGCTCGGCGTGGCGATCGGGCTCATCATGAGCGTGGGACGCCAGAAGCGGTTGATGCAGAGTTAGTGGTGCAGCGGGCCGCCTCGCCCGCCTTTTCGATGCGCCAAATGACAACGCGCCGGCAGAGTCCGGCGCGTTGTCGTTTCAGCGTGCGATTTTTGAGTGCTTATTGCGTGGGCGCCGACTTCATCAGTTGCGCGCTCAACTGCTGATACTTCAGTCGCGCGACGGGATCGCCCTGCGCGGCCGCCGCCGCATAGTACGCGCGCGCGACGTTGAGGTTCTTCGGCACGCCGTCGCCGCCGCGCTCGTAGAAGGAGCCGGTCACGTATTGCGCCGTCATGTCGCCACCCTCGGCGGCCTTCTTGTACCAGTAGAACGCCTGCTTGTTGTCGCGCGTGGTCCCGCGCCCGTCCAGGTACTGATTCGCGAGCGCAAGCTCCGCCTGCACATGGCCCTGCTTCGCCGCCTTGAGGAACCACTGGTGCGCCTGGACCGGATCGCGCTCGACGAAGTCGCCGTCGTCGTACATCTTCCCGTACACATACTGCGCGTGCGACATGTTTGCGTCCGCCGCCTTGCGCAGCCACTTGCGGCCCTCGCCCACGTCGGCGGCGCCGCCTTCGCCGTTCACCAGCATCATCGCGTAGTTGAACTCCGCCAGCCGGTTGCCGCGCTCGGCCGCCGCCTGGAACTCGGCGCGCGCCGCGCTCAGATTGCCCGCGTTGTAGTCGGCAACGGCGTTGGCCGTTTGCGGATCGGATTCGGCGCCAGGCGTGGCGCTAGCGCCGTCGGCCGCTGCGGCGAAGCCGCTCACGCCGAGCGCCGCGCCCGCCAGACAGCCGATGGCGAGCGCGCGCGCCGCGCGTCCAAAACGCGGCGCAAAAAAACGCGCAAGTAGCCGCTCAAAAAGGGCTTCCGGATGCCTCATGACCTCGCCTCCTGAAGCGCCTGGCGCGTCGCGCGCACGAGCCAGATCACGTCGGCGGCAAGAGCGATGAAGCTGAAACCCATCTCGCGATACTGCTTCGCGCCAGCCGGATCCATGGCGAAAATGCCCGCAGCCACCCCCGCGTCGCGTGCGGCGGCCACAATGCGCCGCATCGCGGCGAGCACGTCGGGATGCTTCGAGTCGCCGAGATGGCCCAGGCTCGCCGCAAGATCGGCAGGCCCCACGAACAGACAGTCGACGCCCGGCACCTTCGCGATCTTCTCGACTTCGGCCAGCGCCGCAGCCGATTCGATCTGCACGATCGTCGCGATCTGCGCGTTCGCGCCCTGGAGATAATCGCGCCGCATGCCGTAGGCCGCCGCGCGCACCACACCCGCCACGCCGCGCTGGCCGCCGGGGGTGCTCGCGTCGGGGTACTGCGTGAGGCTCACGGCGCGCGCGGCCTCTTCAGCCGAGGCCACATTGGGGAACATCACCGTGCGCGCGCCCGCGTCGAGCACATGCTTCACGAGCCACGGCTCGCTGTCGGGCACACGCACCACGGGCTCGGTGGGCATATGCGCGGCGGCAATGGCGCGCAGTTGGGCGATCGTGTCGCCGCTGTCGTTCGGGGTGTGCTCCATGTCGATCAGCAGCCAGTCGAAACCGGCGTGCGCGAGCGCCTCGGCAGCGGTTTCGCTGCCCATCGAAAGCCATAGACCGAATAGCGGCTCCGCCTCCTTGAGGCGTTCCTTGAGGGGATTGGTGAAGGTGCTCATCGCCGTGCTCCCGGCGAGGCTGCGGGGCGCGCGCGAGGCGCGGGCGGTGTGTCGCCCGGCAGCGCAGCAGCCGGCAGGTCTCGCTCCGTTATGTGTTTGTCGGGCCGCACGCGGGGATGCGCAGGCCTTGCGGCAATGATCATACCGCGACAAAAATTTACCGGACGGCGCGGAAAACCCGCCTTGCGCGGGTCGTCGGAGCGAGGGTGAGACCGCCGGTGAGGCGGCTTGGTCGGAGCTGGCGCGCGTCAGTCGCGCGTGACTTCGGCCCAGCAGTTCGGCGTCTCGTACAGGCGCAGCTTGTGCAGGCGCAGATTCACGCCGTAGTGCGCGTCGTACACGTTCGCAAGAATATCGAACGCGATGGCCGCGAGGTTCTCCACGGTCGGAATGCGGTCGATCACGACCGTCTTGTGGCCCGGCAGCGTTTCGAGAAAGCCGCGCACCTGCGTATCGCCCGAGAAGACGAGAAACGCGTGATCCCACAGATCGACGAGATGCTGGTTCGCGAGCGACTTCACGTCGGCGAAGTCCATCACCATGCCGCGGTCGGGCGCGCCTTCGGTTTCAACGAGGTCGCCTTCCAGCGTGATTTCGAGCACGTAACGATGGCCGTGCAGGTTACGGCACTGGCTGCGGTGGTCGGGGATGCGGTGGCCCGCGTCGAATTCGAGTTTTCGGGTGATCGTCAGCACGGCGCTTCTTCAGAAAAATTCGCGTGAATCAGGGAATGTTCAGGTATTTGTGGGTCTGCATCGACAGGCGCCACTGCGGATGGCGCTTGCACCAGTCGATAGCGAGCTTCGTGTTCAGGTCGCGCGACGGGCCGTCCATGGGCTGCACGAGAAAATACTCGAAATCGAGCTTCGCGTACTCGGCGAGGCGCTGGTTTTCCTGCGGCACGACGACCTTCAGCTCGTTGCCCTTCGTGACGACGAGCGGTGCGTCGGCCTTCGGGCTCACGCAGATCCAGTCGATGGTGTCGAGCACCGGCAGCGAGCCGTTCGTTTCGATCGCGATCTCGAAGCCGGCCGCGTGCAGCGCGTCGACGAACGGCGGGTCGATCTGCAGCATGGGCTCGCCGCCCGTGCAGACCACGAAGCGGTTGCCTTCACCTTCGGGCCACAGCGATGTGATCTTCGCGACGAGTTCTTCAGGCGTGCGGAATTTGCCGCCGTTCTCGCCATCGGTGCCGACGAAGTCGGTGTCGCAGAAGCGGCAAACGGCTTCCTCGCGATCCTCCTCGCGGCCCGACCAGAGATTGCAGCCGGCGAACCGGCAGAACACGGCCGGACGCCCGGCGTTCGCGCCCTCGCCCTGCAACGTGTAGAAAATTTCCTTTACCGCGTAAGTCATGGTGCAGCCTGGTTCTGGCTCATGCGCGCAGCGCGCGTACAAAGCCGGTTGGTCTCGGGCGCGTGTTCAACGTGCTGGCAGGGTGCGCCGCCCGTGCGCGGCCCTGAGCATTTTCACTGCGAAAGTCGTGCGCGGCCCGAGCCCTACGCTCAGACCGGTGCTTCCGTCACGTTCTCGCCAGCGAGATACGCTTCATACCCGCGCTTGCGCAGCTTGCACGCCGGGCACTCGCCGCAGCCGAAGCCCCATGGGTGAAGCTCGGCGCGCTCGCCCACGTAGCAGGTGTGCGTTTCCACGCGCACCATGTCCACCAGCGCTTCGCCACCCAGCTTTTCGGCAAGGCGCCACGTGTCGGCCTTGTCGAGCCACATGAGCGGTGTTTCCAGCACGAAACGCGTGTCCATGCCGAGATTGAGCGTCACTTGCAGCGCCTTCATGGTGTCGTCGCGGCAGTCGGGGTAGCCCGAGAAGTCGGTCTCGCACATCCCGCCCACGAGCACCTTGAGCCCGCGACGATACGCGATCGCCGCGGCGATCTGCATGAACATCAGGTTGCGGCCCGGCACAAAGGTGTTCGGCAAGCCGCTCGCCGCCGTTTCGATCTCGATCTCGCGCGTCATGGCCGTGTCGCTGATCGAGCCGAGCACCGAAAGATCGATCATGTGATCGTCGCCGAGACGCTTGCCCCACTCGGGGAACGTGCTGGCGATCGCCGCGCGAAAGCCTTCGCGGCACTCCAGTTCGACGCGATGACGCTGGCCATAATCGAAGCCGAGCGTCTCGACGCTCTCGTAGCGGTCGAGCGCCCATGCGAGGCACGTGGCCGAATCCTGGCCGCCGGAAAACAGTACGAGCGCGCCCTTGGCTTCAGTTCGAGTCACCGTGAAACTCCGTGTATGAGGTTTCCGCGCGAATGCTTTCGTTGCTTGCCAGCGCTGCTTGCCTGCGTTGCTCGATGCGTCCGGGCGGACCGGCAGGGACAACCCCGCGCCGGCTCATGCAGTATAGGCCGGGGTCCCAGCACGGGCATTGGCGCACCCTTATACCCTGGATACCGTCGACGTCGGGAATTCGAACCGCAAGACAATGAACCCAACGCGCGCACAACGAAAAAGCCCCAGGAATCGAACGATCTCCTGGGGCTGCATTCTGGTGGCCTGGGACGGAATCGAACCATCGACACGCGGATTTTCAATCCGCTGCTCTACCAACTGAGCTACCGGGCCAACGAAGAAAGAAGAGTATAGCGACCTATTCCGCGTTTGCCAAGTGCTTTCGCGAAATTCGTTAGCCGGGCCACGCCGCTCGGGCCCTCACTCGCCCTTGCTCTTGCCGAGATCCACGCCGAGCTGCTTGAGCTTGCGATACAGGTGCGTGCGCTCAAGCCCCGTTTTTTCGGCCACACGCGTCATGCTGCCGTTCTCGCGCGCGAGGTGGTACTCGAAGTACGCGCGCTCGAACGCGTCGCGCGCGTCGCGCAGCGGAATGTCGAACGAGATCGAAGCCGTTTGCGTGGCCGTCGTGCCCGCCTGCATGCCATGCACGCCGTCGGCGCCCAGCACCGGCAATGCCGCCGCCGATGCCACGACCGCCGGGCCGCCCGCCGCCGATTTCCCCGCTGCCGCCGCCGTGGCCGGCGCGACCGGCGCCGCCGTGCCGCGCGCGAGCCCCTGCTCGACCGCCTTCAACAGCTTTTGCAGCGCGATCGGCTTTTCGAGGAAGTTGAGCGCGCCGATTTTCGTCGCCTCGACCGCCGTGTCGATCGTCGCGTGCCCCGACATCATGATGACCGGCATCGTGAGATGCCCCTGCGCGGCCCATTCCTTGAGCAGCGTCACGCCGTCGGTGTCCGGCATCCAGATATCGAGCAGCACGAGGTCCGGCACCTGGCGCTGCCGGAAGTCGCGCGCCTGCTGCGCATCTTCCGCAAGCTCCACGACGTGCCCTTCGTCGCTGAGGATCTCCGAGAGCAATTCCCGGATGCCCATTTCATCATCTACCACCAGGATGGTTGCCATTTACGCTGCCCTTGTCTGCACTGTTGCTTTTGATCCCTGCTCCGCGTCGGCACGCGCCTGCCCCGCCACGGCTCGGCCGGGACCTGGCGTGGCGGCATCCGGGGGGATGTCGTCTGCCAACTGGAGAAAGAGAATCGAGATCTGCGCGCCTTCGATCACATCGCCCGCTTTCATTCGATTGCGGATGTCGATGCGCGCGCCGTGCTCGTCGACGATCTTCTTGACCATCGCAAGCCCGAGTCCTGTTCCTTTGGCCTTGGTCGTCACATAGGGTTCGAACGCGCGCGTGAGGATGCGCGCCGGGAAGCCCGGGCCGTTGTCCGAAACCGTGAGACGCACCGCCACGTGCGTGCGGCCTTGCGCGTCGGGGTCTCCGTATTCTACGGCGCGGGTCTCGAGCGTCACGTGAGGATTCTGCGTGTCGGCCACGGCGTCCTGCGCGTTTTGCAGCAGGTTGTGGATCACCTGGCGCAACTGCGTGGCGTCGCCCCGTATGACCGGCAAGTCGGAGAGCTCGACCTTGATCGCGCTCTTGCCTTCTCCCGCACCGTAGAGCGTGAGCACTTCGCTCACGAGTTCATTGAGCTGCAGGTTCGCGAGCACCGCAGGCGGCGTGCGCGCGTAATCGCGGAAGTTGTCGACCATCTGCTTCATCGCCGCGACCTGATTGACGATGGTGGTCGCGCCGCGCTTGAGCACTTCGGCGTCGGTTGGCGCGAGCTTGTCGGAGAGCTTCATCTGCAGGCGTTCGGCCGAGAGCTGGATCGGCGTGAGCGGATTCTTGATCTCGTGCGCAAGACGCCGCGCGACTTCGCCCCACGCCACCGAGCGCTGCGCCGAGATCACGTCGGAGATGTCGTCGAACACCACGACGTAGCCCGAGGTTTGCATGTCGCCGGCGTCGCGGCCCGTATCGGACACGAGGCGCGCGCCGCGCACGAGCAGCGTGAGCGGATCGGTCTCGCCCGGAATCGGCACGGAGAACTGCTGCTGCCAGTGCCCGCGATCTTGATCGTCGCCTTCGCGGTCCGTGCGTGAAGCTTCCTGGTCGGCGAAGGCCTTGCGCACCATTGCGCCGAACTCGGTGAGCGCGCCGATATGGTCGAGCGCGACGCCGAGCTGCGTCTGGAACGGCTGACGGAAGATGCGCTCCGCGCCGGGATTCGCCGTCGTGAGGCGGAACTGCCGGTCGAACACGAACACGCCCGCCGTGAGGTTCGCGAGAATGCTCTCGAGATACGCCTTCGAATGCTCGAGCGCGATGCGGTTCTTCTCCACGGCCTGGCGCGCTTCGGAAAGCTGGCGCGTCATCGCGTTGAACGACTGGGTGAGAAAGCCCAGTTCGTCGCGCGACTTGATCTCGCGCTTCGGTGTGTAGTCGCCCTCGGTCACTTCCTTCGTGCCCTGCGCGAGCAGGAAGAGCGGTCTCGCAAGCTGGTTGCCGAGCGCGAGCGCCAGCATCATCGCGACGAACGTGGCGAGAAAGAGCGCCAGCGTGAGCGTGCCGATATACATCTTGCGCAGGCCGGTGCGGCCGAGCGCCTTCTCCTGATATTCGCGATACGCGCGCTGCACGGCGTCGGCGTTGCGCGCGAGCGCGGCCGGCACCGGCTGCTCCAGTTGCAGGAAGCGCTCGACCGGCTGCAGATCCGTTGTGTTCGCATCGGGAATGCGCGTGACCACGCGCAAGCGCAGCGCGCCTTTCGAGCCAAGTTGATGCGGGTCACCGTCCACTTCGCCTTCGATCGCCGCATAGCCGCGCCCGCGCGCCTGATCGATCATGAGCGAGGTGGGCATATCGGCGGGCATGAGCGACGAGAAGTTGCTCGACGCCTGCGCCACCACGTGCATTTCCGGCGCGGCGCCCGACATGCTGCGCACCGGCTCGACGATCATCGCGTCCTGCACGCCGAACTGGTCGCGCGCGCGCAGCAGCGTGAGCGTCGTGCCCGCGGCGTCGCCGCTCGCGATCTGCTCGGCCATCAGACGGCCCTTGGTTTGCAGATCGGACAGCGAGGCGTCGAGCATGCCGCGCCCGAGATTCAGGCCTGCCGTGAGCGCGGTTTCCACGTTCACGTCGAACCAGGACTCGATCGAGCGCGAGACGAACTGATACGAAACGATATAGATGATGCCGCCCGGCACCACGCCCACGAGCGCGAAGAAGAACGCGAGCTTGGCCAGCAGGCGCGTGCCGAACTTGCCGCGCCTCAAGCGTACGACGATCACGATCATCAGCGCCGTGACCACCGACAGGAAGATCAGCGCGACGACGATATTGGCCGCGTAGAGCCAGCCGTAGTAGCGGTCGAAGAACTCGGTGTTCGCGCTCGCCGCGGCGAGCAGGACGAGCAGCAGCGTCGCGGTGAACGCGACGGTGGAAACGAGCAGCTTGACGACGACGCTGCTGAAGCTGGTGGCGCGGCGCACTTTATTTAGCACGTTCGGTCACCGTGAAGTTAAAGCGCTTCCAGTCGGAAGCGAGGTTCCAGTCGCGGTTGTTCACGGCGTCGATCTGGAACGGCTTGGGCATCAGCGCGACGTCGAGCTGCATGCGCACCGAGGCCGTGTACGTTTCGCCGGCATGCACGTCTTTGGGGTCGATCACGTGCCACGAAGTGACGTGCTTGATGACCGCGAGCGCTTCCGCGAGCGACGAGAAGCCGAGCTGCAGGCCGCCGCTCGAGACGCGGTACTCGCGCGTGAGCGGCTGGAACGACAGGCGAATGCTTTGCGAAACGCTCACCGGCTGTTCGTCGAACCAGTACCAGCGCGCGCGCGTGAGCTCGAAGTCGGTGGTGAAGTAGAGCGGAATGCCCTTGTTGACCGCGTCTTCCAGGCTGCTGTTGAGGTCGAAGTCGAAGCGGGCGTCGAGGCTCCAGCCGTTGCTGTCGGCCTGGAGCGACGCGCGCTGCACCGCGATCGAGTCGGCACGCGCCGGCGTTGCGGCCACGAAGCCGACGACGGCGAGCACCAGCCAGATCAGGGCCGCGAACCGCAGCGGGAAGAAGCGTTTGATGGTCACCGTTTCTGAAAGCGCGCGTAGAAGAATCCGTCGTGATCTGCGGTGCGATCGGGAGCGGGGCAGCCGGTTGCCGTCACTTCGGCCTTTGCATCGGCATCGTGCCGTGCCTCTTTGGCTGCGCCGCGTCCCGGCCCCCGGGCCGGCGCGCCGAGCGCCTCGGGCAGCAGTTGCCCCGGGGCGTCCAATCGTACCGCATCCGCATGGGTGCTTTCAAACCAGCGCGCCTGCGCTTCGCCTTCCTCGGGGAAGATCGAGCAGGTCACGTAGAGCAGCTCGCCGCCCGGCTTCACGAGCGGCCACAGCGCATCGACGATGCGGCGCTGCTCGGCGGCCAGCGCCGCGATGTCGCTCTCGCGGCGCAGCCAGCGGATGTCCGGATGGCGGCGCACGATGCCAGAGGCCGAGCACGGCACGTCGGCGAGAATGCGATCGAACCGCTCGCCGTCGTGCCACGCGGCGGGATTGCCCGCGTCGCCGACCACGATCCTTGCGTGGCGCGCCGGATGTGCGGGATCGTCTTGCGCGAAGCCAAGGCGCGCGAAGTTCTCGCCGATACGCGCGGCGCGTGTGGCATCGCTCTCCAGCGCGATCAGATCGATGTCGGCGAGTTCGAGCAGATGACCGCTCTTGCCGCCGGGCGCCGCGCACGCGTCGAGCACGCGCATGCCGTCGCGCACGCCGAGAATTTGCGCGGCCACCTGTGCGCCGGCGTCCTGCACGGACACGTCGCCCGCCATGAAGCCGGGAATGCGATCCACCGGCAGCGGCGCGGTGAGACGCACGGCGTGTTCGCCGATCTGCGTGGCGGCGATGTTTTCGGCGGCGAGCCGCTGGACGTATTCGGCGGCGCTCGAGCGGCGCGCGTTCACGCGCAGCGTGAGCGGGCCTTGCGTGTTGCCAGCGGTGAGAATTGCCTGCCACTGCGTGGGCCACGCGACGCGGACCGCGTCGATCCACCAGCGCGGATAGTTCCACTGCGCGGTTTCATCGGCCTGAGCGGCGGCCAGCGCCGTGTCGCGCTCGCGCAGAAAGCCGCGCAGCACTGCATTGACGAGCCCCTTCGCGAAGGCGATCTCGCGGCGCGCGCCCACGGCGCGCACGGCCTGATCGACGACCGTAAACGGCGTGTAGGCGGCGCTCGCTTCGTCTTCCACGAGCAACGCCAGCGAGCAGGCGAGCAGATTCGCAACGTGCGGCGCGGGCGCCTTGCTCACGCGCTGCCGGATCAGCCAGTCGACCATGCCCAGGCGCCGCATCGTGCGATACGCGACGTCCTGCACGGCGCCGCGAGCCTGCGGCGAGAAGTCGGCGGGCAAGGCGGCGAAGGCGCTCGCAAGCGCGGCGGGCAGCGCCGCACCGGCGCGCACCGCGCCGACCGCGTGCGCAGCCTGGTCGAGCGCGAAGCCGAGCGAATCGGGGGCCAGGTGCACAGCGTGGCTGCGTGCCGGCGCCGCGCCCTGGCGCGCAGACGATGCGGAACTCTTTTTGCCGTGAGACGGCTTGCTGGGTCGCCGGGATGGGCTGGCTGTCATGAAGAAACCGGATGCGGGCCGCGGTGAATCGCGGCGTCAATGATGCACAAGCGAGCCATTGTAGCGTGGCGAGCGCGCAACACTGCCTGCCCTGTTCGATTCGGGTTGGGCGCACCGCGCGCGCAGGGCGGCGGCGATGAATCCGTCTGGATACATATTGGCGGATGCCGACTAATAGCCCGCCGCATGATGGCGACAGAAAACGCCTCCTTAAGCTTCGTCGCGGCCATCATGAAACCACTCGGGAAGAAACACGACCTCGCGTTCCTGGCCTTCGTTGCGCTCTTTTCCGTGTACCAGCAGGGGCGGGGAAAGCTGTTCGCGCCTTTCTGGGACTACAAGGTGTACGCGTACGCGCTGGACCAGTTCAAGCGCGGTGCGAATCCGTATATCCCGCACGGATTTCCGTTCGTGTATCCGCCCATCTTCCTGAACCTCTTCTCGCGCATTCCGTTTCACTGGCTCTATCTGGCGTTCGTTTTGGCGTCGCTGATCTGTCTCGCCTGGAGCGCCAGGCATGCGGATTTCGTCGTCGCGGGTGCGCTGGGTTTTCTGACCGGCGGCGCGGGTGTAGGAGGCATGCTGACAGGAAACTTCGCGATCTTCGGTCACTTGCTGATCATTGCGCTTTTTTATTCGGCTTCTGGGGACGCACCGCCGCGTAGTTCGCAGCACACCTCGCAGCCGAGCGTTAGCGCGACAGCGAAGTACTGCGCGCTGGCGTTTTTCATCGCCCTTTTCGCCTCCATCAAGATCTACTTCCTCACGTACGCCCTCGTGTTCTTTTTTATCCCCAAGGGCATGCGCTATTTCTTCGCCGTGCCTTTGTGTGTTGCGCTCGCAACCATCGCGCAGCTCGTGCTGGAACCGCGTCTGTGGACCGACTTCGAAACCCTGCTGCGCTGGCAGATGCTCGCCCAGAACGATTCCGGGCTCGTGCTGTTCGGGATACTCGAACAGCACGTCCGCACGCTGTCGACGCTGGAGGACGTGCTGTTCTACGAAGGGGTTGTCGTCGCGCTATTCGTGTACGCGGTCAACCCGTTGCGCGGGCGGCGACTCATGGTTCTCGAAAACGCCAACCTACCTGGCCGGCTGTTCTATGCCCTCGCATTCTGTCTCGCGCTGAATCCAAGAATGAAGGAATACGACATCGCGCCGTTTTTCGCGTGCTGCTACGTTTCGCTATTCCAGAGCAGCACCCGCGATCACCGGATGGACCGCGTGTTCTTCTATGCCGTACCGTTGGCGTTCATCGCCGCGTGGGTCGTCGTCAAGTTTGGACACGTGTACTACGCGCTCGATGTGTCCTGGTTCGTTGGCGTCTACTTCGTGTTCTTCGTGGTTTCCTTGCGTCAACGGACACTGCGGGTTTCGGCTCGAACAGAGATGCGACACGTAGACGGCGACGCCCCGGCGACGGGCTGAATAAAAAAACGCCTCCGAAGAGGCGTTTTTTCGTTACTGCCGGTTGCTTCAGCGTCTGCCGCCCGCGGCCATCTCCATCAACCGGCGAATGCGCTCTTCCGTGGACGGGTGCGTGCTGAAGAGGTTCTGCAAGCCGCCGCCCGAAAGCGGATTCATGATCATCATCTGCGCCGTGGCCGGATGCTGTTCGGCCGCCGGGAACGGAATGCCCTGCGCATAGCGATGGATCTTGTCGAGCGCCGAGGCGAGCGCCTGCGGATCGCCGGAAATCTCGGCGCCGCCACGGTCCGCTTCGAACTCGCGCGCACGCGAAATCGCCATCTGGATCAGCGCGCCCGCGATCGGCGCGAGCAGCGCCACCGCAATGCTCGCGATGGGGTTCGCCGGACGACCGTTTTCGTCGCGCCCGCCGAAGATCATCGCAAAGTTGGCGAGCGCCGAGATCGCGCCGGCCATGGTGGCCGAAATCGTCGAGATGAGAATGTCGCGGTGCTTCACGTGCGCCAGCTCGTGCGCCATGACACCGCGCATTTCGCGCTCGGACAGCACGCGCAGGATACCCGTGGTCGCCGCGACCGCCGCGTGCTCGGGGTTGCGGCCGGTAGCGAAGGCGTTGGGCGCGTCTTCGTTGATGAGGTAGACGCGCGGCATCGGCAAGCCCGCACGCGTGGCCAGATCGCGGACCATGCGATAAAACTGCGGCGCCGTGGTCTCGTCGACTTCCTGCGCGTTGTACATGCGCAGGACCATCTTGTCCGAATACCAGTACGAGAAGAAGTTCATGGCGAGCGCGAAGAACAGCGCCAGCATCATCCCGCGATGCCCGCCGATCAGCCCGCCAATCACGATGAAAAGGGCCGTAATCGCGGCCATCAACATCGCGGTTTTGACCCAGTTGAACATGTGCTGTGCTCCTTCACCCACCAGGGGATCCAATCGATCGTTGAACGCCCGCCGCCAGCCAGTCAGCCATATGCGGGCGAGCGCATTGTAAGCGATTTGTTAGATATGGGCAGATGCGAAAAATTCAATCTCAGCGCGTGGCCGTCGCGAGCTTCAGGCCCAGGCCGACGAACGCCGAGCCGACTGTACGGTCGAGCCACTTCTTCACGCCAGCCTTGCCCGAAAAACGCCGCGTAACACTGCCCGCCACCCACGCGACGAAGCCGTTCCAGACCGTGCTCATCAGCACGAACACGGCACCGAGCGTCAGGAAAGCGAGCGCCTTGTGCTCAGTTCCCGTCGTGACGAACTGCGGGAAGAACGAAACGAAGAACAGCACCACCTTCGGGTTGAGCACGTTGGTGCAGAAACCCGAAATGAAGAGCTGGCGCAGCGGCCGCGCGGCAGCGGCAGGCGGCGTGGCTTGCGCGGCGCCTTCGGCCGGCTTGGCGTCGTGCTTCGTGAGGACGAGCCGCACGCCCAGGTACACGAGATAGATCGCGCCGACGATCTTGATGACCGTGAACGCCGTGGCCGATGCTGCCAGCAGCGCCGTCAAACCGAACGCACAGGCGAGCGTGTGCACGCAGCAGCCTGCCGAGATACCCAGTGCGGAAACCAGGCCCGCGCCGCGGCCCTGCGCCACGCTGCGGCCGACGATATAGGCCGTATCGGGGCCCGGCGTCACGTTCAGGAGAAACACGGCGACGAGGAAAAAACCGAAATGGGTGATGCCAGGCATGACAACCTCAAAATCGAAACACGCGCTTCAAACGCCATTGATTCTAGCGCGCTGGTCACCGCGCGGCGTTGGCCCTGAAGACCATTTTCCGGCGCTGGCGCGAGCGCGGATTCAGGCCGCAGGGGCCTCGGGCAACTGGAAACGCTGGCCCGCCACGAGCGGCATGCCGGCCAGGAATTCGCGCGCGGGCAGGCGCTTGCCACCCGGCTTTTGCAGCTGCGTGAGGCGCAGCGCGCCCTCGCCGCACGCCACCACCACGCCAGCCGGGCTCACATCGAGAATCTCGCCCGGCTCGGCGCTCGCGCTGGCCGAACGCTCCACAGGCTCGGCGGCCCATAGCTTCAGTTGCGCGCCGTCCAGCGTGCCGGCGCCGCCCGGGAACGGATCGAACGCACGAATCTGGCGCGCGAGCGCCACGGCCGGCCGGCGCCAGTCGAGTGCCGCCTCCTGCTTGCCGATCTTTTCGGCGTAGGTCGCGCCCTCTGCCGGCTGCGGCGTGTTGGACAGCGCGCCGTCGCGCTCGAGTGCGACGAGCCCATCCACGATCAGCTTCGCGCCGAGTTGCGCGAGGCGGTCGTGCAGCGTCGCCGTGGTGTCGCCCGGCGCGATTGGCGTGCGCACCTCGGAGATCATCGGGCCGGTGTCGAGGCCCGCGTCCATCTGCATGAGCGTGATGCCGGTCTCGTCGTCGCCGGCTTCGATCGCGCGGTGAATCGGCGCGGCGCCGCGCCAGCGCGGCAGGATAGACCCATGAATGTTGATGCAGCCGCGCGGCGGGATGTCCAGCACTTCCTGCGGCAACAGCAGCCCGTAGGCTGCGACCACCATCACGTCGTGCGGCGTGGCGCGCAGCAGATCCAGCGCCGCGGCCGCTTCCTCCGGATACTTGCCCGTGCGGCGCAGCGACGGCGGCTGGGCAACGGCGATGCCGTGCTCCTGCGCGTAGCGCTTGACCGGGCTTGCCTGGAGCTTCATGCCACGGCCCGCGGGACGGTCCGGCTGGGTGAGGACGAGCGGCACGGCAAAGCCCGCTTCGTGAATCGCAGCGAGCGCCGCGGCGGCGAATTCCGGCGTGCCGGCGAAGATAACGCGAAGGGTGTGGCTCATGGGCGCTCGGTGCGTGGCTGGTTGATGAAGAAAGAGACGGCGCGACGTAACGCGATCAAATCGCGATTACATCGCGCGTTCGAGCTTCTTCATCTTGCTGCGGATGCGCGTTTGCTTGAGCGAAGAAAGGTATTCGACGAACACCTTGCCCATCAGGTGATCCATTTCGTGCTGGATGCAGACCGCGAGCAGCCCTTCACAGTCCACCTCGTACGTCTCGCCCTTTTCGTTCATCGCGCGCACGCGCACCTTTTCCGCGCGCTCGACTTCGTCGTAGATGCCCGGCACGGAAAGACAGCCTTCCTCATGCACTTCACGCTCCGCGCTCGACCAGATGATTTCCGGGTTGATGAACACGCGCAGCTCGTCGTGCGCGTCGGACACGTCGATCACCACGACGCGCTCGTGCACGTCGACCTGGGTGGCCGCGAGGCCGACGCCCGGCGCGGCGTACATGGTTTCGGCCATGTCGGCGACCAGTTTGCGGATGCGGTCGTTGACCACCTCGACCGGCTTCGCGACCTTGTGCAGACGCTTGTCCGGGTAATGAAGAATGTTCAGTAGAGCCATGATTTGACGGGTTTCTCGTTGGGCGCCTGAAAAAGCCAGGAACAGGGAACGATGCGCGGCCTGGCCATTCGGCCAGCTTGCGGGTCCCATGCCGGATACGGAGGATATGCACACATATTCGGACGAAACGGCCGCAATTCAACGTTGAACGCGCGCTCGCCCGTGCGAGTGCGCCGCGCCAGAAGGCGTGCGCGCAGTGCCACGGGTAAAGACGCCACGGTGTATTTCGGATGGTGAAAATTTTATCACGAGGTGCGGCAAACCGTCCGCGCCCGGGGAACGCAATGCCGACGACCTTGCCGCTGTCTCCCGAGGAACTGGCCGCCTGGCTGCGCCTCGCCCTCGCGCCTGGCCTGAGGCCCGCTGCGCTGCGTGCGCTGCTCGGCGCGTTCGGCCTGCCTCAAAACGTGCTGGCTCAACCGTTCGTCGCACTCGCCGCGGTGGCTGGAGCACAAGCCGCGCACGCCGCACTGGCCGGACCCCGCCCGGATTTCACAGCACAGCTAGAAGCGTTGCAGGCCTGGTGCGCGGCGCCCGGCAACGCGCTCGTCACACTCGCCGATCCGGCCTATCCGCCACGCCTGCTCGACATGCCCGATCCACC
The DNA here is from genome assembly GCF_905220195.1 of Paraburkholderia sp. J8-2. Taxonomy (NCBI): domain Bacteria; kingdom Pseudomonadati; phylum Pseudomonadota; class Betaproteobacteria; order Burkholderiales; family Burkholderiaceae; genus Paraburkholderia; species Paraburkholderia sp. J8-2. Next base: position 654,435 of record NZ_CAJMZA010000002.1, read on the forward strand.
GCCGCTGCTCTACGCAAAGGGCCGGCTCGAGCTGCTTCACGCGCGCGCAGTAGCCGTGGTGGGCAGCCGCAGCGCCACGCCGCAGGCCATCGACGACGCAGCGCGCTTCGCGCGCACACTCGCCGCGGCGGGTCTCACGGTCGTCTCGGGGCTCGCGCTCGGCGTGGACGGCGCCGCGCATCGCGGCGCGCTCCACGAGCATGGCGGCACCGTCGCCGTGATCGGCACAGGCGCTGATCTCGTCTACCCCCCGGCCCATCATCCGCTCGCCACGGAGATCGCCTCGCACGGCGCGCTCGTCTCCGAATGGCCGCTCGGCACTCCGGCGCGTTCCGCGAACTTTCCGCAGCGCAATCGCGTGATTGCCGCGCTCGTGGAGGGCGTCGTGGTGATCGAGGCCGCGCAACGTTCGGGCTCGCTCATCACGGCAAGGCTCGCCAACGAGATGGGGCGCGACGTATTCGCGCTGCCCGGCTCGATTCACGCGCCGCTCACGCGCGGCTGCCACGGGCTCATCAAGCAGGGCGCGCAGCTGGTCGAATCGCCCGAGGAAGTGCTCGATGCGCTGAACATCGGGCAACCCTCTGGTGCCGGGCGCGCGCTCGCGTCACGGCGTGAGCCGCGCCGCCAGAAAGTCTCGGTTCCGTTCGATCGCCCACGGCGCAACACGGGTGAGACTCTGCCGCTGCCGCTCGAACGTCCGCGCGCGGGCGCACGAAAACCACCCGCCAGCTTGGGGGCCGAGGCCCGGCGCCTGCTCCACGCGCTCGGACACGCGCCAGCCACGGTTGAAATCCTTGCCCAACGCACCGACATGGCTGAAGCGGTGCTGCAAGGCACGCTGCTGCAACTCGAACTCGCGGGGCAACTCGACGCCCTGCCCGGCGGCTGGTTCGTGCGGGCCAGTCGCGAGAACTGAGCCGGCTCATGCTGTGGATTGAGGGAGCATCACCGCCCGCGCGCCGCCGTGATACATTCGCGCCAAATACCCCGCTCTATATATAAGAGAACGCAAGGAACGACCATGCCCGCGCTAGACCTCGACACCGACGCCGACAAGATCGCAGAGCGCGTCAGCAATCAGGACACGCTGTTCGTCGCGTGCCTGTGCGCGCAGTGGTGCGGGACGTGCCGCGACTACCGGGCCACGTTCGACCGTATCGCCGATGCGCATCCCGATGTCTGCTTCGCGTACATCGACATCGAAACTCATGCCGACCGCTTCGACGATCTCGACGTCGAGAACTTCCCGACGATCCTGATCGAAGACGGCCACGCCACGCGCTTTTTCGGCACGGTCCTGCCGCATGCCGCCGTGGTCGAGCGCATGCTCTCGGACCTCAGGGCGCTACCGGGCGTGGCCGACGCGCCCAAGCTGCGCCCCGCCCTGAGCGCCGTTTGAGCGCCGTTTGAGCGCACCCAACATCTGACCCCGATCAGACGCCCCGCTTGCCGCACGACCAGGCGCGCCCTTATGATTGGGCGCCCTGGCGCGTGCGCAGGTGTCGTCAAGAGATGACGCAAAAATCGACGCCGCCGCGCCATGTGCTATAAAGCGGTCGAGAACGGCCCCCCGAGCGGGGCGGCAACGCAGGGCATCGCGCCCAAGCGCCCATTCAGGCGGCATCGGCCCCGGGGCGCCAACCGGATACACCCACAAGCAACCAGTCATGTCCAAAGCTCTGATCATCGCCGAGAAGCCATCCGTCGCGAACGACATCGCGCGCGCTCTGGGCGGTTTTACCAAGCATGACGAGTACTACGAGAGCGACGATTACGTGCTCTCGTCGGCGGTCGGCCATCTGCTGGAAATCGCAGCGCCCGAGGAATACGAGGTCAAGCGCGGCAAGTGGAGCTTCGCTCACCTGCCCGTGATCCCGCCGCACTTCGACCTGAACCCGATCGCCAAGAGCGAATCGCGGCTCAAGGTGCTCAACAAGCTGATGAAGCGCAAGGATGTCACGCAGCTCATCAACGCCTGCGACGCGGGGCGCGAGGGCGAGCTGATCTTCCGCCTCATCGCCCAGCACGCGAAGGCGAAGCAGCCGGTCCAGCGCTTGTGGCTCCAGTCGATGACGCCGCAGGCGATTCGCGACGGTTTCGCGAACCTGCGCAGCGACCACGACATGCAGCCGCTCGCCGACGCCGCCCGCTGCCGCTCGGAAGCCGACTGGCTCGTCGGCATCAACGGCACGCGCGCGATGACCGCCTTCAACAGCAAGGGCGGCGGCTTCTTCCTCACGACAGTTGGCCGCGTTCAGACACCAACGTTGTCGATCGTCGTCGAACGTGAAGAGAAAATCCGCCGCTTCATTGCGCGCGACTATTGGGAAGTGCGCGCGGAGTTCGTCTGTGCGGGCGGCTTCTACGAAGGCCGCTGGTACGACCCGAAATTCAAGAAGGACGAGTTCGATCCGGAAAAGCGCGACTCGCGCCTCTGGAGCCTGCCGGCCGCCGAAACCATCGTCGCGGCCTGCCACGGCCGTGAAGGCACGGTCACCGAAGAATCGAAGCCGTCCACGCAGCTCTCGCCCGCGCTCTTCGACCTGACGAGCCTGCAGCGCGAAGCCAACGGCCGCTTCGGCTTTTCGGCCAAGAACACGCTGGGTCTCGCCCAGGCGCTGTACGAAAAGCACAAGGTCCTCACCTACCCGCGTACCGATTCGCGCGCGCTGCCCGAGGACTACCTCGGCACCGTGAAGGAAACGCTCGAGATGCTCAAGGAGAGCAACAACTACCTGCCGCACGCGAAGCAGGTGCTCGACAAGGGCTGGGTGAAGCCGAACAAGCGCATTTTCGACAATTCGAAGATCAGCGACCACTTCGCCATCATCCCGACGCTGCAGGCGCCGAAGTCGCTTTCCGAGCCTGAGCAGAAGCTCTACGACCTCGTCGTGAAGCGCTTCCTCGCCGTGTTCTTCCCGGCGGCGGAATATCGCGTCACCACGCGCATTACCGAAGTTGCCGGTCATCACTTCAAGACCGAAGGCAAGGTGCTGGTCGAACCGGGCTGGCTGCAGGTCTATGGCCGCGACGCCGCCGGCGACGACGCCAACCTCGTGCCGGTGAAGAAGGACGAGAAGGTCAAGACCGACAAGATCGCAGCGCATCAACTCGTGACCAAGCCGCCTGCTCGCTACAACGAAGCGACGCTGCTTTCGGCGATGGAAGGCGCGGGCAAGCTCGTGGATGACGAAGAACTGCGCGAAGCCATGGCCGCCAAGGGTCTTGGCACGCCGGCCACGCGCGCGGCGATCATCGAAGGTCTGCTGGGCGAAAAGTATCTCGTGCGCGAAGGGCGCGAGCTGATTCCCACAGCCAAGGCGTTCCAGCTCATGACGCTCTTGCGCGGCCTGGGCGTGGAAGAACTCACCGCGCCGGAACTCACCGGCGAATGGGAGTACAAGCTTTCGCAGATGGAGCGCGGCAAGCTGCCGCGCGACGCGTTCATGCAGGAAATCGCCCGCATGACGCAGACCATCGTGAAGCGCGCGAAGGAATACGACTCCGACACGATCCCCGGCGACTACGCGACGCTGACCACGCCGTGCCCGAATTGCGGCGGCCAGGTGAAGGAAAACTATCGCCGTTTCGCATGCACGAAGTGCGAGTTCTCGATCTCGAAGATTCCGGGTGGCCGCCAGTTCGAAATCCCCGAAGTGGAAGAGCTGCTGCAGAACAAGACGATCGGCCCGCTCTCGGGCTTCCGCAGCAAGATGGGCCGGCCGTTCTCGGCCATCCTCAAGCTCTCGTTCGACGACGAAATCAAGAACTACAAGCTCGAGTTCGATTTCGGCCAGGACCAGGGCAGCGAAGATGGCGAAGCGCCTGACTTCTCGCAGCAGGAGCCGGTGGGTGCCTGCCCGAAGTGCAAGGGTCACGTGTTCGAGCACGGCATGAGCTATGTGTGCGAGCACTCGGTTGCGAATCCGAAGACCTGCGACTTCCGCTCGGGCAAGGTGATCCTCCAGCAGGAAATCACGCGTGACCAGATGGCGAAGCTGCTGGCCGAAGGCCGGACCGACTTGCTGACGAACTTCAAGTCGTCGCGTACGGGTCGCAACTTCAAGGCTTTCCTCGTCAAACAGCCGGATGGCAAGATTGGCTTCGAGTTTGAGAAGAAGGAGCCGAGCGCGAAGACGGCGGCCAAGACGGCCGCGAAGAAGTCGGCCGCATCGGCTGAGGCTAAGGACGATGCCGCGAACGACGCGGCGGATTCGGCAGAAGAAGGCAAGGCCAAGCCCGCACGCAAAACGGCGGCCGCCAAAGCCGCACCGGCACGCAAGACGGCTGCCCGCAAGACGCCGGCGCGCAAGACGGGCTCCTAAGCGATCCGTTCAAGGGCCGGCCTCGACCAAGGCGCAGCCTAACAAAAAGGCGCAGCTTCTCACGAAGCTGCGCCTTTTTTATCGTCCGATGAACGACGATATCAATCTCATAGCGGCGAAATCGCCGACGTCCGCGTGCGCGCCGCCGAAGCGCGCGCCGCCTTCGGTGCGCGATCGGCTTCTACGCCGTTGTGCTCGCCGTCGTGCAGGCTCCCACCCGGCACGGGCTGCACGCCGTCGTAGTCGTCGCTCGCCACGCCATTGCGACCCGCCACGGCCGGGCGCGCAAGGCCGTCCTTGACCCACTGCTCGCCAAGTTGGCTGTTCGGCGTCTGGCTGAAGTGCTCGACAAGGTGGTCGATGAACGTGCGCACCTTGGCCGGCAGGTGACGGCGGCTCGGATACGCGACGTTGATTTCCACCTGCGGCAGACGATAGTCGCCAAGCAGCCGCACGAGACGCCCGCGCGTCATGTCGCGGCCAATCAGGTAGCTCGGCAGGATCGCAATGCCCATGCCGAGCAGCGCGAACTGGCGCAGCATCTCGGTGTTGTTCGCCACGATCACATTGGTCGGGCGCACGCGGACTTCGCCTTCAGGCCCCGTGAAGACGCGCTCGTCGCCCCAGTACTCGGAGGGCAGCGAGAGGCTCGGGTGCTCCATGAGGTGCTCGGGGCGCGTGGGCGTACCGTGCTTTTCGAGGTACGCTGGCGTCGCGCATACCGTCATGCAGCCGGTCGTGAGGCGTCGCGTGACAATGCTCGCGCTACGCATCTGGCGCGCGGTCACGACGCCCAGATCGAAACCTTCTTCGACGAGATCCACCTGACGGTCGACCAGCGTGACGTCGGGAATGACTTGCGGATAACGCTGCGTGTACGTCTGCAGCACCGGTGCGAGATTGTGGAGCCCGAAAACAACCGGCGCGACGATACGCAGCGTGCCGACGGGTTCGTGATTGCGCGCGACGACCATCTGTTCGACATCCTCGAGCTCATCGAGAATCTGGCGGGCGCGCTCGAGATAGACCTGACCCGATTCGGTCAGGGAGAGACTGCGGGTCGTGCGATTGAGCAAACGCGTGCCGAGCCGACCCTCGAGGTCGGCAACGTGCCGCGTCGCAACCGCGTTGGAGATATCCATCGCGGAGGCGGCCCGGGCGAAACTGCCGAGGTCGGCCACTTTGACGAATACTCGCATCGACTGCAAATGATCCATGAGACAACTCCTGCCTGTTACTACCCCGCTGTTAATCAGCGGAGGAAACCGCGAATTCTCCTACGACAGCAGAAATCGTGCAGAAGTTGCCTCCGAAGCCCTTATTTTCTTTACGAATTCTGCGACTGCGCCCCAAAATGCATTAACAGAGGTCCGATTGTTACCTCGAACGAAACAATTTTGCGCATCGCAGCGAGATAACCAGTCAGATGCCGAACAGACGGGCCTCTGCACTGCACCAATGCATTCGACCCCGGAAATAGAAATGGCCGCCCGAAGGCGGCCACTCAGTTAGTGAGCGCTCACGTCACATGATTAGAGGCGTGCTTCCAGCGTCTTGCGAGCGTCCTTCAACACTTCCGGCAAACCATGAGCGAGTTTGTCGAACAGCTCGGCGTGCAGCGCGAGTTCGGCACGCCAGTCGTTGGCGTCCACTGAGATCACCTGTTCGAACTGCGCCTGCGTGAAGTTCAGACCGCTCCAGTCGAGATCGCCGTAGCGCGGCGACACGCCGAATGCGTGCTCGTCGCCCGTGGCCTTGCCTTCGATACGGCGCACCATCCAATCGAGCACGCGCATGTTCTCGCCGAAGCCCGGCCACACGAACTTGCCATCCGGCCCCTTGCGGAACCAGTTCACGCAGAAAATGCGCGGCAGCGTCGCGCCGGTCGTGGCGAGGCGCTCGCCCACGTCGAGCCAATGGCCGAAATACTCGGCCATGTTGTAGCCGCAGAACGGCAGCATCGCGAAAGGATCGCGGCGCACCACGCCCTGCTGCCCCGCCGCAGCGGCCGTGGTTTCCGAGCCCATGGTCGCGGCCATGTAGACGCCCTCGGTCCAGTCGCGCGCCTCGGTCACGAGCGGCACCGTGGTCGAGCGGCGGCCGCCAAAGATGAACGCGTCGATGGCCACACCCTTCGGGTTCTCCCATTCGGGATCGATCGACGGGCACTGGGAAGCCGGCGCCGTGAAGCGTGCGTTCGGATGCGCGGCCTTACGGCCGGTTTCCTTGCCGATGGCGGGCGTCCAGTCCTTGCCCATCCAGTCGATTGCGTGTGCGGGCGGCTCGTCGGTCATGCCTTCCCACCAGACGTCGCCGTCGTCGGTGAGCGCCACGTTCGTGAAGATCACGTTCTCCTTGAGCGTCGCCATGGCGTTGAAGTTGGTCTTTTCGCCGGTGCCCGGCGCCACGCCGAAGTAACCCGCCTCCGGATTGATCGCATAGAGGCGGCCGTCGGCGCCAGGCTTGATCCACGCGATATCGTCACCGATCGTGGTGATTTCCCAGCCGTTCATGGCAGGCGGCGGAATCAGCATGGCGAAGTTCGTCTTGCCGCACGCCGAAGGGAACGCCGCCGCGACGTGGTACTTGCGGCCTTCCGGCGAGCGCACGCCGAGAATCAGCATGTGTTCGGCGAGCCAGCCTTCGTCACGGCCCATGGTCGAGGCGATGCGCAGCGCGAAACACTTCTTGCCGAGCAGCGCATTGCCGCCGTAACCCGAGCCATAGCTCCAGATCTCGCGCGTTTCCGGAAAGTGGACGATGTACTTCGTCTGGTTGCACGGCCACGGCACGTCCTTCTCGCCCGCCGCGAGCGGCGCGCCCACGCTGTGCACGCACGGCACGAACGCGCCGTCTTCGCCGAGCACGTCGTACACCGCGCGGCCCATGCGCGTCATGATGCGCATGTTCACGGCCACGTAGGGACTATCGGAAAGCTCCACGCCGATATGCGCAATAGGCGAGCCGAGCGGGCCCATCGAGAACGGCACGACGTACATCGTGCAGGCCGCGCATCGAGCCCGCGAACAGGCCGTCGAGCGTCGTGCGCATTTCTGCAGGCGCGACCCAGTTGTTGGTGGGGCCGACGTCTTCCTTGTTGGGCGAGCAAATGAAGGTGCGGTCTTCCACGCGCGCGACGTCCGAGGGATCGGAGCAGGCGAGATACGAATTCGGGCGCTTGAGCGGATTGAGCCGGCGCATCGTGCCGGCCTCGACCATCTGCGCACACAGGCGGTCGTATTCCTCCTGCGAACCGTCGCACCAGACAATGTGGTCCGGCTGGGTATGCGCAGCGATTTTATGCACCCAATCGATCAATTTCCGGTGCCGGACCCAGGCGGGCACCTGCGCGGCGGCCTGGGCTTGGTAATCGGGATGGTTCATCGAGCTGTCTCCATTTTTTAGGGCTGTAAAAAGGGGATCGGCCCTTGTAGACGCTGCACGCGAGAGGCGCAACTCATGCGAACCGGATGTTGATGGCAGATCAACATGCGAATCGGTCCGCGCAGTTGGGCAGGTCGTCAAGGTCCTTTAGCCTGGGGTTCGAAACCGTCTGTAAAGCGGCTTGCATCGGAGCCCGACAAGCTGTTAAAAGTTGCAAATTCGCGGCTGATTGCCGCGTCAAAAATCCTGCGTGCGTAGCCTTGAGGTGGTGCAATTGCAATGCCCGATGCTGCACGCGGCGAGCGACGTGAAGGCTCCCCATATTCATACCAGCCTTCGCGGCGCTGCATAGTGGGATAACCACCAGATGAACACCGAAGTCGCGCCACGCATGGCGCGATACAAAACACGCAAAACAACCCGCCGCCATGAAAATTGCCATCCTTGACGACTACCAGGACGCCGTCCGCAAGCTCGACTGCTTTCAATTGCTCGCCGACCACGAGGTCAAGGTTTTCAACAACACGGTGCGAGGCCTCGGCCAGCTCGCCAGCCGCCTCGCCGAAGTCGACGCGCTCGTTCTGATTCGCGAACGCACCCGCATCACCTCGCAACTGCTCGACAAGCTCCCGCATCTGCGCATGATCAGCCAGACGGGCAAGGCCGGTCCGCACATCGACATCGCCGCCTGCACCGAGCGCGGCATCGCCGTCCTTGAAGGCACCGGCTCGCCCGTCGCGCCCGCCGAACTCACGTGGGCGCTCATCATGGCCGCGCAACGGCGCATTCCGCAGTACGTCGCCAACCTCAAGCAGGGCGCGTGGCAACAGTCGGGCCTCAAGACGTCGGCCATGCCGCCCAATTTTGGCCTCGGCACAGTGATGCGCGGCCAGACGCTCGGCATCTGGGGCTACGGCAAGATCGGCCGTCTCGTGGCCGGCTACGGCAAGGCCTTTGGCATGCGCGTGCTGGTGTGGGGCCGCGAGCATTCGCTCGAAGCGGCGCGCGCCGACGGCTACGAAGCCGCCGCAAGCCGCGAGGCGATTTTCGAAGAGAGCGACGTGCTGTCGCTACATCTACGCCTGCACGATGACACTCGCGGGATCGTGAAGCAGGAAGACCTGCTGCGCATGAAGCCCACGTCGCTGCTCGTCAACACGAGCCGCGCGGAGCTGATGGAAGAAAACGCGCTGCTCGGCGCGCTCTCGCAAAACCGGCCGGGCATGGTCGCGATCGACGTGTACGAAAGCGAGCCGATCCTGCAGGGCTACAGCCTGCTGCGCATGGAAAACGTGATCTGCACGCCGCACATCGGCTATGTGGAGCGCGAGAGCTACGAGCTGTACTTCGGCGCGGCGTTCCGCAACATCCTCGCGTTCGATGCGGGCGACCACGCAAATGTCGCGAACCCCGAAGCGCTGCAAGGCGGCCGCCGCAAGTAAGCGCGACCGCACGCGGGCGGCGCGCGCCGCCCTCTCCGCTTCTTTCCGGTTGCTTCTGAGCCGGTCGAGTACGCTTACGCGTGCGCGGCCGATTCCATGACGTCTGGCAAACGCGCGAGGAAACGCTCGCCGTCCACGCGGCCGAGGTTGTAGGCATGCTGCATCTGCTGCGGGCTCGTGTAGTCCCAGCTCGAGATCGGCACCTTCGCCGATGGCTGCACGTACAGGCGCTGCTGCACGCCCTGCGCCGCCTGGTGCCGCACCACGAACATCTGCGGACGCGGATAAAGCCGCGTCACCATCACCAGCACACGGCCGGGCGTCTCGTCGAGCGCGCCGACCGGCACGTTGTCGACCATGCCGCCGTCGAGCACCGGGCGGCCGTCGCGCCGCAGCACTGGCGTGAACGGCGGCGTGCACGACGACTGCAGGATGAGATCGGCCAGATCCTCCACGCTCGCGCATTCCTGCGCCGTCACGAACTCCGGATGAAACCCGAGCTTGCGCCCGAGCGTGGGATGCAGCGTCTTGCGAATGTGCTTTTCGATGTTGTACGCGATGAGACCCGCCGCCACGGCGCTGCGCGCGCCGAGCCAGCGCGGCACATGCGACACGCCGATGCGGATCTCAGGCGCGTCCTGGAGCTGCGTGAACGGCTCGCCGTAGATGTCGAGCAGCGCCTGCCGATAAATGCGGTAATGCGGGAACACCGATTCGCCGCGCAGCAGATTGCCCCAGTAGGCGTTGCGCTTGTTGTGGCGCAGCGCTTCCTCGTAATAGCGCATGACCCAGTCGGCGTCGCGCGTGTAGAGCATGCACGCGGTGGCCGCGCCCGCCGAAATGCCCGTAATGACGCGCGGGCGAATGCGCAGCTCGGGCTGGACGATGTCCCAGAACCCTGCCTGCCACCAGCAGCGATTGCCGCCGCCGGCGAAAACCACCTGATCGAACATGCCTTCTACGTCCTTCGAAGCGACCGAAAACGATCGGAAGCGCCAAGCTTAATCGAGCAGCGCGTAAGTCGAGGTCGCGTGAACCGCCATCCGGCCGTCTTCGTCGTAGAGTTCTATTTCGCCGAACACCAGATTGCGGCCCATGCGCAGCACGCGAGCCGTGACGAGCACGTCGCCCTTGCGTACCGCGCGCATGAAGTTCGTGTTCAGCGCAACGGTCGTCATGGGCTTGAAGCCGCCAAGCGCGGCCGATATCGCGACGATCATGGCCGTATCCGCCGCCGCCATGAAAACCTGGCCGCAGATCACGCCGCCCGAGTGGCGCAGCTCGCCCGAAAACGGCAGGCGCAAGGTGGCGCTCTCTTCGGAGACCTCGACGGGCTTCATCCCGAGCGCGCGCACCCACGGGGCCAATACGCGCTCCAGCAGCGCGTCGATTGCGTTGTCGTCCATCGTTTGCCTTTGTGGATTGCCGTGCGACGATTGCGGCCGATTACAGCCAACCACCTAAGCTTGGTGAACAGGCGGCACACAGCGACTGGCTTGAAACCTGGTTTGACGCCAGGGGTGGCGACATCATACCGGGACAGCACGGCCCCGGCGGTGACGGCGCAAACGCACACGCAGACAGGGCTTGCGCCGCGTCGACACACTATTCTCAGGAATTTTGCGAAAAGGGCTTGCCAAGTCCCAAAAAGTCCTGCATAATCTTTCTTCTGTTGGGGGCGTTAGCTCAGTTGGTAGAGCAGCGGACTCTTAATCCGTAGGTCGAGTGTTCGAGTCGCTCACGCCCCACCAGCCAATTCAGTCAAAAAGCCCGATCCTTGCGATCGGGCTTTTTGCATTTCTCCCCGGGCACTTTCTTGGGCTACTTCACCCGCCTCACGTGACGCGACGCCTGCTTCGGACGCGGCAGCCAGCGGCTGAGCGCCTCGAAGCCGTCGAGCTGGCGAAGCAGCGTGTCGACGGTCGAAAGCTGAACGTGAGTCAGGTGGTTCTGCTTGAGAAGCGCGTGCAGACGCTTGCGCCAGTAGGCGACCCCCATCACCGGCATCTCGAAATCGCCGGCCAGCGACGGCGGCATCACGCGCGCGATGTGCGCGATTTCCTGTTCGACGAATGTCATGGCTTTCCCCGTTGGTCCTGCCGTGGTTTCTTATCGTATGAAGTACTGTAGGACGCTCCGGGGCGCTCGCCAGCCTACCCGTATGGATAGGTAACAAATCGTCTGACTAAATTGGGGATGGAAGCCGCTGAAACCGGCGCCTCGCCGCCCGGCTCTCACGCTTCGTCGTTCGCCGGCAAGCCGCCCATTCGCTTTCCACATTTGCCGGGTCCGCAACGGCATCGGCGGCAATAAACTTCGGAATCCGAATGATTTGATCCCGAATAGCCTATCTCACTTTCAGACTCTTCCTATAGGGTTTTTCTGACTAAATGCTGATCATAGTCAGGTCAACTGTTCCAACGAGGTAAATCATGATGCACGGTCATCCTGTCGACCGGCTCGTGGCAGGCGCAATCGTCGGTGCGCTCGTCACAACGATTCTGGTCCTGCTCCTGGTCTGGCTGGATATTCCGCCCGAGAAGCATGTCAGCCTGGCTGTCCGCCTTGCAGTGCCGGTCGTGATCGCCGCTTGCGCACTCCTGATCCGCCCCTTGCTGCTGAAAACGATGCTGCGCGACCGGCGCGACCCCATGATGCTGGACGAGGATCTGAACCAGCTACTGGTCGGCCGTGCGCTTGGCCTGGTTGGCGGCTTCTTCTTCGGCATCACGCTCGCGACGCAGATCCTCTAGCCGCCAGCGCTCAGAGGAAGGGCTTGCCGTCCACCTGCTCATAGACGACGTTGCCATCGTCGTCTTCGAACTGCTCAAGGTAGTTGCGGGCACCGCACAGCGGACACCGGAACAAGGGCCCCTGCCCTTCGTTCTTGATCACGACCTCGCTCTGTTCCCACGGGGTGCCGCACGACTGGTTGCGGCAAACGAATGTACTCGACATGCAGACTCTCCTGACTGTTACGGGTGCAAAGCCTACCTCAAGTGCGGCCCGCGCGCCGCAAATCTCCAACTCCCGTCGATATTGCGCTTCCCGGCTGTTCACTTCTTGAGCAGTTGAATGCCCCTCTGTTCCGGGCTGACGCAATCCGCCGATTGCATGCATGGCCCGCAGATCACGCATTTTCAGGGTACGCGTGCGCTGAGCCGCTACCGCATGGCGCGACGCGGCTGCGCCGCCGCGCTGGCATGGTTCTCGCGTTAGCGTCCCGCGGTAGCGCGGCCTCGCTGCGCCCGTCCATATCGAGATCGAGAACACAGAGGAGCACGGAGATGAATCACGCGGACATGCAATTCCTGACCACCGAATTCCCGTACAAGAAGCAGTATGGCAACTTCATCGGCGGCGAGTGGGTGGCGCCGCTCGGCGGCGAGTATTTCGACGACATCTCGCCCATCACGGGTCACGCGTTCACGTCCATTCCGCGCTCGCGCGAGGCCGACGTCGAACTCGCACTCGACGCCGCACACAAAGCGAAAGCCGCATGGGGCAAGACCTCGCCCACCGACCGCGCCAATATTCTGAACCGCATCGCCGATCGCATCGAGCAGAACCTCCACAAGCTCGCCGTGGCCGAGACCATCGATAACGGCAAGCCGCTGCGTGAAACGCTCGCCGCCGATATTCCGCTCGCCGCGGACCACTTCCGCTATTTCGCGGGCTGTGTGCGTGCGCAGGAAGGCGGCATCTCCGAGATCGACCACGACACGGTTGCGTATCACTTCCATGAGCCGCTCGGCGTGGTCGGCCAGATCATTCCGTGGAACTTTCCGATCCTCATGGCCGCGTGGAAGCTCGCGCCCGCTCTCGCGGCCGGCAACTGCGTGGTGCTCAAGCCCGCCGAGCAGACGCCCGCTTCGTTTCTCGTGCTGACCGAATTGATCCAGGACCTGCTGCCGGCCGGCGTGCTCAACGTGGTGAACGGCTTCGGTCTCGAAGCCGGCAAGCCGCTCGCTTCGAACAAGCGCATCGCGAAGATCGCCTTTACGGGCGAAACCACCACGGGCCGCCTCATCATGCAGTACGCGAGCCAGAACATCATTCCGGTGACGCTGGAGCTGGGCGGCAAGAGCCCGAACATCTTCTTCGCCGACGTGCTCGACCACGACGACAGCTACTTCGACAAGGCGCTCGAAGGCTTCGCGATGTTCGCGCTCAACCAGGGCGAAGTGTGCACGTGCCCGTCGCGCGTGCTCATCGACGAAAAGATCTATGACCGCTTCATGGAGCGCGCGCTCAAGCGCGTGGCGGCGATCCAGCAAGGCCACCCGCTCGACACGAAGACGATGATCGGTGCACAGGCCTCACAAGAGCAGCTCGAGAAGATCCTCTCGTATATCGACCTCGGGAAGCAGGAAGGCGCGCAATGCCTGATTGGCGGCGAGCGCAACGCACTCACCGGCGAACTCGGCGACGGCTACTACGTGAAGCCCACCGTCTTCCGCGGCCACAACAAGATGCGCATCTTCCAGGAGGAAATCTTTGGGCCAGTAGTGTCCGTCACGACCTTCAAGACTGAAGAAGAAGCGCTGGAAATCGCCAACGACACGCTCTACGGCCTCGGCGCGGGCGTGTGGACGCGCGACGGTACGCGTGCCTACCGCTTCGGCCGCGCGATCCAGGCGGGGCGTGTGTGGACCAACTGCTACCACGCGTATCCGGCGCACGCGGCATTTGGCGGCTACAAGCAATCGGGCATCGGGCGCGAGAACCACAAGATGATGCTCGACCACTACCAGCAAACGAAGAACCTGCTCGTGAGCTATAGCGAGCAGCCGCTCGGGTTCTTCTGATCCCACTGCGTGCCCTGCGCGTCGCGCGCGGTGTTTTTGCGGCCCGGAAGCCGCCACTGCGCGCGACGCCTGCTTGGGCCTGCTTCGTTGCACTTTGAGAGGAGCGTCACGAGATGGTCGAACGTGTTACCGCCACGCCGGCCGCACTCGCGCTGATCGAGCAGCTAACGCGCGAACATGGCCCGGTGCTCTTTCACCAGTCGGGCGGCTGCTGCGACGGCAGCGCGCCCATGTGCTTTCCCGTCGGCGAGTTCATGGTCGGCAATGCCGACGTGCAGTTGGGCGAAATCGGCGGGATGCCGTTTTATATGACGGAGGCGCAGTTTGAGTACTGGCAGCACACCCAGCTCATCATCGACGCCGTGCCAGGCAACGGCGGCATGTTTTCGCTCGAACGACCCACGGGCCTGCGCTTTCTCACGCGCTCGCGGCTCTACGACGACGAAGAGAACGCGTGGCTCGAGGCGCATCCGGTAACACGTGTGAGTTTGTGACGCTCGAGTCCTCGGCACGCCGAGGGCGTCTACCGGAGCACGGTGCTATCTTCGGGCGCATGCAGCCGCGCATTCGCGTGGCCAGTGCACCTGGAGACGCCATCATGCAAAACCGCGACGTGAAGCTCCTCACCCTCGAGCCAATGGATCTGCTCGCCGTCAGCCACGTGGGTCCGTACATGAAGATCAGCGACGCGTTCTACACGCTCGCGCAATGGCTTGGCGAGCGCAACGTGCGCACGTCCGGTTCGAAGATGGTTGGCATCTTTTACGACGATCCCAAGACGGTCGAAGAATCGAAGCTGCGCTCGAAAGCGGCACTGCATCTGGGGCAAGAAACCGATGTGGAGATCCTGGCGCCTGTCGAGAAGGTTCAGCTGCGTGGCGGCGAACACGCGATGGTGCTTCACAAGGGGCCGTATGAGGGGCTGCAGCAAGCGTGGATGTGGCTTTACAACAAAGGCTTGCAGAAGCTCGGGCGCAAGCCGGACTTTTCGGCGCCTTCGTTCGAGGTTTATCTGAATACGCCTGACGAGGCGGCGCCGGAGGACCTGAAGACGGAGCTTTATATCCCGCTGGCTTGAGCCGTGCGATTTGCAGGGTAAGGACGATGCCGCCGGGACGGTTTACGGCGGCATCTTCGTTTCCGATGCGAGGGTTCTAAGGTTTTAATAACGTATGTATACGTAAACGTAGTAATAGTTAACAAGGCCCTGGGTATTCTGTGGATAACCGTGGAAAACCATTGAGTAAACAAGGCTGTGGAAAAAACATAACCTTGCGGGTGTTAACGGGACAACGCCAGGCAGCTGCTGGCAACTTTTCCACACTTTTTGCGCTGCCGAAGTTATCCCCGATTCATGCACAGTGATTTCCTGGGGTTTTCCGAGGGTTATCCGCTGAGGGCTGTGGATACTTCCGGGCGCGAGTTCTTGCTGTCTTCCAGACAAAAAAATAGCGCCTCTCGGGGCGCTTTCATCGCATCGCGGTGGGCTTTGCGGCACGAACTGCGGCATCAAATAAAAACGCCCGGTTCCCCGGGCGTTTGCTTTTCAATGGCAGCATCGGACGATCAAACGTCGATATTCCCCGCCCGCAGCGCATTGCTTTCAATGAACGCACGGCGCGGCTCGACATCGTCACCCATGAGCGTCGTAAAGATGCCATCGGCGGCGATCGCGTCCTCGATCTGCACGCGCAGCAAACGTCGCACAGTCGGATCCATCGTCGTTTCCCAGAGCTGCCCGGGGTTCATCTCGCCAAGCCCCTTATAGCGCTGCTTCGACACGTTGCGCTCGGCATCGGCGATCAGCCACTTCATCGCGCTCTTGAAGTCGTTCACGGCCATGCTGCGTTCGCCTCGCTTGATCACGGCGTTCTTGCCGATCAAGCCCTTGAACGTATTGGCCGTGTTCACGAGCTGCTGATAGTCGGCGGTGAGCTGGAACTCCTCGTCGATCACTGAGACCTTCACGTTGCCGTGATGGCGACGCTCCACGCGCAGCGAACGTTGCTCGCGCACCTGGTCGTACATCGGCACCACGCTCACTTCCGGCTTGAGCGGATCGTCGCGCAGTTGCGCTTCGAGTGCACGCGCCGAAGCCTCGGTCGATTCTTCACTCGACAGATCGATCGCCACGCCGTCCATGATCGCTTCGAGCGCGCGCTCGTCGTACAGACGCGAGAGACGATCCACCACGCCGCGTGCAAGCTGATACGAGCGTGCTAGCTCGCCAAGCGCGTCACCGGAGATTGGCGTTGCGCCTTCGTTCGGCACGAGCTCCGAGCCCTGCAGCGCGAGACGCAGCATATGCGCATTCAGCTCCGAATCGTCCTTGAGATAGCGCTCGTCCTTGCCCGCCTTCAGCTTGTACAGCGGCGGCTGCGCGATATACACGTAGCCGCGCTCGATCATCTCGGGCATCTGGCGATAGAAGAACGTGAGCAGCAGCGTGCGGATGTGCGCGCCGTCCACGTCCGCGTCGGTCATGATGATGATGCGGTGATAACGCAGCTTGTCGAGGTTGTAGTCGTCCTTGCCGATACCGCAGCCCAGCGCGGTGATCAGCGTGACGATCTGCTCGGAAGACAGCAGCTTGTCGTAGCGGGCCTTTTCGACGTTCAGCACCTTGCCGCGCAGCGGCAGGATTGCCTGGAACTTGCGGTCACGGCCTTGCTTGGCCGAGCCGCCTGCCGAGTCGCCCTCGACGATATAGACTTCCGACTTCGCCGGATCTTTCTCCTGGCAGTCCGCGAGCTTGCCCGGCAGGCCCACGCCGTCGAGCACGCCCTTGCGGCGCGTCATCTCGCGCGCCTTGCGCGCGGCGTCGCGTGCGCGTGCAGCGTCGACGATCTTGCTGCAAATGGTCTTTGCGTCGTTCGGCGTTTCCAGCAGAAACTCCTCGAGCGCCTTCGCCACGACTTCTTCAACCGGCGCACGCACTTCCGAGGAAACCAGCTTGTCCTTCGTCTGCGAGCTGAACTTCGGCTCCGGCACCTTCACGGAAAGCACGCACGACAACCCTTCGCGCATGTCGTCGCCCGAGGTTTCGACCTTGGCCTTCTTCGCGATTTCGTTGTCGGCGATGTACTTGTTGATCACGCGCGTCATCGCCGCGCGCAGGCCGGTCAAGTGCGTGCCGCCGTCGCGCTGCGGGATGTTGTTCGTGAAGCACAGCACGCTTTCGTTGTAGCTGTCGTTCCACTGCATCGCCACTTCGACGCCCACGCCGTCCTTCTCGCTTTGCACGTAGAAGATGTTCGGGTGCAGGACGGTCTTCGCCTTGTTGATGTACTCGACAAAGCCCTTCACGCCGCCACCGAAGGCGAAATCGTCTTCCTTGCCCGAGCGTTGGTCGGTCAGGCGAATGCGCACGCCGTTGTTCAGGAACGAGAGTTCGCGAATACGCTTGGCGAGAATGTCGTAGTGGTACTCCACGCTGCCGAAGATGGTTTCGTCGGCCATGAAGTGCACTTCGGTGCCACGATTTTCGGTGTCGCCAAGCAGTTGCATGGGCGAGACCGTGTGGCCGTCACGCTCTTCGAGCACGCGGTTCTGCGGCACGCCACGGTGAAATTCCATGAAGTGCTTCTTGCCGTCCCGGCGCACGGTCAGACGCAGAAAGCTCGAGAGTGCGTTCACGCACGACACGCCCACGCCGTGCAGGCCGCCCGAGACCTTGTAGCTGTTCTGGTCGAACTTGCCGCCCGCGTGCAGCTCGGTCATCACGATTTCGGCGGCGCTGCGCTTCGGATCGTGCTTGTCGTCCATCTTCACGTCCGTGGGAATGCCGCGGCCGTTATCGGTGATCGAGATGGAGTTGTCCGCGTGAATCACCACGTGGATGTCGTTACAGTAGCCGGCGAGGGCTTCGTCGATCGAGTTGTCCAGCACTTCGAAGACGAGATGGTGCAGACCGGTGCCGTCCGACGTGTCGCCGATGTACATCCCGGGCCGCTTGCGCACTGCCTCCAGACCTTCGAGGATCTGGATCGACGAGGCGCCGTAGCTGTTGTCGGGTTGCGAGTTGTTCGTATCAGTCATGGAATTTTCCGGTTCTGCGTACTGCCTGTGTTACTGCTCGAGACTTTTTCAAAAAGCCATAAAAACGCCAAAGGGGCGCAGCGCCCCCTGGTGTTCTTCTTCTGTCGCGCTTTTTAGATGCGCATCGGCATCACCACGTACTTGAATTCCTCGTTCTCGGGAATCGTGATGAGCGCGCTGGAGCTGGCGTCGCCGAGGCTCACTTCCAGCGTGTCGACCTTCAGGTTCGCGAGGACGTCGAGCAGATACGTGACGTTGAACCCGATGTCGATGGTGTCGCCCTGGTAGGCGATTTCCAGTTCTTCCTGCGCCTCTTCCTGGTCGGCGTTGGTCGACATGATCTTGAGCTGGCCAGGCTCGATGATGCAGCGCACGCCCTTGAACTTGTCGGACGTGAGAATCGCCGCGCGCTGCAGCGAGCGCTGCAGTTCTTCGCGGCCGATCTGGAAGGTGTTCTTGTGCGCCTTCGGGATCACGCGCTGGAAGTCGGGGAACTTGCCCTCCACGAGCTTCGAAACCAGTTCGACCTGGCCGAACGTGAACTTCACCTGCGTCGAACCGATGTCGATCTTCAGCACGTCGTCGATGTCTTCGAGCAGGCGCTGCAGTTCGAGAATGGTCTTGCGCGGGATGATGACTTCCTGGCGCGCGAACGAGCCTTCGATCTTCATCGACGAGAACGCGAGGCGGTGGCCGTCGGTTGCGACCGCCATGAGCTGGTCGCCGTCCACGACGAGCAGCATGCCGTTCAGGTAGTAGCGGATGTCCTGCTGCGCCATGGCGAAATACACCATGCCGAGCAACTGGCGGAACGTTTTCTGCGGCACCGCGAGGTTCGCGCCGAAGTCCTTGGCCTGCGCCACCGTGGGGAACTCGTCCGCGGCGAGCGTTTGCAAGGCGAAGCGGCTCTTGCCCGACTGCACCGTGAGGCGCTTGTCGGCGAGCGTGAGCGTGACCTGGCCGTCGGGCATGGCGCGCAGGATGTCGAGCAGCTTGCGCGCGGCGACCGTCGTGGCCACCTGGTCGTTGCCTACGCCGAAGTCGGCGGTCGTGGTGATCTGCAACTCGAGGTCGGTCGACAGGAACGAGACGTCGGAACCGGTTTTGGTGATCAGCAGATTGGCGAGGATCGGCAACGTGTGGCGGCGTTCGACAATGCCGCTCACCGTTTGCAGCGGCCTCAGCAGGTTATCGCGTTCGGTCTTGACCAGTTGCATAGAGTTCCTTCGTTGATGTGACGGTCTGCGCGCCCGCCTGGCGCCGGTTTTGCCGACGCGACCCCACGAATCGCATGTGTGGGCGGCGGCTTCGGCGCCGCTCAGACGGTTGATGCAGCACAGGCCGCGGCGTGTTTCCCGCCCCGGACCGCCGGGCGGTTAAACCCATATTGTGCCTGAAAACGGACCACTTCCCTAAATTGGGGGCGATCCGCGAAATAAACAGGGCAAACCCTCGGGATGCGACCGTCCGCCCCGCCGTTCAGGTGCTGCTTGTCTGCGTGTTACCCCTTCAGCGTCTGCTCGAGCACGTGCAGCTCGTGATTGAGCTGAGCGTCCTTGGTGCGTTCGTCGGCGATCTTGCGCACGGCGTGCAGCACCGTGGTGTGATCGCGGCCGCCGAACAGCTCGCCAATTTCCGGCAGGCTCTTCTGCGTCAGCTCCTTGGCCAGATACATGGCGATCTGGCGCGGGCGCGCGATATTGGCCGGGCGCTTCTTCGAATACATGTCGGCGACCTTGATGCTGTAGAAGTCAGCCACCGTCTTCTGGATGTTTTCGACAGAAATCTGGCGGTTCTGAACCGTCAGCAGGTCCTTGAGCGCTTCCTTGGTCAGCTCGATCGAGATCTCGCGGCCGTGGAACTTCGAGTACGCGAGGATCTTGCGCAGCGCGCCTTCGAGTTCGCGCACGTTCGAGCGCAGATGCTTCGCGACGAAGAACGCCACGTCCTCGTTCAGGCTCACGCCTTCCGACTGCGCCTTGCGCATCAGAATGGCCACGCGCATTTCCAGCTCGGGCGGCTCGATCGCCACGGTCAGGCCCGAGTCGAAGCGCGAGATCAGACGGTCGTCGATACCCGAGATTTCCTTCGGATACGTATCGCTCGTGATGATCACCTGCGCCTTGTTGGCGACGAGCGCCTCGAACGCGTAGAAGAACTCTTCCTGCGTGCGCGACTTGCCCGAGAAGAACTGAATATCGTCGATCAGCAGCAGGTCGAGCGAGTGGTAGTAACGCTTGAAGTCGTCGAACGCCTTGCGCTGGTAGGCCTTCACCACGTCGGACACATACTGTTCGGCGTGGATGTAGCGGATGCGCGCACCCGGCTTGTCGAGCAGCAGCTGGTTGCCGATCGCGTGGATCAAGTGGGTCTTGCCAAGGCCTACGCCGCCGTACAGGAACAGCGGGTTGTACGAGATGCCCGGGTTGTCGGCCACCTGAATGGCGGCGGCGCGTGCGAGCTGGTTCGCCTTACCCGTCACGAAGTTGTCGAACGTGAGCACCGGGTTGAGCTTCGAGCGCTCGTAGGTCGGGTCGGGTTCGCCGTTCGAGGCAGCCGCGGCCGCGCCCTGGCCCGGACGCCAGGTACGGCGGCCGGCGGCGGCTTCGTTGGCGTCGAGGCTGGGCAGATCGAGATCGGCGGCGTCTTCAGCGCTAGCCTGCGCGACGGCGGCCGACGCGGCTTGCACCATGCCGGCGAGGCCCGTACCGCCAGTGACGGCGGCCGGTTGCGGCGCGGCGGCGGCGACAGCCGATGCAGGCGCACTGGCCAGAGGCGCACGCGGTGCGGCAGCGGGCGCGACGTGAGGCGCGCGCATGCCCGCCTTCGGGTCGAGGACGAACTGCACGTCGACCGGGGTCTGCCAGAAGTCGCGTGCCAGATCGGTGATCCGGCCCGAGAACTGGCTCTTGACCCAGTCGAGCTTGAAGCGGTTGGGAGCGGCTATCTGCAGCGTGTTCGCCGCAGCATCGAAGGCAACCGGGGCCAACGGTTTAATCCACGTCACGTACTGCTGGGGCGTTAGCTCACGCTCCAGTAGTGCGGAACAGTGTTGCCAGAATTCGTTCATCGAGTTGCTGTGGTCGTTTTGTTTGCATGCGTTGCAGTCGCTCCGCTCTTGTCGCACACACGCGACGAGGCCCTGACGAGGCGACGGCAATTGCTCCGGAAGCCCGCGCGGCAAGGGTCTTGCGGCAAGCAGGCGGGCCGGAGCGGCATGCAGGATTCTTGGGATAGGCGAGATTCTAACGCCGAAATCCCCTCGCCAGGAAGTTATCCACAGGGACGGATCAACGCACGTTCGTTCGTTCCCTTACAGCAGTCACTACAGGTGCGATGCGGTGGCTTGAAAAGGTTCGATCGCCTAACCTATTGACGGCCAACGAAAAACCGGCTTAAATAGCGGGTTCCTCGAAAACCAATCCCTAGTACCACCGGCCATTGCCTTTTTCCGCGATGCTCGCCGCGGTCAAAACTCAACAGTGAGAGCAACATGAAACGTACTTTCCAACCTTCCGTTACCCGTCGCAAGCGTACCCACGGTTTCCGCGTGCGCATGAAGACCGCTGGTGGCCGCAAAGTGATCAACGCACGCCGTGCGAAGGGTCGCAAGCGCCTCGCCGTCTAAGTCGGGCAGCATCGCTATCAGCGAAATCACGGGTAGCGGCCCGCTCGCGAGCACGGCGAACAGGACGAACCTGGTAACTGATCGGGGCGTCATGCCGTCGCGAACGCAAGCCGCTTTTCCGAAAGCCGCAAGGCTACTGAAAACGGATGAGTTCTCATCCGTTTTTCGTTTGCGCCCCTGGCGCCGCACCGAACACTTCGTCGTGTACGGCCGGCCCACCGGCAACGAGGCGCGGCTCGGACTCGTGATCGGCAAGAAGTACGCACCGCGCGCGGTAACGCGCAACCTGGTGCGACGGATTGCCCGCGAAGCGTTTCGTGTGCGCCGTGCGCAGTTCGAAGGTTTCGACCTGCTACTGCGCCTGCATACGAAGTTCGACCGCAAGGCGCTGCCGGGCGCGTCTTCGCCGGGGCTCAAAGCTTTGTGCCGCGGCGAGATTGAGACGCTGCTCGAAAAGGCCGCGCGCGAAGTCACGCGGCGTGGCAGTGCTACGCCTGCGACATCTGCGCGCACCCCTTGCGCGGCGCAGGCCGCGGCACCAAGTGGGCAACCAGCGGAGGAGCCGGCGCGTGCCCAGGCCGGTAGCGTTCCGCCGCCGGACCACGGCAGTTCCCGCACATCATGAGCGGGGCGCGCGAGTCCGGCTTATCCGACGTAGACGCCGCGCAAGCGGCACGTGGTTCGTCATCGAGCGCGGCGCAGTCAGGCCGCAACGCCATGCAAACGGTATTGATCGCACTGCTGCGTTTCTACAAGCTTGCCGTGAGTCCCCTCCTCGGCAGCCGGTGCCGTTTTTATCCTTCCTGTTCGGATTACGCGCGCGAGGCAATCCAGTATCATGGCGCCGCGCGCGGGACTTACCTCGCCGCGCGGCGGCTGTGCCGCTGCCATCCGTTTTCGGCGGGCGGCATCGATCTCGTCCCGCCTGTATCTCCGAAAAAGCGCTGACGCGCCATTCCATCGACACTGAGACAACGCATGGATATCAAACGCACCGTCCTATGGGTCATCTTCTTCATGTCAGCTGTCATGCTGTACGACAACTGGCAGCGCGACCATGGACGCCAGTCGATGTTCTTCCCGAACGCGACGCAAACGCAGACGCAAACCGCCGCCGGCGGCCCCGCGCCCGCTAGCGCCGCCAACGGCGCGTCCGACCTGCCGGCGGCCGCGGCCGCCGAGGGCCAGGCGCCGACGAACACCGCCCAGCCGGCTGCAGTTGCAGCCCAACTCGTCCATTTCCGCACCGACGTCTACGACGGCGTGATCGACACGCGCGGCGGTTCGCTCGTGAAGCTGTCGCTCGTGAAGGAAAGCGCCGACGGCAAGGGTCCGGACCAGTACATCACGCTGTTCGACCACACGAACGACCACACGTACCTGGCACGCACGGGCCTGCTCGGCGGCGACTTCCCGAACCACAACGACGTGTTCACGGCAGTCGACGGCCCGCGCGAACTGACCGGCGACGCCAACACCTTCCAGATCGCGCTTCAGTCGCCCGAGAAAGGCGGCGTGAAGGTCACCAAGACCTACACGTTCACGCGCGGCAGCTACGTGATCGGCGTGGACTGGAAGGTGCAGAACGTGAGCGGCGCGCCGGTTTCGCCGACGCTGTACATGGAAATCGTGCGTGACAGCGAGCCGGTCGAAACGCCGCGCTTCTCGCATACCTTCATCGGCCCGGCGGTGTACTCGAACGAGCATCACTTCCAGAAGATCACGTTCGGCGACATCGACAAGAACAAGGCTGACTTCGTGACCCAAGCCGACAACGGCTGGATCGCGATGGTGCAGCACTACTTCGCGACCGCGTGGATTCCGCAGCAAGGCGCCAAGCGCAGCATCTACGTCGAGAAGTTCGACAACTCGCTCTACCGCGTGGGTGTGAAGCAGCCGCTCGGCACGATCGCACCGGGTGCGACGGACAACGTGCAGGCGCGCCTCTTCGCGGGCCCGCAGGAAGAGCGCATGCTCGAAGGCATCGCACCGGGTCTGGAACTCGTGAAGGACTACGGCTGGGTGACGATCATCGCCAAGCCGCTCTTCTGGCTGCTCGAGAAGATCCACAGCTACGTGGGCAACTGGGGCTGGTCGATCGTGCTGCTCACGCTGCTCATCAAGGCCGTGTTCTTCCCGCTCTCCGCCGCCAGCTACAAGTCGATGGCGCGCATGAAGGAGATCACGCCGCGCATGCAGGCGCTGCGCGAACGCTTCAAGAGCGACCCGCAGAAGATGAACGCGGCGCTCATGGAGCTCTACAAGACCGAGAAGGTGAATCCGTTCGGCGGCTGTCTGCCGGTGGTGATCCAGATTCCGGTGTTCATCTCGCTGTACTGGGTGCTGCTCTCGTCGGTGGAAATGCGCGGCGCGCCGTGGATTCTCTGGATTCACGACCTTTCGCAGCAGGACCCGTTCTTCATCCTGCCGGTGCTGATGGCCGTCTCGATGTTCGTGCAGACGAAGCTGAACCCGACGCCGCCGGACCCCGTCCAGGCCAAGATGATGATGTTCATGCCGATCGCGTTCTCGGTCATGTTCTTCTTCTTCCCGGCGGGCCTCGTGCTGTACTACGTCGTGAACAACGTGCTCTCGATCGCGCAGCAGTACTACATCACGCGCATGATGGGCAAAAACAAGAAGAAGGCAGCCTGAGTGCAGTGGCGGCGGTGACGCCGCCACTTGAATCAAGGCTCGAAAAAAAGCCGTCCGGTGTGAACCGGACGGCTTTTTGCTTGAGTGGATTGCCGTTTCCTTGACGCCGCAAAGCGCAGCGTTCGCGCTCGCGCGTTAGTTCTTCTCCGCGTCGCCATAAAATTGGGCGACCAGTTCCTGCACGAGATAGCGGTGATGGGCGCTGAGCGACTCGATCTTCGAGGCCAGTTCGAGCGTTTCCTCGGAAACCGGATACTTGTCATCAGGCTTGCGGGGCCGCGGCACGGTCGAACCCGAGTTGCCCGGCGGACCATAGTGCAGCCAGTGAATATCCACGTCGAACCACTTCGCCAGCGTCTCCAGTTTGTCGTGCGTGGGTATCGTGCGGCCGCTGAGCCACTTGTGAGCGGTTTGCGGCGACACCGGATGCTCGCCGTGATGGCGCAGGTTGAACCGGTTAGCCAGGTCGGTACTGCCGCGCAGTTTTTCGGGCGCGCGCTTCATGGCGAACTTGAGACGTTCGGCAAAGGCGGCTTTTTCGTCGGATGTCGGCATGGGCCAGATTGTGCAGCCCGAAATCGGCGAAGATGACAACCAGTTAGGCTATATTTAGCGTAATTAGGGGAGAATTCGCCTGCTTCTGACGGCCTTATGATTTCGGTCGAGATCCTCGCAAATTCCCTTATGCACATGGCATTGGCGGCTTCTGCCGCTCCAGTTATCCAAATTCTGACAGAATTTGTTGAGATCAATCTTATCTAATTCAAGATAAAAACAGAGAAGTCTCGGCTAGCTGCCCAGCCGGAAAGCGCTTTGTCTGGCGCGTTACAATGCCTCGCGTTTTGAGAGTGCTCACGCGACCGTAGTCGGTCCCCGCACTTAGTCCTGATTTCAGCCCTGCTCCACGGTCCACACCCATCATGCTCGCCACCGATACCGATCCCATCGTCGCCATCGCAACTGCGCCCGGACGCGGCGGGATCGGCGTCGTGCGGGTTTCGGCCGGCCGCGCGGGCGCGGCGGCGACCGCAGCGTTGATGCAGGCCCTCACCGGCCAGAACCTGGTTGCGCGCCATGCGAGCTACGTGCCCTTCCTCGACGGCGCTGGCACCGTGCTCGATCGCGGTATCGCGTTGTCCTTTCCCGCGCCGCATTCGTACACTGGCGAGCATGTGCTCGAACTGCAGGGGCACGGCGGCCCGATCGTGCTGCAGCTCGTTTTGCAGCGCTGTATCGAAGCCGGCCGCGAGTTCGGATTACGCCTCGCCGAGCCTGGCGAATTCACGCGGCGCGCGTTCCTCAACGACAAACTCGATCTGGCCCAGGCGGAAGCCGTGGCCGACCTGATCGAGGCGAGTACGGAAGCGGCCGCGCGCTCGGCCGGCCGCTCGCTCGACGGCGCATTCTCGCGTGACATCCACGCGCTCGTGGACGACGTCGTCACGTTGCGCATGCTCGTTGAGGCGACGCTCGATTTCCCCGAAGAGGAGATCGACTTCCTCGAGGCTGCCGACGCGCGTGGCAAGCTCGCGCGCATTCGAGCACAACTCGACCACGTGCTCTCCGAGGCGCGCCAGGGTGCTTTGCTGCGCGAAGGACTTTCCGTCGTGCTCGCAGGACAGCCCAACGTGGGCAAGTCGTCGCTGCTGAACGCGCTGGCAGGCGCAGAACTCGCGATCGTGACGCCCGTTGCCGGCACGACGCGCGACAAGATTTCCCAAACCATCCAGGTCGAAGGCATTCCGCTGCATGTGATCGACACAGCAGGTTTGCGCGACACCGAGGACGAGGTCGAGAAGATCGGCATCGAGCGCACGTGGAGCGAAATCGGCCGCGCGGATGTGGTGCTGCATCTGCTCGATGCGCGCACGGGCATGAACGCCGAAGACGAGGCGATCGCCGCGCGCTTTCCTGCCGGTGTGCCGGTCGTCCGCGTGCTCAACAAGACCGACCTGACGGGCGTAGCGCCCGAAGTGGCGATGCGTCGCGCAGTTAGCGGTAGTGAAGTCTGCGAGTTGCGTCTTTCGGCGAAACAGGGCGATGGTATCGGGCTGCTGCGCGCGGAGCTGCTGCGCATTGCAGGCTGGCAGGCGGACGCGCAGAGCGTCTATCTCGCACGCGAGCGGCATCTCATCGCGCTGCGCGCTGCGCGCGAGCATCTCGCGCATGCGGCGGCGCACGCCGACCAGAATTCACAATTGCTCGATCTGTTCGCCGAAGAGCTGCGCCTCGCGCAGGAGTCGCTGAATTCGATCACCGGTGAATTCACGTCCGATGACCTGCTGGGTGTGATCTTCAGCCGGTTTTGTATCGGGAAGTAACCCCGCATCGCGCCCCACCCATTCTTCCGCCGCCTGGAACAATCCCTTCGAAACACGAGGGTTAACCCTCGGCGGCAATCCTCCTAGACTTTCGCTCATCGGATGCAGACATGTTGTCGCGCCGAACCAAAAGCCAAAGGAGGTAGTTAGCATGAAGTCCCTGATCCAGACCGTAGCCGTTGCCGTTGCCCTCGTCGTGCCGGTGGCATCGTTCGCGCAGTCGAATGCGCCCATTACCCGCGCCCAGGTGCGCGCCGAGCTCGTGCAGCTCGAGAAGGCAGGCTGGCGTCCGGGCGCAGGGGCCGACCCGCACTACCCCGACGACCTTCTCGCCGCCGAAGCCAAGGTGGCCGCCGCGAACGGCGCAACGAGCGGCTATGGCGGCGCGGCAGCAGGCAACTCGGATGCGGGCCGCCCGGCGGTGCCCAAGTCCGACTGGAACGCAATGTATAACCATCCGTAACACGGCAATACCGCTAAGACGCTTGCCATGATCCACGGCAATCACTTCGCATACCTGAATGAATACCTCCGCCGTCGTTGACTCGACGGCTTCGCTCGGGCCTCACGGCCTGGGCGCTTTTTCCGCCGCCCCCAAGCCAACCTGGCGACGCGCTCAAAAGCAATGCTTGTTCAGCCTCTCCGTTGCGCACTACGAGTTAACTGCAACGTCATTTAATTCGTAGTGCGATTCATTTATCAATTCACTAGCAGTCGATTCTTTAACGGGCGCGCCCCGTCTCTTCCGCTCGCTAACACGACCCTCTTCCCACCATCAAACCACGGCGTCCATTGCGGGCGGCTGTAATTTGTGGACACACATCGTTGCTTTTCCAAACCATTGCCCCGGCGTGCCTCGTCGACAATCGGTGCCATAGGAGAACGACTATGAAAACACTCTTCTGCGCAATGGCTCTGGTTGCCTTGTCGGCTGGCCTCACGGGTTGTGTGGTGGCGCCGCCATACGCGTACGCGCCTGCGCCAGCCTATGGTTACGCGCCGGGCTACTATGCGGCGCCTTCGGTGGATATCGGGGTTGGCCTGGGCGGCTATTACGGTCACGGCTGGCGACATTAAGGGGACCATAACAAGGCCCTTGAAAGGTTGACGTCTGATCTTTGAACTTGACCTATCCGATGTGATAGCTGTACACGCGCCACCGCCGAACTAAAGTGGCGAGACACGCTTTCACAAGACGCTGGGCCGGCACACGGGGGCAACCATGAGATTCATCGACGACGAGATCGCGCACATCACGCGCGCAATGGCGCCCTCGTTATCCGCTGGCACGACGCCGGCCGTCTTTTCATTCGATTATTGGTACGAGCGCCTCTCCGCGTTGCTCGACCGCGCCCAGATCACGCCATCCCAGTTCCGGGCGGTCGACGCGCTCATGCTCGAGCTCGAAACGCGCCAGGCTGCCTTCGGCACGAAGGCACGAGAGGCGCTGGCCGCATGACTCGTCGGTTCACGACTTTGCTTCGCCCCGCTTAACCTCGCCATGTCACCCGAGCATGGATTAGCCCGCGCAAGCGGGCTTTTTTCTTTTCCGGGACGGCAGGCACAAAAAAGACCGCGGCAGGGGCCGCGGTCAAGAGCTTGCCATTAGGCATCCTACGCGCCGCCGAGGGGTTGTCGCCGCCTCACCATTCTCGCGGCCAGCCCCTTGCACAGCAACGGTTTGCGCCCCGATTTAACAATCCTTAACCTTTTGACGGGTCCGGCTCGCGCTCTTGAAAACGCCGCGCGCCCCCTGCATGTACAGCCCACTTTTTTCGGAGATTGAGAATCGTGGGCAGACGACCTTCCTTCATTGACGATCTGGCTCGCGGCGTCCCTCCCGACGGCGCGGGCCAGCGTGCGGGCATCGACGACGGCGCGCTCCTCGACGCCTATTCGCGCACTGTGATCGGCGCGCTGGAGCGCGTGCAGCCGGCCGTCGCGCACATTGCTGTCGAGCGGCGCGCATCGGGCCAAGCGCCCGCACGCGGCGGCAGCGGCTCGGGCTTCCTGTTCACCCCGGACGGCTACTTGCTGACGAATAGCCACGTGGTGCACGGAGCAAGCAAGCTCAGCGTCACGCTCGCGGACGGCTCGACGCAGAGTGCAGACCTGGTCGGCGACGACCCGAGCACAGACCTCGCCGTGTTGCGCATCGGCGCGCCAGAGGCGCTGCCGCATGCGCAGCTGGGCGATTCGGCGGGCCTGCGCGTCGGACAGATCGCGATCGCCGTGGGCAGCCCGCTGGGCCTCGCGCAAACGGTGACGACGGGCGTCGTGTCGGCGCTCGGCCGCTCGCTACGCTCCGAGTCCGGCCGCATGATCTACGACGTAATCCAGACCGATGCCGCGCTCAATCCGGGCAACTCGGGTGGACCGCTGATCAATTCGGCGGGACAGGTGATTGGCGTGAATACGGCGATCATTCCGGGTGCGCAGGCCATTTGCTTCGCCACGGCCATCGACACGGCAAAGTGGGTCATCATGCAGCTCTTCGCGCACGGCCGGGTGCGCCGGGCCTATATCGGCATTGCCGGCACCACGGTGCCGATCGCGCGCAGGGTGCAGCGCTATTTCGACCTGAGCGCAACTACCGGCGTGCGGGTGATGGAGATCGTCAAGGGCAGTCCAGCCGCGCTCGGCGGCCTGCGCGTGGACGACACGATCGTGACGATCGACGGTCTGCCCGTGGACGGCATCGACACGCTGCAGCGTCTCTTCGACGTTTCGCGCATTGATCGCGCCGTGGATATCGGTGTGATCCGCTTGACGCAGCGGCTTGACCTGAGGGTCACGCCCGTCGAGCAAACGGGCTAAGCGCAGGCAACGATCCGCGTGAAGCGCGGCGCGCCTTGGTACACGCGCCGCTGCCTGAATTACCAGCCGCCGCCGGGCTGCGCATAAACCGGCTGTTGTCCGTAGCCGGACTGCACGTAGCCGTCGTCGTATTGCGGCGGAGGCGGCGCGGGTTGCGCCGGCGCGCAGGGTACATAGCGGCCCGAATACTGGTCGTAGCATGCCGCGCCGGCCGGAGCGGCGGCATAGACCGGCTCCGGCTGCGCATACACTGGCGCGGGCTGCACATAGGCCGGCTGAGCCGGGTACACCACCGCCGGGCCGCTGTTCAGCACGGCGCCGACCGCGGCGCCAATCAACGCACCGCCCACCAGCGCACCCACCACATCACCGCCGTGATCGTGCGCGCTCGCGGGGCCTGCCGCCACCGCACACCCCGCCAGCACCAAAACGGCCGCCATCTTTCGCATGTCGTTCTCCCTGAGAACCTTTGAAAACATGCGGCCGATTGTCAGCCCGAATACTGGATACAGGTGCTGCAAGTAGTAACGCCGAATTACGGGAAGATGTGGCCTGGCAGCGCGCGCTGGCCGGGAGCGAGTCCCGTCAGCGTGCGTGCTCGCCGTCGTGCGCGTCGGCCTCCTGCGAGCGCGGTGTGCTACCGCGCTGCCCAGCAGACGGACAGAGAAGGGTGAGCGCGATGGATAGCACCATCAGCACGAACAATGCGACGAAGTACGCCATCCAGGAGAACTCGAATTCCACGAGTGCCACCCATAGGCTTCGGCGCGTTCATCCGCGCGATGCGTACGCCCGCTCAGTGATGCAAAAGGCTGCGCAACGGATGACGCCAGTCCATATGGTGTCCGTCGCCCGCTTCCACGCGCTGTCGATGCTCCTCGAGAATTTCGTCGGAAAACAGGAAGACGACAATGACGAGGGGAATCACCAGAAACGCGCCCAGTATTACGTGTTCGATCACGATAACCTCCTGGTTGTCAAGCGGTTTGCAACTGCATTGTAGCCGGGACGCGACAGTTTGCACATCCAGTGCGCAAAACAATGTTCGCCAACCATCACAAGCCAGCCTGAGCAGCCTGCGTGCCCGGTTCGCGGGCCTCGAAACCTGGCCCGCGTCACGGCCGCAATCGCGCCAAAAAAGGAGGCCGTTATGCCGCCGACTTTCTCCACGCGGCGGCAAAGAGCCCAGCGCCGATGAGCAGCGTGCCGCCGGTGCGATTGATCGCGCGCTGCACGCGCGGGCTGCGCACGACCTTGCGCGCGGCCGCTGCGAGCAGTGCGTAGAAGACGGCGTTGAGCGTTGCGAGCACGAGGAACGTGGCCTCGAACACGACGATCTGCGGCGTCATGGCCGCATGCGGGTCGATGAACTGCGGCACGAAGGCGACGAAGAAAATGATGCTCTTCGGGTTGAGCGCGGTGACCGCATACGCGTGCGCGAAGATGCGGCCAGTGCGCGTCTCGGACGTGTCCGGCGCGGCGCCTTCGCCAACCGGCGCGCGCCAGAGCTTCACGCCGAGGTAGATCAGATAGGCCGCGCCCACCCATTTCAGCACCGAGAACAGCGTGGCGGAGGCTGCCAGGACCACGCCAAGCCCGAGCATGGACGCGGTCATCGCCGTGAAGTCGCCGAGCGCAACGCCAGCCGTGGTGGCGAGCGCGTAGCGTCGGCCGTGGCCGAGCGCGTAGGAAACGACCAGCAGCACGGTGGGGCCGGGAATGGCAACGAGAATGGCCGACGCAATCGCGAACGGCAGCCAGTGAGCGAAAGTCATGGGGGTTCCTCCGTTGGGAAGCCCGATTTATCCACGAACTTTTGCGGTACGCAAGCAGGGCGTGCGACCTTTTTTCGATAGCTTCAGGCGCGCCCTGGCATCGATTTTATTCTGTCGCCAATCCATTAATGCGCCCGCTAGCAATTGGCGCTCAGGCGACTTTGGGTGCGCCGCGTCATTACGCATTCCAGCGTCTACTAAACCGCTTAAATCAAAGCCGGTTCGATTGTCCTATTCCGGCTATAACCAGCTGCGGCTTGTTGGATAAGGCACGGTGCCTTGTAATCAACGCTTCGGAGTGCGGCTTGACGCCCTTTGACGTCGAGCCGAATGCCATCGCGCCGCTCGACTTCATGCTGCAAGCATCCACGCCTGTTGCAAGCGCACACAAGTCGGTCTTGCAGTCTTTCAACCGTTTTCTATGTTTAAAGACGCGGGTCCGGCATGAGAGTTAAATACATAGCTAACCTGACTAAAATCCCGCAGGAGGCAAACATGAAAATGCTATCCGGTATCGCCGCCGTGGCGGCCAGCTTTGCTTGCGCCTTTGCGGTTCAGGCTCAGGATGTCGGCGTGAAGCCGCAGCAAACGGTGCAGCTCAAGCCGGGTTCCTATGGCTGCCTCTCGAAGGACAAGCTCGACGCCGTCGCGCAGCACGAGCAGGCGGGCGAGCGTCAGCAGATGCAGGAGTACTTCACCGGATTCCAGTGTCTGTCCACGCCCGACAACCAGTCGTTCCGCGTCGTACAGGTGGTGGGTCATGACGTCGAATTCGTCAACGCGGCGAACGCCGATGAGCAAGGTCTCTGGACCAGCGACCGCTTCATCAAGCAATAAGCTCGCATCCCCATCTGCCGGAGATTGCGCTCACCCGCGAAGCGTGCGAGTCGCACCCGGAAGATATTCGTGAAGTGTCAACGCGCCCCTCGCAAGGTGGCCCGACGCACGTGCGCCGGGCCATCGTGATTGAGGGGCACGCTGCCGTGACGTGATCCAACGCGTCGCGCGCCGCTGTCAAACCCCCGTCATGTTCTCCTCAGACCATCCGCATTGCGTCGTCGCGTTCGACACACGCTGCATGTCGACTCGACCGGCACGTCGCTTGCTTGAAACTTCGCTATCATGTGCGGCTTTCGCGCGCCCGGAATTCGGTATGGCACTCAAATCAACCATCTACAAGGCAGAACTGCAGATCGCGGACATGGACCGGCACTATTACGCCGACCATGCGCTCACGATCGCGCGCCATCCTTCCGAAACCGACGACCGCATGATGGTCCGCATCGCCGCGTTTGCGCTCTTTGCGGGCGAGCGGCTCGAGTTCTGCAAAGGCCTCTCCGATACGGACGAACCCGACCTCTGGTGCAAGGACTACACGGGCGCGATCGAAACGTGGATCGAGGTGGGCCAGCCCGACGAACGCCGTATTGCCAAGGCGAGCGGCCGCGCGGACGAGGTCATCGTGATCGCCTACGGCGGGCGGACCTCCGACATCTGGTGGCAAGGCGTGCGCAACAAGGTCGAGCGCCTGCGCAACGTCACGGTCTGGTCGCTGGGCGAGGGCGTTGCCGCGTCGCTTGGCGCGCTGGCCGAGCGCACCATGCGCCTGCAATGCACGGTGCAGGACGGCGCGGCCTGGATCGGCAATACGAGCGCCGAGCCCGTGGCGGTCGAATGGAGCGTGTTCAAGGCCCCCGAAAACGTGTGAAAGCCGGCTGCGCGCGCGTTCAGGCGTGCGGCGGCCCCTTGAGTTCCACCATGTTGCCTTCCGGGTCGAACAGATACAGCGACGGCCCCAAACCTTCCGCCCCATAGCGCTCGACGGCATTGCCGGGGCGCGCGCCATGCTGCGTCAGATGTGACGTGAGCGCCTCGGCATCGAACGGCTCCACACGCAAACAGAGATGATCCATGTTGCCGCTTGCGCCAGCAGGCGGCGCGCCGGCGCCCCGGTCGAGCGGACCGCCGATCGTCACGAGATCGATGAGCGAGCGTCCCGCGCGCAACTGCGTGAGCCCGAGATCGCGCTGCTCACGCTCCGGCTCGCAGCCGAGCACTTCGCAATAGAAACGCGTCATGGCGGCCAGATCGGCTGTTCGAATGACGACGTGGTCGATCTCACGAATCTTTATCCGCATGGCGTCCTCGAGGTCGTGCAGGGCTTCCATGATGAACCTGTGGACGCAGGGCTGCGCAGAATGCGCGCATGGCAGCGGGCCTCGCGAACGGCAATCGGCGGAGAATAGCGGGTGGGGGAGAGAAACGCTGGACGAAAAAAAGCCCGCTGCTGTGAGCGGGCTTAATCCATATCAGGAGGAGACATGGAGGAGACAGGAACCACTATACCGAGTCGACTGACGCGATGCAACAACTTTTTAAGGGAAAACCCGCAAAGTTACTATTTTGTCGCACGGGAATCGGCAACGCGCCACCAGGGATTCACCGAGGGCCATAAAAGTGCCAGATAAGTACCCGGCAAGGGCACGCTCATGGCCCATGCCGACCGCAATGACAGCGCAAGATCCGGCGCGCTATCGTCCGTACGCGAAGCTAGAGTGAGGGCATACATACAGGCACCACGAGGAGCCCTCAAATGAGCGCCGTCCCTGAAATGAAACCAGCGATGAAACCTGCAAAAGCCAAGGACACGCCAGCGCGCGAGTGGACGAACGACACCGACCGCTGGCAAGCCGTCACGTCGCGCGACGCCCGCGCCGACGGCGCATTCTTCTACGCCGTGCGCACGACCGGCGTGTTCTGCCGCCCGTCGTGCGCGTCGCGGCTGCCGCGGCGCGAGAACATCGAATTCTTCGTCGAGGCCGACGACGCACGCGCCGCCGGCTATCGCGAATGCAAGCGCTGCCGCCCGGGCGGCCTGCCGCGCGAGCTGGAAATCGTGCGGCGCGCCTGTGCGGCGCTCGACGCCGACCCGCAAGAACGGCTCACGCTCGCGCAGTTGGGCGAAGCCGTGCATCTGAGCCCATTTCATCTGCAGCGCCTCTTCAAGCGCGTGCTGGGCGTCTCGCCGCGCCAATATCAGGCGGCGCGCCGCGGGGCCGTGCTGCGCGACGCGCTGGGCGAGGGCGCCGACGTCACGCGCGCAAGCGCCGACGCCGGCTTCGGCTCGTCGTCGCGGCTCTATCACAGCGTGCCGGGCGAGCTGGGCATGGCGCCTTCCGCGTATCGCCGCAAGGGCGCGGGATTGACGATTCACTACGCCGCCACGCCCACACCGATCGGCTTCGTGCTGATCGCGGCAACGGCAAAGGGCATTTGCCGGATTGCGTTCGGCGACGATGCCACGACGCTCACCGCCGCGCTCACGGCCGATTTCGCGAACGCGCAGTGCATTGAGGACAAGGCCGCGGTCGCGCCGTTCGCCGCGCAGATCGACGCGTATCTGCATGGCCGGCGCGAGCGTTTCGATCTGCCGCTCGACATTGCCGCGACGGCGTTCCAGCAGCGCGTGTGGGACGCGCTCCAGCGCATTCCCTACGGCGAGACGCGCAGCTACACGCAGATCGCCGAAACGCTCGGCGCACCGCGCGCGGTGCGGGCCGTGGCTAGCGCGTGCGCGTCGAATCCGGTGGCGCTGGCGATTCCGTGCCATCGCGTCGTGCAGAAGGGCGGCTCGCTCGCGGGTTATCGCTGGGGGCTCGAGCGCAAGGCGGCGCTGATCGACGCTGAATCGCGCGCCGGCGAGATCCGTGCATCGCAGGGAACCACGCGATCAACAAAAAGCACGAAAGACAACCGTTCGACCTCGAACCGCGCCAAAACACCGGAGACCGCTGCTTGAGTGTCATCGCCCCACAACCCGAAGCACAAACCGAGTCGCAAACACCGAGCGCCACACTCGAACTGCCGTTTCGCGCGCCCTACGACTGGCCGCGCGTCCTGCGCTTTTTCAGCGGCCGCGCAACGCCGGGCGTCGAAGCGGTGGAGGACGGCGCGTGGCTGCGCGCGATCGACTTCAACGGCGCGAGCGGCACGCTCGCCGTACGCCGTCACGCGCGCAAGCATTGCCTCGTCGTGCAGGTCGATGGGCCCGTCAGCGCACACGCTGCGGCGCTTGCCGCGCCGCTCTCACGCATGTTCGACGTGCACGCCGATCCTGCTGCAGTCGCCGCGCATCTGAGCTGCGATCCATGGCTTGCGCCGCTCGTCGCGGCCGTGCCGGGGCTTCGCGTACCCGGCGCGTGGTCGGGCTTCGAACTCGTGGTGCGCGCGATCGTCGGGCAGCAAGTCAGCGTGAAAGCGGCCACGACCATTGTCGGGCGCCTCGTCGAACGCGTGGGCAAGCGCATCGACGGCCACGCGCACGCGCGCACAGCGTGGCGCTTTCCCACGCCCGCTGCGCTCGCCGCCGCCGATCTTGCGGGCATCGGCATGCCGGGCAAGCGCGTGGCCGCGCTGCAGGGCTTCGCGCAGGCCGTGGCGAGCGGTGTGGTGAAAATCGAACGCGCCTACGCAGAGAAAGCAGAAAAAGATCAGGAAAAGCCGCGCACCAAGCGCCAAAACAGACAAATCGACACTATCGCGCCAGAGGCCGCCGACCTCGACGCGATGCGCGCCGCGCTGCTCGCGTTGCCTGGCATCGGGCCGTGGACCGTGGAATACGTCGCAATGCGCGCGTGGCGCGACGCGAACGCGTGGCCCGCGACCGATCTCGTGCTGATGCAGGCCATCGCGGCGCGCGATCCGGCGCTCGTGCGCGCGACCCAACAGCGCACCCGCACCGACACATGGCGCCCCTGGCGCGCGTACGCCGCCATGCATTTGTGGAACGAAATCGCCGATCGAGCGGGTGCGGCGCGCGGCGGCTAGGGCGAGGCAAGGAAGGGCAAGGGACCGGGCGCCGCCCCCGGGGAAGCGCGTGCCGGCGGGTCAAAACCCCAACCGAGGCAGGCCCAAGCAGGTCTTTCGGCGAGATGTTAAAGTGCCCGCTACCGAAAAGAATCCCGGCCGGCGAGCGCTCGCAGCACCGCGCAGCCGGCCCGAGCCCGACTTGCCTCAATGTCAGACACGATCTCAACACGCACGAACGACGTTCTCGCACAGCGCCTTTCCGTGCTGGGCGACGGGCCACATCGCGGCGCGCTCACGCGCGGTCTGCGCGGCATCGAGAAGGAAAGCCTGCGCGTAACGCGCGACGGCCGCCTCGCCATGACGCCGCACGCCGCGGCGCTCGGTTCGGCGCTCACGCATCCGTCGCTGACCACCGACTATTCGGAAGCGTTGATCGAGATCATCACGCCTGCCGAGACCGATGCGTCGATCACGCTCGCGAAGCTCGACGAGTTGCATCGCTACGTCTACGCCGTACTTGCGCGTGACGGCGAAATGCTCTGGAACGAATCGATGCCGGGCCTCTTGCCCGACACCGACGACGGCATTCCCATCGCGCGCTACGGCAGCTCGAACATCGGCCGCCTGAAGTACGTGTATCGCATGGGTCTTGCGCTGCGCTACGGCCGCACCATGCAGTGCATCGCCGGCATCCACTACAACTATTCGCTGAGCGACGAAGTGTGGCGCGTGCTGCACGCGCATCATCAGTCCACGGCGTCGCTCACCGAGTATCAGTCCGAGCGCTACCTCGCGCTGATCCGCAATTTCCGCCGCACGAACTGGCTGCTCATGTATCTGTTCGGCGCGTCGCCCGCGCTCGACGCGCGCTTCCTGCGCGGCCGCGAGCACAAGCTCGAAGCGTTCGACGCCGACACGCTCTATCTGCCGTACGCGACGAGCCTGCGCATGAGCGATCTCGGCTACTCGAACACGACGGGCCAGTCCGCCTTGCGCGCCGACTACGACACGCTGGCAGGCTATCTCGACGCGCTCGCGCAAGCCGTGAGCCAGCCGTATCCGCCTTACGAGGCGATCGGCACGCATCGCGACGGCGAATGGGTGCAGATCAACACGAACGTGCTGCAGATCGAGAACGAGTTCTACTCGACAATTCGCCCCAAGCGCGTAACGCATCCGGGCGAGCGGCCGCTGCATGCGCTCGCCGCGCGTGGCGTGCAGTACGTCGAGGTACGCTGCATGGACATCGATCCGTTCGAACCCATCGGCATTTCACTCGAAACCGCACGGTTTCTCGACGCCTACCTGCTCGCGTGCGCACTGGACGAAAGCCCGCTCCTGCCTGCCGACGCTTACGCCGAATCGAATGAAAACTTTGGCCTCGTAACGAAAGAAGGGCGCCGCCCGGGTCTCGCGCTCAAGCGCGAGAACAAGGACGTCTCGCTGCACGAGTGGGCGCAGGAGCTGTTCGAGAAAATCGGCCACGCAGCCGCCGTGCTCGACGCGGCGCACGGCAGCGACGAGCATACCCGCTCGCTCGCGGCACAACGCGTGAAGCTGGCCGACCCGTCGCTCACGCCTTCGGCGCGCGTGCTGCAAACCATGCGCGATAACAAGCAGTCCTTCCTGCAATTCGCACTCGCACAAAGCGAGCGCCACGCCGCGCAATTTCTCGCGCGTCCACTCGACACGGCGGTCACGGCTGAGTTCGAAACGCTCGCGAGCGAATCGCTCGCAGAGCAGGCGCAACTCGAGCGCGACGAAGTCGGTTCGTTCGACGCGTTCGTCGCCGCGTATCGCGCATATACGCTCAATCGCTTCAGCGTCTGAGTAGAGCGTCGAGGCCGCGTTCGAGCGGCAAGCCAGTGCGCCGTTGCGGCGTACCCATCCCCTCGCAGTTTGCCTCGGGCACCGCATTTGCTCGCAACGCCAGCGTGCAGATGCGGTCCAACCAGGGTAGGCGCCGCATTACCGGCCTGCGCGGACGACGGGCGCGCCGGGCGAGTGATACTGAAAACACCAAAAAATGCACGGGCCGCGCGCCATGCGGCTCACTCCGGGAGGAATCCACACCATGAAACGAATGCTTGCGATCCTGCTGTGCGCAACGGCTGCGGCCTGCGCGTCGCGCGGGCAGGTCGATCCCGACGTCATGCAGATCGCGACCGCGCCGCTCACCTGCTCGAACAAGGCGGAATGCGATCTCTGGTGGCAACGCGCAGAGGGCTGGGTGCGCAGTCATTCGAAGTACGAAGTGCAGACCGTGACCGACACGCTGATCCAGACCTCGGGCCCGGGCGGCGGCCGGCGCCTGCTCGCCTATGAAATCACGAAGTCGGCCAACCCCGACGGCACGGCCACGATCGGCTTCGCCGCGCACTGCGACAGCTCGCTCGGCTGCAGGCCCAACCCGTGGTCGGCGGGCGCGGCGTTCAAGCAGTACGTGCGCACGGGCGTCGACGCGCCCATTCCCGGCGACACGACCACCGGCGCAGGCGGCGACACGGCCGGCGTGA
Organism: Paraburkholderia sp. J8-2; assembly: GCF_905220195.1. Taxonomy (NCBI): domain Bacteria; kingdom Pseudomonadati; phylum Pseudomonadota; class Betaproteobacteria; order Burkholderiales; family Burkholderiaceae; genus Paraburkholderia; species Paraburkholderia sp. J8-2. Next base: position 692,956 of record NZ_CAJMZA010000002.1, read on the forward strand.
CTGGCGCGGCGGTGGCCGAGCCGGCTTCGAGCGCGCATTGACCTCTGCGCATTGACCTCTGTGTCGATCGCTGCATATGGCTCTGGTCGCGCGAGGCGTAGGCAGCGCTGGCGCGCGCTCAGAGCGGTCGCTTCACCACGATGACTTTCGAATGGCGTGTATTGCGGATTTAGGCATTGTCTGATTGAGCGAGGGATTGGGGAGCCCGTATCTTGGGCTGGCTTCGGCCTGCGTGGTCTGGGCCGTTCATCCTCATCCACAACTCGAATCGACAATGAAACTGCGCCTTCTGTCCACCAGTGCCGCGGCTGCCGTAATCGTCGCCGCCGCAGGCTGCACTACCGCCTCAGGTCCCACCCACAATCTCGACGTCGTCACCCTGGCCAACGGCTCACAGGCGTACCGCGTGCAGTGTCTCGGCTTGCTCGAAAGCTCCAAGACCTGCATGGCGAAGGTCAACGAGGTCTGCGGCACCAAGACGCCGCTGCGCGTCTCGTCGGTGGACCGCGCCGCTGCCGGGTTCAAGCCGGAAGACGATCCGCGCGAAATCACGTTCATCTGTCAGACGCCGCAGCCGCCGGCCCCGCCGCCGGCGCCGGTCGTCGAAACGCCGCCTCCGGCTCCGCAGGTCCAGCCGCGCACGATCACGCTCAATGCCGACGCCAACTTCGCGTTCGACAAGGCCGATCTGCTGCCCGGCGGCAAGCAGACGCTCGACCAGTTCATCCAGGAAAGCAGCAATGTGAACATCGGCGCAATCGTGATCAGCGGCTACACCGACTCGGTCGGCTCGAAGGCTTATAACGACCGCCTCTCGCTGCGCCGCGCGCAGACGGTGCGCAACTATCTGCAGTCGCACGGCCTGCACGCGAGCCAGTACGAAGTGCACGGCTACGGCTTCGCGAAGCCGGTCGCGTCGAACGCCACGCCTGAGGGCCGCGCGAAGAACCGTCGCGTCGAGATCGAAACGAGCGGCATTACGCAGCGTCAATAAATGGGGCGTCGGTAACGCCGCGCGCAACGCGCACCCAGTTGCCCGCAGCTTCGTGCGGGCGGCCTTTCGTGGGACCGTCAATGACCCATTGCCGGTCCCGCGCCTTTTTTCGGCTTCGTCACCCACACCAGCAGGGCCAGCACGACAAACATCGCACAGGAGATGCGGAAGAAGTCGTTGGTGGCCATCATGTAGCCCTGCGTCGTCACGACGTCGTTGAGCTTGGCGGTCAGGCTTTGGCCTGCAAAACCCAGGCTGGCGAGCGCGTCCTTGTAGGCGATGGTGTTCGGCGAATACTGGCTCACCGATTCCGAGAGCACGGCATGGTGATAAATCGCCGCGTCTTCCCAGAACGTCGTGCTCACCGCCGTGCCGATCGCGCCCGAAAGCGTGCGCAGAAAGTTCGAAAGGCCCGAGGCGCTCGCGAGCCGCTCGTCAGGGACGCTCGAAAGCGTGATGGTCGTCATCGGCACGAAGAAGCAGGCCACGCCGATACCCTGCACGAGACGCGGCAGGATCACGTGATTGAACGGCACATCGAGTGTGAACGTCGAGTTCCAGAGCGAAACGAGCGCGAACACGACGAATGCGAAGCTCGCGACCATGCGCAGATCGAGCCGATGCATGTTGCGTCCGATGAGCGGCGAAAGCACGAGCGCGAGCAGGCCCACCGGCGCGGTGGCCAGACCCGCGAGGCCCGCGGTATAGCCCATGACCGTTTGCAGCCAGAGCGGGAAGATCACCACCGAGCCGAAGAACGCCATGAAGCCGAACGAGATGATCATCGCGCCGAGCGCGAAATTGCGGTCGCGAAAGAGCGATAGATCGACCACGGGCTCCTTTTCCGTCGCCTCCCACACAAGCATGAACGCGAGCGCAACCACCGCGATGATCGCGAGCGTGACGATGAACGTCGAGTTGAACCAGTCGCGGTCCTTGCCGAGGTCGAGCATCATCTGCAGGCACGACACGCCGATCACGAGCAGCGCGAGGCCCACGGCGTCGATGCGCTGCTTCGTCGTCTTCGTTTCGCGTCCGCGCAGCAGCAAGTAGGCACAGATGCCCGAGAACAGGCCAATCGGCACGTTGATGTAGAAGATCCACGGCCACGTGTAGTTGTCGGTGATCCAGCCGCCCATGACCGGTCCGAAGATAGGCGCGACGATCACGGTCATCGCCCAGAGACCGAGCGCGAGCCCGCGCTTGGCAGGCGGGTAGGAGCGCATGAGGATGGTCTGCGACAGCGGGACCATCGGCCCGGAAACGAGCCCTTGCACGAGACGGAATGCAATGAGCGTCTCGAAGTTCGTCGCAAAGCCGCACGCGGCCGAGGCCAGCGTGAACAGCAGCACGGAGATCGTGAAAAGGCGGACTTCGCCCACGCGGCGCGCGAGCCATCCGGTGAGCGGCACGGCAATCGCTGAGGCAACCGAATACGACGAGATGACCCACGTGCCTTCGCTGTTGGCGACACCCAGGTTGCCCGAGATGGTCGGCACCGCCACGTTGGCGATCGAGGTGTCCAGCACCTCCATGAAGGTCCCGAGCGCGAGCCCGACCGTGAGGAGCGCGAGCGTGCCGCCGGAAAACGGTGCGGGTCCGGCCTGCGCGGGCACCGCGGAGGAAGCTGCCATGTTGCGTGTCCTTGTTGGGTCGGCCGGTTCTGCACCCGAAGCGCAGCGCACACCGACTTGCTATTCCGTGTCTGTGCATTTTCTGCCCAGACAGTGATTGGATCAAACTACACCCAATGCTGCGCTGCGGCGCGTCGTACAACGTTGCTAGTCGCCGCGTTCCTGCGTCGGCGCTTGCGCGTCTTTACCGCTGTCGTTCGTCGATGCGCATAGCGGCGTGGTCGAACCGTCATTCGCGATGAAGCGCTGCAGCAAATGGACGAGCGTTGCGACTTCTTCGGGTGCGAAGCCGCGCAACTGCTCGGACATCTCCGCGGCGATCAGGTCGGGCAATTGCTGCGCCGCCGTGCGCCCCTGATCCGTCAGTGCCAGCTCCACGACCCGGCGATCCGCCTGGCTGCGCCGCCGCTCGAGAAAGCCCTTCTTCTCCAGCCGGTCGAGCATGCGCGTCATGGAGCCGGTGTCGTACGAGAGCGCGCGCGACATCTCGTTCGGCGTGCTGGCGCGCTCGAACCACAATAAAAGAATCACACCAATTTGCGACGATGTGAGCCCGAGCGGCGCAACCGCCCGGTCGATGCGCCCGGCCAGCACATTGCGCGCAGTCGAGAGGAAATAGCCGAGACTTGGCTCGACGCCCAGCCTGGTCGGGACGAAAGGACCGTCGCTCATCGCAGTTCGCTTTGCAGCCTCTCAAAAAACGAGCGAATTATAACGGGTTACTTCGCTGCTCAGGCAGATAAATCTCGTCGCGCACCGCAACCGTCTCTGCCGCAGTGATCGGCGCGTAAAAACAACAGTTGCATTGATGCGCTGCAAAGTATGTTGTGATTTGGTTGCATAGTCAATATTATGACAGGCAACCAGTTTCATTCTTCTACGTTCACCCGTTTGGGCATCATGCTTTACCTGATCAACGCGCTTGGCGGCCTTGGCCGTTCCGTCACCGACACCGCCCGCCTGGCTTTCACGAAGGCTAGCGCGGGTTCGTGGTGGGCGCGCTCGCGCAAGCTCGCGTTGTACGCGGCCATGTTTGCGCTGCCGGGCGGCTCGATCGCGGTTGTGGCCGTGGTGTGGGCGCAGCGTCGGCGCACGCGGCAAGAACCCGCAGCGGCGGGGGCGGTCGTGCCGGCCACGCCCGCGAAGGCAACAGCGGCGACAGCGGCGAGTGCCGCACCCGCGTGCGCAGGCACCCAGCTCGCCTGCCGCGCACCGAAGCGCCGCCGTAACGACGCGTAACCTGCGCGTCGCACGCCGTAACACCCGCCAACCCTTCCAACGCGTAAGCTTTCGGATTCCGTGTAATCACTCGCGCGTACGCTACCATTGCCGCAACGCGACAACCCCGTGCGCGCCCGGCCGCCCGACTGCGCGCCGGTTGCATCGACAGGAATCCTTGCATGCATTGCCGTTTCGTCCGCCCCGGCGCCTCCACGGGATCCGCCGGGTCCTTGGCGCGCCGCGCGCCCACGTCGCTTTCCACGTTGGCGCTGTGCGCAGCCGCCGCGCTCGCGTTCCAGTTGGCAGGCTGCGCAGTCGGCCCCGACTATCACCGGCCCAGCGCCGCCGTACCCGCTTCGTTCAAGGAAGCGCCCGAGGGATGGAAGGTCGCGCAACCCGCCGATACCGCCGACCGCGGCGCCTGGTGGCTGATCTACGACGATGCGCAGCTCAATGCGCTGATGGACCAGCTCAACACCAGCAATCAGACCGTTGCGCAATACGCTGCCGCGTATCGCCAGGCGCGTGCGCTAGTGGGCGAGGCACGCGCGGCGTACTTTCCGGTGATCAGCGGTACGTTCTCGGGCACACGCTCGTACACGCCCACGCGCGTAGCCAACTCGAGCGGTGGCTTGTCGAGCGGCACCATCAACAACAACGTCAGCCTGGGGCTCGACGCCACCTGGGAACCCGACCTCTGGGGCAAGGTGAGCCGCACCGTCAGCTCGCAGGAGGCAAGCCAGCAGGGCGCCGCCGCCGATCTCGCAAACGCGCGTCTATCGGCGCAGGCCACGCTTGCGCAGACTTACTTCACGTTGCGCTCGCTCGACGCGCAGCAGAAGCTGCTCGATGACACGGTTGTGGCGTACCAGAAGTCGCTGCAGCTCACGCAAAATCAGTATGCCCAAGGCGTGGCGGGCCGCGCTGATGTGATCCAGGCGCAAACGCAATTGCAGTCTGCCCAGGCTTCGGCAATCGACAATGGTGTGGCGCGCGCGCAGGACGAGCACGCGATCGCCGTGCTGGTCGGCCAGCCCGCCTCCACGTTCTCGATCCCGCCGTCGCCGCTCACCGCCACGCCGCCCACGGTGCCGCTCGCCATGCCGTCTGCGTTGCTCGAGCGCAGGCCCGACATCGCCTCGGCAGAGCGCAAGGCGGCCTCCGCCAATGAGCAGATCGGCGTCGCCATCGCGGCGTACTTCCCGACGCTCACGCTTTCCGCAAGCGGCGGTTTTGAAAGCTCGGTGATGTCACAGCTGCTGCAGTTGCCGTCGCGCTTCTGGACCCTCGGGCCGTCGCTTGCTGGCACGATCTTCGACGCCGGGCTGCGTAAAGCGCAGACCGAGGCCGCGCGCGCCGCCTACGATCAGCAGGTGGCCACCTACCGGCAAACCGTGCTGGCCGCGTTCCAGGACGTGGAGGACAACCTCGCTTCGCAGCGCATCCTGGGGCAAGAAATCGTCGTGCAGCAGCAGGCGGTGGATTCGGCGCAGCATGCACTCTCGATCGTCACGAACGAATACAAAGCCGGCACAACCGATTTCCAGAACGTGCTTTCCGCGCAGGCCACGGCCTTCACCGCGCAGCAAAAGCTCGTGAGCCTCGGCGGGCAGCGCATGGTGTCGTCGGTGGGGCTCGTGAAGGCGCTGGGCGGCGGCTGGGATGCTGCGCAGATGGATCGCGAGACGGGCAGCGTGGCCGCGCCGGTCGCGGCTTCAGCAGCGTCCGCGCCGGCGGTTGCGGCCGCCCAGCCGCAGTAATGCGTACGCGCCCGCTCAGGCGGGCGCACGCTCAAGCCGCGAACGTCAGCGCATGAAGGTCAGCGCGACGGTTCCCGGCCCGATCGGGCGGCCCAGCAGATTCAAGAGGCCTGCCAGGTTGTCGCGCTGATCCGGCGCCGCGCTCGCGGTGCCCTGGAACGAGGCGAACGCGCGCGAGAACGAGCCGCGTCCCTCGAGCATGAGCGGGCCTTTTTGCGTCGAGAGATCGAGCGTCGACGTCGCCCCTTGCGCCTGCAACACGACCTGATACGTGCCGAGAGGCTTCACGAGCGAAACGCGCGAACTCATGTCGGCGAGCGACACGGTCAGCCGTCCGAACGCATCCGTGCCGAACACGCGCCACGGGCTCCACGCAAGCCGCACCTTGCCGTCCAGATCGAGCGTGTTGAAGGGCGCGCCGAGACCCGCGAGCAGCGAGGCCGGCACGGCGATCGTGCCCGCGCTCACGTTCGCGCCGCGCAACGTCGCATCCACGGTAACGGCGTCGGGCATCGCCTCGGTCTGCAGCATTTCCATGCGCACACGCGCGACGAAAAGCGGCCAGAACGCCGTGCGCCACACAATGCGACCCGGCAGCAGCGTCGCGCCGCGCGCGTCCTGGCCCGCGGCGAGCATCAACGTGGCGGAGCCGTGCCAGAGCGAGCCTTCCGGATCGATCAGATTCACGTGCCCCTGAGTCGCGCGCGCGAACTGCGGCGCGATCCAGGCCGCGGGCAGGCGGGCGAGCAACACGGCTGCGCTCGACAGCAGGCCCACGATCAGCCAGGGCAACACGGCGCGCAAGCGCCGCATCCAGTAACTCATTGCTTGTTTCTCCGGCGATTCTCAGTGCGCGCTGGTCAATGCGCGCTTTTTCTTTTTAGTGCGTATTCGCCGGTTGCAGCGAGGCCGTCAAGTCGACCTGACCATCGGTCTTCAGCGCGGTGATGTGCGCCTCGACCACCTGCACCTTGAACTGCTTGCGCACGTCGTCGAGCCACGCGGCCCACGCCGGAAACGACGCATTCTTCATCTGCACCTGCACCGTCGTGCCGATCAACTGAATCTGCGCCCCCGTGAGCGCGTGATCGGCAAGCGAAGCAGTGACTGCGTCCTTGAGCGCCTGGCCGCCCGGCGCCACGCTCGCAGCAGCCCCCGCAAGCGAGCGCGCCTCGTCGGCCTCGGCCGTCATCTGCGCGAGCTGGCGCTGCATGCCGGGCAGGCTCTCGCGCAGGCGCGCGCGGCCGTCGGCGGCCGGCTGCCACAGCACCGACCAGCCGATCGCCAGCGCAAGCACCGCGCCGCCCCACGTGAGCAGCGCCTTTTCGCGCGTGGTGCGCGCTTCCCAGAAGGTCGCCCAGGCCTCGGCCCAGGCGCCGCTCATAGCCGTTGTCTTCACGATGCGCTCCTGATGGTCCATTTGCCCGTGCTGGCATCCACCGTGCCCGCAAGGCCGTTGCCCGCGAGGCGTTTCGCGAGATCGGCGTCGACGTTGACGCCTGGCTTGAAGGTCACGTCCAGACGTCGGTCGTGATAGTCGAGTGCCGCGATGCCGTTCGCGGGCACCGGACCGAGCGCGCGCGCGAGGCCGTCGGAGAGCGCGAGGAAGTCGTCGCGCGAGGGTTCGCCCGCGGCGAGGCGCAACTGCTGCAACTGCCGCGCCATTTGTCCCGCGGGGTCGAGCACGACGGTCGTCTTCGGGAACGCGTTGAGGAGCAGCTCGGTCATCTGCGCGCTGATGGCGTCGCGCTGGCGCGCCATCATGAGCCACTCGATATTCGCGCCGACGACCGCGACGACGAGCGACGCGGCCACGAGCCCGATCGGCACGCGCAGACGGCGCACCGTCGCGCGGTCGAGCCGCCACGGCTGCGAGGCGAACTCGAACTGGCAGAGGTCGAAGCGGCAGGCAAGCGCGCGCCGCGCGAGCGCCTCGAACGTGAGCGTCTGCGCGCCCGGCAACGCGGCGGCCAGCGACGCGCGTGCGGCCGCGCTCGCGGGCTCGCCCGGCAGGTTGGTGAGGACGTAGCCCGAAACCGGCGCGCCGCCCGCGAGCGCCGTGACGGTGGCGGCCACGCTCGCGGCGGGCACTGCGAAGCCGTCGGCGAGCACGCCGCGCACGATCGCGAGTTCGAGCGGCGCTTCCGACGTGGCGGCCGCGGGCTCCGGCGCAACGCCGGGTAGCAGCGCGGGGGCGGTCGCGACGACATGACCGAGCACGCATGCCGTCACGGGTTCGATCACAGGCGCGGCGGGAGCCGCGGCATCGGACGTGACGCCCGGCTCCGCGCGCCCGGCAGGCACAGCGGCTCGAGCCTCTCGGGCCACCTCCACCGACTCCACAGCCTCCACCGCCTGCGCAGCAGGCAGGCAGCGCGCCACTGGCACCGCGCGCAGATTGCGGTGCCCTGCGGCGGTGAAGCCTTCCAGGAGAAAACGGAACCAGCCCCGATCGATGGCGGCCACGACCTGGCGGCCATCGGCCAGACGCTTTGGGTCGAGTGCGAGATGGCAGGTCTGTGCATCCTGGATCAGATGATCCTCGACCACGTTCGGCAGCGCCTGACGCAGCCGCGGCCCCCTGAGCGGCGGCACGGTGGCGGCGAGCATGAGCAGGTCGCGCGCGGCGATCAGCAGAATGGTGGTCGAGGCCTTCGGCAACAGCCCGAGCGCCGAACGGCCCGCGCGTTGCGTGTTGCCCGTTTTGTCGAGCAGCACGAACGGCAGTTCCGGCAGCTGCCATTCCTGCGAGTGGACCGCCGGGTCGCGGGGCGGCATGAGAACGATCAGCGTGCTCAAACGCACCTCTTTTCGATGTTGGTCGGGGACGGTTTCATGGTTCGTCGCTAACGCGCACGATGCGCGTCGTATGGGTGAGCGGATCGCGCCAGACAAGCGTCGTGCGGTCCACCTCGGCGCGCTCGTGCTGCACGCGCCCATGTACCAGAAAGTAACTCGTGTTGACGTCGATTTGCGTGGTGTCGATCGAGACTTGCTTCACTCCCACGCCTTCGAGCGCGAGTTGCACGTCGCTCACGTTGCGGAAAAACACGCTCTGGCGATGCGCGACGAGGGCCTGCGCGTTCGAAAGGCTCATGCCCGTCACGACGGAAGCGATCACCTCTGCGCTCGCCGTGTTCATGTTCACGGGCGTCACGGTGGGCAGGATCGTCACGAACGGGCGCAGCCGCGCAACGGCGTCGGCCGTGAAGCCGGGCACGTCGAGCAGCGAATCGACGCTCGTCATCATGAGCGGGGCGACGCCGCTGTCGTTGTCGGACTCCGAGAGGCCGGGGTTGTCGGTGTAGTTGCCGCCGCCAGTCGTCCCGCCGCCTGCGAGCACCTCGGTTTGCGAACCGGTGTTCGTCGTGGTGGTTTGCGTCTGGAAGCGCGTTGCCGAGTAGGCAAGCCCAGAGCGCAGGTACACCGCAGTGTTCTTCGCAAGCGACTGGTCGAGGCCGAGAATCTGCAACAGGCGCGCGAATGCCTCGATCTCCGTCACGTTCAGCTGCAACGAGCCCGGCGCGCTGGTCGCCACGAGATTGCGCAGATTGAAGCGCGCCTGGGCGTCTTCTATCGAACCCGAAAGCCAGGTGTCCGCGCCCTGTTGCGCGTGCGCTTCGCCGATCTGGCCGAGAAAGTCGGACAGCCGCGTTCGCGCGAGCGGCACGCCCCACGCGCCGCCGAGATACGTAATGCCCGCCGACGTGTCCGCTTCGGAGCGCAGCACGAGGCGCGTCCAGTCGAGCGAGGCGCGCGAGATCCATTGCGCCTGCGCGAGCAGACGTTGATTCTCGATGCGCCGCAACTGCACCTGCTGGCGCCACAACATGCCCGAGACGATGATCGCCGAAAGCGCGACGACGAGCAGCGCGCTGATGATGGCCGCCCCGCGCCGTGCGCGCGTGGAACGGCTGGATCGTCTACCTTGCCGGGTGTGCCGTGCGGAGGTTCGTTGTGTGCGCAACGTCATTCCCCCACCAGAAACACGCGGGTCACCGGCTGCTGGAGCGCATGCGAGCCCACGCTCACCTGCACCCCCGTCACCGCGCGCGGCAGCGGCGCGTTGCCGAGTTGCGGCACCTTGAGATCGTTGTTGTTGCCCGTGACCTGCGAGCGCACGTCCTGCATGTTCGCGGTCCAGCCCGTCTTCGGCACGTACAGGCGCGCGTTGATAACGTCCACGCCGCTCATCATCGGCAACGCGCCCCAGTTGTCGCCTTCGCCGCCGCGCAGCGCACGCCGTAACGCTCCGAGATCGGCGAGAGGCGGCGACGCATAGCGCACCACCTGGCCGCCCGACACGCGGTAACGCACCACTTGCAGGCGGGGCGCCGCGCCCGGCGGCATCGCGAACGCGCGCACGATCTGCAGCGCGCCGCCGTCGAGCGAGATAGCGACGCCGCCCGCTTCGTCGTCGGAGGCGGCTTCGCGCAAGTCGATGCGCATCTGGTCGAACATTTGCGCGAACACGCGCTCCTGGGCCATCGAGCGCGTAATGGTCTCGCGCCCGCGCACGATCTCGTCGAGGCCGCGCCACGAGAGGATGGCCACGACGGCCATGATGGCGATCGCAACGAGCAGCTCGATCAGCGTGAAGCCGCGCGCTGACGAGGCGACGCGCACGCGGTCACAACGAGCGGTTCGTCTCATTGGCGAGCACCGTGACGAGTTGCGCGAGATTGCCGGAGCGGCCGGGCGTCGCAACCGACACCTCCACGCGCCGAAAAACGGGGTTGGGCGTCGCCGCGACGTGCTGCGTGCAAGTCAGCCGCAGATTACCCTGCGAGCAGTCGAAACTGCTCTCGCCAAGGTCCGGCCACGCATGCACGAGGCGCAGTTGCGCAAGTGTGTTGTCCGCACTCCAGCCCGCAAGCAGGCGGTCGTGCAGGTCGGCTTCGCTCGCGGCGAGGCTGCCCACGGCGCGCAACGAAGCGGCCAGCGCAATCGCGATGATTGCGAGCGCAACCAATACTTCGATCATCGTGAAGCCGCGCTCGCTCACCGGACCACGCTGTCGATCCAGGCGAGCGCCGTGGCCGCGCTTTCCCCCACGCATCGAGAACCGCATCTCAGCGCACCTCGAAGCGGCCAGTGCCGGTGCCGACGATCGTCGCGCTGCCGGCGGCCGAAAAGAGCGTGACCTGCACCGGCACGTCCACGGCCTCCGTGCCGAAGATGAGCCGGTTTGCCTGCGTGTCGTTGCCGCCGGGGTAGGTGATCGCCACGCCGGTCACGCCGCCTTCCCATTGGCGCGGTCCGAGCAGATCGTCGCGCAGCGGACGCCAGCCGTCTTCCGTATGCACATCGAAGCGGAAGCCGCCCGCGAGTGGCTGCCATGCAATGGCGCGCGCGCGCACCTGCGCCTCGTCGCCCGCCGACTCGAACAGGAGCGCGAGCCGCTGCGCTTCTTCATTCAGGTCGGTGCGCGGATTGCGCGTGAGCGTGAGCGAAGCGAGCGAGATGAGAATCCCCGCGATCAGCAGCACCACGAGCATCTCGAGCAGCGTGAAGCCCGCCGCGCGCGCACGCGTACCCGCGCGTGACGCGCGCGAGGTGCGTGACGATCGGCGGTCCCCGCAAGGGGAAGGGCGGCTCGTTTGCATGGATGCTGCGTGGCGGATGACTTATTGCCAGGACCCGACGTCGGCATCGTTGCCTTCGCCGCCGGGTTTGCCGTCGGCGCCATAGCTGAATACGTCGATCTCGCCGTGCACGCCCGGGTTCAGGTACTGGTACGCACTGCCCCATGGGTCATTGGGCAGGCGCTCCAGATAGCCGCCGTCTTTCCAGTTGTTCGGCACGGGGTCGGTGGTCGGCTTTTGCACGAGCGCCTGCAGCCCCTGGTCCTGGGTCGGATAGCGGCCGTTGTCGAGGCGATAGAGCTTCATTGCCTGCATGATCGTGCCGATGTCCTGGCGCGCGGCGACGCGGCGCGCTTCATCGGGACGACTCATGATCTTCGGCACGATCAACGCGGCAAGAATGCCGAGAATCGCGATCACGACCATGATTTCGATGAGCGTGAAGCCGCCTTGGCGGCGCGCGCGCGTGACTTCCATTTCGGCACGGCGCTTGGTGCACAATTTCGCCCACATGGACATGAGTTCTTTCCTCTCTCGCTAGATAGGGTTGCGGTGCACTTGTGCGCCGCGCTTCGTCCTGCCTGCAATCGAACCCGCCGCTTGAACCGGCGGGTCCCTCGCTCGCATGACGGGTCATTGTAATGTCACACGATGACGCCTTTCCGACGCCTCGCGGGCATGGCAAACGCGTACATCAAAAATTCCATAAACCTTCGTACAATGGGCTCATGAACCCACTGCAAATCCGCCTTCTTTCCCTCGCCGCGTTTGCGGTGTTCTGCGCCACGGCCACGTGGTGGACGATCACCCTCGCCACGAACCGCGCGGCGCCGGTGCAGGCCGCCGCCGCCCAGCCGCCGGTCTCGCTCGATCAGGCCGGCACGCTGTTCGGCGGCAGGCTCGAACGCAACCCGGTGCAGGACATTCACCTGTTCGGCATCCTCGCGCTCGCGCAGGGCGCCGCGGCCATCGTGAGCGTCGGCGGCGAACCCCCGCGAGCCATCTCGCTCGGCGGCCCGATCGACCAGAACTCGAAACTCTTCGAAGTGCGCCCCCGCTCGATCGTCATCGACCGCCACGGCGTGCACTCCGAAATCTTCCTGCCGCCCAACGCAGCCGGTCCCACCATCTACGTGCGCTGAGTTGCGCGCGCCGGGCTTCTTGCCGGGCGTCTCGCGCAGTTCGTACGCCTTACTGCACAAGGTTGTTCAGCTCGATGATCGGCAGCATCACCGCTAGCACGATCACGAGCACCACGCCCCCCATCGCCAGAATCAGGAGCGGTTCGAGCAGGCTCGTGAGGAACATCGTGCGCCGCTCCAGTTCGCGCGCTTCACCTTCGGCTGCGCGGTCGAGCATGGTCGTCACGTCGCCGGTCGCCTCACCCGAGCGGATCAGGTGCACGAGCACGGGCGGAAACGTCTTCGTATTGCCCAGCGCGCGAGAAAGCGACGTGCCTTCGCGTACACGCACGATGGCTTCGTCGATGTTCGTGCGCATCGCCTTGTTCGAAAGCGTCTCTCCGGCCGCCTGCAGCGCGCGCAGGATCGGCACGCCCGCGGCGGAGAGAATGCCGAGCGTGCTCGCGAAGCGCACGGTGTTGTAGCCGCGCACGAGCTTGCCCGCGAGCGGCGCAGTGAGCATCCAGCGGTCGAACGCGAGACGCGGGCCAGGCCTGCGCAAGGTCGCGCGCACGATCCACGCCACCACGGCCACGGCGATCAGCACCGCCCACCACCACTGCCGCACGAAGCCCGAAAGCGCCATCATCACGACGGTGAGGAAGGGCAGTTGCTGCTTGGTGCTCGCAAACACGTTCACCACTTGCGGCACCACGTAGCTCAACAGGAACGTGACGATGCCGAACGCGATGATCGTGACGATCGTCGGGTACGTGAAGGCGAGCACGATCTTCTGCTTGAGCGCGTTGCGCTGCTCGATGTAGTCGGCCAGACGCGAAAGCACGATGCCGAGCTTGCCGGTGTGTTCGCCCGCGGCCACGAGCGCGCGGTAGATGTCCGGGAAGTCGCGCGGATGCTGCTCGAGCGCGCTGGCAAGCGAATGGCCGCCGAGCACCTCGGCGCGAATGGCCGCCATCAGTTCCCGGATGTAGTCGCGCTCGGACTGCTCGGTGAGCACCGCAAGCGCCTCGCCGAGCGGCAAGCCCGCTACCAGCAGACTGGCGAGCTGGCGCGTGAGGATGGCCTGCTCGCGCTGCGAGAGCTTGCGCCCGAGCGCGAGCCGCTGCGCTCGCGCGCCGCGCGTGCGGCTCGCGGCGGCTTCGACCACGAGCGGCGTGAGACCCTGGCCGCGCAGCAGCGCGCGCGCGCCGCGCGCGCTGTCGGCGTCGAGCACGCCTTTTTGCGCTTTGCCCGTGGCGTCGATGGCTTCGAAGCGAAATGCCGGCATGTTGCTGATCGCCCTCGCTTTTAATGAGCGTCCATCTGGTGGTTCATCTTGCGGCCCATCATGCGCCGCCCGTCACGCGCAGCACTTCTTCGAGCGAAGTCCTGCCCGCGTCGATCCAGCGCTCGCCGTCTTCGCGCAGCGTACGCATGCCTTGCGCGCGGCCGGCCTCGAAGATCTCCGCATCGGCGGCATTGCGGTGGATGAGCGCGCGAATCGGCTCGTCGATGAGCAGCAGTTCGTACACGCCGCGCCGCCCCGAGTAGCCCGAATGACCGCAACGATCGCAGCCCACCGGATGCCAGCGTTTTCTGCCGTCGTCTTCCACGCGCTCTTCTTTGCACACGGGGCAGAGCTGGCGCACGAGGCGCTGCGCGAGCACGCCGAGCAGGGAGGAGGCGAGCAGATACGGCTCGACACCCATGTCGGTCAAACGCGTCACCGCCGAAGCGGCGTCGTTGGTGTGCAGCGTGGCGAGCACGAGGTGGCCCGTGAGCGAGGCCTGCACGGCGATCTGCGCGGTTTCGAGGTCGCGGATTTCACCGATCATGATGATGTCCGGGTCCTGGCGCAGGATCGAGCGCAACGCGCGCGCGAACGTCATGCCGATGCGCTCGTTCACCTGGGTCTGCCCGATGCCCGAGAGGTCGTACTCGATCGGGTCTTCCACAGTCATGATGTTGGTCGTGGCCGTTTCGAGCCGCGACATCGATGCGTAGAGCGTGGTCGTCTTGCCCGAGCCCGTCGGGCCGGTCACGAGCACGATGCCGTGCGGCTTCGCGATCAGCTGGTCGAACTTGCCGAGCGTGTCGCTCGCCATGCCGAGCGCTTCGAGGTTCAGGCGCTGCGCGTCTTTTTCGAGCAGACGCAGCACCGCGCGCTCGCCGTGACCCGTGGGCAGCGTGGAGACGCGCACGTCCACCGGACGCCCGCCCACGCGCAGCGTGATGCGGCCGTCCTGCGGCAGGCGTTTCTCGGCGATGTCGAGCTGCGCCATGATCTTGATACGCGAGATGAGCGCGCCATGCAGCGCCTTCTTCGGGCGCACGACATCGCGCAGCGTGCCGTCCACGCGAAAGCGCACCACCGAGGCATTCTCGAACGGCTCGATGTGAATGTCCGATGCCTGCTCGCGCGCGGCCTGCGTGAGGAGCGCGTTGATCATGCGGATGATCGGCGCGTCGTCTTCGGACTCCAGCAGGTCTTCCACTTCGGGAATGTCCTGCATGAGGCGCGAGAGATCGACTTCGCCTTCCACTTCGCCCACCACCTGCGCGGCGCTGCCGTCCTGGCGCGCGTAAGCCTGATTGATGGCCTGCGCGAGTTCGTCGGCCGGCACGCGCACGAGCGCGAACGCGCCGAAGTTGCGCGCGACTTCGGCGATGGCGGCCTGCGACGTGCGCTCGCTGATCCACACTTCGAGGCCTTCTGCGCGCTGCTGGGCCACGAGAATCTGACCGCTGCGCGCGAAGCCGTACGGCACGAGGCGCGCGGCGAGCGGCGAGGGCGGCTCGCGGTCCGCCCCGCTGGTGGCCGCAGGCGCGTGAGGCGTGCTCACGGCTGCACCCGCGTCGTGGCAGGCGCCGCCTGTTGCACCGGCGTGGTTTCCACGGGCATGGTTTGCACCGGTTCGGCTGGCTGCATCTGCACGGCGCTGGCCGGCTTCGCGGGCTGCACGCCCACCGCCTGCTGACGCCGCATCTGGTCGAGATCGAACAGGTTCAGCGCCGATCCGCCCTGGCTCGGGCCGAGCGGCATCGGCGGCACGACCGGGTCGTCCTTATCCTTGATCAGGTTGTTGTCGGACTTATATGCGCCCGTCACGCCCTGGATATAGTCGTAGCGGTTCGACGTGACCGCTTGCGCCGTGTCGCGATCGTTGATGATCACCGGACGCAGGAACACCATCAGGTTCGTCTTCTCGCGCGTCTTGTTTTCCGAGCGGAACAACTGGCCGATCCACGGAATATCGCCAAGCAGCGGCACCTTGCTGTTGGCGACCTGGTAGTTGTCCTGCATCAGGCCGCCGAGCACTATGATCTCGCCGTTGTCGGCCAGCACGGTCGACTGGATCGAACGCTTGGTGAACTCGGGGCCGGCCGGATTGGTCGTCGCGTTGGTCGTGCCCGTCACGATCGCCGAGTCTTCCGTGTAGAGCTGCAGCTTGAGGATGCCGCCGTCGGTGATCTGCGGCTTGATGTGCAGCGTCAAGCCGACGTCCACACGGTCGAAGGTGTTGAACGCCGTGCTCGCCGTACCGCTCGTCAGGTTCGAATAGGAACCCGTCTGGATCGGCACGTTCGTACCCACGACGATCTTCGCTTCCTGGTTGTCGAGCGTGATGAGGTTAGGCGTGGACAGCACGTTCGCGTCGGCCGTTTGCGAGAGCGCCTGCAGCAATGCGCCAAGGCCCTGCACGCCGAAGATGTTCTTGATCCAGCCCACATTCAGGCCCTGCTGCAGGCTCTGACCCGCGAGCGCGCTGGCGAGACCGCCCGTGGTGGCGTCCGCTGCCGCTTGCGCCGTCAGGTTGACAATGCTGTTGCCGCTGCCGGTGGCCAGATTGGTGCCTGCGTACACATTGCCGCTCGCGACCTGCCACTGAATGCCCAGGTTGGCGTTGGTCGTCGAGTTCAGCTCGACGATCAGCGCCTCGATGTAGACCTGTGCGCGGCGCGCATCGAGCTGGTTGATGACGGAGCGCAGATTGCGGTACACCGCGTCCGGCGCCGTGATGATCAGCGAGTTCGTCGCCGGGTCTGCCTGGATCATGCCGCCCGGCTGATTGTCGTCGCCCTTGTCCTTGTCGCCGCCGAGGAACGGCGCTTCGTTGCTGCCGCCGCTGCTGCCGTATGAACTGCCCCCGAGCGAGCTGCCCGACGACGTGCCGCCGCCGAGCGAACTCGACGGCAGCGGTGGCGTGCCGGAGGTGCCCGTCGACGTGCCGCCGCCGCCGCTGTTGCCGCTTTGGTTGAAGCCGTTCGCATTGCCCGACGACGACGTATCGTTGCCGCCCTTGCCGAGCATGCCGCGCAGCGTCTTGGCGAGCTGCGTGGCGTCGGCGTTGCGCAGCGGGACGACGTGAATGTTGCCGGGCATGCTGGTCGGCGCGTCGAGCTGCTTCGAGAGCTGGACGGCGGAGGCCAAGCGCTGCGCGTTCGAGGCGCGCAGCATCAGCGAGTTGGTGCGCGGGTCGGCGACAACCGAAACCTTCAGCGACGGGTCCGTGGCGCCGATCGCGCCGGGGTCGAGCATCTTCGCGATTTGCGGCGCGATGTCGAGCGCATTGGCGTTGTGCAGCGGCACGACCTGCACCTGCTGGCCGGCGGCCGAGTCCACACCCGCGATGATCGAAGCGATGCGGCGCACGTTGTCCGCATAGTCGGTCACGATCAGCGTGTTGTTGCCCGGGTAGGCGGCAATCGTGTTGTTCGGCGAGATGAGCGGGCGCAGCACGGGCAGCAGGTTGTTCGCCGACTCGTGCCGCAGCGTGAACACCTGGGTCACCACCTGATCGCCACGCGCGGTAGGCGCATTGCCGACATAAGTCGGCACGCCCTGCAGCTTGGCGTCGGCTTCCGGCACGACCTTCAGTACGCCGTGATCCTGCACGAGCGCGAAGCCTTGCATGCGCAGCGCCGACTGCAGGGTCTTGAGGGCCTGGTCCTCGGGTACGGGATTCTCGGAGACGAGATTGAGCTGCCCCTTCACGCGGGGGTCGACGATGATGGTTTTGCCGGTGGCGGCGCCAATTGCCTTCGCCACCTGGTCGATGTCGGCGTTGACGAAATTGAGCGTGACCTGCGCATAGGCAAGCTGTGCGGTAATGAGTCCGCTCACGAGCAGCGCCGTGGCGACGCGACGCAAAGCCATACGATTTCTTCTCATGGGTGTCTTATCGAAGCCAGCGGCAGACGCGCGCGGCTATTCGTCCTCGACGTACGGCTGTGGGGCCGACTCGCCTGTGCTTTTCTGACTAACTTCCGACTAGTGCCGGCGCCGGCTCTCCTCAGCCCGGACGTCCGTTAGTCAACAAAAGATGGAACAGTAGCAGTTTTTCATGTCGAATTTGTCACAAAAAATGGGTCTCCGGGGAATTCTTCTAATCCCCGAGCCGCGCCAGCCTTCAATCCCAAGCTATTTGTAAGCATGCGGGCGTCTTGTCCGTGCGGCCAGCTTGACGCGTCATCGGTGACCGGTATCATACGAGCGGCCCGAACGATGGCCAACGCACTTTCCCGCCTTCTTTATGTGGGAATTCCCGCATTGTTCGCCAGAAAACAGGGCGGCCAGCGAGAGATTGCGTCATCCTTCAGGCAGCAACGTTCGCCTCTTCGTTTGCCCTTTTGTCAGCTTCCGCGCGAGTCGCCATGCAAAACATCTGGTCCGCTACGCTTGCCGCCGCTGTGGTGCTCGTCACCGCGAGCGCCGGCACGCTCGCGCATGCGGACTGTTTCGACGAGGCCGCGCGCTACCAGAAGGTCAATCCGCTGATCCTGCGCGCCATCGCCTGGCAGGAGTCGCACAACCGGCCCGACGCGGTACACAGGAATGCGAACGGTTCGATCGATTACGGCGTCATGCAGATCAATTCGGTGCATCTGCCCGTGCTCTCGCAGTACGGCATCTCGCAAAGCACGCTCATGGAGCCGTGCAAGAACGTCTATATCGCCGCGTGGCATCTGCGCCAGAAGATGAACAAGTACGGCAACACGTGGGCCGCCGTCGGCGCATACCATTCCGAAACGCCAACGCTGCGCGACCAGTACGCGCAGCAAATCGCCGACATTCTGCGCAAGTGGCATCTCATGCAGTAGTCATCCCGTAGTCATCCCGTAGTCATCCCGTAGTCATCCCGTAGTCATCCCGTAGCCGTGCAGTAGCTCGCTTGCGCGCGTACCGCCTGCTCGCGCCCTGAAAGCGGCGGCACGCGTGCGCCTGCGCCTCTCGCGTGCATGGTGCAAAATGCTGGCTGGCGCCGCACCCTTACGAGGATTTCGATCCTTTCGCGCGGCGGACCTCCCGACTCACTTTCTGCACCCCAACTGCGATGAACCAGCCGCCACTGCCCGTCACCGTGCTCTCGGGTTTTCTGGGCGCGGGCAAGACCACGCTGCTCAACCATATCCTTTCGAACCGCGCGGGCCTGCGCGTGGCGGTGATCGTCAACGACCTCGCCTCCGTCAACATCGACGCCGCGCTCGTGCGCGACGCCTCGGCGCTCTCGCGCGTGGAAGAGCGCGTGGTCGAAATGTCGAACGGCTGCATTTGCTGCACGCTGCGCGACGACCTGCTCACCGAGATCCAGCGCCTCGCCGACCCGGCACGCGCCGGCCAGCGCTTCGACGCCATCGTGATCGAATCGACCGGCGTGGCCGAGCCCATGCCGATCGCGGAAACCTTCACGTTCGCGGGCGAGGACGGCGTCGCGCTCGACGCGTTCGCGCGCCTCGACACGATGGTCACGGTCGTCGACGCATTCAACTTCCTGCGCGACTACGCGAGCGCCGACCAGCTCGCTGAGCGGGGTGTGGCGGCGAGCGAGGAAGACGACCGCGCGATCGTGGAACTGCTCGTCGATCAGGTGGAGTTCTGCGACGTGCTCGTGCTCAACAAGGCCGACCTCGTGAGCGGCGACGAACTGGCGCGCCTGCAGCACATTCTCGCGCGCATCAATCCGCGCGCCGTGCAGGTGGTGAGCCGCTTCGGCGATGTGCCGCTCGAGGAGGTCATCAATACCGGCCGCTTCGATTTCGATGCGGCGTCGAGCGCGCCGGGCTGGCTCGCGTCGCTGCACGACCATGACCATTGCGACGACCCGGCGCATTGCCACGATCCGGCGCACACGCATGCGCCGCGCAGCGACGCGGACGAGTACGGCATCAGCAACTTCGTTTACCGCGCGCGCCGTCCGTTTCATCCCGAGCGCTTCTGGGCGCTGCTCAACCAGGAGTGGAAGGGCGTACTGCGCTCGAAGGGCTTCTTCTGGCTCGCCACGCGTAACGACGTGACGGGCACGCTCTCGCAGGCAGGCGGCGTGTGCCGCCACGGTCCGGCCGGCACGTGGTGGGCGGCACTGCCGCGCGAGGAATGGCCGCAGGACGCCGAACTCGAACAGGAAATCGCCGCCGACTGGCAGGGCGATCTCGACGACCCGAGCGTCGGCGACCGTCGCCAGGAACTGGTGATGATCGGTGTGGATCTCGAGCCCGAAGCCTGGCGCGCAAAGCTCGATGCTTGCCTTCTCACCGATGCGGAGTACGCAGCAGGCCCCGAAGCCTGGCTGCACTACGCCGACCCGTTCCCGTCGTGGGAGCTGGACGACGATGACCACGATCATGATCACGGCGATCACGGCGAAATCGTCCATCGCCCCTAGTCGTCCCGAGTCACGAGAGCGACGCGCTCAATGAACAACGGCGCCGCAATCATGCGGCGCCGTTTGCTTTTTCGCCCGCGCCGCGTGAACCGCGCAGGCGAAAAAAAACCCGCCAGGGGCGGGTGTCAACTTAAAGCGGCAATACCTTAGCGCTTGTTGACGGCGTCCTTGAACGCCTTGCCAGCCGTGAACTTGACGGTCTTGGCTGCGGGAATCTTGATGGTTTCGCCGGTCTTCGGGTTACGGCCCGTACGGGCTGCGCGCTTGCCCGAACCGAAGCTGCCGAAGCCGATCAGCTGGACCGCGTCACCCTTCGACACAGCCTTCTTGACCACTTCGAGGAGCGTGTCCAGCGTCTCGCCGGTTTGTGCCTTGCTAGCGCCCGTCTGTGCTGCGACGGCGTCGATCAGTTCCTGTTTATTCATTGAGAAGTTCCTTTCTGTGTTTAGGTTGACACGAACAGCGCGAACGCGCCGATTATACGGACGCGTGCCGCGCCGTCGAGCAGCGACGGACCCGGAGCACCCCGGCGTTTTCGCGTTGCGGCGGCTAGCGTGTGTCTGCTGCCGCAACGTCCGTGCTGCCGCTTCCCTGGGCGGCGCTTGCTATGATAGCGCAGCGCAAACCCAATAACGACAAGGGTTTCGAAGATTTCGCGCAGGATATGCCGGTTTTTTGGGGCTTGCAGACGTTTTAAGGGTATCCACCCCCGCAAATCCCTCCGGCTGCGGCGTTTTTGCTGGCGCACGCGTTGCGCCGCGCCAACGCAGCATGCGCGCAAACGCCTGCCTGGCAAGCGTTTGCGGCGATGCGACCAGGCTTCGCCACACGCTTTTTCCAGCCTCGCTCCGTTCTCGTTTCTTCCTCATCTCTGGCTTCGCGTTCCTCATGACCGCCACCCTGACACCCGCCACGCTCGTTTTTCGGGAAGACGGCATGCCGTTTTCGCCTGTCTATGGCGACATCTATCACAGCACCGCAGGCGCATTCGCGCAGGCCCAAGCCGTCTTTCTGAACGGCAACGCGTTGCCACAGCGCTGGCAAAACCGGCGGATCTTCACCGTGGTCGAAACCGGCTTCGGCATGGGCGTGAATTTTCTCGCCACGTGGGCGGCATGGCGCGACGATCCGGCGCGCTGCGAACGCCTGCATTTCGTCTCGGTGGAAAAACATCCGTTCGCGCGCAACGACCTGCAACGCGCACTCGACGCAGTCGTTGCGCACGCACGCGAAGCGCCGCTCGCGCGCGAACTCGTGAACGCCTGGCCGATGCTCGTGCCCGGCACGCACCGCCTGGAATTCGACGGCGGACGCGTCACGCTCACGCTCGTTTTCGGCGATGCGCTCGAGGTATTTCCCAAAATGTGGATGCGCGCCGATGCGATCTACCTCGACGGCTTCGCCCCTTCGAAGAATCCCGAGCTCTGGTCTCCCGCCATTTTCAAGGCGCTTGCACGCATTGCCGGCGAGGACGCCACCTTCGCGACGTGGAGCAGTTCCGGGGAGGTGAAGCGCGCGCTCGAGCAAAGCGGCTTCGAATACCGCAAGGTGCCAGGCTTCAACGGCAAGTGGGCGATGCTGGTCGGGCGCTTCGCGCCGCGCTGGCGCGTGCGCCGCTATGAGCCGCCGCTGCCGCTTGCGCTGCGCGAGCGGCACGCCGTTGTCGTGGGAGCGGGACTCGCCGGCTGCGCGCTCGTCGAGCGGCTGGCCGTGCGCGGCTGGCGCGTGACGCTCATCGAACGCAATGCCGCGCCCGCGCTCGAAGCATCCGGCAATCCGGCCGGCGTGTTTCATCCGCTGATTTCCCGTGACGACAGCAGCGCGTCACGCATCACGCGCGCGGGCTTTCTCTACGCGCTGCAACGCTGGGCCGCGCTCGAAGCCGCTGGCCATGCGCCGGTGCGCTCGCACGCCGGCTTGCTCCATCTCGCCACCGACGACGAATCGCGCGCCGTCGCCGCCGCCCTGGATTCGTTCGGCTATCCCGAAGCATTCGTGAGCGCCGTCACGCGCGAGCAAGCGCAGGCGTTGGCCGGCGTCGCGCTCAATCAGGGCGGGTGGTTCTATCCGCAAGGCGGCGCGATCGATCCGGCATCGCTTTGCCGCGCGCAATGCGCTTTCGCCGCCGCGTTGCCAGGCGCCCAGGTCGAAACACGTTTCGGTGTGCGTATCGGTCACATCGCTCGCGCAGGCGATCGAGAATCCGACGAATGGCAGGTGTTCGACGACACCGGACGGCTCGTCGCCCAGGCGGCCGCGGTGATCTTCGCCAACGCTCAGGATGCCTCGCGGGCCGCGGCGCTCGCCCATGCGCCCACGCGCATCGTGCGTGGCCAGCTCACGCTCGTCGACCCCAGCCCGCTCGCGAACCTGCGCGTGCCCGTGATCGGCGAAGGCTATGCGGTGCCGCTCGACGGCGGCGTAACGCTCGCCGGCGCCACGTACGAAGTCGACGACGCCGACGACGCGCTGCGCGCCGCCGGCCACGTCGAGAATATCGAACGCGTCGCGCACATGCTCCCGGAGCTTGCGGCTGCACAAGGCGAGCGCGATTTCGCCGGCCGCGTGGCGTTTCGCTGCGTGACCAGCGACCGCATGCCGATACTCGGCCCGCTCGCCGACGAAGAAGCCGCCCGCCGCGACGCGCAACGTCTGGCCGGCGCGTGGCCGCTCGACCTGCCGCGCGCAAGCGGCCTTTATGGCGCGTATGCGTTCGGTTCGCGCGGACTCGTGTGGGCGGCGCTGGGGGCGGAGCTGATCGCGTCGCAGCTCGAAGGCGAGCCGTGGCCACTGGAGCGCGAACTTGCCGACCAGCTGGATCCGGCGCGCTTTCTCCAGCGTGCCTTGCGCCAGCGCAGTCTTTGAGCGCGCCGCACGGAACAGGGTGGAAAAGGGCGCCCAGGTTATCCACGCAAATCTGTGGATAACCGCGCGAATTGCCGGCGAATGGAGTGTGGAACCGGTGTGGACGTAAACGGGGTAACTCGGCACGTCCCGTTCCAGGCCAAAAAGTTGTTCTTCGAAGCGCTCGCGGACCGCACACACTTTGCGCGCGGTTGTGCGAGCGCCAACTCACGGATTCCTTTCGGTAAACCCGGGTTATCCACAGGAAACCCAGGCCCTTGTTAACTTCTACTACGTATACATACGGTAAACCGTAAACCCGAAGCTAACGCCACCGCTACCGGCAAGCACGACCCAACCAGAGCGTGAAACCCCCGACGAATGCCGCCTGCCGACGCGGTCATTTTTTCCGCATACTCCGCTAAAAGCGCACAATACGGACGCTATTACCGTCTTTGTCGATGCTTTCGGAGAGCGGGGGACAATTGCAAAAAAGCTATGGCACAATCGCCGTTCTTTCCGCGTCACATGCCGCATCAGACGGTTGACGCTTCCAAGGAACGGTTGCCCCTCATCCTGAATCTGAGTGCTCAGGGAAGACGGCAGCGTTCGTTCATCCAACGCGGGCGCAGCCACACCACACGCAAGGCGCCCGTACCGGCTGTTCGCCGCATCGTTATGTGCCGGCGCACTGCTTTGCCGTAGCGTTCGCCATTGCGTTTGCCATCGCGTTTGCCGCACTGTTTGCCCGCGCTCGCCGCAGGAAGCGCTAATTCGCGCCAGTTCGCCATGTCGTCAGATCGTTGACCCTGCCGGCTGCATCGGCGGGCGCGAACCGCGCGAGGCGCAGAGCAGGCACGCACCAGACGGCGAGTAGAGGTGTCGTTCGCCTCGTGCGGCACGCGGTTTGCCTGCGGTCTGCCTGCGGTCTGCCGGATTGTCAGCCGCATGTCGATCTAACGTCGGACAGCCGGATTCGTTCCCACGCAAGATGTTGTTGCCAAGGAGAAGCCACCACGATGAAGTCGGCGTTTTCGTTTTTTCCCGCCTGGCCGTTGCCGCTCGACGGTATTTTCTGGGCCGGGCTCGCGCTGCTCGCCGCCGGTTTGTGCGGCGAGCTTTGCTATCGGGCGTGGCGCTTGCCGCGGATCTCGGGCTATGGGGTGATCGGGCTCATTGCCGGGTCGGCCGGGTTTGGCGTGGTCGACGCCAATGTCGGTACGTCCGCGCGGCCGCTGCTCGATGTCGCGCTCGGCCTGTTGCTGTTCGAACTGGGCAGCCGGCTCGACCTGCGCTGGATCCGCCGCAACCCCTGGCTCATCCTTTCGAGTCTCGCCGAGGCCTCGCTGACCTTCGTGCTCGTGCTTGGAGTGCTGCTGTTCCTTTCCGTGCCGACGATGATCGCGCTCGTCGTGGCCGCGATCTCCATGGCGACGTCGCCTGGCATGGTGATCCAGCTCAAGACCGAGTTGCGGGCGGAAGGCCAGGTCACGCAGCGCTTGCTCACGCTCACGGCGCTCAACAGCATGTATGCGGTGATCGTGGAAAAGCTCGCGTCAAGCTGGCTGCACCAGGAAATCTACGGCAACGTGTTCGCGACGATCCTCCAGCCGCTCTATCTGCTGATCGGCTCGCTGGTTCTCGCGTTCGTGCTCGCCCGTGCGTGCACGCTGTTTTACCGGCGGTTGAGTCCGCAGGACGAGCACTCGTTTGTCGCGCTCTTCGGTCTCGTGCTGCTGGCGATCGCCATGGCGCACCTGCTCAAACTTTCGACGATCCTGAGCCTGCTTGCCGCCGGCATCATCGTGAAGAATCTGGAGCCGCGTCCGCAACTGTGGCCGCAGCACTTCGGCACGGCCGGATGGCTGCTGACGGTGATTCTGTTCGTGCTCACGCTCACGACCTTCGAGTGGCACGACATTCTCGTGGGCGGCGCGGCCGCGGCGGGGCTGATCGTCGCGCGCCTCGTGGCCAAGCTTGTCGGCGTGCTGATGTTCGCCAAACCGAGCGGGCTGCACTGGAAGCAGGGTATCGCGCTCGGCATTGCCTTGACGCCTATGTCGGCGCTCGCGCTGCTGCTCGTCGAGGACACCTACGAGCTTTATCCGACGTTCGATCCGCGCCTGCGCGCGATCATTCTTTGCTCGATCGTCGTGCTGCAGCTTTTCGGACCCTGGCTGGTCTATCGCGCGCTTGCCCTCGTCGGCGAACGCGGCGAAGCATGAAACCCGCGTCGCGCGCGGCCGGCGGCTTGCGCGCGACGCCCTGATAGGGGACGCCATGTCACTCGAAACATTTGTCGATTCGAAGCCGTTCACGTTCGGCATCGAACTCGAAATGCAGATCGTCAACACGCACGACTACGATCTGACCAAGGCGGGTAGCGACCTCATGCGCCTCGTCAAAGATCAGGAGATTCCGGGCAACATCACGCCCGAAATCACCGAAAGCATGATCGAACTTTCCACCGGAATCTGCACGAATCACGAGCAGGCCGTGGCCGATCTGCGCAAGATTCGCGACGTGCTCGTCGCTGCGGCCGATCGTCTCAATGTCGGTCTGTGCGGCGGCGGCACACACGCATTCCAGCAGTGGAGCGACCGGCGCATCGTCGATACCCCGCGCTTTCAGTATCTTTCCGAGCTGTACGGCTACCTTGCGAAGCAATTCACGGTGTTCGGCCAGCACGTGCATATCGGCTGCCCGGATGCGGACAGCGCGCTTTTCCTGCTCCATTCGCTTTCGCGCTTCATTCCGCATTTCATCGCGCTCTCGGCGTCGTCGCCCTATGTGCAGGGTGTGGACACCGGATTTCATTCGGCACGACTGAATTCCGTGTTCGCGTTTCCGCTGTCGGGCCGCGCGCCGTTCGTGCTGAGCTGGGAGGAGTTCAAGGAGTACTTCTCGAAGATGGTGCACACGGGCGTTGTCAACAGCATGAAAGACTTTTACTGGGACATCCGTCCGAAACCCGGTTTCGGCACGATCGAGGTGCGCGTGATGGACACGCCGCTTTCGGTGGAGCGCGCCGCGGCGATCGCCTGCTACATCCAGACGCTTGCACGCCATTTGCTCACCGACCGGCCGATTGCGCCGCTCGAGGACGACTATCTCGTGTACACGTTCAACCGCTTCCAGGCATGCCGTTTTGGTCTCGCCGGCACCTGCGTAAATCCGCAGACGGGGGAGCGGCGCACGATTTCCGAAGACATTCTCGACACGCTGGACCGGATCGCGCCGCACGGCGAGGCGCTCGGATCGACGCGCGCGCTCACCGAAATCGGCACGATCGCCCGCGCGCAGAACAACGACGCCACCTGGCTGCGTAGCGTGGTGGCCGAGGAAAAGTCGTTGCACGAAGCCGTCCGGCAACAGTGCCTGCGCTGGCGCGCCTGACCGGAATCAAAAAAGGGGAGCCGGCGGACGCACAGGACCACTGACCGATTTTCGCGGGGTGCCAGAAGCGCTCCGCGCAGGCAAAGCAGGATGCAAGGGCAGCTTTCGGGCTGCCCTTCGTGCTTTCGGGGCTGGGAAACAGGTGAGAAACAGGTAAGACGCGGGTAAGAAGCGGGTAAAAAGCGAGGTAAGGGGAGCGGACAAAAACCGGCCGATAAGCACGCCAAAAACGGGTCGCGTTGGTTCCGCGCGCCACTTTTTTCGAGGTGGAGAAAATTTTTTTTGCCGGCTTCAAGGTACCTGGGGGTTCTTATTTTTTTGACCTGGGTCCCGACATGGTCCATATTCATGGACAAATGGCCCCACACCGCTGTGGGTAACCTTCGATTTCCCTGCAAACTCAATGGACTACGTAATGATTGGTTAGCCACAATCGGGCAGATTCCTGTTGCGTTTGAGACAGAAATCCGCGATAACCTGCATGGGTCATGCAGCGACGATTGCGAGCGGTCAAGAACCTGTGCACATAGCAATAGCGTGCTTATCAACGGGTTATCCACAATTCGCGTTGGATAAGTTAGCTGTGCGATTTGCCGCTCTCGCATAGAATGTCGGTTTGCTGCACTGGCATCGGAACTTGAAGGATGTTTTCGGGGTCTGCGGCAAGAAAAATGACAGTGCTACGTACACCTTGGCGTGCGCGTAGCAGGTTTTTTTGAGATGGTGCGGCGCTCGGGAACCGGGCGCCAGCGTTCCCACAGGCCGTCGGTCAAAGCGGCGGCTGACGATGCAGCGCAAGCTGCCAAATAACCAGCGAAAGACTATGAGCGAAGGCGTATACGGAGAGCAGGCAGCCGGGCGGGTGACCCATAGCCTGCTGCGACTTAGCACGGCTATGCGGAGCCAGGCGTGGGACTGGGCCGAAGGGGCAGGACTCACGCCTACCCAGGGCGAAATTCTCGTGCTGCTGATGCAGCGTAAGGGGCCGATGCGCCTCGGCGAGATCGCACGTGAAACGGCCCTCACGGCCGCTACCACGAGCGATGCGGTGAGCACGCTCGAAACCAAGGGGCTTGTCGAAAAGCGTCGCGCGCTCGACGACGGCCGCGCACTCGCGGTGCGTCTGACCTCGCGCGGCCGCACGGCGGCGAAGAAGGCCTCGCAGTGGCCTGACTTCCTCTCGAAGGCGGTCGGCACGCTGAAGGCGGACGAACAGTCCACGCTTTATCGCACGCTGCTCAAGACGGTTTATCTGCTCGAAGCGCAGGAAACCAGCCCGCAACACCGCATGTGCCTGACCTGCTCGCATTTCGAGCCGAGCAAGAACCCGAAGAAGACGCCGCATCACTGCCAGCTTCTGAACATCGATATGGCTGACACCGATCTGCGTCTCGATTGCTCGGTCTACGAACAGGCCGACGTGACGACCCAGAAGAAAAACTGGAAGATCTTCGCGGTTTAAGGCGACAGCTGCGCCGCCGCCCCGGAGCGGGCGGCGCGCGTTGACGCCCGCGCGCGTCATGCATGTAATTTACGGTAATGCAAAGCGTCGCAATGTCGATTGCGTGCCGGTATTGTGTGCGTGGTAATTTGTGTAGTTCTCGCAAGTATTTGCCACACGTTTTTGTCACGACCGCAGGCGCAAACGTGCACACGCGCCGTACACAGGCGGTCACGTGCAAGCCGTCCACAGCCGACCCGGGAATCTGCCGATGAATCGCGAAGTATTGGCTGTGCGCCATGTCTATTTCGAGGACCTCGGCAGCTTCGAGCGCGTGCTCGGCAACCGTGGACGCCCCGTGCGCTACGTCGACGTCGGCTTCGCCCGCGTGGGCGCGCTCAATCCCTTGTCGGCGTCGCTCATGGTCGTGCTCGGCGGTCCGATCAATGCGTGCGACGACGCACGCTATCCCACCCTCGTTCCCCTCGCTGCGATGATCGAAAAGCGCGTCGCGGCCGGTCTGCCCACGCTCGGCATCTGCCTCGGCGCGCAACTCATCGCTCGCGTGCTCGGTGCGCGCGTGTATGCCGGGCCGCAGCCGGAAATCGGCTGGGCGCCGCTCACGCTCACCGACGCGGGCCGCGCCTCGCCGCTGCAGCACATCGACGGCGCACTCACCTCCATGCTGCATTGGCATGGCGATACCTTCGATTTGCCACAGGGCGCGACGCGTCTCGCTTCCACGCCGCTGTGCGAGAACCAGGCGTTTTCGTGGGGCAACCACGTGCTCGGGCTGCAATGCCATCCTGAAGTGCGCGCCGACCGCTTCGAGCCCTGGCTGATCGGAAACGCCGCCGAAATCGCCACCGCGGGCGTGGATGTGAACGCGCTGCGCGACGACACGGCGCGCCACGGGCCGACGCTCGAAGCGCAGGCGAGCCGCATGTTCGGCGAATGGCTGGACGCTGTAGACGCCCGCATGGCCGCGCGCCAACCCTGAACCCGACCTGATCCTTCTCGCGCGGGCGCACGTCGCGCACGCGCTGTGTTTCCTGTCGAACGCGCGAAAAAAGCGCATGCTATTCTCGGACGCTTCTGCCATCCGTCCGTGGACCTCCCATGAGCAAGCTCTTCACTCCGCTCGAACTGCGTGGCGTGACGCTCGCCAATCGCATCGTCGTTTCACCGATGTGCCAGTACTCCGCCGAGCGTGGCGAGGCCAACGACTGGCACATGATCCATCTCGGCCACCTGGCGTTGTCGGGCGCCGCGATGCTTTGCATCGAAGCGACGGCCGTCGAACCCGACGGCCGTATCACGCCGGGCGATCTCGGCCTCTGGGACGACGTGACCGAAGCCGCGCTCGAGCCCGTTATCGCTGCTATCCGCCGCCATTCGCCGATCCGCATCGCCATGCAGATCTCGCACGCGGGGCGCAAGGCGTCGAGCCATGTGCCCTGGGAGGGCGGCCAACTGATTCCGGTTGCCGAAGGCGGGTGGCTGCCGCACGCGCCTTCGGCGCTCGCGCACAAGGAGGGCGAGGCGCCGCCGCTCGCACTCGACGTCGCGGGTCTGAATCGCGTGCGCGATGCGTTCGTGGCCACGGCGCGCCGCGCTGCGCGTCTTGGTATCGACGCGCTTGAAATACACGCGGCGCATGGCTATTTGCTGCACCAGTTCCTCTCGCCGATCGCGAACCAGCGCAGCGACGAGTACGGCGGCTCGCGCGAGAACCGCATGCGTTTTCCGCTCGAAGTGTTCGACGCCGTGCGCGCCGAATTTCCCACCGATCGCCCGATCGGTGTGCGCGTTTCGGCAACGGACTGGGTTGAAGGCGGCTGGACGCCCGAGGACACGGTCGTCTTCGCGCAAGCGCTCAAGGCACGCGGCGCGGACTGGATCGACGTGTCGTCGGGCGGTGTGTCACCGCTGCAAAAGATTCCGCTCGAACCTGGCTATCAAGTGCCGTTCGCACGCAAGGTGAAGGCCGAAACCGGCATGACGACGATTGCGGTGGGCCTCATCACCGACGCCTTGCAGGCCAACCAGATCGTCGAAGACGGCGAAGCCGACATGATCGCGATGGCACGCGCGATGCTCTACGATCCGCGCTGGCCGTGGCACGCCGCGGCACAACTCGGAGCGAGCGTGAACGCGCCGCCGCAATACTGGCGCTCGCAGCCGCGCGAGTTGAAGAAGCTGTTCGGCGAGACAACGCTCGGCCAGCGCTGATACGCTGCGCGCGGCGCTTGTCTCACGGCGCATATGGGTTGAACGAAAGAGGCGCGAGCGTGTACGATGCCGTCTGTGGCGCGCCGGGCGTCGCATGAGCGCGGCGCCCAATCGGCGCCGCGTTTGCGTACGGACCGCGGCGAGGCAGGACGCGAAGTTTGATGCGAAGGCCGATGCAAGGCCAGGCAGACCGTCGGGCACGGCTTCATGAGAGAGCCGCAGGCGGCGCGCGCGAGGATGTGTTCCAAGCCGCCTGTCATGACCGGGACAGTCTCCCCCAGTACTTCACAAGGATTCATTCAATGAGTGAACGCAGGATCGTCGTGCGCCAGTCGGGCGTGCACGGCAAGGGCGTGTTTGCGGCGGTCCCCATTGCGACCGGCGAACGACTGATCGAATACAAGGGCGAGCGCATCTCCTGGAAGGAAGCGCTGCGGCGTCATCCGCATAATCCTGACGAACCGAATCACACGTTCTATTTCGCGCTCGACGACGGCGACGTGATCGACGGCAAGGTGAAGGGCAACAGCGCGCGCTGGATCAATCATTCGTGCGCGCCGAACTGCGAAGCCGAGGAAATCGAAGGACACGTTTATATTCACGCGCTGCGCGATATCGCAGAGGGCGAGGAACTCTTCTACGACTACGGTCTCGTGATCGACGCGAAGCAGACGAAGAAGCTCAAGCGCGAATACGAATGCCGTTGCGGCGCCCGCAAATGCCGCGGCACGATGCTCGCACCGCCCGACGACGACAAGTCTGCGAAGGGCGCCAAGGCCTCGAAGGGCAAGAGCAAAAAGAAGAAGTAAGCGGCGCAACGCGCGTCGCGTCGCATGAAGCACAAGGGCCGCATGAGAGCGGCCCTTGTCGTTTTCGTGGCAGGCGCAGCGTTAGAGATCGATGCTCGCCTGATGAGCCGGTTTCTTCTCGCGCGGCGGTTCGTCTGACTTGACCGCCTCGCGCTGCACGGTTTCAGCGGCGCTGCCTTCCTTGCTGTCCCGCTTGTCTTTGGCGTCCGTGCGTACCGGCGTTCGGACAGTCGCGAGCGGCACGCGCACGATGAAGCGCGCACCGCCTTCCGGTGCATCTTCGTAATGCACGCTGCCGCGATGCAGCGCCATGATGTCGTGAACGATCGCAAGACCGAGGCCCGCGCCGCCGTCCACGCCGTTCTCGCTTTGAGCGTCGCCTCGGAAGAAGCGCTTGAAGAGATCCGCTTGTTGCAAAGCGGGCACGCCGCTGCCGTTGTCTTCCACGACGATCTCGGCCATCGGCGTGCCGTCAACGGAGGACTGCGAAACAGTCACGGTGATGCGACCGCCTTCCAGCCGCGCAGGCGGCAAATATTTGAGCGCGTTGTCGAGCAGATTCGCGATGACCTCGTGCAGCAGCACGGGGTTGCCGCGCACCATCAACGGCGTGTCGTTCTCGGGGTCGTCGAGGCGCTGGAAACCGAGGTCGACGTGATTCGCCAGCGCGCGCGGCACCCATTCGGCGCCGGTCTCGAACGCGAGCGCGGCCATGTCGATATCGACGAAACGCGCAGCTTGCTCGCCCGGCTCCGCGCGCGCGAGCGAGAGCAGCTGATTGGACAGACGCACCGCGCGATCGGCGGCCGCACGCAACTCGCGCACGGCGTCGCTGACCTTTTGCGGCTCGCGCGCGTTCACGGCCTGCTCGGCATGCAGCTTCACCGCGGTGAGCGGCGTGCGCAGCTGGTGGGCCGCGTCGGCGATGAATTTGCGCTGCGCGTCGAGCGCGGTCTTCAGGCGGCCGAGCAGCGCGTTGAGTGCGCCGGTGAGCGGACGGATCTCGACGGGCACATAGGTCTCGTCCACGGGCTCGAGCGACGTGTGCGTCTGGCGGTTCAGCGAGTCGGCGAGCGCGGTGAGCGGGTTGAGCTGCTGGTTGACGACGCGCCACACGATGACCCAGCCGGCAAGCAGCAGCAGCAGCAACGGCATCATGATCGCGACGAGAAATTCGGCCGCGATGCGAAAGCGATGATGCACAGGCTGACCGACTTCCACGACGATCGGATTACCGTGTGTTTGCGGCACGCGCACCTGGGCGACGCGCACGGTCACGCCTTTGTAGATCGTTTCGAACACGTACGCGTAGTGCATGCGGCGCACGTTGGTGCCCTGCAGCGGCAGATCGTGGTCGCCCGCGATTTCCGTTTCGCCGTTGCTGATGCGATAGATGAGATGCTCGACGGGGTCGGAGAACATCGCCTGCGCGAGCGGCGGGACGGTATTGGGGGCATCGTCGCCGGCGATCTGGATCTGCCGGGAAATGGCCGTGGCGAGGTCGGCGAGCGAGCGGTCCACTACGTGCTGCGTGTACTGCCAGGCGAGCCAATAGGCGATCAGGCCGCTCATCAGCGCGAGCAGCGAAAGCGGGGCGGCCAGGCGCCTTAGCAGCGTGCGCCGCAGACTCGTTGCGGCAGGTGAGGACATGATGGCTTCGGGGCGAATGATGGATCGTGGGTGCGGCGGCGTGCGCCGCACGGGACCGATCCATTGTACGCGGGCCGCGGGCGCGGCGGCTGAAGTCCCATCGATGGGGCATTCGCGTGCCACTGACGTGCCAGTGACGGGCCATCAAGCGCAAACGGCGGCGGAGTGATCCGCCGCCGTTGGCTGGCTCAGGAAGCGAGGCGAATCAGGCTGCCTGGCGGATTTCCTGCAGCAGATAGCCGAAGCCGCGCACCGTGACGATTTCGACGCGGCAGTTCTCGAGCTTCTTGCGCACGCGGTGCACGTAGACTTCGATCGCGGTGTCGCCGAGGTCGCCGCCGAAGTGCGTGAGGTGGTCCTGCAGTTGCGCCTTGCTCACCACGCGGCCGTGACGCAGCAGCAGCATTTCGAGCACGGCGAACTCGCGCGGCGAGAGTTCGAGCGGCTTGTCGTCGTTGAAGATGCGGCGATCGACGCCCGACAGGCGCACGCCGCCGAGCGACACTTCGGGGCGCGGCACGTCGCCGTGCGGGCCGCTGCGGCGCATCACGGCGCGAATGCGCGCTTCGAGCTCGGCCGGCTCGAACGGCTTGAGCATGTAGTCGTCGGCGCCGGAATTCAGGCCTTGGACGCGGTCGTTCAGTTCGTCGCGCGCGGTGAGCACGATAACGGGCGTGTGCCGGTTGCTTTGGCGAAAGCGCGAAAGCAGCGTCATGCCGTCGATGCCCGGCAGGCCGAGATCGAGGATCACGAGTTCATGGCGATTCTGCGTGAGGGCCTGTTCGGCGAAGATGCCGTCGTGGACCATGTCGACCGTGAAGCCGGCTTGTTCGAGGCTGGACTGGATACCGCGTGCGATAGGGCGGTCGTCTTCGATCAGAAGGAGTCGCATGGGATTCGCTCAAGTACAATGGGTTTTAGCGTTCAGGCACGCAGTTCGCGAAGCGTCGCTTGCTGACATTACGGCATAGCCCGACGGTTGCGCGATCACGATCCACATGTCCGATATTTCGATCACCGAACTCGAAGCCGCGATCAACTTCTGGCGCAACCGCTCGCCTTCGATTGGCGACGAACTCGCGTTGTGCCAGGAGGCGAGTGCGCTCTCCAAGCCTTATGCGCTGCTGATTGTACAGCGTCAGAACGCCATATCACCGGAACGTTTAGACCCGATTGCCCGCGCTGCCTGGGAGTCTTACGTATCCATCAAGAATAGCCTTCAAAGCTGAAGGTTTGAAGGCCCGCTACCCTGCATTATGCTTTCATGGCACGCTGCGCGCGCGTTGTGTGCACTCGCCGTGCGCACAGCGTACCCATGCTTGGTACTGCTGCTTATGCGCTGAGCGGTCCAGGCGCGATCGAGTCGATGAAGCGCGCGAGTTCGATGTCGCGTGAGGTGAGGCCGTCGGCTTCGTGGGTGGAGAGCGTGATTTCGACGCGGTTGTACACATTGAACCACTCGGGGTGATGGTTCATTTCCTGCGCCTTGATCGCCACGCGCGTCATGAAGCCGAATGCTTCATTGAAGTCGGCGAAGCGGAAGTGGCGCTGGATCGCGTCGCGGCCGGCGACGGCCTGCCAGCCGCGCAGGTCGGCGAGTTGCGATGCGCGCTCTTCGGATGTGAGTCGGTTGATCATCGTTGCACCTGTGTTGAGCTTGGGGCCTGGCGTGCGCCGTTAGCCGATCAGCCATTTTTTCACTAATGGGACGCGTGTGCGAGCGGCCCGGTCAAGGAACGTGCGCATGTTGCGGCGCAAAGCGCCGTTGCGTCCCGTATTGCGTCCGATTTTGCGTCGGCGTTGGCTGGGAGTTGCGTCTACTGGTCGCGCCGCCCGGCCGACTTTCGTTCAGACGTCGCCGTCGTCGAGCCAGCCCTCGCCCGTGCCGCGCGTGATGATCGTGTCGCTGTGCAGCACGTCGCCCGCCGCGTGAGGCTGCGACGCGATGAGCGCCGCCGGGTCGGCGAGGCGCGACGCAATGCCCGCACCCAGCGCTTCGAATAGCTGGGCGAACGAGTCGATCACGAAGTAGGTTTTCTGGAACGTGTCGATGCGATAGCGCGTGCGCAGCACGCGGTCGAGGTCGAACGCCAGCCGGTTCGGCGCCGCGCTTTCCACGCTGTAGAGCGTCTCGCCCTTGCTCGACACGATGCCGGCGCCGTAGATCTTCACGCCGTCTGGCGCGCTCGCGTCGCGCATCAAACCGAACTCCACCGTGTACCAGTAGAGCCGCGCGAGCAACGGCAGCGCGCGCTCCTCGACGGCAAGCGCCGCGCGGCCATAGGCGTGAATCGCATCGGCGAAAGTGGGGTCGGTGAGCAGCGGCACATGGCCGAACAGGTCATGGAAACAGTCGGGTTCCTGCAGATAGTCGAGCTGATCGGGACGGCGCATCCACCAGGTGACGGGAAAGCGACGGTTCGCAAGGTGCTCGAAGAAGATGCGATCCGGCACGAGGCCCGGCACGGCCACGATGCGCCATCCGGTTGCCGCCATCAGACGCTCGCTCACCTGCTCGAACGAAGGAACGTGGGAAACGTTCAGGCCGATGCGCGTGGCGCCTTCAAGGAACGCCTCGCAGGCGCGGCCTTCGAGCAGCGCGTGCTGACGCCGGTAGAGCTGGTCCCATACGGCGTGATCGGCCGCACCATAGCGCTCGAGCGGCTGGTCTATCGTGAAATCGGGACGGGTGGTGAGACCCGCGTCGAACTGCTCCTGCAGTTTCGCGGTGGCGGCGGCCATGTTCGTAACGCTCCACTAAAAAGGCTTGCTGTTGTACAAGTCTAGAGCGGATGGCGCGCGGCATGTGCGCGTATTGAACGAGATTAGTCTCTGATATGCAATAATCGAGCGTTATCAAGTCAATCAATGCGAATTTCATTCATGCTCGAACTCGATCATTTCGATCTGGCGCTCCTCGACGTGCTGCAGCGCTTTGGCCGCGCTACGCACCAGCAGCTTGGCGAGCAGGTGCCGCTCTCGCCCTCGCAGATCGGCAGGCGGCTGCAGCGTCTCGAGGCCTCGGGGGTGATCGACGGGTATCGCGTGGTGCTGCGGCCCGAAAAGCTCGGGCTGGGCGTGACCGCGTTCACGAGCCTGAAGCTCAAGCATCACGGGGATTCGATCATCGAGCAGTTCCAGCAGCAGATCGACGTGCTGCCCGAAGTGCTCGAATGCCATGCCGTGGTGGGTGATGCCGACTATTTGCTGCGTATCGTCGCGCCCGATCTGAACGCGCTTTCGACCTTCGTCATGAAGAAGCTCATGCGCGTGCCCGGCGTGGACAGCGTGCGCTCGAACATCGTGCTCACCACGTTCAAGCGCAACGGGCCGCTGCCGCTGGGTCATCTGGAGCCGGGCGCGCCGGCTGCGTGAGCGTAGGGCCGCAAAGGGTGGATAAGGGCCGCAAGGGCCCGTTTGCTGATTAAACCGATCAGGCCGCACTGGCCGTATTGAGCAGATCCACGTAAGCCACCGCGACGAGATCGCTTTCGTCCACGCCGAGCTTCGCGAACACCGCGTGCGCCTCGGCTTCGCCGCCTTGCTCGTCGTCCTCGGGGCCGAGCACCACTTCCAGTTCGACGAAGTCGCCCAGGCCGTCCACGCGGTCCAGATGGATGCGCGTGCGGCCCGCCAGATACACGTGGCGCTCTTTCGAGACGATGCCGCGCGTGGTGAGCGCCGTGGCAAGCAGCGAGTGCATGGCCTCGGCATTGGTCACAGGGCTGCGCGTGTAGTACGAGGCCTTCGGGCCGTCGCGATCGTCGCGCTGATAGAAGATCAGCTCGGGCGGCGTGCCGTCGTCGAACTGGCGCAGCTTCAGGCGGCCGCGCGGTACATCGTAGAAGAAGTCCTGCTGGCGAAAGATCAGGGGCGCATCGGATGCGAGCTGGGAAGCGCGCTCGCGCAGGGCGTCGAATTGACGGGCGCGGGCTTTGATTTCGATGTTGCGGGCCATGCAAGGCTCCTGTCGAACGAAGGGAACAAGGGGAACGATGGGAGAGGCTGGAAACGCGCCGCGCAGGGTGAGCACGCCGTCAGGCGTGCCGAAAACGCGGAGCGAATTCCCAATCTATCAAAACTTGTGTGACAGCGCTGTTACGCGACACGGTCTGCGCTCACGTCCGACCTGACCGGCGCGCGCGCGTCTTCATGAGCGCGGCTCATATCGCCCATTGCGTTTCGATCGACTTGAGCGCCGCCGCAATGGTCGGCTCGTCGCGTCGCGCGGCGAGCGTGATAAAGGTGAGTTCCGTGGGCACCGCCACGCCTTCGACGATGGTGAGCCCGTGCGCGTGCGCTTCGGCGAGAGCCGTGGAATCGCGCGCGAGTGTGAGCCCCACGCCCGACTTCACGAGATCGAGCATCGACGGCTCCTGGTCCACCTCGGCCACCTTCACGGGTTTCGCATTCGCGGCCTCGAACAGCGTGGTGAGCAGGCGATTGTGCGCGGAGGCGGGCGGCGTCCAGATCCACGGCAGCGCGGCGAGCGCGCGCCAGTCCCGCGCGTCCTTCACGCGGTCCTTCCAGCCCGCGGGCGCGAGCACGCGGTACTGAAAGCGTGTGAGCGTGATGACATGGAACATGTCGGGGTCGGGCGCGGGCTGGCCGATGTAGTAGCCGACGTCGAGTTCGCGCGAGCGCACCTGGTCGAGCACCCAGCCGGACATGCCGTGGCGCAGCGCCGTTTCGATCTGCGGCCAGGTTTCGACGAGTTGACGCAGAAAGCCGCCCAGACGCAGGAACGCCGGATCGAGAATGGTGCCGATGCGCAAGCGCCCGCGCACCTCGTGCCGCAGCGCGGCAGCGGCGCGCTGCACGTCGCCGGCGGCGGCGAGCGCACGTTCGGCATGCGGCAGCAGTGCCTGGCCGTCACGCGTGAGCGCGAGGCCGTGCGAGGTGCGCGTGAAGAGCGCGACGCCAAGGGCCTCCTGCAAATGCTTGATCTGCAGGCTCACGGCCGGCTGCGTGAGATGCAGGTGGGTGGCCGCGCGCGTGAGGTTGCCCTCGCGCGCGACCGTGACGAACGCTCGGAGCAAGGTCAGGTCCATATCCTGATATTAAACCGCCTTATATCGCTGTTGAGCATTAATCATTGGATCGCGCCCCGGCCTGCCGATTACGCTAGCTGGATCGAGGCTTCACGACAGAAGAGGCACAGACATGGGCGAGACACATCAGAGCGATGCAGGCGTGCGTACGCTCACGCACTTCGTCAACGGCAAGCCGCTGGACGGCACGAGCGAGCGTTACGGCAACGTATTCAATCCGGCGTTTGGCAAGGTGAGCGCGCGCGTGCCGCTTGCCACGGTGGCCGAAGTGGACGCGGCCGTCGCTGCCGCGGCCGCGGCGTTTCCCGAGTGGGCGGAGATGGCGCCCATCAAGCGCGCACGCATTCTCTTCAAGTTCAAGGATCTGCTCGACCAGCATCACGACGAACTCGCCGAACTGATCACGCGCGAACACGGCAAGGTGTTCTCCGATGCGAAGGGCGAGGTGATGCGCGGCATCGAGGTGGTCGAATTCGCGTGCGGCATTCCCAACCTGCTGAAGACGGACTTTACCGACCAGATCGGCGGCGGCATCGACAACTGGAATCTGCGCCAGCCGCTTGGCGTCGTGGCGGGCATCACGCCGTTCAATTTCCCGATGATGGTGCCGTGCTGGATGTTCCCCATCGCGCTCGCGTGTGGCAACACGTTCGTGCTCAAGCCTTCGGAGCGCGATCCCTCGGCTTCCGTGCGCCTTGCCGAACTGCTCAAGGAAGCGGGTTTGCCCGACGGCGTGTTCAACGTCGTGCACGGCGACAAGGTGGCCGTGGACGCGCTGCTCGTGCATCCCGAGGTCACGGCGCTGTCGTTCGTCGGCTCGACGCCGATTGCCGAGTACATCTACACGGAAGGCACGAAGCACGGCAAGCGCGTGCAGGCGCTGGGCGGCGCGAAGAATCACCTCGTCGTGATGCCGGACGCCGATCTCGACCAGGCGGTCGACGCCCTGATCGGCGCGGCATACGGGTCGGCCGGCGAGCGCTGCATGGCGATTTCGGTGGCGGTGGCCGTGGGCCATATCGCGGACGAACTCGTCGAGCGCCTCACGCCGCGCGTGAAGGCCTTGCAGATCGGCAGCGGCATGGACGGCGCCTCGGAAATGGGCCCACTTGTCACGGGCGTGCATCGCGCGAAGGTGCAGGGCTATATCGAGGCGGGCGTGGCGGCGGGCGCGAGGCTCGTGGTGGACGGGCGCGGCCACAAGGTGGACGGCCATGAGGACGGCTTCTTCCTCGGTGGCACGCTGTTCGACGATGTGAAGACCAATATGACGATCTACAAGGAAGAGATCTTTGGCCCGGTGCTTTCGGTCGTGCGCGTGCCCGATTTCGCGAGCGCCGTCGAGTTGATCAATGCGCACGAGTTCGCCAACGGCGTGTCGTGCTACACCTCGGACGGCGGCGTCGCGCGCGCGTTCTCGCGCCAGATCAAGGTGGGCATGGTGGGCATCAATGTGCCGATTCCGGTGCCGATGGCGTGGCATTCGTTCGGCGGCTGGAAGCGTTCGCTGTTCGGCGACCACCATGCTTATGGCGAGGAGGGCGTGCGCTTTTACACGCGCTACAAGAGCATCATGCAGCGCTGGCCTGACAGCATCGCCAAGGGCGCGGAGTTCACGATGCCGGTGGCGAAATAGGTGGGCAGGAGCCGGGTGGTTTATCAAGCATGACGAAGTATTCTGTGCCGCCCGGCGCCGCAATCGCAGTTCGAAAATCACAACACCAAGAAAACGTAGTGGCTGGAGACACAACATGCCTGCACCGAGTGAAGCTCAAGGAGCACGCGGCGCGCCCGCGCGCCGCCTCGAAGGCGAATTCGACTATGTGATCGTTGGCGCGGGCACAGCGGGCTGCGTGCTCGCCAACCGCCTGACCGAAGACGCCGACGTTTCCGTGCTGCTCATCGAAGCGGGCGGCACGGACGACTATCACTGGATCCACATTCCCGTCGGCTACCTGTATTGCATCGGCAATCCGCGCACCGACTGGCTCTACAAGACCGCCGCCGAAAAAGGCCTCAACGGACGCGCGCTTTCGTATCCGCGCGGGCGTGTGCTGGGCGGCTCGTCGTCGATCAACGGCATGATCTACATGCGCGGTCAGCGCGAAGACTACGACAACTGGGCGCGCGAGACGGGCGACTCCGGCTGGTCGTGGGACAGTGTGCTACCTGTGTTCCGCCGCAGCGAAGATCATCACGGCGGCGCGAGCGAGTTTCACGGCGCGGGCGGCCAATGGCGTGTGGAGAAGCAGCGCCTGAAGTGGCAGATTCTCGAATCGTTCGCGCACGCGGCGCAGGAGCAGGGCATTGCCGCCACCGACGACTTCAATCGCGGCGACAACAGCGGCGTGGGATATTTCGAGGTGAACCAGAAGCGCGGCGTGCGCTGGAACGCGTCGAAGGCGTTCCTGCGCGCGGCGATGAAGCGACCCAACCTGACGGTCGTGACCGGCGCGCTCACTCAGCGCGTGATTTTCGAGGGCAAGCGCTGCGTGGGCGTGGAGTATCGCGGCGATGTGGATTACGTGGCGCGCGCGCGTTGCGAAGTCATCCTGAGCGCCGGCGCCGTGAATTCGCCGCAACTGCTCGAGCTTTCCGGCATCGGCGACGCACAGCGGCTCGCGCAGCTCGACATTGGCGTGGTGCAGGATCTGCGCGGCGTGGGCGAGAACCTGCAGGATCATCTGCAATTGCGCATGGCGTTTCGCGTGAACGGCGTGCGTACGCTCAACACGCTTTCCGCGCATTGGTGGGGCAAGCTGATGATCGGCATGGAGTACGCGTTCTTCCAGAGCGGGCCCATGTCGATGGCCCCCTCGCAGCTCGGCGCGTTCGCGAAGTCGGACCCGAACGATCCCGCGCTTACGCGGCCCGACCTCCAGTATCACGTGCAGCCGCTGTCGCTCGACCGCTTCGGCGAGCCGTTGCATCGCTTCAATGCGTTCACGGCGTCGGTGTGCAATTTGCGGCCCACGTCGCGCGGCAGTATCCACGCAGTTTCGGCGGACCCGGCGCAAGCGCCCGCCATCGCGCCCAATTATCTTTCGACCGATCACGACCTGCGCGTGGCGGCGAACTCGATACGGCTGACGCGGCGCATCGCGGCCAGCGCAGCGCTTGCGCGTTACGAGCCGCAAGAGATCCTGCCCGGGCTCGCATTTCAGAGCGAGGAGCAACTGCGCGAGGCAGCGGGCAACGTCGGCACGACGATCTTTCACCCGGTCGGCACGTGCCGCATGGGCCGCGCCGACGATCCGGACGCCGTGGTCGACGCGCGCCTGCGCGTGCGCGGGGTGGAGGGCCTGCGTGTGGTGGACGCTTCGGTCATGCCGACCATTACTTCGGGCAACACGAATTCGCCGACGCTGATGATCGCAGAGCGCGCCGCCGAGATGCTGCGCGCCGATCGTCGCGAAGGTGCACGTGCGCAAACGGAGGCCGCCGCCGGTGCGACGTTGACGACCGCCTGAGGGCATGGAGCGGCGCGCAAGATAGCGTCGTTCCGGCAGCGATAGTAGACGCGCGCGGAAGCGCTTCCGCGCGCGTGTTTCTGTACGTCTGTCAGAGGCGGGTTTGCGCTGATTGTGCGGCTAACGTGCGGCTAATTTTCATCGAACTGTCGTCAATTGTCGATTTAAGCGTTCACTGTCCTTGTGATGCTCCCTTAAGTGCAAATCCCAATGATTGCGCTGCATCATTGGCGAGACAATGACGCGAAAGTCGGCAGGCGCGCGTTGCGCGCATCGGGAGGCGCGCCGCACCGTCCGCGCCGGGCCTGACCGTGCACCACAAGTCACGGACGGTCTGCAGTGTTACGCCTTACCACGCTCGGAAGGGGACATGATTCTCGGCGACACGATTCTGGAGACGCGCGACCTCACGAAACAGTTCAAGGGCTTTACGGCCGTGAACGGCGTGAACCTGCGCGTATGCCGCGGCTCGATCCATGCGCTGATCGGACCGAACGGCGCAGGCAAGACCACCTGCTTCAACCTGCTCACCAAATTCCTCGTGCCCAGCGCGGGGCGCATCGTCTTCAACGGGATCGACATCACGCACGAGCGGCCCGCGCAGATCGCGCGGCGCGGCATTATCCGCTCGTTCCAGATCTCCGCCGTGTTTCCTCACCTCACGGCGCTCCAGAACGTGCGCGTGGGGCTGCAGCGCTCGCTCGGCACCGCTTACCACTTCTGGAAAAGCGAACGCACACTCGCGGAGCTCAACGACCGCGCCATGGATCTGCTCACGCAAGTGGGCCTGACCGATTTCGCCGATGTGCCCACGGTCGAACTGGCCTACGGCCGCAAGCGCGCGCTGGAAATCGCCACGACGCTCGCCATGGAGCCCGAGCTGATGCTGCTCGACGAACCGACCCAGGGCATGGGCCACGAAGACGTGGACCGCGTGACGGCGCTGATCAAGAAAGTCTCGAGTGGCCGCACGATCCTCATGGTCGAGCACAACATGAACGTGATTGCCGGCATCTCCGACACCATCACGGTGCTCCAGCGCGGCGAGGTGCTCGCCGAAGGCAGCTACGCCGAAGTCTCGAAGAACCCGCTCGTCGCCGAAGCCTATATGGGCAGCGCGGACGCGGCGCTCACGGGGGCGCACGCATGAACACGGTCACCGAACGCGAGGCGGCCGCCACTGCCGGCGCAGCCGATAGCGCGAAGGCGCTGGAGATCGCGGGGCTGCAGGCGTGGTACGGCGAATCGCACATTCTGCACGGCGTGGATCTGTCCGTTGGGCGCGGCGAGGTCGTGACGCTGCTCGGGCGCAACGGCGCGGGCCGCACCACGACACTGCGCGCCATCATGGGGCTCACCGGGCGGCGCACGGGGTCGATCCGCATTGGCGGCCAAGAGACTGTCCAGATGCCGACGTATCGCATCGCACACTGCGGCGTGGGCTATTGCCCCGAGGAGCGCGGCATTTTCTCGAGCCTTTCGTGCGAAGAAAATCTGCTTCTGCCGCCGCATATCGGCGCGAAAGGCGCGAAGCTGGCCGAGGGCATGTCGCTCGACGAGATCTACGCGATGTTCCCCAATCTCGCCGAACGTCGCCACAGTCAGGGCACGCGGCTTTCCGGCGGCGAACAGCAGATGCTGGCTGTGGCGCGCATTCTGCGCACGGGCGCGAATCTGCTGCTGCTCGACGAGATATCCGAAGGTCTCGCGCCGGTGATCGTTCAAACGCTCGCGCGCATGATCCTCACCCTGAAGGCGCGCGGCTACACGATCGTGATGGTCGAGCAGAACTTCCGCTTTGCGGCGCCGCTCGCGGACCGCTTTTACGTGATGGAGCACGGGCGCATCGTCGAGCACTTCGGCACTGCCGAGCTCGAGGGGAAGATGCCGGTGCTGCACGACCTGCTGGGCGTTTAATTTTCGGTCTGATTTTGCGCGGCGTTGCACGGGCGCGGCGCGAATCGCTTTGCCTCCAGTGTTCATGGAGTGTTCCTGAATAACTACGCAACCAAGGAAGGAGACTGCAATGAAGAAAACCACGTTCGCGCGGCTCGCGGGCCTATTTGCCGCCTCGGCAGCTGCGATGGCGTTCAGCGCGGGGAGCGCGCAGGCCGCCGACGACGCGGTGAAGATCGGCTTCATCACCGACATGTCCGGCCTTTACGCCGACGACGACGGCCAGGGCGGCCTCACGGCAATCAAGATGGCGGTCGCGGACTTCGGCGGCAAGGTGCTCGGCAAGCCGATCCAGATCGAGTACGCCGACCACCAGAACAAGGCCGACATCGCCGCTTCGAAGGCGCGCGAATGGTTCGACCGTGACGGGCTCACCATGCTGCTCGGCGGCACGAACTCGGCAACGGCGCTGGCGATGAACCAGGTCGCGCAAGAGAAGAAGAAGGTGTACTTCAACACGGGCGCGGGCACGGACGCGCTGACGAACGAGCAGTGCACGCCGTACACGGTCCACTATGGCTATGACACGGTCGCGCTCGCAAAGGGCACCGGCCTCGCGGTGCTCAAGCAGGGCGGCAAGACCTGGTTCTTCCTGACCGCCGACTACGCGTTCGGCAAGTCGCTCGAGAAGAACACCGCGGACGTCGTGAAGGCGAACGGCGGCCAGGTGCTCGGCGAAGTGCGCCATCCGCTGTCGGCGTCGGACTTCTCGTCGTTCCTGCTGCAGGCCCAGTCGTCGAAGGCGCAGATTCTTGGCCTCGCGAACGCGGGCGGCGACACGGTCAACGCGATCAAGGCCGCGAAGGAATTCGGCATCAACAAGTCGATGAAGACCGCGGCGCTGCTGATGTTCCTGCCCGACGTGCACAGCCTCGGGCTCGACACCACGCAGGGCCTCGTGCTGACGACCGGCTGGTACTGGGACCAGAACGACGACACGCGCAAGTGGGCGCAGCGCTACTTCGAGCAGACGAAGAAGATGCCGTCCGAACTGCAGGCCGCCGACTACTCGGCGGTGACCACGTATCTGAAGGCGGTGCAGGCGGCCGGCACGACCGATTCCGACAAGGTCATGGAGCAACTGAAGAAGACGAAGGTCAACGACTTCTATACCAAGGGCGGCTATATCCGCCAGGACGGCGTGCTGATTCACGACATGTATCTGGTCGAGGTGAAGAAGCCGTCCGAGTCGAAGAAGCCGTGGGACTACTACAAGGTGCTGCAGACGATTCCGGGCGAGCAGGCCTACACGACGAAGCAGGAGAGCAAGTGCGCGCTGTGGAAGTAAGCGCGAGCGCGTAAATGCCGCAGTCGTATGCCGCGCCCGGCGCCCCGAGTTGGGTGGGCCGGGCGCGGCGCGATTGCGTAATCCGTTAATGCGTCAATGCCTCGAAGGGCGGCTTTCATGATGATTTTTGGCATTCCGCTTCCGGCAATGCTGAGCCAGTTGCTCCTTGGGCTCGTGAACGGCTCGTTCTACGCGATCCTGAGCCTTGGCCTCGCGGTGATCTTCGGCATGCTCAACGTGATCAACTTCGCCCACGGCGCGTTGTTCATGCTCGGCGCGATGCTCACGTGGATGGGGCTCGCGTACTTCGATCTGCCGTACTGGGCGATGCTCGTCGTCGCGCCGCTCGTGGTCGGGGCGTTCGGCATCGTGATCGAGCGCACGATGCTGCGCTGGCTGTATCGGCTCGATCATCTGTACGGACTCCTGCTGACTTTCGGGCTCACGCTCGTGGTGGAAGGCGTGTTCCGCTCGATCTACGGTTCGTCCGGGCAGCCCTATAACGTCCCCGATCTGCTCGCGGGCGCGACCAATCTCGGCTTCATGTATCTGCCGAACTATCGTGCGTGGGTTGTGGTCGCTTCGCTTGCCGTGTGCTTCGCCACCTGGTTCGTGATCGAAAAAACACGCCTGGGTGCGTATCTGCGCGCGGGCACGGAGAACCCCAAGCTCGTCGAGGCGTTCGGCATCAACGTGCCGCTCATGATCACGCTTACCTACGGCTTTGGTGTGGCGCTCG
The DNA here is from genome assembly GCF_905220195.1 of Paraburkholderia sp. J8-2. Taxonomy (NCBI): domain Bacteria; kingdom Pseudomonadati; phylum Pseudomonadota; class Betaproteobacteria; order Burkholderiales; family Burkholderiaceae; genus Paraburkholderia; species Paraburkholderia sp. J8-2. The sequence goes on from NZ_CAJMZA010000002.1 coordinate 737,811, forward strand.
CGGCGTTCGCGGGCGTGCTGGCCGCGCCTGTGATCCAGGTGTCGCCGCTCATGGGGCAGTCGATGATCATCACCGTGTTCGCCGTGGTCGTGATCGGCGGCATGGGCTCGATCATGGGCTCGATCCTCACGGGCCTCATGCTCGGCGTGATCGAAGGCTTCACGCGGGTGTTCTGGCCCGAAGCCTCCGCGACCGTGGTGTTCGTAATCATGGCGATCGTGCTGCTGATTCGCCCCGCTGGCCTCTTCGGCAAGGAACGATGATGCAAAGAAAAGCGCTCTATGGGTTGTTGCTGATCGGACTGATCGTCGCGCCGTTCGCCGGCGCCTATCCGCTCTTCGTCATGAAGGTGCTGTGCTTCGCGCTGTTTGCTGCGGCCTTCAACCTGCTGATCGGCTATACGGGCCTGCTTTCGTTTGGCCACGCGATGTTTCTCGCGAGCGCGGGCTACACGGCCGGCTACGCGATCCAGTCGCTCAATTTCACGCCCGAACTGGGCGTGCTTGCGGGCACGGCGGTGGCCACGCTGATCGGCCTGGTGGTGGGGATTTTCGCGATTCGGCGGCAGGGCATCTACTTTTCGATGGTCACGCTCGCGCTCGCGCAGATGGTCTACTTCGTGTTCCTGCAGGCGCCGTTCACGCATGGCGAGGACGGTCTGCAAGGCGTGCCGCGCGGCAAGCTGTTCGGTGTGGTTTCGCTGGATTCCGATCTCACGCTCTATTACGTCGTGCTCGTGGTGATGGTGCTGGCGTTTGGTCTGATCGTGCGCATTGTGCATTCGCCGTTCGGGCAGGTGCTCGTCGCGATCAAGGAGAACGAGCCGCGAGCGGTTTCGCTCGGCTACGACACCGACCGTTTCAAGCTGCTCGCGTTCGTGTTGTCGGCGGGGCTCGCAGGGCTGGCCGGTGCGCTCAAGGTGCTCGTGCTCGGCTTCGAAACGCTCGGCGACGCGTACTGGACCATGTCCGGCCTCGTGATCCTCATGACGCTCGTGGGCGGCATGGGCACGCTGTTCGGGCCGCTGCTTGGCGCAACGCTGATCGTCGCGCTGGAAGACCGACTGGGCGATATCGGCACGGCACTCGCAAGAGGGACGGGCGTGGAGTGGTTCCGCTCACTCGGTGAGTCCACAACGATCGTCACGGGCATCATCTTCATTGCCTGCGTGCTGGCGTTCCGGCGCGGCATTGTCGGCGAGATCGTGGCGCGCGTGCGGCCCTTGCGCGCGTGACGAACTGGCGTGCCATGACTGCTCGGGACTGCGATAGAATGAGCGGCCCTTGCGCGGAACGGGCAACGGCAGGCAAACATGTCGCGTTGCGGCATGCCGGAGCGCCCCGCCGTGCGACAAATCGGTGGCACCGCGCCCCATTTCGGTGCCGCACTGCACCACTAGGGTAAATGCTAGTTGCTGCTGAGGGGGGCGAAGTTTAAAGTTTCACCTAGTTCTGATGCACCGAATTTGCAGGTGGAGAACGAGGAGACAACTGAGGCACCAAGTGCCCGGACAAGGAAGCGCTGTTGGATGAGAGTCCAACAGCGCTTTTTATATTTCTACGCTTCTTCTTTCAACGGCACGGCGATTATCTTTCCCTGCTGCCGTGGTGTGCGATTTACGTTGCTTCGCACGCACAGATTATCCCTTCCCAAATTACGCAAATCGGTCCGCGCGGCCGGCTTCCCCCGCTGCATAAGCGTTTGCGCATTACGCAAAGAACGCGCTGAATCCCCTGCGTTGTAAGCTGATGGAAAGCACTTGCCATCTGAATACGCAGACCGCTACACTCGCCAATCACCGACCATGCGGTCAGCATTTTTGCGTTGATTTTCCGCAGCGGATTATCGATTCGCGCATGAGGTAATCGGCCGCGGTGCGCCACAAAATCCGTAGCAATAAAGAAAACGAATATCGAAGGAGTGGAGATGCAGTTGGTTTTGCGTTGGATGGGGGCGGCTTGCGTCGCGACCGGGGTGCTCGCGGCGACGGCCGGCGGGGCGTATGCAGACGTGAAGATCGGTGTGACGCTGTCGGCTACGGGGCCGGCTGCCTCGCTCGGCATTCCGGAAAAGAACACAGTTGCGCTGCTGCCGAAGGAAATCGCGGGCCAGAAAGTCGACTACATCGTGCTCGACGACGCCACTGATTCCACGCAGGCGGTGAAAAACGCGCGCAAGCTCACGAGCGAAGATCACGTCGACGCCTTGATCGGCTCGACCGTCGTGCCCAACTCGCTCGCCATGATCGACGTGGCCGCGGAAACGTCCACGCCGATGATCTCCATGGCCGCCGCGGCCTCCATTGTCGAACCGATGGACGCGAAGCGCGCGTGGGTCTTCAAGACGCCTCAGAACGACGCGCTGATGGCCGGCGCGATCGCACAGCACATGGCCGCGCACGGTGTGAAGACGGTGGTCTTCATTGGCTTCTCGGACGCCTATGGCGAGAGCTGGTACAAGGAATTCAACGCAGCCGCCGCGAAGCAGAACATCAAGGTGGTCGCCAACGAGCGCTTCGCGCGCAACGACGCTTCCGTCACGGGCCAGGTGCTCAAGATGATCTCGCAGCACCCCGACGCGGTGCTCATCGCGGGGGCGGGCACGCCGGCCGCGCTGCCGCAGAAAACGCTCAAGGAGCGCGGCTACACGGGCAAGTACTATCAGACGCACGGCGTGGCCAACAACGACTTCCTGCGGGTGTGCGGCAAGGACTGCGACGGCACGTATCTGCCCGCCGGGCCGCTGCTTGTCGCCGATCAATTGCCTGACTCGAATCCCGTCAAGCAATCGGCGCTTGCGTACAAGGCTGCCTATGAAAAGGCCTATGGCGCGGGTTCGATCTCGACCTTCGGCGGTCATGCGTGGGACGCGGGCCTCCTGCTTCAGCATGCGATTCCGGTTGCGCTGAAGGCCGGTCAGCCGGGCACGAAGGCATTTCGGGAAGCGCTGCGCGCGGCGCTCGAGAGCTCGCACGACGTGGCCGGTGCGCACGGCATCTTCAATATGAGCGCGACCGACCACGCGGGCCTCGATCAACGTGCCCGCGTGATGGTGGAGATCGTCGGCGGCAAGTGGAAACTCGCCGGCGATTGAGCGCCGGCTGACTGACACACGGAACACGAAAAAGGCACGCTCATTCGAGGTGCCTTTTTTGTTGCCGTGACAACGGCTTCGCAGCAGCAGGGGAAGAGGGCAGTACAGCAGTTCAGCAATTCAGCAGTCGATAAAAGCGGCGAGCGCACCCAGACATGCGGCGGCTTGTGCAGCGCCGCAGGCAGGGAAAACCATGCATTACACGCGCGAAACCGATTACTACACTCAAAGGCCAGCGCCGATTTACGAACATCCTAGTAATCGGCGCAGGATCAATCGACAACACGCAGACCAAGCGTTTGGAGACGCGCAATGAAAACGAAGAAGTGGGTTTTGAGCTCGATTAGCGCCGCACTCGCAGCGGCGCTGATGGGCACGGCGGGCGTAGCCGCCGCGCAGGTGAAGATCGGCGTGACGCTTTCGGCAACGGGACCGGCGGCGTCGCTCGGCATTCCGGAGAAGAACACCATCGCGCTGCTGCCCAAGGAGATCGCAGGCAAGAGCGTGCAGTACATCGTGCTCGACGACGCCTCGGACACGAGCAAGGCCGTGCAGAACACGCACAAGCTGATCGACGAAGACCACGTGGACGCGATCATCGGTTCGTCGGTCACGCCGAACTCGCTCGCGATGCTCGATGTCGTGGCGCAGGGCAAGACGCCGATGATCTCGCTCGCCGCGTCCGCCGCGATCGTCGAGCCGATCGACGCGAAGCGTCAATGGGCCTTCAAGACGCCGCAGAACGATAGCCTGATGGCCGACGCGCTCGCGAGCTACATGGGGAAGCAAGGCGTGAAGACGGTGGGCTTCGTCGGCTTCACCGACGCCTATGGCGACAGCTGGCTCAAGGAGTTCACGAGCGCGGCCGCGAAGCACAACCTCAAGATCGTGGCGACCGAGCGCTATAACCGCACGGACTCGTCGGTCACGGGCCAGGCGCTCAAGCTGATGTCGGCGAACCCCGACGCGATCTTGATCGCAGGTTCCGGCACGCCGGCGGCGCTGCCTGCGACCACGCTCAAGGATCGCGGCTACAAGGGCAAGATCTACCAGACGCACGGCGTGGCGAACAACGACTTCCTGCGCGTTTGCGGCAAGGACTGCGAAGGCGAGTTGCTGCCCGCAGGCCCGATTCTGGTGGCCGATCAGTTGCCCGATTCGAACCCTGTGAAGAAGTCGGCGCTGGCCTACAAGGCGGCCTATGAGAAGGCCTATGGCGTGGGCACGGTGGCGACCTTCGGCGGCCATGCGTGGGACGCAGGGCAGTTGCTCCAGCGCGCAATTCCGATCGCACTGAAGGCGGGCCAGCCTGGCACCGAGGCGTTCCGCGTGGCGCTGCGCGCCGCGCTCGAAAGCTCGCAGGACGTGGCCGGCGCGCATGGCATCTTCAACATGAGCGCAACGGATCATGCGGGCCTCGACCAGCGCGCGCGCGTGATCGTCGAGATCGTGAACAACAAGTGGAAGCTGCAGAGCGAATGACGTGCGGCGCACGGGAAAGCGCTGCGCGTTTTCCCGTGAAACACACGCGCTTGTCACGGCGTCATTCTGGCCACAGAGAATGACGCACAAGCATGACCGGTGCATGGCTTCATCGCTGCGCACCGGCTTTTCACACATGAAGCCCGAACCGTGCGTCTGACGGTTCGCACGAGCATTTCCGTTTTTCGACGTCGCTGTTTTCCAGGTTCCAGAAGGTTTCAGGAAGAGGGGAGTATGGATTTATCGATCGCCGCGATCCTCGCGCAGGACGGCATCACCACCGGTGCGATTTATGCGCTGCTAGCGCTCGCCTTGGTGCTGGTGTTCTCCGTCACGCGGGTGATCTTCATTCCGCAGGGCGAGTTCGTTTCGTATGGCGCGCTCACGCTCGCCGCGCTGCAGTCCCAGAAGTTTCCGGCCACGTGCTGGCTGCTCGTCGCGCTCGGGGCGGCGTGCTTCATCGTCGAGACCGCCGGGCTCGTGCGGCACGCCGAACGGCGGCGCCACGCGGCGCGCACGCTTGTGACGCTCGCGGGCAAGTACCTGCTCTTTCCCATCGCGCTCTATGCGGTGACGCGCGGGGTAGCGAGCCAGCCACTGCCCATGCTCGTGCAGATCGCGCTCACGCTCGCGATCGTGGTGCCGATGGGGCCGTTCGTCTATCGCCTCGCATACGAGCCTATCGCCGAGGCGACCACGCTGCTGCTGCTGATCGTAGCGGTGGCCGTGCATTTCGCGATGGTGGGCCTCGGGCTCGTGATGTTCGGCGCGGAAGGCTCGCGCACGAACGCGTTCTCCGACGCCACGTTCAACATCGGCAGCCTGTCGATCTCGGGGCAAAGTCTCTGGGTGATCGGCACGGCCGCCGTGCTGATCGTCGCGCTGTATCTGTATTTCGACCGCACGATTTCGGGCAAGGCGCTGCGCGCGACTTCGGTGAACCGGCTTGGCGCGCGGCTCGTCGGCATCGGCACCACGCAGGCCGGGCGGCTCGCGTTCACGCTCGCCGCGGGCCTCGGCGCGCTGTGCGGCATCCTCGTCTCGCCGCTCACCACCATCTACTACGACTCGGGCTTCCTGATCGGCCTCAAGGGGTTCGTCGGGGCCATTATCGGCGGCCTGGTGAGCTATCCGCTGGCTGCGGCAGGTTCCGTGCTCGTGGGGCTGCTGGAGTCGTACTCGTCGTTCTGGGCGAGCTCTTATAAGGAAGTGATCGTGTTCACGCTGATCATCCCCGTGCTGCTGTGGCGCTCGCTCTCGACGCCGCACGCCGAAGAGGAAGAGGAGTGACGCGATGAAACGATTCGTCATGCACAACCGCTTCTTCTGGCTGTTCCTCGTGGTGATGTTCGCATTGCCGGTGCTGCCTCATCCGGTGCACGTGCCCGAGTACTGGATCACGCTGCTCAACTATATCGGCCTCTATTCGATCGTCGCGATCGGCCTCGTGCTGCTCACCGGCATCGGCGGGATGACGAGCTTCGGGCAGGCCGCGTTCGTCGGGCTTGGCGCTTACGCGACCGCGTATCTGACGACGCAGTACGGCGTCTCGCCGTGGCTCGCGCTTATTGTCGGCGTGGTGATCACGGGGCTCGTGGCGCTCGTTCTGGGGCTCGTCACGATGCGTCTGTCGGGCCACTTCCTGCCGCTCGGTACGATTGCCTGGGGCCTCGCGCTGTTCTTCCTGTTCGGCAATCTCGATATGCTCGGCAAGTACGACGGCATCAATGGCATTCCCGTGCTGAACGTGCTGGGCATCGATCTGGAATCGGGCCGCCATATCTATTACCTGATCTGGGTCGTGGTGCTCCTGTCCGTGCTGTCGGTTCAAAATCTGCTTAATAGCCGCATGGGCCGGGCGATTCGCGCGCTGCGTGGCGGCGGCATGATGGCCGAGGCAATGGGCGTGAACACCGGCTGGATGCGTGTGGTGATCTTCGTCTATGCGGCCGTGCTCGCGGCGGTTTCGGGCTTCCTGTACGCGCATTTGCAGCGTGCGGTGAACCCGACGCCGTTCGGTCTGAATCACGGCATCGAGTATCTCTTCATGGCCGTGGTGGGCGGCGTGGCGCATGTCTGGGGCGCGGTGCTGGGCGCAGCGATCCTGACCGTGCTGCAGGACTGGCTGCAAACGCTGCTTCCGAAGCTGCTGGGCGAGAACGGCAACTTCGAGATCATCGTATTCGGCATCTTGATGGTGCTGCTGCTGCAATATGCGCGGCGCGGTGTCTGGCCGTTCGTGGCGCGCTTCTTCCCGCGCGGCCCGCAGGCGCATGTGCCCGAGCAGGCCGAGGCTTTGCCGCAGCGCAGCAAGCCGGCTACGGGCGAGATGCTGCTGACGGTGAACAAGGCGCGCAAGCAGTTTGGCGGCCTGGTGGCCGTGAACGACGTGAGCTTCGAGGTCAAGGCGGGGCAAATCATCGGCCTGATCGGCCCGAACGGCGCGGGCAAGTCGACGACCTTCAATCTCGTGACCGGCGTGCTTCAGCCGACCAGCGGCGAGATCACGTTCCGCGGCGAGCGCATCGACCGCCTGACTTCACGTGAAATCGTCGCGCGCGGCATTGGCCGTACGTTCCAGCACGTCAAACTGCTGCCGACGATGACGGTGCTCGAGAACGTTGCCATCGGCGCGCACCTGCGAGGCCATGCGGGCGTGCTGCGCAGCGTCGCCAAGCTCAATGCCGCGGAAGAGGGACGACTCATGAGCGAGGCTGCGAAGCAAATTCGCCGCGTGGGCCTCGAGCAGCATATGTATGACGAAGCGGGCAGCCTCGCACTCGGTCAGCAGCGGATCCTGGAGATTGCGCGCGCGCTGTGCTGCGATCCGACCTTGCTGCTGCTCGACGAGCCGGCGGCCGGCCTGCGTTACCAGGAAAAGCAACAGTTGGCGGCATTGCTGCGCAAGCTGAGAGAAGAGGGCATGAGTGTGCTGCTGGTCGAACACGACATGGATTTCGTGATGAATCTCACCGACCGCCTGGTGGTGATGGAGTTCGGCACGCGCATCGCGGAAGGTTTGCCGGAAGAGGTGCAAAAGGATCCGGCTGTGCTGGAAGCGTACCTGGGCGGGGTGGAATGATGACGACACCCGTACTGGAAGTCTCGGGACTCGCCGTTCGCTACGGCAAGATCGAGGCGCTGCACAAGGCGGCGATCAAGGTGGGCGCAGGGCAGATCGTTTCCGTGATCGGTCCGAACGGCGCGGGCAAGTCCACGCTGCTCAATGCCATCATGGGCGCGCTGCCCGTAACGGGGCACGCTAGCGGCCGTATCGCTTACATGGGTGACGAGATCGGCGCGTTGCCGATTGAGCGGCGTGTGGCGCGCGGCATGTGTCTCGTGCCGGAGAAGCGCGAGTTGTTTGCCTCGATGACGGTGGAGGACAACCTCGTGCTCGGCGCCTACCGGCGAAAGCGCGCAGGGGAACGCAATTTCCTCGATCAACTCGAGCCGGTTTTCACGCTGTTTCCACGCCTGAAGGAGCGCCGCGCCCAGGCGGCTGGCACGCTTTCGGGTGGCGAGCGGCAGATGCTCGCAGTCGGCCGGGCGCTCATGGGCAAGCCCGATCTGCTGATGCTCGACGAGCCTAGCCTCGGTTTGGCGCCGCTCATCGTGAAGGAAATCTTCCACATCATCAGCGCGCTGCGGCAAACCGGCGTTGCGACGTTGCTCATCGAGCAGAATGCACGTGCCGCACTGCAGATTTCCGACTACGGCTACGTGCTGGAAACTGGCGATCTGGCGCTCGAAGGGCCGGCGGAGGAGCTGGCGCAAAACCCACGCGTGATCGAAACGTATCTGGGGTTGGCGAAGAAACCAGTCTGACTTCGTCTATGGCTGTAGAAATGAGCGGCGTGTTTCACGTGAAACACGCCGTTTTTTTTGCCCTTGCGTGGAACGATTCTCGGGTGTGAACGGCCTTAAACCGTAAGCCGTTATAATTCGCGCATACCACTTTTTCTGAGAAGGCTCACGCGGTCGTTTCCGTCCATGCGTGAGGTCCCGCCATGCTTTATCCCACAGAGTTTGACGTTATCGTCGTCGGCGGCGGTCACGCCGGAACCGAGGCTGCGCTTGCCGCAGCCCGTATGGGCGTCAAGACGCTCCTGCTTACGCACAACATTGAAACGCTCGGCCAGATGAGCTGCAATCCGTCGATTGGCGGCATTGGCAAGGGCCATCTGGTCAAGGAAGTCGACGCGCTCGGCGGCGCCATGGCCGCTGCGACGGACGAGGGCGGGATTCAGTTCCGCATTCTCAATTCGTCCAAGGGTCCGGCGGTCCGGGCGACGCGCGCGCAGGCAGACCGCATTCTCTATAAGGCGGCGATCCGCCGGCGCCTCGAGAATCAGCCGAATTTGTGGCTGTTCCAGCAGGCCGTGGAAGACCTAATGGTCGAAGGCGACCGCGTTGTTGGCGCCGTCACGCAGGTGGGAATCCGCTTCCGCAGCCGTGCAGTCGTACTGACGGCGGGGACCTTCCTCGACGGCAAGATCCACGTGGGCCTGAACAACTACACGGGCGGCCGCGCAGGGGATCCCGCTGCCGTGACGCTCTCGTCGCGCCTGAAGGAGCTGAAACTGCCGCAGGGGCGCCTGAAGACGGGCACGCCGCCGCGTATTGACGGCCGCACGATCGACTTCTCGGTGCTCGAAGAGCAGCCCGGCGACCTCGATCCGGTGCCGGTTTTCTCGTTTCTCGGCCGCGCGGAGCAGCACCCGCGCCAGATTCCGTGCTGGGTCACGCATACGAACGAGCACACGCACGACATTATCCGCGGCGGCCTCGACCGCTCGCCAATGTACACGGGCGTGATCGAAGGTGTAGGGCCGCGCTATTGCCCGTCGATCGAAGACAAGATTCACCGCTTTGCGTCGAAGGAGTCGCATCAGATCTTCCTCGAACCGGAGGGCCTGACGACGAACGAGTTCTACCCGAACGGGATCTCGACTAGCCTGCCGTTCGACGTGCAGCTTGAACTCGTGCACTCGATGCGCGGCCTCGAGCACGCGCACATCCTGCGTCCGGGCTACGCGATCGAATATGACTACTTCGATCCGCGCGGGCTCAAGGCTTCGCTCGAAACCAAGGTGATCAACGGCCTGTTTTTTGCGGGCCAGATCAATGGTACGACGGGCTATGAAGAAGCGGCCGCGCAAGGCTTGCTCGCCGGCATGAATGCAGGCCTGCAGGTGCAGGGCAAGGACGCATGGTGCCCGCGCCGCGATCAGGCATATCTCGGCGTACTGGTCGACGACCTGGTGACGCGTGGCGTATCCGAGCCGTATCGCATGTTCACGAGCCGAGCCGAATATCGCTTGAGCCTGCGTGAAGACAACGCGGATATGCGGTTGACGGAGATTGGCCGCGAGCTGGGCGTAATCGATGACGTTCGTTGGGACGCATTCTCCCGCAAGCGCGATGCTGTTTCACGTGAAACAGAGCGCCTGAAGTCGACGTGGGTGAATCCGAAGACGCTGTCGGCTGAAGAAGCAACGGCACTCCTCGGCAAGTCGATCGATCGCGAGTACAACCTCGCAGATCTGCTGCGCCGCCCGGGCGTGAGCTATGACGGCGTTTGCGGTCTGCGTGAAGGCGCCTGCGCGCCAGACGCTCCGCTTGCCGATGACGAAGTTCTGCTCGCTCAGATCAAGGAGCAGATCGAGATCGGCATCAAATATCAGGGCTATATCGATCGTCAAGCCGACGAGATCGAACGCAACGGCGCGCAAGAGAATACGCGTCTGCCGGAGGGTATCGATTACGCGGAAGTACGCGGTCTTTCGTTTGAGGCGCGTCAGAAGCTAACTCAGTTCCGTCCCGAGACCATTGGCCAGGCATCGCGTATTTCCGGCATCACGCCCGCCGCGATCTCGTTGCTCATGGTTCACCTCAAGCGTGGCCTTGGCCGCCGTCGCCAGAATCCGGGCGCTGCGGACGAGAGCGGCACCGACACGACGCCGGTGGCGCAATGACGGGGCGCTCGAGGCAACCCGGTATTGCGGACCGTGACGCGCTGGCTCGTCTGCTGAAAGAGGGCGCAGAGGCGCTGGGTGTCGAACTCACCGAGCGCCAGCACGAGCAGTTGCTCGACTACGTTGCGCTGCTCGCCAAGTGGAACGCCGTCTACAACCTCACGGCGATCCGCGATCCGCGTCAGATGCTGATCCAGCACATTCTCGATTCGCTGTCGATCGTGCCGCACCTGCCGGCGCGCGCCGACGCAACGGTGCTCGACGTCGGCTCTGGTGGCGGGCTGCCTGGCATCGTACTCGCGATCGTGCGGCCGAACTGGCAGGTCACGCTCAACGATATCGTGCAGAAAAAGTCGGCGTTCCAGTCGCAAGCCAAGGCCGAACTCGGTCTCGCGAACCTGGCGGTAGTGACCGGTCGAGTCGAATCGCTGCGTCCTGGCGTGGAAGTACCAAAAAAATTCGATTTGATCGTGTCCCGGGCATTCGCGGATCTCGCCGATTTCGTTACACTGGCCCGTCATCTCGTTGCGGACGGCGGCGCGATCTGGGCGATGAAGGGTGTGCACCCCGAAGGCGAGATTGAGCGCTTGCCGTCGGGCACCAAGGCGCTGAATACAATCCGCCTGAATGTGCCGATGCTCGATGCGGAGCGTCACCTGATCGAAGTGTCGGTTGAGCCGGTCGCCGCGGCCTGAACCGACCCGGCGATGGCCAATCGGCCGAGTGGTGCGCGAGGCGGTTGCGTCATAACGTAAGCAAACTTTTTAAGGCAGTAAAAGGGACACCCGAAAGATGGCAAAAATCTTCTGCGTTGCGAACCAGAAGGGCGGCGTCGGCAAGACGACGACAACGGTCAATCTCGCCGCGAGCCTCGCATCGCAGGGACAACGTGTCCTTCTCATCGACCTCGACCCGCAGGGCAACGCCACGATGGGCAGCGGCATCGACAAGGCCGCGTGCGAGAACACGGTGTATGAAGTGCTGGTCGACGGCGTCACGGTGAACACCGCGCGCACGCGGCCCGAACAGGTTGGCTACGACGTGTTGCCGGCCAACCGTGAACTGGCCGGTGCCGAAGTCGAACTGGTGACGGTCGAGCAGCGTGAGCGGCGCCTGAAGGCTGCGCTCGCCGAAGTCGACGCCGAGTACGACTTCGTCCTGATCGACTGCCCCCCGGCGCTTTCGCTGCTCACACTCAACGGCCTGTGCGCTGCACATGGCGTCGTGATCCCGATGCAGTGTGAATACTTCGCGCTCGAAGGGCTCTCGGATCTCATCAATACGATCAAGCAGGTCCACGCGAACATGAATCGCGACCTGAAGGTGATCGGTCTTCTGCGCGTGATGTTCGACCCGCGCATCACGCTGCAGCAGCAGGTTTCCGAGCAATTGAAAGAGCACTTCGGCGACAAGGTCTTCGACGCCGTGATCCCGCGCAACGTGCGACTTGCCGAAGCGCCCAGCTACGGCTTGCCGGGTGTGGTATTCGATCGCGCTTCGCGCGGCGCACAAGCCTACGTGCAGTTCGGCGCGGAAATGATCGAGCGCGTGCGCGCACTCTGACGAGAGACTGGGGAAGCACGATGAATGCAGTAGCACGGAAGAAGGGGCTGGGCCGGGGGCTGGAAGCATTGCTCGGCGGCAGCGCGGACATCACCGAAGCGGTGAAGATCGAAGGCGCGCCTAACACGCTGCCGCTCACGCAGATGCAGGCCGGCAAGTACCAGCCGCGCACGCGCATGGACGAGGGCGCGCTCCAGGAACTGGCCGCGAGCATCCGCGCGCAGGGTTTGATGCAGCCCATTCTCGTGCGCCCGATTGCGACGGGGCGCTACGAAATCATCGCCGGTGAGCGACGCTTCCGTGCGGCGCACATCGCCGGGCTGACCGAAGTGCCGGTGCTCGTGAAGGACGTGCCCGACCAGGCCGCCGCCGCGATGGCGCTGATCGAGAACATCCAGCGCGAGGACCTGAATCCGCTGGAAGAGGCGCAGGGTATCCAGCGCCTGCTCGACGAGTTCAGTTTCACGCACGAACAGGCGGCCGAATCGGTGGGCCGCTCGCGCAGCGCGGTGTCGAACCTGCTGCGTCTGCTCAATCTTGCGGCGCCCGTGCAGACCATGCTGCTTGCCGGCGATCTCGACATGGGCCACGCCCGCGCGCTGCTCGCCGTGGACGCCGCCACGCAAATCACGCTGGCCAACCAGGTGGTCAACAAGCGCATGTCGGTGCGTGAAACGGAGAAGCTCGTTTCGGCGACGACGAAGGCCGCGCCGGCAGTCAAAGCGAAGGCCGCGCACGACGGTGGCCGCGACACGCGCCGCCTCGAAGAGGAGTTGTCGGACCTGCTTGCCGCATCGGTGAAGATCAAGCTCGGCCGACGCGGGCGAGGGCAACTCACGGTCGACTTTGGCGACCTCGACGCGCTCGACGGCATCCTGCTGCGTTTGCGCGGCGAAACGGCGACGTGATGCGCGTCGCCACGGCATACCCGCGAGCCGGCGCATAAAGCCGGTGCGTGAATCGGAGCAGGGCGCGCGCGAGCCCTTCAGCCTGTTGCGCCGTATCGGCGCATTCGCCGCATCGGAGCCCGTGCTCGCGATTCTTGTCGTGGCGTTCGTGGCGTTGCAGATTTACGCGCCGCGCCCCGTTGCCTCGCTGCCCGCCCTCGTCGACTGGCAAACGGTGATGACGCTCGCGGGCCTGCTCATTCTGACGAAGGGCATCGAATATTCAGGACTGCTGACCTGGCTCGCGCACAAGCTCGTCCACCACATTCACTCGGAACGCGGGCTCGCGTTGCTGCTCGTCGTGCTGGCCGCAGTGCTATCGATGATCGTGACCAACGACGTGGCGCTTTTCGTCGTGGTGCCGCTCGTGCTTTCGCTCCACCAGCTCACACCGCTGCCGCTCAAACGTCTCGTGATCGTCATTGCGCTTGCCGTGAACGCGGGCTCGGTGCTCACGCCGCTCGGCAATCCGCAGAATCTGTTCCTCTGGCAGGTTAGCGGGGTGTCGTTCGGACGATTCGTCGTGGGGCTCGCGCCGCTTTGCGCGTTTCTCATGGCGATGCTGATCCTGCTCGCCGCGTTTCTCTTCAGGTCCACGCCGCTCGATCTCTCGAAAGACGCCGCGCCGCAGCGTGTCGATCGCGCGCTGGCGAGCGTCGCGGCCGTGCTCTTCGTCGCGTTCGTGCTGCTCGCCGATGCACACCACGCAGGCGTCGCGCTGGCCGCCGTCGCCGCGGGTTTCGTGATCTGGCGCATTCGCATCGTGCTCAAGATCGATTGGCTGCTGCTGCTGATCTTCGTGCTGATGTTCATCGTGCTGCGCAGTGTGGCCGCGCTGCCCGCCATTCATCACGCACTGACGTCGTTGTCGCTGCAAACGCCTATGCGCGCTTTTGCCGCAGGTGCGGTGCTGTCGCAGGTTATCAGCAACGTGCCCGCGGCCATTGTGCTCGCGGGCTTCACGCACGACTGGCGCGCGCTCGCGTTCGGCGTGAGCGTCGGTGGCTTCGGAGTCGCCATCGGCTCGCTGGCGAATCTCATCGCCGTGCGTCTTTCCGGCGAGCGCGGCGTGTGGCTGCTGTTTCACCTGATCGCCGTGCCTTTCTGGATCGCGGCCTTTCTAGGCGGCGCGCTGCTGTTGCATCTGTTCTGACGCCGCCACATCCCACATCCTGCGCATAGTCAGGTTTGCGCGTCAGATGGTCCCGAAATTACCAGGTCATCCTGACGATTATTTTCTCCCTGCTTCGTCCCTTACAGTTACCGGTCACACCTTCGCGGCGCCGCGTTTCCCGCATCATGAAGTCGCATTTCACAGGTGTTATTGAAGGGCCTAAAGTCTTGAATTGCCTGCAACTATCGCTTACAATCGCCCGGATTTATTTGGTTGGCGATGCTGTAAGTGCGCTGTAATAAAGAGCGTGCCAGGCGAATTTCCGGAATAAAGCGATGGTGGGTCAGAGGCCAGACGAAGCGCCGCAGGCGCATGAAGGGCCCGATGTTCCGCCGGGCAAAGTCGAAGCATCCAGCCGGGGGCAGGATGCAGCGACAAAACATTCCGGACGCGTTGATCACAACGCGCGCTGGGATGAGCTGGACGCCAGCCAGCAAGATAATAACGACATCGTTCCGCTCACCCGGGCCGAAGCCGAGCAGATCTTCGGCGCGCAGGTGAGTCGCCCATCGCGCGTCACGCCGTTTCGTGTCGTGGCGGCGCAAGTGGTTTTGTCCCTGGTTGCAACGTTGGCGTGGTGGCTGTTTTATAAGCCGCCGGGCAGTGCTGCGTTGTCGGCGTTCCTGGGCGGAGCGATCTGCTGGTTTCCTGGCGCGCTGTTCGCGGCACGCCTCAGGCAGTTGAGTCGTGCAGGCACCGTGCTGAACTGGATGCTCGGTGAAGCTTTCAAGATGGGGGCGACGATTGCGATGTTCGTCGCCATCGCGTTCTGGTATCACGACGTGCAGTGGATTCCCTTGCTCGTCACGTACCTGATCGCACTAAAGACATATTGGATCGCGCTCGCCTGGCGCTGATCCACCAACATCGCGCCGCCTCAATTCAGGGCGTCGAAGCGATGCAGGTGGAAGTCGGCCGGCCGAAGCGAAGCAGATAAGACACGATCCACGGCGGTGCGTTCCCGCAATACAGTATTGCGGCGGGAGCGGCCGAAAACGATTTTCGACAATTTGGGTGGCATTAACGATATGGCAGCTAGCGAAGGAACGAGCGGACCGGGTCCGTCCGAGTACATTGCTCACCACTTGCAGAACTTTGCGACCTCGCACCAGACGTCGATCGTCGACTTCAGCGTCTGGAACATCGACACGCTGTTCTGGTCGATCCTGTGCGGCGTCGTGACGATCCTCATCTTGCGCCTCGCTGCGCGCAAAGCGACCCCGGGCGTACCGGGCCGCTTCCAGTGCGCCATCGAAATGCTGGTCGAGATGGTCGAGGACCAGTCCAAGTCCATCGTCCATGGCAACCGCGCATTCATCGCGCCGCTCGCGCTGACCGTGTTCATCTGGGTCGCGCTCATGAACTCGCTCGACTTCATTCCTGTCGATCTGCCCACGCGCGTGATCGGCTGGCTCGGCCTGTCCGAAGTGCTGCCGCACCAGCGTATCGTTCCGACTGCCGACCTCAACGGCACGTTCGGCATCGCGCTCGGCGTGTTCGTGCTGATGATTTACTACAACCTCAAGATCAAGGGTCCTGGCGGCTTCGCACACGAACTGCTCTCGGCCCCGTTCGGCGCGCATCCGCTGCTGTGGATCCCGAACCTTGCACTGAACATCATCGAGTTCGTCGCCAAGACGGTTTCGCTCGCCCTGCGGTTGTTCGGCAACATGTATGCAGGCGAGCTGCTGTTCCTGCTGATCGCGCTGCTGGGCGGTCTGTGGAGCTTCGGCGCGGACACGACGGTGCTTGGCTTCATCGGCCACGTGATTGCGGGCAGCGTCTGGGCGATCTTCCACATCCTGATCGTTCTGCTGCAGGCGTTCATTTTCATGATGCTGACGCTGGTGTACATCGGCCAGGCACACGACAAGCACTAAGTGCTCGTCAAACCAGATTTGCAGTTTTAAATCCCCAGTTCCAGAAAATCTCACAAAGGAGTGATCATGCAAGCTTTCATCGCCAACATCCAGGGTTTCACGGCCATCGGTATCGGCATCATCATCGGCCTGGGTGCAATCGGCGCCTGTATCGGTATCGGCCTGATGGGCGGCAAGTACATCGAAGCCTGCGCACGTCAGCCTGAACTGATGAACCCGCTGCAGACGAAGATGTTCCTGCTGGCTGGTCTGATCGATGCAGCGTTCCTGATCGGCGTGGGTGTTGCAATGCTGTTCGCGTTCGCTAACCCGCTGCTCTCGAAGCTCGCGGGCTAAGTTCCCTGGAAGGTTGCGCCTGACCTATAACGGGTAGTGGGCGCATGGCGGAACGGGAGACGAGGCGCTGATCGAGTTTCACAACCGATGAGCGCCTTGCCGTTTCAATTCCCCGGAATAGCAACGATTAAGGAAACACCGTGAATCTCAACGCAACCCTGTTTGCGCAAATGGTCGTGTTCCTGATCCTCGCGTGGTTCACGATGAAGTTCGTGTGGCCGCCGTTGATCAACGCCCTCGACGAGCGCTCGAAGAAGATCGCAGACGGCCTGGCCGCTGCGGAAAAGGGCAAGGCGGAACTCGAAGCGGCGCACAAGCGCGTCGGCGAAGAGCTCGCCACGGCCCGTAACGAGGGTCAAAGCCGTATCGCCGACGCCGAAAAGCGCGCGCTGGCCGTCGCAGAAGAAATCAAGGCCCAGGCACACGCCGAAGCGGCACGCATCATCGCTCAAGCGAAAGCCGACGCCGACCAGCAGGTCGTCAAGGCACGCGAAGCACTGCGTTCCGAAGTCGCGGCACTCGCTGTGCAAGGCGCCGAGCAGATCCTGAAGCGCGAAGTCGATCAGTCGGCCCACGCCGAACTGCTGAATCAACTGAAAGCCGAGCTCTGATCATGGCCGAACTTGCAACCATCGCCCGCCCGTACGCAGAAGCGCTGTTTGGCGTGGCCGAAGCTGGTGACACCGCCGCCTGGTCCACGCTCGTTTCGGAGCTGGCACAGGTTGCGGCCTTGCCCGAGGTGCAGTCGGTCGCGACGAGCCCGAAGGTGAGCCATGCCCAGGTCGTCGAGCTGCTGCTCGCGGCGGTGAAGTCGCCGGTCAAGGAATCGGCCGAGGTGAAGAACCTCGTGCAGATGCTGATCGAGAATCATCGCCTGGCACTGCTGCCGGAAATCCAGACGCAGTTCGAAGCGCTCAAGAACGCCAAGGCAGGTGCTGCTGACGCAGTGATCGTCAGCGCGTTCCCGCTCGAAGGCGCACAGTTGAACGACCTCGTCGCCAGCCTCGAACGCAAGTTCAAATGCAAGCTGAAGCCGACCGTCGAGATCGACAACTCGCTCATCGGCGGCGTGCGCGTCACGGTCGGCGACGAAGTGCTCGATACCTCGGTCCGCGCGCGGCTCGCCAGCATGCAGGCGGCGTTGACCGCCTGAGCGCCTCGATTACAAAAATCGGGCGCGGCGGCTGGCACGCAACAGAATTGAACATCAGGAGCGAATAATGCAACTCAATCCCTCTGAGATCAGCGAGCTGATCAAGAGCCGGATCCAGGGCCTTGAAGCGAGCGCCGACGTTCGCAACCAGGGCACCGTGATCTCCGTGACCGACGGTATCGTGCGTATCCACGGCCTGTCGGACGTGATGCAGGGCGAAATGCTCGAATTCCCGGGCAACACCTTCGGCCTCGCGCTGAACCTCGAGCGCGACTCGGTCGGCGCCGTGATTCTCGGCGAGTACGAGCACATCTCGGAAGGCGACATCGTCAAGACGACGGGCCGCATTCTCGAAGTGCCGGTGGGCCCGGAACTGATCGGCCGCGTGGTCGATCCCCTCGGCAACCCGATCGACGGCAAGGGCCCGGTCAACGCCAAGATGACCGACGCGATCGAAAAGATCGCTCCGGGCGTGATCTGGCGTGAAGGCGTGTCGCAGCCGGTGCAAACGGGTCTGAAGTCGATCGACTCGATGGTGCCGATCGGCCGTGGCCAGCGTGAGCTGATCATCGGCGACCGTCAGTGCGGCAAGACCGCAGTGGCCGTCGACACGATCATCAACCAGAAGGGCAAGGACCTGATCTGTATCTACGTCGCCATCGGTCAGAAGGCTTCGTCGATCCAGAACGTGCTGCGCAAGCTCGAAGAAACGGGCGCGATCGAATACACGATCGTCGTCGCCGCTTCGGCTTCGGAATCGGCCGCGCTGCAGTACCTCGCGCCGTACGCCGGCTGCACGATGGGCGAATACTTCCGCGACCGCGGTCAAGACGCCCTGATCATTTATGACGACTTGACCAAGCAAGCCTGGGCATACCGTCAGATCTCGCTGCTGCTGCGCCGCCCGCCGGGCCGTGAAGCTTACCCCGGCGACGTGTTCTATCTCCACTCGCGTCTGCTCGAGCGCGCCGCGCGCGTGTCGGCCGACTACGTCGAGAAGTTCACGAACGGCGAAGTGAAGGGCAAGACGGGTTCGCTCACCGCACTGCCGATCATCGAAACGCAAGCCGGCGACGTGACCGCATTCGTTCCGACGAACGTGATCTCGATTACCGACGGCCAGATCTTCCTGGAAACCGACCTCTTCAACGCAGGCATCCGCCCGGCAATCAACGCCGGCGTTTCGGTGTCGCGTGTGGGTGGCGCGGCTCAGACCAAGGTCGTGAAGAAGCTGTCGGGCGGTATCCGTACCGACCTCGCGCAGTACCGTGAACTGGCTGCATTCGCCCAGTTCGCATCGGACCTGGACGAAGCGACCCGCAAGCAGCTCGAGCGCGGCCGCCGCGTGACGGAACTGCTCAAGCAGCCGCAGTACCAGCCGCTGCAAGTGTGGGAACTGGCTGTTGCGCTGTTCTCGGCGAACAACGGCTACCTCGACGACATCGACGTCAAGGACGTCCTGCCGTTCGAAAAGGGCCTGCGCGAATACCTGAAGTCGAAGCACGCTGACCTCGTCGCGCGCATCGAGGACAAGAAGGACCTTTCGAAGGACGACGAGAACGCGCTCCACGCGGCTCTCAAGGACTTCAAGAAGTCCGGCGCATACTGATCCGTCCGGGAATCAATCTAGATAATCGGACTGGGACCCGAGTGAGTGTGCAAGCGCTGACTCGGGTCGACAAAGGAGCAAGCAATGGCTGGAATGAAGGAAATTCGCGGCAAGATCAAGAGCGTGCAAAACACGCGCAAGATCACCAAGGCGATGGAAATGGTCGCGGCGTCGAAAATGCGCCGTGCCCAGGAGCGCATGCGCGCCGCCCGCCCGTATGCCGACAAGGTCCGCGACATCGCTGCGCACATGAGCCGTGCGAACCCCGAGTACCGCCACCCGTTCATGGTGGAAAACACCGGTGCGAAGGTCGCAGGCGTGATTCTCGTCACGACCGACAAGGGTCTGTGCGGCGGGATGAACACTAACGTGCTGCGCGCGACGCTGCAGAAGATCAAGGATCTGGAAGCATCCGGCACGTCGATCGAAGCAACTGCGATCGGCAGCAAGGGCCTCGGTTTCCTGAACCGTCTGCGCGCGAAGGTCGTCTCGAACGTTGTGCAACTCGGCGACACGCCGCACCTCGAAAAGCTGATCGGCGCGATCAAGGTGCAGCTCGACCAGTACTCGGAAGGCAAGCTTTCCGCCGTGTACCTCGCGTACACGCGCTTCGTCAACACGATGAAGCAGGAGCCTGTGATCGAGCAACTGCTGCCGCTGTCGGCCGAGCGTCTCGAAGCGAACGACGACGGCACGACGCCGAAGTCGGCGTGGGACTACATCTACGAGCCGGACGCGCAAACCGTCGTGGACGAACTGCTGGTGCGCTATGTCGAAGCCCTGGTCTATCAGGCCGTGGCGGAAAACATGGCTTCGGAGCAGTCGGCCCGCATGGTGGCGATGAAGGCGGCGTCGGACAACGCGAAGACGGTCATCAACGAACTGCAGCTCTCGTACAACAAGAGCCGCCAGGCCGCGATTACGAAGGAACTTTCGGAAATCGTCGGCGGCGCAGCAGCCGTCTGATAGTCGCGAACCGATTGCGAAACCGCGCCGGTGTTGAACCGGTGAGCGAGTGAAGAATTCAGGTATCTAAAGGAAAATCGATGAGTACAACTGCTTTGGTAGAAGGCAAGATCGTACAGTGCATCGGCGCGGTGATCGACGTGGAATTCCCGCGCGAGACCATGCCGAAGATCTACGACGCGCTGATTCTCGAAGGATCGGACCTGACCCTCGAAGTGCAGCAGCAGCTGGGCGACGGCGTTGTCCGCACCATCTGTCTGGGCGCTTCGGACGGTCTGCGTCGCGGCACCGTGGTGAAGAACACGGGCAAGCCCATCAGCGTGCCGGTCGGCAAGCCGACGCTTGGCCGCATCATGGACGTGCTGGGCCGTCCGATCGACGAAGCCGGTCCGATCGTTAGCGAAAACACGCGCGCGATCCACCAGAAGGCTCCGGCGTTCGAAGATCTGTCGCCTTCGGCGGAACTGCTCGAAACCGGCATCAAGGTTATCGACCTGATCTGCCCGTTCGCAAAGGGCGGCAAGGTCGGTCTGTTCGGCGGTGCTGGCGTGGGCAAGACCGTCAACATGATGGAGCTCATCAACAACATCGCAAAGGAGCACGGCGGTTTCTCCGTGTTCGCGGGCGTGGGCGAGCGTACCCGTGAGGGCAACGACTTCTACCACGAAATGAAGGACTCGAACGTTCTCGACAAGGTCGCGCTGGTGTACGGCCAGATGAACGAGCCGCCGGGCAACCGTCTGCGCGTCGCGCTGACGGGCCTCACGATGGCCGAGTATTTCCGTGACGAAGGCCTCGACGTGCTGTTCTTCGTCGACAACATCTACCGTTTCACGCTGGCCGGTACCGAAGTGTCGGCACTGCTTGGCCGTATGCCTTCGGCAGTGGGCTATCAGCCGACGCTGGCTGAAGAAATGGGCAAGCTCCAAGAGCGCATCACGTCCACGAAGAAGGGCTCGATTACGTCGGTTCAGGCCGTGTACGTCCCTGCGGACGACTTGACCGACCCGTCGCCGGCTACGACCTTCGGCCACCTTGACGCAACCGTCGTGCTGTCGCGTGACATCGCTTCGCTGGGTATCTACCCGGCAGTCGATCCGCTCGACTCGACCTCGCGTCAGATCGACCCGAACGTGATTGGCGAAGAGCACTACTCGATCACGCGTGGCGTGCAGCAAACGCTGCAGCGCTACAAGGAACTGCGCGACATCATCGCAATTCTGGGCATGGACGAACTGTCGCCGGAAGACAAGCTGTCGGTCGCCCGCGCACGCAAGATCCAGCGTTTCCTCTCGCAGCCGTTCCACGTCGCGGAAGTCTTCACGGGCTCGCCGGGCAAGTACGTGCCGCTGAAGGAAACGATCCGCGGCTTCAAGATGATCGTTGGCGGCGAGTGCGATCACCTGCCGGAGCAGGCGTTCTACATGGTCGGCACGATCGACGAAGCCTTCGAAAAGGCCAAGAAGATCCAGTAAGGGTTGAGTTGCCAACGGGCGGATAAGTCACGTGTGACTTATCCGCCGCCGCAACCAATTCACAGGAGTCGACACATATGGCAGCAACCATCAAGGTAGACGTCGTCAGCGCCGAAGAGAACATCTTCGACGGCCAGGCGAAGTTCGTCGCGCTTCCGGGCGAGGCGGGCGAGCTGGGCATTCTGCCGGGCCACACGCCGCTCATCACGCGTATTCGTCCGGGTGCCGTGCGCATCGTGGCGGAAGACGGCGGTGAAGAGTTCGTGTTCGTCGCAGGCGGCATTCTCGAAGTGCAGCCGGGCGCCGTCACGGTGCTCGCTGACACGGCGATCCGCGGCAAGGACCTCGACGAGGCGAAGGCCACGGAAGCGCGCAAGCGCGCTGAAGAGACGCTGCAGAACGCCGGCTCGAACCTCGAGTACGCCACTGCCCAGGCCGAACTGGCCTACGCGGTCGCGCAACTCGCGGCGATCCAGCGCCTGCGCAAGATGAACCAGCATTAATTGGTTCTCGTACACGCGCCTTTGCGGCGCGTAGTCCGAAGCAAAAAGGGCTCCCCAATCGGGGAGCCCTTTTTGCATTTGCGTGCAGCTGAACGGGCACGGCCCGATGGCATTGCGATGAAAAACGCGGCATAAATGCCCTGAGCCACGGTGGTCGACAAAAACGCTCTGACATACTTGACGTTTACGGAAAGGTAATGCCAAATCATGCGTTCGCGGCCGGCCCAGATGCGTGCTCCGCGGGTAAGACTTGATGCCGCCCCCGGGAAAGCCGGTGGCACAATGGATTTCAAATTCATTTCAAACGCGGGAGTGACGCTCCCCAGGAGACAGCCATCATGGCAATCGACGCAGCAGGCGCGCCCGCAGCGCCCGGTGTACATGAGCCGCTCATCGCGCCGAAAGACGGGCTTTCATACGTACGAGGCACGATCGACGTGCCGCTCAGCGACGCGACCCTAGGCACCTTCCTGCAGGAGACGGCGAAGCGGTTTCCCGAGCGGCCCGCCGCGGTATTTCGCGAGCAGGGCATCCGCTGGAACTGGCGAGAGTTTGCCGCCGAAGTGGACGTGCTCGCCGCCGGTTTCGCCGAGCTAGGCATCGTCAAAGGGGATCGCGTTGGCATCTGGTCGCCCAATCGCGTCGAGTGGTTGCTCACCCAGTTTGCGACCGCGCGCATCGGCGCGGTGCTCGTCAACATCAATCCCGCGTATCGCCTCGCCGAACTCGAATACGCGCTGAACAAGGTGAGTTGCAAGGCCATTGTTTCCGCGGAGAGCTTCAAGACCTCGAAGTATCTGGAGATGCTGCAGACGCTTGCGCCGGAGCTTGCGACCGCTGCCCCCGGCCAGCTGCAGGCCGCGCGCCTGCCCGAGCTGCGTGCGGTCGTGCGTATGTGCGACACGGCCACGCCCGGCATGCTCTGCTTCAGCGAACTCGTGGAGATGGGCCGCGAGCGCATTGCCCGCGACGGCACGGCGTGGCTCGACGCAATTGATGCGACGCTATCGCCCGACGACGCGATCAACATCCAGTTCACGAGCGGCACGACCGGCAATCCGAAGGGCGCGACGCTCACGCACCGCAACGTGCTCAACAACGGGCGTTTCATCGCCCAGGCAATGCGCCTCACGGAGGAAGACTCGCTCTGCATTCCGGTGCCGCTTTATCACTGCTTCGGTATGGTGCTCGCGGTGCTCGCGTGCGTTTCGGTGGGCGCAAACATGGTGTTCCCAGGCGAGGCTTTCGATCCGCGCGCGACGCTCGCAGCCGTCTCGGAAGAGGGGTGCACGGCACTGCATGGCGTACCCACCATGTTCATCGCGGAACTCGATCATCCGGAGTTCGCGAGCTTCGATCTTTCGAAGCTGCGCACGGGCATCATGGCCGGCTCGCCTTGTCCGATTGAGACGATGAAGCGCGTAGTGTCGAAGATGCATCTCGCCGAAATCACGATTGCCTACGGCATGACGGAAACGAGCCCGGTGTCGTTCCAAAGCTCGACAACCGACCCGCTCGACAAGCGCACGACCACCGTGGGCCGCATTCAGCCGCATCTCGAAGTCAAGATCGTCGATGCGCTCGGCAACACCGTGCCTGTGGGCGAAACGGGCGAGCTGTGTACGAAGGGTTATTCGGTGATGCAGGGCTACTGGGGCGATGAGGAGAAGACGGCAGAGTCGATCGTCGACGGCTGGATGCATACGGGCGATCTCGCCACGATCGACGCCGAAGGCTACTGCAACATCGTCGGCCGCTTGAAGGACATGCTCATTCGCGGAGGAGAGAACATCTATCCGCGCGAGATCGAGGAGTTTCTGTTCCGCCATCCGAAGGTGCAATCGGCGCAGGTATTCGGCGTGCCCGATGCGAAGTACGGCGAGGAAGTGTGCGCGTGGATCGTGCTGCGGCCGGGCGAGGTGGCAACAGCTGAAGACATTCAGGCGTTCTGCCAGGGGCAGATTGCGCACTACAAGATCCCGAAGTACATCCGCTTCGTCGACGAACTGCCGATGACCGTAACAGGCAAGGTGCAGAAGTTCGTGATGCGCGCGCGCATGATCGACGAACTCAAGATCAGCGAGCAGAAGACGGCTTGACGCCTGGTTTGACGTAATGCCGCGGCGGACAGATCGCCCCGTCGCGGCGCGATGCATGGGCGCGCAAAAATAATCGGGAAACCGAACGATTATCTGGCGGTGGAGGGAGTGGGTGCGTAGCGATGCCTGTTGAATAACGAAACATACAGGCGAAAAAAAAGCGGGCCTGGAGCCCGCTAAAAACCACACGCTACGGGGTTAGCGCGAGGAGACCAAAGGAGGAGCCGGGTCATGAAACGTCTGCGACGCCGGTCACGGCTCCAACAAGGATGCCCCTCGAGAGGGCTTCGGCGTAGTGCCGACCGGCAGGTGTTTTGTGTCCGCTCACACTGGCACCGAGCCACATCCGTGTTGAAACCGTTGAAAGCCATTGTGGGCGAATTAAGATGGCTTCGCGGTAACAAAGTGTTTCAGGTTGTAACGCCCGCCAGATAAGGCTTAGAGCCTCTTTTTGCCATCCTGAGCGTTTTACGGAAGTCATTTTTACCGCTATTTTCCGAGGCGGTTTGACAGCCCGAATCGCCGTTCGCGCGAGAGGATTCGTATCGCATGAAGAAAGGCCCACAGCATGGGCCTTTTGCGCGTGACGCGCTTCGTACGGAATTACCGGTTGCGCACATGCGCAATGCGTCGACATCGCTCGCATGCGCGAAATGCAAACTTTGCGCGCCTCGTGTTACGGCATCGTCTTGCAACTCATCGTAGCAATTCGAAGGGCCATAACAACGTGGCGCGAGTCAACACGTCACTTCAGCCACTTGTCGGAGATTGCCTGATATTCGCCGCTTGCGCGCGCAAGATGCAGCCACTGGTCGACATACTGCTGGAACACCACGTCGCCGCGTGGCACCATCCACGCTTTCTCGCCGTACTGGAATGGCTTGTCGGGATGCACGGAACACAGGCCCGGGTTGAGCTTTTGCTGCAGCATCGTCTCGGAAGCGTCGGTCACCATCACGTCGGCCTTGCCTGCGAGGATCTGCTTGAAGATCGTCACGTTGTCCGGATACATGATGAGGTTCGCATGCGGCAAGAACTGCTTCGCAAAGCGCTCGTTCGTGCCGCCCGGATTCATGATCACGCGCACTGAAGGCTGGTTGATCTGCGCAATGGTCTGGTACTTCTTGACGTCGTCGCAGCGCACGATCGGTGTCTTGCCGTCGACTTGATACGCCTCGGTGAAGAACGCGCGTTTCTGGCGATCGAGCGTCGTGGAGACGCCCCCCACCGCAATGTCGCACTTCGCGAGGAAGTCGGTCATGAGGTTCGACCACGACGTCTTCACGAACTCGGCCTTCACGCCGAGCGACTTCGCGAGCGACTCCGTCATATCGATATCGATGCCTTCGAATGTACCGTCCTGCCTGTAGAACGAATAGGGCTTGTAGTCGCCAGTCGTGCAGGCGCGCAGCGTGCCGCGCGCGAGGATTTCATCGAGGCGTGAAGCGTTAGCGGCAGGAGCGGCGGCCTGCGTAGCGTTGGTTGGCGTGCCGGCCGATTGGCTCGTGGCGCATGCGCTCAACAAAACGGCGCTAACGATCGTCAGGCCGAGGGCGACTTTTTTCATCGTGTCTCCTTCTATGGTTTTGATCGATGTAATTTTTTAGAAAGCCGTCTGATCATAGTCCTCGCTTGCCCTGACAGATAAGCGCGGACTTACCTGGGTATGCAAGGACCTATACTTCGGTGTTATTGCGCTTTCTGATGCCGCCCATCAGCGGTATGGCACGGCGGCCGCTCCGGTAAAATGGGCGCTCGCTTTCGAACCTTGGCGCGACTTCGCGCATCCAGCACGTGGCCCACACTCTCCTGAACGACACCTTCCTGCGCGCGCTGCTGCGCCAGCCGACCGAGTACACGCCAATCTGGCTGATGCGCCAGGCAGGCCGCTATCTGCCGGAGTACAACGCCACGCGCAGCCGCGCGGGCAGCTTCCTCGGCCTCGCGAAGAATCCCGATTACGCGACCGAGGTCACGCTGCAGCCGCTCGAGCGCTATCCGCTCGATGCCGCGATTCTGTTCTCCGACATCCTGACGATCCCGGATGCAATGGGCCTCGGCCTCTCGTTCCAGGCGGGCGAAGGGCCGAAGTTTGCGCACCCCGTGCGCACGGAAGAAGACGTGGCGCGCCTCGCCGTGCCGGACATCGGCGCGACGCTCGGCTATGTGACCGACGCCGTGCGAGAAATTCGCCGCGCGCTCACCAATGCGCAAGGGCGCCAGCGCGTGCCGCTCATCGGCTTCTCAGGCAGCCCGTGGACGCTCGCGTGCTACATGGTCGAAGGTGGCGGCTCGGACGACTTCCGCACGGTGAAGTCGATGCTGTACGCGCGCCCGGACCTCATGCAGCGCATTCTCGAAGTCAACGCGCAGGCCGTGGCGGCTTACCTGAACGCGCAGATCGAAGCAGGCGCGCAGGCCGTGATGATTTTCGACACCTGGGGCGGTGCGCTCGCGGACGGCGTCTATCAGCGTTTTTCGCTCGCGTACATCGCTCAGGTCGTGGCGCAGCTCAAGCGCGAGCACGACGGCGAGCGCGTGCCGGTAATCACGTTCACGAAGGGCGGCGGACTCTGGCTCGACGAAATCGCCAACACGGGCGTGGACGCAGTGGGCCTCGACTGGACCGTCAACCTTGGCCGTGCGCGCGAACGCGTGGGCGATCGCGTGGCGCTGCAGGGCAACCTCGACCCCACGGTGCTGTTCGCGTCGCCTGCCGCGATTCGCGAGCAGGCGCGCGCGGTACTGGACAGCTTTGGCGCGTACCCGGGGCACGTGTTCAACCTCGGCCACGGCATTTCGCAGTTCACGCCGCCCGAAAGCGTGGCTGAACTCGTGGACGAAGTGCATCGTCACAGCCGCGCAATTCGCGCAGCCGGTGCGTGACATTTTGGTGCGCCGCATCAAGCTGGGCTCCGGGCATCAGGGTATGACCGGGCTCAAGAGGCCACCCAGACGCCATTGCGGTCCTGTCAAGACTTGACTTATGCACACTTGCCTCGTTGCGGCGCGCAAGAGGGAAAGGTTGTCGCAGGCGCCCGCTTAAGTCTGAGCAGAATCAATCAGACCCTTGACAGACAAGGCTTTCGCCGCTCCACGGCGCTCTGTGCGGTATCCCACATAACGAGCCTGCGCGGGCGCCCTGCGACGACGCCCGGCAAGTTCTCAACAAAGTTATCCACAGGCGCAGATTCGGGGGCGCGATTGTTCTGCGGAATCCAAAACTTAGCGCGAAATCTCAAGTATTACTTTAGGTTTGCGTGTCTGTGCGCTAGCGTACGGAACTTCCCTGGGGGCGCAGCATGACAGGGCCGTTCGTGCGCGTGGCGCTGGACCATCCTCTGGACGCGCTCTACGACTATCGCTATAGCCTCGATACCGCGCCCGAACCCGGCATGCTGGTGCGTGTGCCGTTCGGACGCCGCGATGTGGTCGGCCTCATCTGCGAAGTGAACGCTCACAGCGACGTGCCCGCGAACAAGCTCCGTGACGCGAGCGCGGCGTGCGCCGCCTGCCCGCCGCTTTCGGCGCAATGGCTCGCGCTGGCAGGCTTTGCCGCCGACTACTATCAGCGGGGCCTGGGCGAGGTCGCGTTGCCTGCGCTGCCTCAGGCGTTGCGCGATCCGTCGCGCTGGGCGCGTCTCCTCGCCCCGGAGGAGCGCTACCGGCTGTTGCCGCAAGGGCGCGCCGCGCTGCCCGACGCGTTGCCGGCGCGCGCGCAGGCGCTGCGCCGTCTCGCGCAGGCGCTAACCGATGCCGGCGAACTCGACGCAGCCGCGGCGCGCGCGTTGCATCCCAAGGCGATCGCGACACTCGAAGCCTGGTGCGACGCTGGCTGGGTCGAGCATGAATGCATCGAGTTCGGCTCGGCCGCAAGCATGGCCAGCAGCGCCGCGGACGCCACCGCCGTTGTTGAGATCCCGCGCCTGAGCGACGAGC
This sequence comes from Paraburkholderia sp. J8-2, assembly GCF_905220195.1. Classification (NCBI taxonomy): domain Bacteria; kingdom Pseudomonadati; phylum Pseudomonadota; class Betaproteobacteria; order Burkholderiales; family Burkholderiaceae; genus Paraburkholderia; species Paraburkholderia sp. J8-2. Next base: position 766,008 of record NZ_CAJMZA010000002.1, read on the forward strand.
AAGCCGACGCCGTGGAGGCGATCGGCGCGGCGAGCGGCTTCGCACCGTTCCTGTTGCATGGCGTGACGGGCAGCGGCAAGACCGAAGTCTATCTGCGCGCGCTCGCGGCGCTGCTCGAGCGCGATCCGGGTGCTCAAGCGCTGGTGCTCGTTCCCGAAATCAATCTCACGCCGCAGTTCGAGGCGGCCTTTCGCACGCGCTTCGCGGCCACGCTCGCGAGCGACGCCATCGTGACGCTTCACAGCGGGCTGGCCGAAGGCGAGCGCGCCCGCAACTGGCTTGCGGCGCACACGGGCCGCGCGCGCATCGTGCTCGGCACCCGGCTCGCGGTGCTCGCCTCGCTGCCGCGCCTCAGGATGCTCGTGGTCGACGAGGAGCACGACCCCGCCTACAAACAGCAGGAAGGGCTGCGCTACTCGGCGCGCGATCTCGCCGTATGGCGCGCCAAGCAGCTCGGCGTGCCGGTCGTGCTGGGCTCCGCCACGCCGTCGCTCGAAAGCTGGTGGCAGGCCGAGCAGGGGCGCTACACGCGCCTCACGCTCACGCGCCGCGCCATTGCCGACGCGGTGCTGCCCACTGTCAAGCTGATCGACCTCGAAGAGGAGCGCCGGCGCGGCCGAGCCTCGTTCGAGGGGCTCTCCGGGCCTTTGGTCGCGGCGATGAAGGCGCGTCTCGAGCGCGGCGAGCAGAGCCTCGTGTTCCTGAACCGTCGCGGCTACGCGCCCACGCTCGCGTGCGATGCCTGCGGCTGGGTGGCGGGTTGCCCGCGCTGCAGCGCCTACGTCGTGCTGCACAAGCCCGAGCGCGCGCTGCGCTGCCATCACTGCGGCTGGGAATCGCGCATTCCGCATTCGTGCCCCGAGTGCGGCAACGTCGACATCGCGCCCATGGGGCGCGGCACGCAGCGTATCGAGGAGGCGCTCGCGAGTGCGGTGCCGGGCGCGCGGGTGCTGCGCATCGACGCCGACAGCACGCGCCGCAAGGGCAGCGCGCAGGCGCTTTTCTCCGACGTGCACGCGGGCGAAGTCGACATCCTGGTGGGCACGCAGATGATCGCGAAGGGGCACGACTTCCAGCGCGTGTCGCTAGTTGGCGTGCTGAACGCCGACAATGCGCTCTTCTCGCACGATTTCCGGGCGAGCGAGCGCCTGTTCGCGCAACTGATGCAAGTGAGCGGGCGTGCGGGTCGCGCCGGACTGCCCGGCGAGGTGCTCGTGCAGACGCGCTATCCGCGCCATGCGCTCTATCACGCGCTGGCGCGCCAGGACTATGTGGGTTTTGCGAATACGCAGATCGCGGAGCGGCGCGATGCGCACCTGCCGCCGTTCGTCTATCAGGCGTTATTGCGCGCCGAAGGGCGCACGCTGGAAGCCGCGCTGGCGTTTCTTGCCCAGGCCGCAGAAGCGCTCGCCGCGATTCCGGGCGCCGAACGCGTCATGGCCTACGACGCGGTGCCGCTCACCATCGTGAAGGTGATGAACGTGCATCGCGCGCAACTGCTCGTGGAAAGCCAGTCGCGTGCCGCGCTGCAGGCGACGCTGCGCGCGTGGCAGCCCGCGCTGCGCGCGTTGCGCGGCGTGCTGCGCTGGAATCTCGAAGTCGATCCGCTCGACATCTAGCCGCGGACGTGGCCCCGCTGACGTGCACCCTAAAGGCAACAGCGGGGCCACCCGGCATCGACTTCCCGTTTCCTTCCTTACTGGCCGACCGTATCGGCCGCGTCCCTATGCGCCGCGCGCTTCAAGCTCATGCGGCGTTCATCCGGCGCCGTCGCGCCGCGCATGAAAAGCACGGCGCACATGGCGCACATCGTCCAGATCCCTGCGATTACCAGCAGCTTTTCCATTTTCCGGTCCCTTCGCTCTTTCTTGTGAACAACCCCCGCTTTGTTTGTATAACGGCACGGCCGCGGAATCGATTAGGGTTGTCCTGCGTGTTGCTGGACCAGGGAAAATACCGAGCGCAACCCGCGCGGCCCGGTGGGCGGCCATCGGCCGCAAAGCCCGGCTGTACAAGGTTTCCACAGTGGTGCAACCATATTGAGAGAGTGGTTGCACCTTTTTATTTGTAGGGTTACGATTCGCCAACTTTTTAGTCACCGCCGGTGCGGATGTGCCGGCATACGAAGGAAACATGGCTAGCACCACACTTGGCGTCAAAGTCGACGATCTCCTCCGCTCCCGCCTCAAGGACGCCGCCACGCGGCTCGAGCGCACGCCGCATTGGCTCATCAAGCAAGCCATCTTTGCCTACCTCGAGAAAATCGAGCACGGCCAGCTGCCTCCCGAACTCAACGGGCATGTCGGTGCGACCGATCTCGCGGAAGGTGCTACCGCCGAGGACGACGACGCAGCCTCGCACCCGTTCCTCGAATTCGCGCAGAACGTGCAACCGCAGTCGGTGCTGCGCGCGGCCATCACGGCCGCGTACCGCCGCCCGGAGCCGGAGTGCGTGCCGTTCCTGATCGGCGAGGCGCGCCTGCCGGTCAACCTCACCGGCGACGTCACGAAGCTCGCCACCAAGCTCGTGGAAACGCTGCGCGCGAAGGGCACCGGCGGCGGTGTGGAAGGCCTGATCCACGAGTTTTCGCTGTCCAGCCAGGAAGGCGTGGCGCTGATGTGCCTTGCCGAAGCGCTGCTGCGCATTCCCGACCGCGCCACGCGCGACGCGCTCATTCGCGACAAGATCAGCAAGGGCGACTGGAAGTCCCACGTGGGCCACGCGCCGTCGCTGTTCGTGAACGCCGCGACCTGGGGTCTCATGATCACCGGCAAGCTCGTGACGACGAACAGCGAAACCGGCCTGTCGTCGGCGCTCACGCGCATGATCGGCAAGGGCGGCGAGCCGCTGATCCGCAAGGGCGTGGACATGGCCATGCGCCTGATGGGCGAGCAGTTCGTGACGGGCGAGAACATCTCCGAAGCGCTGGCCAACAGCCGCAAGTTCGAAGCGCGCGGTTTCCGCTACTCGTACGACATGCTCGGCGAAGCCGCAACGACCGAAGCCGATGCTCAGCGCTACTACGCATCGTACGAGCAGGCGATCCACGCCATCGGCAAGGCCGCGGGCGGGCGCGGGATCTACGAAGGCCCGGGCATCTCGATCAAGCTCTCCGCGCTGCACCCGCGCTACTCGCGCGCGCAGCAGGAACGCACGATGGGCGAGCTGCTGCCGCGCGTGCGCGCGCTCGCCGTGCTCGCCCGCCGCTATGACATCGGCCTCAATATCGACGCCGAAGAAGCCGACCGCCTCGAACTCTCGCTCGACCTGCTCGAAGCGCTGTGCTTCGATCCGGAACTGGCGGGCTGGAACGGCATTGGTTTCGTGGTGCAGGCTTACCAGAAGCGCTGCCCGTTCGTGATCGACTACATCGTCGATCTCGCGCGCCGCAGCCGTCACCGCATCATGGTGCGCCTCGTGAAGGGCGCCTACTGGGATACGGAAATCAAGCGCGCGCAGGTGGATGGCCTCGAAGGCTACCCGGTGTACACGCGCAAGATCTACACCGATGTGTCGTACCTCGCCTGCGCGAAGAAGCTGCTCGGCGCGCCTGATGCCGTGTATCCGCAGTTCGCCACGCACAACGCGTACACGCTCTCGGCGATCTATCACCTCGCGGGCCAGAACTACTATCCCGGCCAGTACGAATTCCAGTGCCTGCACGGCATGGGCGAGCCGCTGTACGAAGAAGTCACGGGCCCGCTCGCGCAAGGCAAGCTCAACCGTCCGTGCCGCGTCTACGCGCCGGTCGGCACGCATGAAACGCTGCTCGCGTATCTCGTGCGCCGCCTGCTCGAAAACGGCGCGAATACGTCGTTCGTGAACCGCATTGCCGACGAGACCGTGCCGGTGAGCGAACTGGTCGCGAACCCGATCGACGAAGCCGCGAAGGTCGTGCCGCTCGGCGCGCCGCACGCGAAGATTGCGCTGCCGCGCGAGTTGTACGGCAACGAGCGCTCCAATTCGATGGGCCTCGATCTCTCGAACGAGCATCGTCTTGCGTCGCTTTCGTCGGCGCTGCTGGCGAGCGCTCATCACCCGTGGCGCGCCGCGCCGATGCTCGCCGACAACGACATCGCGGACGGCGCCGCGCGCGACGTGCGCAATCCCGCCGATCATCGCGATCTCGTCGGGACCGTCGTGGAAGCCACGAGCGAGCACGTGAGCGCCGCGCTTTCGCATGCCGTGGCCGCCGCGCCGATCTGGCAGGCGACGCCCGTCGAAGCGCGCGCCGATTGCCTCGCGCGCGCCGCCGATCTGCTCGAAGCGCAGATGCACACGCTAATGGGCCTGATCGTGCGCGAAGCGGGCAAGTCGCTGCCGAACGCCGTGGCCGAAATTCGCGAAGCAATCGACTTCCTGCGCTACTACTCCACGCAGATCCGCGACGAGTTCTCGAACGACACGCATCGTCCGCTCGGCCCCGTGGTGTGTATCAGCCCGTGGAACTTCCCGCTCGCGATCTTCATGGGTCAGGTGGCCGCCGCGCTCGCAGCCGGCAACACGGTGCTCGCGAAGCCCGCTGAACAAACGCCGCTGATCGCCGCGCAAGCCGTGCGCATCCTGCGCGAAGCCGGCGTGCCGGCGGGCGCGGTGCAACTGCTGCCGGGCAACGGCGAAACCGTGGGCGCGGCGCTCGTCGCCGATCACCGCACGCGTGCCGTGATGTTCACGGGCTCGACGGAAGTTGCGCGCCTCATCAACAAGACGCTGTCCGAGCGCCTCGACTCCGAAGGCCGCCCGATTCCGCTGATCGCCGAAACCGGTGGCCAGAACGCGATGATCGTCGATTCGTCGGCGCTCGCGGAGCAGGTCGTGGCCGACGTGCTGCAAAGCGCGTTCGACTCGGCTGGCCAACGCTGTTCCGCGCTGCGCGTGCTGTGCCTGCAGGATGACGTGGCGGACCGCACGCTCGAAATGCTCACGGGCGCCATGAAGGAACTCGCGGTGGGCAACCCCGACCGCCTCTCGACCGACGTTGGCCCCGTGATCGACGTCGACGCGAAGCGCGGCATCGATACGCACGTGGCAGGCATGCGCGAAAAGGGCCGCAAGGTTCAGCAGATGCCGACGCCCGAGACCTGCGCACAAGGCACGTTCGTGCCGCCCACGCTCATCGAGCTCGACAGCCTCGACGAACTCAAGCGCGAAGTGTTCGGCCCGGTGCTGCACGTGGTGCGCTATCGCCGCAGCCAGCTCGACAAGCTGCTCGAGCAGATCCGCGCAACCGGCTACGGCCTCACGCTCGGCATTCACACGCGTATCGACGAAACGATCGCGCATGTGATCGGCCGCGCGCATGTGGGCAATATCTACGTGAACCGCAACGTCATCGGCGCGGTGGTGGGCGTGCAGCCGTTCGGCGGTGAAGGTCTGTCGGGCACGGGTCCGAAGGCGGGTGGCGCGCTGTATCTCTCGCGTTTGCTCGCGAAGCGTCCGGCCGGTCTGCCGAAGTCGCTCGCCGATGTGCTCGTCGTGGATGCGCCGCAAGCTGCAGAAGGCAACAACGGCGCGCCGCAATCGGCGCAGACTGCGCTCACGACGCTGCGCGACTGGCTCATCGCCGAGCGCGAGCCCGCGCTCGCGGCACGCTGCGACGGCTACCTCGAATACGTGCTCGCAGGCGCCACGGCGGTGCTGCCGGGCCCGACGGGCGAGCGCAACACGTACACGCTTTCGGCGCGCGGCACCGTGCTGTGCGTGCCTTCCACGGCAACGGGCGCACGCGCACAACTCGCCGTTGCATTGGCAACGGGCAACCGCGCGTTGTTCCAGGGCGCGGCGGGCGAAGCGCTGGTGAACGCGCTCCCGGCGGCGCTCAAGGCGCACGTGGCGATCAAGAAGACGGCCGACGCCGACTTCGATGCGGTCCTCTTCGAAGGCGATAGCGACGAGCTGCTCGCACTCGTGAAGGAAGTGGCGAAGCGTCCTGGCCCGATCGTCTCGGTGCAAGGGGTGGCCGCGCACGCACTCGCCAACGGCGATGAAGATTACGCTCTCGAACGACTGCTCGCGGAACGTTCGGTCAGCGTGAATACGGCAGCAGCAGGCGGTAATGCAAATCTGATGACGATCGGTTAACCACAAGCCATACTGTCGGTCGTCTCAAGACAAGGAAGCGGCAAGGCTCACGAATCCGAAGCCGCTCGTTCGATACCTGGTACCAAGGAGAAGCAATGCAACACACGATGAAGCAGCTGGCAGGCGCGACGCTTGTCGCCGCCCTGTCGCTGGCGGGGACTGCGCACGCACAACAAGCCGAAGACGTGAAGATCGGTTTCGCCGGTCCGATGACGGGTGCGCAGGCGCACTATGGCAAGGACTTCCAGAACGGCATCACGCTCGCAGTCGAAGACATCAACGCGACGAAGCCCATGATCGGCGGCAAGCCGGTTCACTTCGTGCTCGACTCGGCCGACGATCAGGCTGACCCGCGCACGGGCACGACGGTCGCACAGAAGCTCGTCGACGACGGCATCAAGGGCATGCTCGGTCACTTCAACTCGGGCACGACGATCCCGGCTTCGCGCATCTACGCGAACGCGGGCATCCCGCAGATCGCCATGGCGACGGCGCCTGAGTACACGCAGCAAGGCTTCAACACGACGTTCCGCATGATGACCTCGGACACGCAGCAAGGTTCGGTCGCGGGCGCGTTCGCAGTGAAGAGCCTGGGCATGAAGAAGATCGTCGTGATCGACGACCGCACGGCTTACGGCCAGGGTCTTGCCGACGAGTTCTCGAAGGCAGCGAAGGCTGCGGGCGGCACGATCATCGACCGCGAGTACACCAACGACAAGGCCGTCGACTTCAAGTCGGTCCTGACGAAGGCGAAGGCGATGAACCCCGACCTGGTCTACTTCGGCGGCGCGGATTCGCAAGCGGCACCGATGGTCAAGCAGATGAAGTCGCTCGGCATCAAGGCTCCGCTGATGGGCGGCGAAATGGTGCACACGCCGACCTTCCTGCAGATCGCGGGTGACGCGGCGAACGGCACGGTGGCATCGCTCGCCGGCCTGCCGCTCGACCAGATGCCGGGTGGCAAGGACTACGTCGCGAAGTACAAGAAGCGCTTCGGCGAAGACGTCCAGACGTACTCGCCGTACGCCTATGACGGCGCAATGGCCATGTTCGCGGCAATGAAGAAGGCCAACTCGACGGACCCGGCGAAGTACCTGCCGTTCCTCGCGAAGACGAGCATGCCGGCTGTCACGACGTCGGACCTCGCGTACGACCAGCGCGGCGACCTGAAGAACGGCGGCATCACGCTGTACAAGGTTGTCGACGGCAAGTGGACGACGCTGCAAAGCGTGGGCGGCAAGTAAGCGCCTGACGTTCGGCTGAAGGCAAAAGCCCCGCACGATCGAAAGATCTGCGGGGCTTTTGTTTGTGTGCTCAGGACTACCCGTCCGGCTCGAAAGGTGAGCTTATTCAGGATTCCTTTTCAGTCACTCTCCGCGCATTTTCTTGCCCGCTTCGCGAATCTGTTCAAGCGTCGCCGCAGGCGTGCTCGCTTCCTTCGTCACGCGGATTTCGATCAGCGCAGGCTTGCCGGCCGTGAGCGCGCGCTCCAGTGCGCCTGCGAATTGCGCCGTGGCCGTGACGACTTCGCCATGCGCGCCGAACGACTGCGCAAACGCCGCGAAATCAGGGTTCGTGAGTTGCGTGCCGTGCACACGATTCGGATAGTGGCGCTCCTGGTGCATGCGGATCGTGCCGTAGTGCGCGTTGTTCACGACGATGAACACGACATTGAGCCCGTACTGCATCGCCGTGGCGAGTTCCGATGAGGCCATCATGAAGCAGCCATCGCCCGCGAGCGCGACCACGGTGCGCGAAGGATAGAGCGACTTCGCGGCGATCGCGGCCGGCACGCCGTAGCCCATCGCGCCGCTCGTGGGCGCGAGTTGCGAGCGGAAGTGGCGATACGCGAAGTGGCGATGCAGCCATGTCGCGTAGTTGCCCGCGCCGTTCGTGACGATCGCGTCGTCGGGCAGGCGTGCGCGCAGTTGCTGCATGATTTCGCCGAGTTGCACGTCGCCTGGCATCGGCAGCGGCTTGCGCCATGCGTGCCATGCCTCGTGCGCTTCGGCGGCGCTGCCGGCCCACGCGGGTTGAGCCGGTGCGGGCAGTTCGGCGAGCAGCGCCGCAATTTCCGCGAGGCCGGAGACGATCGGCAGATCCGCTGCATACACACGGCCGAGTTCTTCCGCGCCCTGGTGCACGTGAATGAGCGTTTGCTTCGTCTTGGGAATGTCGAAGAGCGTGTAGCCGCCCGTCGTCGATTCGCCCAGACGCGGACCGAGCGCGAGCAGCACGTCCGCTTCGCGAATGCGTTTGGCCAGCGCCGGATTCACGCCGAGACCCACGTCGCCCGCGTAGTTCGGATGCTCGTTGTTGAGCGTGTCCTGAAAGCGGAACGCGAGGCCGACCGGCAATTGCCAGTTTTCGACGAAGCGCTGGAAATCAGCACACGCCTGGGTGTTCCAGCCATGTCCGCCCGCCATCACGAAGGGCTTCTTCGCACCCGCGAGCAGTTCGCGCACGCGCTCCATCTGCGCGGCCGAAGGCGAGGCCTGCACGCGTTGCGCGGGCGGCGCGATGGGTTGCGCTTCGGATGCAGGAATCGCGCCGCTCAGCATGTCTTCGGGCAGCGCGAGCACGACCGGGCCCGGCCGGCCCGACATCGCGATATGGAACGCGTGGCTCAGATATTCAGGCACGCGGCGCGCGTCGTCGATCTGCGTGACCCACTTGGCCATCTGGCCGAACATGCGTCGATAGTCGATCTCCTGGAACGCCTCGCGGTCCATCTGCTCGCGCGCGACCTGGCCGATCAGCAGGATCATCGGCGTGGAGTCCTGGAACGCCGTGTGTACGCCGATCGAGGCGTGCGTGGCGCCCGGCCCGCGCGTGACGAGCGCAACGCCCGGCTTGCCCGTGAGCTTTCCGATCGCTTCCGCCATGTTCGCCGCCGCCGCCTCGTGACGGCACACCACGGTTTCGATCTTCGCGGTTTCGTCGGATAACGAATCGAGCACCGCGAGATAGCTCTCGCCCGGTACGCAGAACACGCGCTCGACGCCATTGGCGACGAGGGCATCGACGACGAGGCGAGCCCCGGTGGTGGTGGCTTCGGTGGTGGCGGATGCGTTCGGCTGCTGCATGGCGGTCAAGTCTCCTTCAATCGTTACGTGATTACGTCTGGATAGCTCAGGCAAGGCGACAGCGCTTTAACGCATCAGCACTCGACGATGTTCACCGCGAGGCCGCCGCGCGAGGTCTCCTTGTACTTCGTTTTCATGTCGGCGCCGGTCTCGCGCATCGTCTTGATGACGGAGTCGAGCGAGACATAGTGCGCGCCGTCGCCGCGCAGCGCCATGCGCGCGGCGTTTACGGCCTTCACGGAAGCCATGGCGTTGCGTTCGATGCAGGGAATCTGCACCATGCCGCCAACGGGATCGCAGGTGAGGCCGAGGTTGTGTTCCATGCCGATTTCGGCGGCGTTTTCCACTTGCAGCGGCGTGCCGCCCAGGACGGCTGCGAGCGCGCCCGCGGCCATCGAGCAGGCCACGCCCACTTCGCCCTGGCAGCCCACTTCCGCGCCGGAGATCGACGCGTTGAGCTTGTAGAGAATGCCGATGGCGGCTGCGGTGAGCAGGAAGTCGATCACGCCTTGCTCGTTCGCGCCAGGCGTAAAGCGCACGTAGTAGTGCAGCACGGCGGGGATGATGCCCGCTGCGCCGTTGGTCGGTGCGGTCACCACGCGAGCGCCCGCGGCGTTTTCCTCGTTCACGGCGATTGCGTACAGGTTGATCCAGTCGATCATCGAGAGCGGGTCTTGCAGCGCGCGTTCGGGGTTGCTGGTGAGCGCGCGATACAGCTGCGGCGCGCGGCGCTTCACGGCGAAGGGGCCGGGCAGCGTGCCGTCGGCGTCGGGATTGTTGACGCCGCAACCGCGCGAGACGCACGACTGCATCACGTCCCAAATGCGCAGGAGACCTGAGCGAATCTGCTCGTCGCTATGCCAGACACGCTCGTTTTCGAGCATCAACTGCGCGACGCTCTTGCCCGTCGAGGCGCACAGCGCGAGCAGCTGCGCGCCCGTGGTGAACGGATGCGGCAATTGCTGCGCGGCGGCGAGCACCTTCGTGTTCGGCGCGCCGGCCGTGACGACGAAACCGCCGCCCACCGAGAGATACGTGCTCTCGCGCAGCGTTTCGCCAGTCGCGTCGAGCGCGCGCAGCTTCATGCCGTTCGGGTGCTCGGGCAGCGCCTGGCGATAAAACGCCACATGCTCCTTCGGCACGAAGCCGATCGTATGACGGCCGAGCAGCGCGAGCAGGCGCGAGGTGCGCACCGCTTCGAGGCGCGCGTTGATGGTGTCGGGATCGACGGTGTCGGGCGCATCGCCCATGAGGCCCAGCATGACGCCGCGGTCGGTGCCGTGGCCCTTGCCGGTTGCGCCGAGCGAGCCGTACAGCTCGACTTTCACGGCGGCGGTGCGCGCGAGCAGGTCGTCGCGCTCGAGTCCTTCGGCGAACATCAGCGCCGCGCGCATCGGCCCGACCGTGTGCGAGCTCGAAGGCCCGATGCCGACTTTGAAGAGATCGAAAACGCTTACTGCCATGGGTACTGCTCCTGCTTGTCTGACGTTTGTGGGGATGCGACGCTTTTGGCGGCATCGTTAGTTCCGTGCCGCCGCCGCAACCCGTGCGCTTGTTAGCGCGCCGGCAACGGCAGACAGACGGCGAGCCACGCGGGTGGCGTGGGCGCGAGTTTCAGCGCGACTGGCGCAAAGCGGCCGTCGAGTCGCGCGGCCAGGTGAAACAGTTCCGCGGCGTTCTTCGGGTCCCACTGTCCGGTGTAGCCGGGCAGGCCCGCTTCGCGCCGCTTCGCGTCGAACGGAACGTTCGAATGGACGAATTCTTCGTGCGTTTTCTGGCCGAGCGCATAGGGCGTGAGCCAATCGAGCGCAGCCGCGAGCGTGGCGCCGTTGGCCGCGCGCTCGGTCAGCCAGTTGCGGTTGTGGCGTCGCGCGGCGAGCGCGGCCGTCACGAGCGGCTGCAGATCGTAGGTTACGTAGTGCAGCGCGTCGCGCTCGGTGAAGTCGAGTGTCGAGCCGTCGGGCGCGACGTTGTCGCCGAGATGCTCCACGAAAAGCCGCTGCGCCGTCGCGATCATTTTTCGGTTGTCGAGCGTGAACGCGATCATCGCGACCAGTTTGACCCGATGACTCTGCCAGTTGTTCGCGAAGGTTCCCTTGAGCGGGCGCGGCTGCGCGTCGATCTGCGCGATGTAGCCGTTCGCGAAGCTGTTCAGGAACTGCATGGTCGCATTGCGCGTTTTCACAGGCAGCGCGCTCGCAGTCATGTCGTAGGCGAGTATCAGCCCTTCGAAGCGCGTTTCGTCGATCGGATTGAAGCTCGGCTTGTACGTGGTGACCCACGCGAGCAGAAAGCGGTCCACGAGCCTCAGAAAGCGTTCGTCGCTCGTTGCGCGCCACGCGAGCGCGGCGTTGCGCATGAGGTCGAGTTCCTTCGCGGCCTCGACGCTCTGATCGTAGATACCCTCGTGCGGCAGCGTGCCCTCGGTGTGAAGGCGTGCCAGCGGACGCGGCGTGTCGTTCACGTGCGTCAGCACCTCGGCCACGAGCGCCTTCACGCCCGGGTCGGCGTTGGTGCGCTCGCTCGATTGCAGCGCGGGTGCCGCGCAGAAGTTCATGGCCGCGTGGGCTGTGCCGGCGAACGTGCCGGTAAGCGTTGCGCAGGCGAACGCCAGCGCGGCGGCAAGGCGTTGCGGGCGGCTTTGCAACGTGCCGCGCGCGTGCCGGGTCTGCCGGACCGAATTGCGCGTTGCGGTATGCGGCAAGTCCCGCAGTGGAACCCGCAGTAGATCCGTTCCCACCTTCCGCGCCATGCGCGACTCCCTGATTCAAGGCTGACAGGTGTGTGATGTTAGCGGTTTGCGGCGGCAAATGTGAGAGGGATGACTGCCGCTGCGTTATCCGGGGATAACGCAGCGGCCGGGACCAGGCTTATTCGCCTGCCGTTTCGTCGGCATATTCACTAACGGGCACGCACGAGCAGAACAGGTTGCGGTCGCCATACGCGTTGTCGGCGCGGCCAACCGGCGGCCAGTACTTGCGCGCGACGAGCGACGCGACCGGGTATGCGGCCTGCTCGCGCGAGTAGGCGTGCTTCCAGCCGTCGGCGACCACGACGGCAGCCGTGTGCGGCGCGTGGCGCAGCGGGTTGTCCTCCTTGTCCGCGCGGCCTTCTTCCACGGCGCGGATTTCCTCACGGATTGCAACCATCGCGTCGATGAAGCGGTCCAGTTCTTCCTTCGACTCCGACTCGGTCGGCTCGACCATCAGCGTGCCGGGCACCGGGAAGCTCATGGTCGGCGCGTGGAAGCCGTAGTCCATCAGGCGTTTGGCCACGTCGTCCACGCTGATGCCGCTCGCGTCCTTGATGGGGCGCAGGTCCAGAATGCACTCGTGCGCGACCAGGCCGCCCGGGCCGCTGTAGAGCACCGGGAAGTGCGCCGCGAGCTTGTTTGCCACGTAGTTCGCGTTGAGGATCGCGTTTTCGGTCGCGGCGGTCAGGTTGGCCGCGCCCATCATGGCGATGTACATCCACGAGATCGGCAGGATCGAAGCCGAGCCATAGGGCGCCGCGCTGACCGCGCCGATGCCGTGGTCGTCGCGCTTGTAGCCCGACGAAAGCTGGTTCGGCAGGAACTGCGCGAGGTGCGCGCCAACCGCGACCGGACCTACGCCCGGGCCGCCGCCGCCGTGCGGAATGCAGAAGGTCTTGTGCAGGTTCAAGTGCGAGACGTCGCCGCCGAACTGGCCGGGCGCCGCGAGACCGACCATCGCGTTCATGTTCGCGCCGTCCACGTACACCTGGCCGCCCGCCGCGTGCACGATTTCGCAGACTTCGCGCACGTTCTCTTCGAACACGCCGTGCGTCGAGGGGTACGTGATCATGATGGCCGCGAGCTTCGCCGCGTGCTGCCCGGCCTTGGCCTTCAGGTCGGCGAGATCGATGTTGCCTTGCGCGTCGCAGGCAACCACGACCACCTGCATGCCGGCCATTTGCGCCGATGCGGGGTTCGTGCCGTGCGCCGAAGCGGGAATCAGGCAGACGTTGCGATGCGCTTCGCCACGCGAGGCGTGGTACGCCTGGATGATGAGCAGGCCCGCGTACTCGCCCTGCGAGCCCGCGTTCGGCTGCAGCGAGACGGCGGCGTAGCCGGTAGCGGCCACGAGCATTTGTTCGAGCTGATCGACCATCTCGCGATAGCCGACCGTTTGTTCAGCCGGCGCGAACGGGTGGATGCGGCCGAACTCGGGCCACGTGACCGGCAGCATTTCCGAGGTCGCGTTGAGCTTCATCGTGCACGAGCCGAGCGGAATCATCGAGCGGTCGAGCGCGAGGTCCTTGTCCGACAGGCTGCGCAGGTAGCGCAGCATTTCCGTTTCCGAATGGTGACGGTTGAACACCGGGTGCGTGAGGTACGCGCTTTCGCGCGCCAGCGCGGCCGGGAACGTCAAAGCGGCGTTCTGCGTGAGTTCGGCGTCGAGCTTGTCGAGCGAAGGCACTTCGCCGGCAAACGCGCCTTGCGCGAACACGGCGAGCAGGTCGGCCAGATCGGCGCGCGAGGTGGTTTCGTCGACGCTCACGCCCACACGCGTCTCGCTCACGTGGCGCAGGTTCATGCCGCGCGCGAGCGCCGCGTCGTGCAGCGCCTGGGTGCGCGGACCCGCTTCGAACGTGAGCGTGTCGAAGAATGCTTCGTTGACGAGCGTGTAGCCCAGTTGCTTCGCGCCCGCGGCGAGGATCGCGGCGACGCGGTTCACGCGCTGCGCGATGCGCTTCAAGCCTTGCGGGCCATGGTAGACGGCGTACATGCTCGCCATGATCGCGAGCAGCGCTTGCGCCGTGCAGACGTTCGAGGTGGCCTTCTCGCGGCGGATGTGCTGTTCGCGCGTTTGCAGCGCGAGGCGCAGGGCCGGGTTGCCCTGTGCGTCGATGGTCACGCCGACGAGACGGCCCGGCATCTGGCGCTTGAATTCGTCCTTCACCGCGAGATATGCGGCGTGCGGGCCGCCGAAGCCCATCGGCACGCCAAAGCGCTGCGAGTTGCCCACGGCCACGTCCGCGCCCCATTCGCCCGGGGGCGTGAGCACGGTGAGCGCGAGCAGGTCGGCAGCGGCGATCACCGCGCCGCCGGCGGCGTGCACGGCTTGCGCGAGCGCGCGGTAGTCGCGCACGTCGCCGTTCACGCCCGGATACTGGAGCAGCACGCCGAACGCGCCCGCTTGAGCGGCTTCAGCGGCCGGACCGACCTTCACCTCGATGCCGATCGGCTTCGCGCGCGTCTTCACGACTTCGATGGTCTGCGCGAGCACGTCGTCGGCGACAAAGAACACGTTCGACTTCGACTTGCCCACGCGCTGCACGAGCGTCATGGCTTCGGCGGCGGCGGTGGCCTCGTCGAGCAGCGATGCGTTCGAGATCGCGAGGCCCGTCAGGTCAGTGATCATTTGCTGGAAGTTCAGCAGGGCTTCGAGGCGGCCCTGCGAGATTTCCGGCTGGTACGGCGTGTACGCGGTGTACCACGCCGGGTTTTCGAGCACGTTGCGCAGGATGACGGCCGGCGTGTGCGTGTCGTAGTAGCCCTGCCCGATATACGAGCGGAACACCTGGTTCTTGTCCGCGAGCGCGCGCAGGGCGGCGAGCGCCTCGGCTTCCGAGCGCGGCTGCGAGAACGGCCCGAGCGGCAGCGTCTCGGTGCGGCGGATCTTCGCCGGAATCACCGCATCGATCAGCGCGGCGCGCGAGGCGAAGCCGAGCGCGTCGAGCATCGCCTGCTGGTCGGCCGAGTCGGGGCCAATGTGGCGGGCGGCGAAAGCGTCGTGCGCTTCGAGCGCAGCAAGCGAGAGCGGGGAGTTCATCAGACGATCCGGGTGTTCGAGCTTCATAGGGGTTCCGGGTTTTACTGCTGGCGCGGGCGACGGAACTGGCTAAGTCCGCCGCCGCGCCGGTGCGGTTGAGATTTACGCGCCGATCGCCTTTTCGTAGGCGGCGGCGTCGATCAGCGAGTCGAGCTTGGCGTCGGCGGCGGGCTTGATCTTGAAGAGCCACGACTCGTACGGCGCGCCGTTCACCTGGTCGGGCGTGTCGACGAGCGACGTGTTGGCTTCGATGATCTCGCCAGCGACCGGCGCGTAGATGTCCGAGGCGGCCTTGACCGACTCGATCACGGCAACGGCGTCGCCAGCGGCGACCGCGCGGCCGGCTTCCGGCAGCTCGAGGAAGACGATGTCGCCGAGCGCTTCCTGCGCGTGGTCGGTGATGCCGATGGTCAGCGTGCCGTCGGCTTCGGTGCGGATCCACTCGTGCGATTCGGTGTATTTCAGATCGGCCGGGATGCTCATGGTTGCTCCAGTGCGTGGTTCGGTTTTTGTTGCTTGAAAGGGGAGGGCGTGCGCGGCGGCAGGATCCTCGCGGATCAGGCGGCGAGCACCTTGCCGTTGCGCACGAACGGCAGTTTTACCACGCTTGCGGGAAGGGCTTTGTCACGGATCTGCACCTGCACGACATCGCCCGGCTGCACGCCTTGCGGCACGCGTGCGAAGGCGATGGATTCCTGCATGCTCGGCGAGAACGTGCCGCTCGTGATCTCGCCCTCGCCACGCGGCGTGAGCACTTTCTGGTGCGCGCGCAGCACGCCGCCGGCCTTGCCGTTTTCCTTCTGCAGGATCAGGCCGACGAAGGCCGAACGCGAGCCGTTCGCTTCCAGCACCGCACGGCCGACGAAGTCGCGCGGCTCCTTCATGTCGACGGTCCAGGCGAGGCCTGCGTCGAGCGGGGAGACGCCGTCGTCCATGTCCTGGCCGTAGAGGTTCATGCCCGCTTCGAGGCGCAGCGTGTCGCGCGCGCCGAGGCCGCACGGCTTCACGCCCTGGCGCTGCAGGGCGTCCCAGAATTCGCACACGGCGGCGTCGGGCAGCACGATTTCGAAGCCGTCTTCGCCGGTGTAGCCGGTGCGCGCGATCATCAGTTCGCCAAACGGCGTGGCTTCGATCTTCGCGGCGTTGAAGGGTTTGAGCGCTTCGGTGGCGCTGCGTGACGAGGGCGCGACCTGCCAGACCTTTTCACGCGCGTTCGGGCCCTGCACGGCGACGATCGCGAGATCGCGGCGCGGCGTGATGGTGAGGCCGAAGCCGCCTTCGGCGTTGAGCTTTTCGAACCAGGCGATGTCTTTTTCCGCCGTGCCGGCGTTGACGACGGTGCGGAACTGGTCGTCGGCGAAGAAGTAGACGATCAGGTCGTCGATCACGCCGCCTTCGGGGTTCAGCATGCACGAGTACAGCGCCTTACCCGGCGTGGTGAGCTTGGCGACGTTGTTGGCGAGCGCGCGGGAGAAGAACTCGCGCGCCTTCGGGCCCGAAAAGTCGACGACGCACATGTGCGAGACGTCGAACATGCCGGCGTCGGTGCGCACGGCGCGATGCTCGTCGATCTGCGAGCCGTAGTTGACGGGCATGTCCCAGCCGCCGAAGTCGACCATGCGGGCGTTCAGCGCGCGGTGCGTGTCGTTCAGCGGGGTGCGTTTGAGTTCGGTCATGGGGCCTCAGGCGGTCGCGAATAGTCGCGCGAAAACGAAAAAGGCCATGCAGGAAGCGCCGCAGGCACGATGCCCGTGGTCGGTTCTTGCATGGCCCCTCTGTCCTCGGTACCTGAGAGATTGCGCCGTTGATGCTGGCGCGCGCCCCTTCGGTGGGCAGCCTGAACGCATTGGGGGAAATTTTCCGCCGCCGTTCGTTCTACTGCCGCTCTCCAGAGTTGCGGACTAATTAGCTGCTTCGCGTTATGTCGCGCAAAAAGCGCAAAGACGGCGAATCAGCGGTCCGGCGCGCACGGTCCTTTTGCCTGAGAGTTTGTGGGTTGCCCCTTCGGCGGCGCCGATTGCACTAGCGAAAACAAAGCTAAGACAAGCGGCGCGCTCTCCCGGCGCGCGCAGCGATTGTGCGCGACGCCTCGGGGCTATGTCAATGCGGAAAAATTCTGCGTGCGGCGCGGGTAGCGGGCCGTGAGCCGTGTTGGTATTGGCTTGCGCCCGGCGGCAGCAAGCGTTGTGCGTCGCAGATTAAAAACGGGGGCGGTTCGAATGTGGACCGCAGCGGTGCACGAACCGCGAGCGCGGTCCGTGCCTGCAGGCCGGGGCGCCAACGCGTGTAATGCTTACTCGCCGATGGCGCGGGCGGCCGTGTCGAGTTCTTCGTTCAGCACGCGCTGCTCGTCGGGCGAAATGCCTCCGCCATGCTGTGCGGCCATGTCGTGCGCCTCACCGCGGATCGTTTCGAGGCGGTGATGGAGTGCGTTGCCCTGCGGCGGCGGGTAGTAGCCCTGATTCACGCGCATGTCGATGCGATGGCCCAGGTTGTCGATACGGCCATCGACCTGATGCAGGCGATCGACGGCGACTTCGTGCGCGCTTGGGCCCGCAGCGGGGCCAGGCGGCGCGGGGCGCGGCGCTGGCTGGTTCACCACGCACGCGGCGAGGGTCGAGACGAGCGCGCCAGCGGCGATAAAACGTAGCGCGTGGGTGTAGCGGGTCATTCAGACTCTCCTTTGTCTTGTCGTTGCAGCTTTTTGCCTGCACGTCTACAAACGTCTGGCTATTGCCGCGTGATGACCCGGCAGCGGCAACCAGATGTAACCATTTGTGTGGACCTTTCAGCAGCGTCGGCGCCATGCAAGGTCGACGCCGCCGCCGAAGGCGCAAGCCAGGGGATCAGGACCGGCGCGCGAACGCCAGCGTGCGGCCTTCCTGCGCGCTTTGCATGGCGAGCTCGATGAGCGCCATGACGTCAATGGCGTCCTGCGGACTCACCGGGAACGGCTTGCCCTCACGGATCGCGGCAGCGAGCGCGCGGTACAGGTCGGCGTAATTGCCGGCTGCGTTGGGCACTTCGATATCGGCTTCCTGGCCGTCGTCGCGCAGCACATGCAGGCGGCCGGCCTCGTTGCCCGCGCCGAATCCGGGCTGGCCCGGACGCAGGCCGTCCTTGAGCTGATCTTCCTGGGTGTCGAGCCCGTTCTTCAAATAGCTGCCGCGTGTGCCATGAATCGCAAAACGCGGTGCGTACGCGGCGAGCGCGCTGGCGTGCAGCACGGCGTCGTGGCTCGGATAGCGCAGCACGAGGTGGACGTAGTCCGGCGCGCTCGCGTTTTCGCGGCGCGTGTGGACGAAGGCGGTGATCGACTCGGGCGCGCCGAAGAGCGCGAGCGTCTGGTCGATCAAATGCGGGCCGAGATCGTAGAGCAGGCCGCCGCCGCGCGTGGCGTCTTCGCGCCAGCGCTGCTTCACTTGCGGGCGGAAGCGGTCGAAATGCGATTCGTAGTGCGTGACGCGGCCGAGTTCGCCGCCCGCGATCAGCTCGCGCACGGTGAGGAAGTCGCCGTCCCAGCGGCGGTTGTGGAACGGCGCGAACACGAGGCCGCGCTGCTTCGCGATGGACGCGAGCGTGCGCGCCTCGTCGGCAGTGAGCGTGACCGGCTTGTCGACGAGCACGTGCTTGCCGCGCTCGAGCGTGCGGCGCGCGAGTTCGTAGTGCGTGTCGTTGGGCGTGGCGATCACGACGCATTCGATCGCGTCGATCGAGAGCAGCGCGTCGAGGTCGGGCACGATCGCGGCGTCGGGATAGTCGGCCTGGGCGCGCTCGCCCTGGCTCGTTGCGATGGCCGCGAGCTGCGCGGCGCCGCTATGCGCGATCACGGGGGCGTGGAAGGTCTGGCCGGCGAAGCCGTAGCCCATCAGGCCGATTTGCAGCGGTGCAGTCATTTAGCGCTTCCTTTTTCCAGCGAGTGCGGGTGGCGGGAGCCCGTTATTGTGGCACGGCGCGCAGAGCGTGCGGAACGCGGCGAGGGACGGATGGGCGGCGAAGCAAGGGACCAGGTGGCACAGCATGAGGGGCGGCATCGGCGTAACGCCGGCCGTGTTAACATCGCACCTCCCGCGTGAGAGGCCGCTGCGACGTTCGCACGCCTCGCGCCGTGCGGTGCGCCGCGCTTCGGCGGTTATTACCCGAAGCCTTGGCGCCACGAATTCCCGCATCCCAGCCGTACCACCCGTTTTTCCAATCCAGCAACGATGTCCGCAGGCCTCAATTCCGCCCAGAACGAAGCGGTGCGCTATCTCGACGGTCCCTGTCTCGTGCTCGCCGGCGCGGGCAGTGGCAAGACGCGTGTGATCACGCAGAAGATCGCGCACCTCATCGAAGCGAAAGGCTTCGAGCCGCGCCATATCGCCGCCGTCACCTTCACCAACAAGGCCGCCGCCGAAATGCGCGAGCGCGTGGGCAAGCTGCTCGAAGGCAAGACGCTCACCACGCCCGGCAAGGAAGGCCGCAAGGTGCCGGCCAACCAGCTCACCGTCTGCACGTTCCACTCGCTGGGCGTGCAGATCCTGCGCCAGGAAGCCGAACACCTGGGCCTGAAGCCGCAGTTCTCGATCATGGATTCCGACGACTGCTTCGCCATGATCCAGGAACAGGTGGGATCGACGGACAAAGGCTTCATCCGCAAGATCCAGTCGATCGTCTCGCTCTGGAAGAACGGTCTCGTGATGCCCGAACAGGCGCTGGCCACGGCGTCGAACGAGGACGAGCACCAGGCGGCCATCGTGTATCGCAACTACATGGCGACGTTGCATGCCTATCAGGCGGTGGACTTCGACGACCTGATCCGCCTGCCTGCCGAGCTGTTCGCGAAGAACGAGCAGGTGCGCGACCGGTGGCAGAACAAGCTGCGCTATTTGCTCGTCGACGAGTATCAGGACACCAACGCCTGCCAGTACGAGCTGCTGAAACTGCTGGCGGGCCCGCGCGCGGCGTTTACGGCCGTGGGCGACGACGACCAGGCGATCTACGGCTGGCGCGGCGCCACGCTCGAAAACCTCGCGCAGCTCGGCAAGGACTTTCCGAAGCTGCACGTCATCAAGCTCGAGCAGAACTACCGTTCGACGGTGCGCATTCTCACGGCAGCGAACAACGTCATTGCGAACAACCCGAAGCTCTTCGAAAAGAAGCTCTGGTCCGAGCACGGCATGGGCGACACCATCACCGTCACGCCCTGCAACGACGAAGAGCACGAGGCCGAGTCGGTCGTGTTCCGGCTTTCGGCGCACAAGTTCGAGCGGCGCGCGCAGTTTCGCGACTACGCCATTCTTTATCGCGGCAACTTTCAGGCGCGTATTTTCGAGCAGGTGCTGCGCCGCGAGCGCATTCCCTACGTGCTCTCGGGCGGCCAGTCGTTCTTCGACAAGGCCGAGATCAAGGACATCTGCGCTTACCTGCGTCTGATCGCCAATCACGATGACGATCCCGCGTTCATCCGCGCGATCACCACGCCGCGCCGTGGCGTGGGCAACACCACGCTCGAAGCGCTCGGTTCGTTCGCGGGGCAGGCGAAGGTGTCGCTGTTCGAGGCCGTGTACATGGGCGGTATCGAGGCGCGGCTTTCTGCGCGCCAGGTCGAGCCGATGCGCGTGTTCTGCGACTTCATGCAGCGCCTCGCCGAGCGCGCGCATAAAGATCCGGCGACGGTCGTGCTCGACGAACTCATGGACGCGATCCATTACGAAGCGTATCTGTACGACGCCTTCGACGAGCGCCAGGCGCAGTCGAAGTGGCAGAACGTGCTCGAATTCATGGAGTGGCTCAAGCGCAAGGGCACGAAGCCCGAGCAGGAGATCGGCGAAGACAGTGAGGCGACCGGCTACGACAACGCCGACGGTCTCGCCGACACCGGCAAGAACCTCATGGGCCTCATTCAAACTGTCGCGCTGATGTCGATGCTCGAAGGCAAGGAAGAGGACCCGGACGCCGTGCGGCTTTCGACCGTGCATGCTTCGAAGGGGCTCGAGTATCCGCACGTGTTCCTGGTGGGTGTGGAAGAGGGCATCATGCCGCACCGCGGCGGCTCGGAAGACGACGTGATCGACGAAGGGCGCATCGAAGAAGAGCGCCGCCTCATGTACGTGGCGATCACGCGTGCGCAGCGCAGCCTGCATCTGAACTGGTGCAAGAAGCGCAAGCGGGCGCGCGAGACGGTGGTGTGCGAGGCGTCGCGCTTCATTCCGGAAATGGGCCTCGACGACGCGCCGCCGCCAACCGCCGAAGAAGCGCCGATGACGCCGAAGGACCGGCTGGCGAGCTTGAAGGCGTTGTTGCAGAAGGGGTGATGACCCCGACGTGCAGCGGGTGATTGGTTTATTGGGACGCGGGCGGCAGTAGAGTGAACGCCCCTGTTCCGCTCGCTGCCGCCGATGGAAAACCCACTATTGCCGCATTACCGTCACGCGCTCGAGACGTATATCGACGCGAAGGACAACACGAAGCCCGCACGGATTCACGAAGCGTTCGCACCGGATGCAGAACTGACGTTCTCGCTGGCCACGCCGAATATCACGTTTCCGGCGCGTAGCGTTGGCGCAGAGGCGATCGCAAAGACGCTGGTCAGCGATTTCGGTGAGCGTTATTCGCGCTGCCGCACGTACTACCTTGGTGCGGCCGATGCACTCGTTGTTCGCGAGCGCACGATCGATGCGCTGCCCTGGCTCGTCGTGATGCGTGAGGACGCGGCAGGCGCGCTGCGCATCGGTCACGGCACCTATCGCTGGACGTTCGATGCGAACGACGCCAGGCCGCGCGTATCGGCATTCCACATTCACATCGCGCGGATGGACGTGATCGACGACCCGGATGGTGCGCGGCTCGAGCGGCTGCAAGACGGTTTGAGCTATCCGTGGCTCGCTCCCGACGATCTGGCCGCGCGTTACGGTGCGCTTGCGCAGGACGCGTCGGGTGCGTTCGAATTCGCGCGCGCATTTGCGCATCCCGTACGCTGACGCGCGACGGCCTTTCTATCGATGGATATAAAAATCCCCGCGCCGTATCGCTACGGGCGGGGATCGTTGCGCGCGCTGGCGCTGCGGCGGCTTATTTCACCGAGCTGACCATGTAGTCGACAGCGGCCTTCACGTCGGCGTCCGACGCGGTCGAGCCACCCTTCGGCGGCATCTGGCCCTTGCCGTGCAGCGCATAGTTGTAGACGGTGTCCATCGAGTCCTTCAGACGCGGCGCCCAGTCGGCCTTGTTGCCGAACTTCGGCGCGCCCAGCACGCCCGCGGCGTGACACGCCTGGCAGACCTGCTGATAGAGCGCCTTGCCTGCCTGCGAGGCGTCGGCGCTTTGCGAGTCGCCGCCTGCCGCGGCCGCCGACGACGCTTGCGGAATGGCCGCGATCGCCGCTGCGGCGGCTTGCGCCTGGGCCGCGTTCGCATCGGCGCCCGATGCTTCTGCCGCCGGCGCAGCGGCAGGCGCGCCCGAAGCCGCATTGGCCGCATTGGCGGCGCCCGGTGCGGGCTTGGGCGGGTCCTGGAAGTTCGCGCCGGCGTGGTTCGCCATATAGGCCACAGCCAGACCGATTTCGTAGTCGCTGTAGTCGTCGGGGTTCGTGCCGCCGCGTGGGGGCATCGCGCCCTTGCCCGAAAGCGCCGTTTTCCACAGCGTATCGAAGCCTTGCGCAATGCGCGGCGCCCAGTCGCCCGAATTGCCGAACTTCGGTGCGCCAGCGGCGCCGGACGTGTGACATGCGGAACAGACAGCCTGGAAGACCTGCTCGCCGGTCTTGTAGACGCGCGGCGCGTTCGCGTCGCGCACGTTGACTTGCGCGATGGGCGCGATGCGCGCGGCGACCTGCTGGGTCGAGAGTTCGTCGGTGCCCGCGCCGGTGCGCGTCGTGTTGTCGACGTAATACGCGAGCAGAATGATGATGACGATGGGGACGGCAAACCCGGCGATGACAGCGGCGATCAGCTGGCCGGGCGTTTTGATCGGGGCTCCGTGGGGTGCTTCGCTCATGCTTGTCTCGACTCCCGTTGGTTTTATGGTGAGCGGTACAGCAGGACGGCAATGGCCATGCGGCGGATCAAACACCGACGATTATAGACGGAAGGTTTTCCGGCTGGTGGGCGTGTGCGGGCGTAGTTCAGCGGGCGTTTACCCGAAGCGGGAGGGCTGGCGGGGCCATGCAGCGTAACTGTGCATAGTCGCCGTGCAATATGACCCCGAATAACCTGCAGCCAGGCCGCGCGGTGGACGGTTTAATCGAAACCGGTTATTCTCTCGGTCTCTCTTCGGCGCTGCTTTTTCCGGGTTCCTCGGTCAAACGGCGGCGCCAGCAAGTCAATGCGCCCGTAGCTCAATGGATAGAGTACTGCCCTCCGAAGGCAGGGGTTGCTGGTTCGATCCCAGCCGGGCGCGCCAAGAATCTACCGCTTTTCCCGCCCGTCGCTTCCCTTTTCCGATTTGCCGCTATCCGGCCTGCCGGGGAAGCTCGCTTGCGCTTGCGCATGGGTGCGGCGTCAAACGATGAATTACCGGTGAACTCGGTGCCAGCTTGGAGGATTGCGGCGCAAGGGCATGCCTTAGACTGCCCCGCAGCCCAATTGCATCCAGAACAGCGCCAGTTTGCCCATGTCCGATATCCACCCCCAGAGCGGGGACGCCACCCCGGAAGAAGCCGTCCCGCAGGAGTCGGTCGCGGCGACGAGCGTGCGGGCAATGAACAATCGCGTCTTTCAGATCTTTTATTCTCCGGAAACTTACGCGGGTCTCGATTCCGGCTTTCTCCCGCTCGACAACACGGGAGAGCGGCCAGACTGGTACGAATACTGGCCGATCAGACGTTTTCTGATGCGCGAATCGCTCGACGAAAACACGCGCTACGGATTTCTTTCACCCAAATTCGCCGGCAAGACGGGTTTGAGTTCCGCGCAGGTCATGCAATTTCTCGCGGAAACTCACGATGACGTCGATGTCGTGACGTTTTCGCCATTTTTCGATCACTCCGCGCTCTTTCTAAACGTTTTCGAGCAGATGAAGTTTCTGCATGCCGGGAGCGACGAAATCATCAAGCAGGCGCTCGCGCTGGTCGCACCGGGCATTGATGTCGATGGCGTCGTCATGAGCACAGCCAGCACGATTTTCTGCAATTACCTCGTCGCGAAGCCGGCGTTCTGGCGCCGCTGGCTGGAAAAATGCGAGCTTCTGTTCAATCTCGCGGAGGACGAGTCCAGCGAGTTCGGCCGGCTGCTGAGCGGCGATGTCAAATACGACCACAAGGCTGCGCCGGCAAAGGTTTTTCTCGTCGAGCGAATCGCTTCACTGATCCTCGGTACTGAGCCGCAATGGAAAGTGCGCAGTTTCAACGGAATGAAACTGCCGTTTTCATACAACTCTCCGCTAATGGGCAATGCCCTGGATCTCGTCGCAATGGACGCGCTCAAACGCGCGGCCACGGAAACCGGGCATCCAGAATTCCTCACGGCCTTTTTCCTGATGCGAGCCAGTCTGCTCGATCGTCTTGCTGCCCAGCGCGCGGCGCAGGCCTAGTCCCCACACGCTATTCAATCCAGTCGCTCCTACGAGAGGTTCGCGGTGCAACCCGTTCAAGACATCCAGCAAACACCGATTAACGACATTCACAATGCCGATGTCCTTCATTTGATGCGCAAGGACGCCGCCTGCGTGGCGGAGGTCGGATCCAGCAGCGGCGCGTTGGCACGCGCTTATCGCGAGATCAATGCCGATTGCCGCTACGTCGGGATCGAAATTGTCGAGGAATATGCGCAGGCATCCAGGCGCCATTGCACGGACGTGATTTGCGGCAACGTCGAAAAGCTGGACGACGAGACCTTCAGCGACCTTTCCTCGGCCCAAAGCTGGGTATTCGCCGACGCGCTCGAGCACCTGTACGATCCGTGGAAGCTTCTGAAGAAGATCAGGCAGAACGCGAGCGGTCCTGTGGAGGTGATCGCCTGTGTGCCGAACGCACAGAACTGGAGTCTGCAGACCTGCTTGAACTCCGGCCGGTTCATCTATCAGGACTCGGGGCTGCTGGACCGTACGCATATTCGCTGGTTCACGCGGCTAACGCTGATCGATCTGTTCCACTCGAGTGGATTCCAGGTCGTCGATATGCGCGCCCGCATCTTCCATCAGCCCGATCCTCAGGTACTGGCCGCCATTGGTCAGATGGCTCAAGCGACCGGCGTCGACCCGGAACAGGCGAAGCAGGACGCCATCGCGTTTCAGTACGTGGTCAAAGCGGTTGCCGAGCCGTTAGCCGATCAAGCGCCGCCGGCTCCGCGAGCCAAGGTCAAGCGTCGGAAGGCGGCGTAAATCGCCCGGCGAAATCAGTGAAGCCGATGCGCTGAACTTCGGCTTCCAGTTGGGGGTACCACGCCTCCAGCGAAGCGTCGGAGCAGTCGTTGCGATCGTATTCGGTCCACCAGCTATCGGGCCTGACGAATGCCTGGCCTGCATCGGCCGCGCCTGAGCGCTGCTTGAATTTGCGGAAAAACTCAAGGCTTTGGCAGGCGTAGTGATTGATCCGGAAATACTGGTGGGTGGGATCGTAAGGGGCCGCCCCCGTGGTTACCGGCCGCATGTTTTCATCGACGGTTCCGTATGGCGTGTTGAAAAGGTGGGCGTTGGGACCGACCGACGTATTTTGCCTTCCTCTCACGATGCTCTTGACGTGCCGGTTGGCCGGCGCGTCGAGGGCGAACCGGTGTCGGTAGTTCTTGACGATCAGGCCCGCGGGTTCGACAACGTGGCCTGAACTTCCAAAGCACGCCCAATACGCGCCGATTGCGGAAATCCTCTCGTAGTTGAATCGGTCGAGCGCCGCGCCGATCGTTGGGTCCGCAACCGGAAACAAAAACTCGTCCCCATCAATAAACGCAAGCCAGTCGCACTCGTGCCCGAAATTCTCATAGGCATGTTGATAGGCGCTGAGCTGGACGTGATTTTGATCCGTGGTAAGCGTGAACGACTTGATGTCGTAAAACTGGCCCAAAGTCTGCAATACCTGCGCCGTATCGTCGGTGCAGTTGTGGGCGTAAAAATAAAATTGGTTGAAACCGGCCAGGTGATGAAACGCAATCCATTCCGGAATCCAGGGAGCCCGGTTCTTTTGTATTGTGACAATTCCAGTGCGCATGATCGATCGCGTTATTCAACTGTAAGGTTGTGACTGCGCATTGCCGTCATCGATGACTCGTGCGGCGACACGTATTACTTACTGCGGTGGTAATTGGTAAGACTTACGGCGCGAAAATGACCTGAAGCCGGCGTTCCTGCGCGCCCGGCTTGGGCGGCCGCAGCAAATATATCGGAAATGGCAGGGCCGAACACGCCTTCGAAAGCGTGTCGAATCGACCTGGCATCGCATGGCGCTTGCCTTCGGCAATCGCCGCCGAACGGCCGCCAGTCATGCAGTTTCCCCTCTGAAAGCATCGATTTTCTCTGTTGAAACGTTTGCGCCGCTCCAATGCAAATTGTCGGCAGTGGTCATCTCATCGACATCCTTACCAATATTCTGAAGTTCTTACCAAATTTTTCTTCCAAACCCTTAACTCGCCCTGGCCGGTGCCGTTATGCACGGAGGCTGCACTCTAGCGCTGAGAGCTTGGGCAGTGGCCATTGTTTACAAAGGGCCGACACTTTTTGGTTTGGTGTGACTGTCGGCGGCAAAGGCTGCAGTTGGGCCACACGCGAACCTCACTGGATGCAATCGGAAGGAAAATAAAACATGACTTCGATCATCTCGTCGCTATCACCGACGCAGGTCGGGCAGCTGTCAACACAGCAATTTGCGACGTTTACTACGGCCGATGTCGCAGCACTGACAACAGCGGACATGAGCAGCCTCAGTTCGGGCCAGCTCAACGCGATCAGTGCATCGGCGATCGTTTCGCTTAGCAGCGCAGCGATCAACCAGCTTCACTCCGATCAACTTGCGGGACTGTCCACTTCGGCGCTCCACGCGCTGAAGACGAATCAGATCGCAGCGATCAATGCAAGCGCCATCGTCGGTCTTGGCACCGACGCGATCGGCACGCTGCAGACGTTCCAGATCGCCAGTTTGAGCACGGCTCAACTGTCGAATCTCACCTCGGCCCAGGTTGATGCGCTCAATAGCGCCGACATCAAGGCGCTGAGCACGAACCAGGTCGTGAACGGCCTGGGTTCGGCGGGCATCAAGGCACTGACTTCCAGCCAGGTCGCACAGCTCAGCACGGCCGACCTGAACGCGCTGAACACGACTGAAGTGCAGGCGCTGGGC